>JBJOKE010000087.1:0-5493 GCA_046046245.1 Pseudomonadota bacterium | reverse complement strand
TCTGCGCGAGCGAGATGCCGTCGTTGGCGTTGCGCATGGCGACGTTCATGCCGCGCGCCTGGGCGTCCATCCGGTTGGCGATCGCGAGGCCGGCGGCGTCGTCCTTCGCGCTGTTCACGCGAAGGCCCGTCGACAGCCGCTGGATCGAGGTGGTGAGATCGCCGCGGGACGCCGACAGGTTCCGCTGTGCGTTCAGCGACATCAGGTTGCTGTTGATGACGGTCATGTTCTAGGCCTTCCGTTCCAGGGTCCGTTGCTGCGGTTGGGCACGCGTCGTGGTGCCTGTGCTGGGGTTATCGGGAGGGCCTCGGAAAAACACGAGGGGGCGGATGTCCGCAGTTCGAAGGGGTGGCGACGGACGGCGCGCAGCGGGGGACGAGCGGTCCGCCCGCCCTGCCGTCGCGACGCCCCGCACGGCCGCGACGCGATTCCGCAGTCCGTCCGTCGGTGCCGGACGACCGTCGGTCGCCGCAGGGTTGGCCGTGAGAACCGCATGAGGATTTCGAACGCCGGATGAGCAGGACGGTTCCGGCGCTGATCCGCAGACCCGGCGAGGCGGGTCCCGGCGGCGGCGCGCCGGGACGGCCGCGGGGGCCGTCCGGCACGCGAGGAGCGGGGGTCCGGGCCGTCAGTTCGACGGCGGCACGTAGCCGGCGGCCTGGTCGACCTGGCCGCCGCCGAAGAACCAGGACTCCATCTGCTGCGCGAGGTACTTCCGGGCGCGTGCATCGGCGAGATTCAGCCGGTTCTCGTTGACCAGCATGGTCTGGTGCTTGAGCCAGGCCTGCCAGGCCTCCTTCGAGACGCTCTCCCAGATGCGCTTGCCGAGCTCGCCCGGATAGGGCGGAAAATCGAGGCCTTCGGCCTCCTTCTGAAGCTTCACGCAGTGGACGGTGCGGGGCATGGCAACTCCTGTGGGGTCGGTGCGCGGCCGGGGCCGCGGCGGGATCGGGAAGGTCGGTGGCGAGGCGGCCGGATGCCGCGGTCACAGGGCCTTGGTCAGCACCTGCGATTTCCGCTGCCAGTTGTAGAGGTTCTTGCGGGCCCGCGGCAGGTCGTCGACGCTGCCGACGACGAAGCCGCGCTTCTGGAACCAGTGGGCCGTGCGCGTGGTCAGCACGAACAGCTTCTTCAGGCCGGCGGCGCGCGCCCGCTGCTCGATCCGCGTGAGCAGCCGTTCGCCGTCGCCCGCGCCCTGCACCTGCGGGTTCACGGCGAGGCAGGCGAGCTCGCCCATGTCGTCGTCCTCGAAGGTGTAGAGCGCCGCGCAGCCGAAGATGACGCCGTCGTGCTCGATCACGGTGAAGTTCTGCACCTCGCGCTCGATCAGGCCGCGGTCGCGCTTCACGAGGGTGCCGTCGTCCTCGAGCGGACGGATGATCGACAGGATGCCGCCGACGTCGTCGAGCGTGGCCTCGCGCAGCGCCTCGAGCGTCTCCTCGACCACCATCGAGCCCACGCCGTCGTGCAGGAACAGCTCGAGCAGCACCGAGCCGTCCATGTCGACCGGCACGACGTGCGCGCGGGCCACGCCGCCGTCGCAGGCCTTCAGCGCGTAGCGCAGGTAGTCCTGCGGGGCGGGGTCGAGGTAGCCGGCGGCGAGGATCTCGCGCGCGCGTCCTTCGGTGATCTCGGTGAGCTTCTCGCCGTCGCGGTCGACGATCGCGCCGGTCTCGGTGACGAAGATCAGCTTGTCCGCGTCGAGCGCGACCGCGGTCGCGCAGGCGAGGTCCTCCATGCCGAGGTTGAAGGCCTCGCCGGTGGGCGAGAAGCCGAGCGGCGGCAGCAGCACCAGCGCGCCGCTGTCGAGCGCCATCCGGATCGCGCGCACGTCGACCTTGCGCACGACGCCGGTGTGCTCGTAGTCGATCCCGTCGACGATGCCCACGGGTCGCGCGGTGACGAAGTTGCCCGAGACCACGCGAACCGCCGCATGCGCCATCGGCGTGTTCGGCAGGCCCTGCGAGAAGGCGGCCTCGATGTCGAGACGGGTCTCCCCGGCGGCCTCCTTCGCGCACTCGAGCGCGACGGGGTCCGTGATGCGAAGGCCCTCGTGGTAGCGGCTGGTCGCCCCGCGCAGCGACATCTGCTCGTCGATCTGCGGCCGCGAGCCGTAGACGAGGACCAGCTTCATGCCCATCGCGTGCAGCAGGCTCAGGTCCTGGACCAGCGCGTTCAGGCGGCCTCGGGTGACCAGCTCGCCGGCGAAGCCGACGACGATCGTGCTCCCGCGGAAGGCATGGATGTAGGGCGCGACGGCGCGCAGCCACGCGACGAACTGCTGCGGCTCGGAGTGGTAGGGCATCCGGCCATTATAATTTGCGGGTGCGGCTACAGTTCCCCGAAGCATTGCCGGTCTCGGGCCGGCGGGACGAGATCGCCGCTGCGATCGCCGCGTCTCCCGTGGTCATCGTCGGCGGCGAGACCGGTTCCGGCAAGACCACCCAGCTCCCGAAGATCTGCCTGCTCGCCGGCCGGGGCGAGCGCGGGCTGATCGGCCACACCCAGCCGCGTCGGCTCGCCGCCACCAGCGTGGCGCGCCGCATCGCCGAGGAGGTGGGCACGCCGCTCGGCACCGACGTCGGCTACAAGATCCGCTTCAACGAGAAGGTCTCCAGGACCGCGCGGATCAAGCTGATGACCGACGGGATCCTGCTCGCCGAGACGCAGGGCGACCCGCTCCTCAGGCAGTACGACACGATCGTCATCGACGAGGCGCACGAGCGCAGTCTCAACATCGACTTCCTGCTCGGCTACCTGAAGCAGCTGGTCGAAGGGCCGCGGCGCGACGACCTGAAGCTCGTGATCACCTCGGCCACGATCGATGCCGAGCGTTTCGCGAAGCACTTCGCGGGGCCGAAGGGACCGGCGCCGGTGATCGAGGTGTCCGGGCGTACCTATCCGGTGGCGATCCGCTGGCGGCCGCCGAGCGAGCCGGCGACCGGGGCGGCGACCGGGGCGGCGACCGGGGCGGCGAGCCGCGGCGACGCGAGCCGCGGCGAGCCGGAGCGTCCGGGACCCGGGGCACCGGACGCGGGCCGGCCGGATGCGCAGCAGCCGGCCGGTCGCGGCCCGCGCGGCGGCCGCACCGAGCGCCGCGACGACGACGACGAGACCGACCTGCCCGGCGCGATCGAGGACGCGATCGACGAGCTCTGGGCCGAGGGCCCGGGCGACATCCTGGTCTTCCTGCCGGGCGAACGCGAGATCCGCGAGGCCGCCGAGCACCTGCGGCGCGCCTGGGCGCGGCGAGGCCAGCGCGCGGGCCTCGTCGCCTCGGCCGAGATCCTGCCGCTGTTCTCGCGTCTGTCGGCGGCCGACCAGCAGAGGGTCTTCGCGCCCTCGGGCGTGCCGCGCGTGGTGCTCGCCACCAACGTGGCCGAGACCTCGCTCACCGTGCCCGGCATCCGCTACGTGGTCGACACCGGGCTGGCGCGCGTCAAGCGCTACCGCTACCGCGGCAAGGTCGAGCAGCTGCAGATCGAGCCGGTGTCGCGGGCCGCGGCCAACCAGCGCGCCGGTCGCTGCGGCCGGGTCGCCGACGGCATCTGCATCCGGCTCTACGACGAGGCCGACTTCGCGAAGCGGCCCGCGTTCACCGACCCCGAGGTGCTGCGCTCGTCGCTCGCGTCGGTGATCCTGCGCATGAAGGCGCTGCACCTCGCCGACATCGAGGCCTTCCCCTTCCTCGATCCGCCGCCGCGTCGCGCGATCACCGACGGCTACGACCTGCTCGCCGAGCTCGACGCGATCGACCCCGAGGGCCGGCTGACGAAGGTCGGCCAGCAGCTCGCGCGGCTGCCGGTCGACCCGCGGATCGGCCGGATGCTGCTTGCCGCGCGCGAGCGCGGCTGCCTGCGCGAGGCGCTGGTGGTGGCGTCGGCGCTGTCTGTGCAGGATCCGCGCGAGCGGCCGCCGGAGAGGCAGCAGGCCGCCGACCAGGCCCATGCGCGCTTCGTCGACCCGCGCTCGGACTTCGTCTCCCTGGTGAAGCTCTGGGATGCCTGGCAGGCGGGCAAGGGCGCGAACGAGTCGAACCGCGCGTACGCGTCGCGGCTCGAGCGCGAGTTCCTGTCGGTGCGCAAGCTGCGCGAATGGGCCGACGTTCACGCGCAGCTGTCCGAGGCCGTGGCCGAGCTGCACTGGGCGCCGAACGGCGAGCCCGCGCCCTACGAGCCGCTTCACCGCGCGCTGCTCGCCGGCCTGCTCGGCAACCTCGGATGCCGCGCGCCGGAGGAGCCGTACTACCTCGGCACCCACGCGACGAAGTTCTGGCTGCACCCGGCCTCGGGGCTGTCGAAGCGCAGCTCGGCGCGCCAGCAGCAGGCGGCCGACGCGGCGAAGGCCGGTGCGAAGGCCGAGGGCTCGGCCGGCGCGCGCTGGGTGATGGCGGCCGAGATGGTGGACACCACGAAGCTCTACGCGCGGACGGTCGCCCGGATCGACCCCGGCTGGATCGAGCAGGCGGCCGGCCATCTGATCAGGCGCTCGTGGAGCGAGCCGCACTGGGAGAAGAAGGCGGCGCAGGTCGTGGCGCTCGAGCGCGGCGTGCTCTACGGGCTGGTCGTCTACGCGGGCCGTCGCGTCCACTATGCGTCGGTCGACCCGAAGCTCGCGCGCGAGCTGCTGATCCGCGAGGCGCTGGTGGCCGGCGACTGGGACAGCGACTGTGCGTTCTTCCGGCACAACCGCAAGGTGGTGGCCGAGGTCGAGCAGCTCGAGGCCAAGATCCGCCGGCCGGATCTGCTCGTCGACGAGCAGTTCCTCTTCGACTGGTTCGATGCGCAGGTGCCCGCCGACGTGAGCAGCGGCCAGCAGCTCGAACGCTGGTGGCGCGCGGCCTCGCGCTCGGACCCAGAGCTGCTGAAGCTCTCGCGCGATCAGCTGCTGAGGAAGGACGCCGAGGGCGTCGACCACCGGAACTTCCCGAAGCGCATCGAGATGCGCGGCGTGGGCTTCGAGGCGGCCTACCACTTCGACCCGGGCGCCGACGACGACGGCGTGACGCTGCAGGTCCCGCTCTACGCGCTGAACCAGGTCGACGCGGTCCGCGCCGAATGGCTGGTGCCGGGCATGCTCGCCGACAAGGTCGCGGCGCTGCTGAAGTCGCTGCCGCAGAAGCACCGACGCCACCTGCTGCCGCTCGATGCCTGGGCCGCGGGTTTCGTCGAGCGCGCCGGCGAGGGCGCCGGCACGCGGCCGCTGCTCGACGCGCTGATCGACGACCTGCGCGAGCACGCGGCGGTGCGCGTGCTGCCGACCGACTTCCGGCTCGAGACGCTGGCCGCCCACCTCTTCATGAACTTCCGCGTGCTCGACGAGCACGGCCGCTTCCTGGCGGTCTCGCGCACGCTCGCGCAGTTGCGCGCGCAGCTCGGTGCGAGCGCGCAGGGCAGCTTCCAGGCGGCGCTGCGCGCGGCCGGCGTGGGCGCGTCGGTCGCCCCGCGCGGCGCGGCGACCGACGCCTCGGCGCCGGCGCCGGTGCGCCCCGGC
>JBJOKE010000086.1:0-3463 GCA_046046245.1 Pseudomonadota bacterium | reverse complement strand
TCTGCGCGAGCGAGATGCCGTCGTTGGCGTTGCGCATGGCGACGTTCATGCCGCGCGCCTGGGCGTCCATCCGGTTGGCGATCGCGAGGCCGGCGGCGTCGTCCTTCGCGCTGTTCACGCGCAGGCCCGTCGACAGCCGCTGGATCGAGTTGGAGAGGTCACCGCGCGTCGCAGAGAGGTTCCTCTGCGCGTTCAGCGACAGCAGGTTGGTGTTGATGACAGTCATGACCCGAAGCTCCTTAGGTGTAGCGCAGACCCGGTCCGGGGGACCGGCCCTCCACGGTCGCGAGCACCGTGTCGGATGTGTTGCCTGGCCGACACGTGCCGGGCCCGGCGGCAGGATCGTGTCCCGCTGGAGCAGTTATCGGGAAAGGGGGGGGGCGCTTGAGGTTTTCCGCAGATCGGGCGGCGCGGCACCGCCCGACGGTCGCAAACGACCGCCGGGGGGCATCGGGTCGGAAAAGCCTTACAGGCTGTCGGCGCGGGGCTCACGAACGATGCGGAAGTGTCCCGATATTCGTGTCCCGGCGTCCGGCGGAGACTTGGTCACATCACAAGGCCGCCACCTACGGACACACACATGGAATCACACGTCGACGCCCGCTGGATGCCCGAAATCCGGGAAGTCAACCTTTCTTATCTGATGCTGGCGCAGAGCATGGTCCGCGCCGACAAGACGCATGCGATGTTCTGCCTGGGCATCTCCGAGGAGGTCGCCGACATCCTCGCCGACCTGGGCCCGGGCCAGCTGCTGAAGATCGCATCGGGCAACATGCTGATGTGCCGCTTCCGCTTCGACGACGAGATGGTGTGGCAGCTGCTGTCGGAACACGGCAAGCGCAGCCCGCAGGGCATCGACGGCAACGCGTCGCGCCTGCATGCCAGCATCGTGATGGCCGGCAACTTCGCGGAGACCGTCTGACATGGCCGCCCGCAGCCTGCTCGCCGAGAACCGTCAGATCCAGCGCGCGATCGAGCTGATCCAGCTGGGCGCCCGACTCCAGGTGCTCGAGTCCGAGACCGACCTGCCGTACGAGCGGCTGCTGCGGCTCTACAAGGAGGTGGCCGGCAGGTCGCCGTCGAAGGGACAGCTGCCGTTCTCGACGGACTGGTTCATGACCTGGCAGCCCAACATCCACGCGTCGCTGTTCCTGAACATCTACGAGTACCTGCAGAAGGCGACCGACATCGAGTCGATCGACGCGATCGCCAAGGCCTGGCGCCTCTACCGCGACGAGGTCGGCGCCCACGGCGTCGACCCCATGCTGTCGATCACCCGCGCGTGGCGTCTGGTCCGCTTCGTGGATTCGGGCATGCTCTGCCTGACGCGCTGCGGTCGCTGCAAGGGCCAGTTCGTCAACCACACCTACGAGATCGACCGCAGTTTCGTCTGCGGCCTGTGCGAGCCGCCTGCCCGCGCGGGCAAGGCACAGCGCACCGGCACGATCCACTGATCGTCGCCGATCCGCGGAACTGAGGGGCTGCGTCCCGCCAGTTCCGCGCCGCCGCCGGGGACGGCCGGATCCGGCCGACCGGCGGCCGAGACGCCGCAGCGCGGCGAAGCGGCCCCCTCAAGTCGAGGGGGGCAGGGCCGAAAAAGTCACCGTGCGCGCCGGCCCGGCGCGTCCCGACCCAGGTCCCCGCGCCCATGTTCGTCATCGTCGGATACGTCGTCGTGCTGCTGGCCGTCTTCGGCGGCTACGCGCTCGCCGGCGGCAAGTTCGCGGTCATCATCAAGGCCGCGCCGATCGAGCTCTTCATCATCGGCGGCGCGGCGCTGGGCGCCTTCTTCGTCGGCAACGACATGAAGACGATCAAGGCGACCTTCGGCGCGGTCCCCACGCTGTTCAAGGGCTCCAAGTACACCAAGGCGCGGTACATGGAGCTGATGGCGCTGCTCTACGAGATCCTCGCCAAGGCCCGCAAGGAGGGCCTGATGTCGATCGAGAGCGACGTCGAGAATCCGCACGAATCGGCGCTGTTCAAGAAGTTCCCGAACATCGCGGGCGATCACCACCTCGTCGAGTTCATCACCGACTACCTGCGGATGATGGTGTCGGGGAACATGAACGCGCACGAGATCGAGAACCTGATGGACAGCGAGATCGAGACCCACCATCAGGAGGCGCACAAGCCGATGGCGGCGATCCAGGCGGTGGGCGACGGGCTGCCGGCCTTCGGCATCGTGGCCGCGGTGCTGGGCGTGGTGAAGACGATGGCCTCGGTCGGCCAGCCGCCGGCGGTGCTGGGGCAGATGATCGCCGGCGCGCTGGTCGGGACCTTCCTCGGCATCCTGCTGGCCTACGGCTTCGTGAGCCCGCTCGCGAAGCTGCTCGAGGCCAAGAGCGAGGAGGGCCACAAGGAGCTTCAGTGCGTGAAGATCACGCTGCTCGCCTCCCTGCAGGGCTATGCCCCGGCGATCGCGGTCGAGTTCGGCCGAAAGGTCCTGTTCTCGACCGAGCGCCCCACCTTCCAGGAGCTCGAGGCCCACGTGAAGCAGAAGAAGGCCTGAGCGATGGCGGGCGCCGACAAGAAGATCCAGCCTATCGTCATCAAGAAGATCAAGAAGGGCGGCCACGGACACCACGGGGGCGCCTGGAAGATCGCGTACGCGGACTTCGTGACCGCGATGATGGCGTTCTTCCTGCTGATGTGGCTCCTCGGCTCGACGACCAAGGGCGACCTCAAGGGCATCGCCGACCACTTCAGCACGCCGCTGCAGGTCGCGATGTTCGGCGGCTCGGGCTCGGGCGACAGCTCGAGCGTGATCCGCGGCGGCGGCGAGGACCTGACGCGGACGGTGGGGCAGGTCAAGCGCGGCGAGGTCGACCAGCCGCGCGCGAAGGTGAACCTGCAGGCGCTTCCCGAGGAGCTGCAGAAGATGAACGAGGCGCAGGCCAGGAAGGTCCGCGCGCTCGTCGAGGAGGCGATCGAGCGCAACCCGCGGCTGCGCGAGCTGCGCAACCAGGTGAAGATGGACGTGACGCCGGACGGGCTGCGGATCCAGATCGTCGACGACCAGAACCGGCCGATGTTCGACTCCGGCTCCGCGGTGGTGAAGCCCTACATGCGCGAACTGCTGCGCGAGATCGCCCGCGCCCTGAACGAGGTCGACGCGAAGGTGACGCTGACCGGCCACACCGACAGCGCGCCCTTCACGGGCGGCGAGCGCGGCTACTCGAACTGGGAGCTGTCGGCCGACCGTGCCAACGCGTCGCGTCGCGAGCTGCTCGCCGCGGGCATGGACGAGCGCAAGGTGCTGCGGGTGGTCGGGCTGGCGGCGGTGCTGCCGTTCGACGCTGCCGATCCGGCCGCGCCGGGCAACCGGCGGATCTCGATCGTCGTGATGAACAAGATGGCCGAGCGGCGGGTGCTGTCCGGCACCGAGCTGCAGGCGAGCGACATCGAGGAGTTCGAACGTGCGCTCGGCCGGGTGCCCGGGCTCGGCCCGGCCGGCGGCGGC
>JBJOKE010000042.1:0-105072 GCA_046046245.1 Pseudomonadota bacterium | reverse complement strand
CGGCCCAGCCCGCGCCGCCGCAGCCTGCCGACTCCAACCCCGCGAGATTCCTACGCTTCGATCGTTGCCCATCAGGCAGCAACTCAGTCCGGGCGGCGGCATCTGCCGCCCAGACTCCTAGTCGTCGACAGGCGCCTCGCCCGGCCGCGGCGCGTCCAGCGCGTCGACGTCGCGCCGCAGCCAGGCGAGCAGCACCAGCCCCGGCAGCGCGGCCACGACGGTCACCAGGAAGAAGGTCGGCCAGCCGAAGGCCTCGACCATCACGCCCGAGGCCGGCCCGACGTAGACGCGGCCCACGGCCGCGAGCGCCGACAGCAGCGCGTACTGCGCGGCGGTGAAGCGCCGGTCGGTCAGCGCCATCAGGAACGCGACGAAGGCCGCCGTGCCCAGCCCGCCGCACAGGTTCTCGACGCCGATCGCCGCGGCCATCAGCGGATAGCTCTTCGGCGAGACCGCGAGCAGCCAGTAGCCGAAGTTCGACACCGCCTGCAGCACGCCGAACCACAGCAGCGCGCGCCACAGGCTCAGCTTCGCGAGCAGCGCGCCGCCGGCGAGCGCACCGACGATGGTCGCGATCAGCCCGAGCACCTTGTTGACCGCGCCGACCTCGGTCGCGGTGAAGCCCGCGCCGCGGATCAGGAACGCGGTCGACAGGCTGCCGGCGAATGCGTCGCCGAGCTTGTAGAGCACGATGAGCCCGAGCAGCGCGACCGCGCGGCGACGAACGAAGAATGCGTCCCAGGGCTCGACGAAGGACGGGAAGCCCGCGCGCCGCGCGGCCCACAGCGCGGCCCCGAACGCGCCCATGAGCGCGACCGTGTCGGTCGCGAGCTTCGCGAACCGGTCCGGCTTCTCGGGCAGCAGGCGCGCGAGGCCCGCGTCGAGCGCCCACCAGGCGAGGCCGCCCGCGGCCAGCATCGCGACGAAGCCGCGCCATTCGCGGGCTGCGTCGCTGCGGATCCGCGCGTCGTCGACGGGCGTGCGTGGCGCGAGCAGCGTGATGCCGGCCATCACGACGAAGAGCACGCCCATCAGCCGCCAGGTGTTCGGCCAGCCGAGCCACTGGTCGGCCACGATCAGCGCGAGGCCGCCCGACACCAGCATCGCCAGCCGGTAGCCGAGCACCGACACCGCAGCGCCCGCGCCGCGCTCGGCGGGCTCGAGCAGGTCGGCGCGGTAGGCGTCGAAGACCACGTCCTGCGAGGCCGACAGGAACGCGATCGCGACCGCGAGCACGCCGAGCATGCCGATCGAGCCGCGCGGGTCGAAGCTCGCCATCGCGACGCACGCGAGCGCGAGCAGCAGCTGGGTCACCAGCAGCCACGCGCGGCGGCGGCCGAGGAACGGCGGCTCGAATCGGTCGAGCAGCGGCGCCCAGACGAACTTGAAGGTGTAGGGCAGGCCGGCGAGCGCGAACACGCCGATGGTCTTGATGTCGATGCCCTCGACCGTCAGCCAGGCCTGCAGCGTGCCGGAGGACAATGCCAGCGGCAGCCCGCTCGCGAAGCCGAGGCCGAGCATCGCCGCGATCCGCCGGGAGGCGAAGACCTGGGCGAGCGGAGCGAAGGAGGCGCGCGCGGCGGACATGGCGGTCGGCCCAGTGTAGCAGCGGGTCCGGCCGCGGTCGGCGCGGCCCGCCCGCGACCCGGGGCTTCGGCCACGCCCGCGGCGCCGGCCGCTCGGCGGGCGCCGTCGTTGCACGCCGGGAGCGCCCGTTGCTACGCTGCGGCCATGACCGGCCCGCTCCGTCGACTCGCCGCCCTCCGGCACACCGCCGCCGCCGTCGCGCTCGCGGGCGCGGGCGCGCTGGCGGTCGTGCCGCAGCCGCTCTGGGCGCAGCCGTCCGCCACGATGCCCGACGGCCAGTCGGAGCAGCGCCAGCGCGACGCACTGTCGCAGGACGAGGGCATCGCGGTGCCCAAGCGCAGCCGGGTCGCATCGCTCGCGAACGCGAAGCAGATGGAGGCGCAGGCCGTCGCGCAGTACGGCCAGCTGCTGAAGCAGGCCTCGGCGCAGGGCGCGCTCGCACCGCCCGACCATCCGCCGCGGCAGCGGCTCGAGCGGATCGCGCGGCGCCTGATTCCCTACACCCATCGCTTCAGCGAGCGCGTCGACGAGTGGCGCTGGGAGATCAACCTGCTCGGGTCCAAGCAGGTCAACGCCTTCGTGATGCCGGGCGGGAAGATCGCGTTCTTCACCGGGATCATCGACCGGCTGAAGCTCACCGACGACGAGATCGCGATGGTGATGGGCCACGAGATGGCGCACGCGCTGCTCGAGCACGGCCGCGAGCGCGAGGGCCAGGCGCGGCTCGCGCAGATCGCCACGGTCGGCGCGTCGGTGTTCTCGCAGATCCTGGGCTACGGCGACCTGGGCGGGCAGCTGGCCTCGGGCGCGTCGCAGCTGACGCTGCTGACGTTCTCGCGCGGCGACGAGGCCGAGGCCGACCTGGTCGGCATGGACATCGCCGCGCGCGCGGGCTTCGACCCGCGGGCCGCGGTCAAGCTCTGGCAGAAGATGGCCGCGCTCTCGAACGGCAAGGGCCAGCCGCCGCAGTTCCTGTCGACGCACCCGGCGCACGGCACGCGCATCGAGACGATCCGAGCGGCACTGCCGAAGGTGCTGCCGCTCTACGCTCGGACGAAGGGCCTGTCGCCGAGCGAACTCGAGCCCTACGCGTCGAACTGGGGCGATCCGGTCCGCTGACCCGCGGGCACGGTCCGGCGCCGGCTCAGTCTCGGACCTGGATCAGCCGACCGGCGTCGGTCAGCAGGTACAGGTAGCCCTCGGGCCCCTGGACCACGACGCGTACCCGCTCGCCGAGCGCGCCGAACAGCCGCTCGCGTCCGGTCTCGGCGCCGTCGGCCGACAGCGAGACGCGCCACACCGCGGTACCGGCCAGCGCGCCGAAGAACGCGTCGCCCTTCCACTGCGGGAAGACGTCGCCGGTGTAGAAGACCAGCCCCGAGGGCGCGACCGAGACCGGCTTCCAGACGGACACCGGCTCGACGAACGCGGGCGCGTGCGTGCCGCCACCGAGCGCGCAGCCGTCGCCGACCGGGCTGCCGTAGTTGCAGCCGTAGCTGACGTTCGGCCAGCCGTAGTTGGCGCCGGGCCGGACGCGGTTCAATTCGTCGCCGCCCTGCGGGCCGTGCTCGGTGACCCAGAGCTCGCCGGTGCCCGGCCGGATCGCCGCCCCCTGCGGATTGCGGTGGCCGATGCTCCAGAGGCCGGGCAGGCCGCCGGCGAAGACCGGGTTGTCGGCGGGGATCGAGCCGTCCCGGCCGATCCGCACGACCTTGCCGAGCGAGGTGGCCGGATCCTGCGCGGGACGTCCCTGGCCGCGCTCGCCGAGCGTGACGAACAGCGTGCGGTCGGGCGCGAACGCGAAGCGCGCGCCGAAGTGGATCGGGCCGGCGACCTTCGGCGTCTGCCGGTAGAGCACCGCGACGTCGCGCAGCGTCGTGCCGTCGAGTCGCGCACGGATCACGACGGTGCCCGCGGTGTCGCCCGCGCCGGCCTCGGCGTAGGCGAGGTAGATCCAGGGTGCGCGTGCGAAGTCGGGGTCGATCGCGACGTCGAGCAGGCCGCCCTGCCCCACCTGCGCGACCGCCGGCACGCCCGCGACCGGCAGGGGCGCGCCGCGGCCGCCGGCCGGCAGCAGCGCCAGGCGGCCGCCCCGCTCGGTGACCAGCATGCGGCCGTCGGGCAGGAAGGCGAGCCCCCAAGGCGCCGACAGGCCCTCGTTCAGCACGACGGTCCGCGGCGCGACCGCGGCCGGTGCGGCGGCCTCCGACGGCGCCCCGGCACAGGCGCCCAGGGCGGCGACGCCGAGGGCGAGGCACAGCGACAGCCCGATCCGGATCGATCGCATCGCAGGGCTCCTACGGGGTACGCCCGGCTCCCGCACGGCCTGCGTCATGCGCGGACCGAATAGTCGATGGTCAGCGGCGCATGATCGGAGAACCGCTGCGCGGTGTAGATCTCCGCATGCTTCGCCTTCGCGGCGATGCCGGGCGTGGCGATCTGGTAGTCCAGCCGCCAGCCGACGTTCTTCGCCCACGCCTGGCCGCGGTTGCTCCACCAGGTGTAGCGCTCCGGATTCGGGTCGATGCGGCGGAACACGTCGACGAAGCCGTGCTCGTCGAAGACCTTCGTCAGCCACGCGCGCTCCTCGGGCAGGAAGCCCGAGTTCTTCCGGTTGCCACGCCAGTTGCGCAGGTCGATCTCCTTGTGGGCGATGTTCCAGTCGCCGCACAGGATCACCTCGCGCCCGCTTGCCTTCAGCTCGAGCAGGTGGCGCTCGAAGCGCTCCATGAAGCGGAACTTCGCGGCCTGCCGCTCGGGTGACGACGCGCCCGAGGGCAGGTAGACCGAGATCACCGCATAGGGCCCGAAGTCGGCCTCGACGTAGCGGCCCTCGGCGTCGAATTCCTCGCAGCCGAAGCCCGCACGGACCGCCTTGGGCTTCCTCCTCGCATAGAGGCCCACGCCGCTGTAGCCCTTCTGCTGCGCGAAGTGGAAGTGGCCGGTGCCGGGGCCGAGCGCGCGCATCGTCTCGTCGAGGTCGGACGCGTGCGCCTTGACCTCCTGCACGCAGACGACGTCGGCCCCGTGGGCCGCGATCCAGTCGAGGAAGCCCTTGCGGCAGGCCGATCGGATGCCGTTGAGGTTCAGGGAGACGACGCGGAGCATGGTGGTAGAGTCGCGGGCCATGGACGAGCGACAGCAGTTTATCCGCTTCGCGCTGGGCGCCGGCGTGCTCCGCTTCGGCAGCTTCCGGACCAAGGCCGGGCGCGATTCCCCGTATTTCTTCAACGCGGGACTGTTCGACGACGGCGAGCGCCTCGGCGCGCTCGCGGCGTTCTACGCGCAGCGGCTGCTGCGCGCCGAACGCGACGGCGAGTGCGGATTCGACATGCTGTTCGGGCCCGCCTACAAGGGCATCACCCTGGCCTCGAGCACCGCGGTGGCGCTCGCGCGCGAAGGCCGCAACGTGCCCTTCGCGTTCAACCGCAAGGAGGCGAAGGACCACGGCGAGGGCGGCACGCTGGTCGGCGCGCCGCTCAAGGGCCGCGTGGTCATCGTCGACGACGTGATCTCCGCCGGCACCTCGGTCCGCGAGTCGGTCGAGCTGATCCGCGCGCAGGGCGCGACGCCGGCGGCGGTGCTGATCGCGCTCGACCGGCAGGAGCGCGGCGGCACGGCCGATGCGCCGACCGGAACCTCGGCCACCCAGGAGGTGGCCCGGCTCTACGGCATCCCCGTGCTGTCGATCGCGTCGCTCGCCGACCTGCTCGGCTTCCTCGATGCCGGCGACGCGAGCGCCGCGCCGCACGCCGGCCACCGCGCCGCGATCGCCGCGTACCGCGCCCGCTACGGCGTGGGCTGAGCCGGCCAGCGCGCCACGAGCCGCCGGGCGCCCGATCGCGGCCCGACCCGCCACCCCGCCGATCGATCGCGGGGGCGTGCCCGTCACCGACCTTCAGCCGGCGAGCCTGCGCCGCAGCAGCTCGTTGACCTGCTGCGGGTTCGCCTTGCCCTTCGTGGCCTTCATCGCCTGGCCCACCAGCGCGTTGAACGCCTTCTCCTTGCCGGCGCGGAACTCCTCGACCGACTTCGGGTTCGCCGCCAGCACCTCGTCGACGATCTTCTCGATCGCGCCGACATCGCTGATCTGCTTCAGCCCCTTCGCCTCGATGACGCGGTCGGCCGCGTCGGGCTCGGTCCGCCGCTCGTCCCAGATCGCCTGGAACACCTCGCGGGCGATCTTGCCGGAGACGGTGCCATCGGCGATCCGCGCGATCAGCAGGGCGAGCTGCGCCGGCGCCACCGGGCACGCGTCGATCTCCAGGCCCTCGCGGTTCAGCTGCGCGGCGACGTCGCCCATCACCCAGTTGGCCGCGAGCTTGGCAAGCCGCTGCGGCGCGGCCTCGGGGCCGCGGACACCGAGCCCGGCGAGCGCGCCGACCGTCTCGTCGAAGTACGTCGCGGTCGCGCGGGTCGCGGTCAGCGTCGTCGCGTCGTAGCTGGTGAGGCCGAGAGCCTCGACGTAGCGCGCGCGCAGCTGCTCGGGCAGGACCGGCATGCCGGCGCGGATCCGCTCGACCAGCTCGGGCGGGACCACCAGGGTCGGCAGGTCCGGGTCGGGGAAGTAGCGGTAGTCGTGTGCATCCTCCTTCGAGCGCATCGACCGGGTCTCGTCGCGGTCGGGGTCGTACAGGCGGGTCTCCTGCACGACGCGGCCGCCGTCCTCGATCAGCTCGATCTGTCGGCGCACCTCGAATTCGATCGCGCGCTCCATGAACCGGAAGGAGTTGAGGTTCTTGATCTCGCAGCGCGTGCCGAACTCGGCCTGCCCGCGCGGACGGACCGACACGTTCGCGTCCACGCGGAACGAGCCCTCCTGCATGTTGCCGTCGCAGATCCCGAGCCAGGTCACCAGCCCGTGGAGGGCACGCGCGTAGGCGACCGCCTCGGCCGAGGAGCGCATGTCGGGCTCGGTGACGATCTCCAGCAGCGGGGTGCCCGCGCGGTTCAGGTCGATGCCCGACATCCCGGCGAGCGCCGCGCCGCCGAGCGCCCGCATCGCATCCTCGTGCAGCGACTTGCCGGCGTCCTCCTCGAGGTGCGCGCGCGTCAGGCGCACGCGCTTCTCGCGCGGCTCGCCGCCCTCCTGCCAGACGATCGGCACGCCGCCGCCCGAGACCACCGGGATCTCGTACTGGCTGATCTGGTAGCCCTTGGGCAGGTCCGGATAGAAGTAGTTCTTGCGCGCGAAGACCGACCGCGGGGCGATCGCCGCGCCCACCGCGAGCCCGAACTTCACCGCGCAGTCGAGCGCGGCCGCGTTGAACACCGGCAGCACGCCCGGCAGCGCGAGGTCCACCGGCGAGGCCTGCGTGTTCGGCGGCGCGCCGAACGCGGTCGACGCGCCCGAGAAGATCTTCGAGCGGGTCGCGAGCTGGACGTGCGTCTCCAGCCCGATCACGACTTCCCAGCCTGTCATCATCGCCTCTTCATCGGGTGGCGCAGCCACCGGTGCGCGGCTCGAACATCACCGGCCACGCTTCCTCGTAGATCCCCGCGGTGCAGCGGGCCTCGCAGCCGGCGTGCGCGAGCGTCACGCGCCGCGGCTCCTGCCAGACCATCAGCTTGCAGGCGCTGCCGTCGCGCGCGGCCAGTTCGATCGACGGACGGCTGCGCACCTGGCGGAAGTCGGCCAGCTCGAAGCGGCAGCTGCCGCGCCGGCCGACGTACAGCTGCCAGCTCAGCTCGCGGACGCGGTTGTCCTCGACGATCAGCCGCGCGTCCTCGCGGAAGCCGTCCTCCTCGGTCTGCGCGCAGGCGCCGGCGAGGTCGATCGGCCGGTCGGCGATCGGCGCACGCGCCGGCGCCGCGCAGCCGGCCGCCACGAACGCGAGCACGGCCGCGGCGACGGCACGCAGGGCACGGCCTCGCATCGTCAGCCCCGGTCCGGCGGCCGCCGCAGGTGCCAGTCGGTCGCCTGCTGGAAACGGTCCGCGACCGCGAGCAGCCGCGTCTCCTCGAAGCGCGGCCCGATCAGCTGCACGCCCACCGGCCGGCCCCGATCGCCGAAGCCCGCGGGCATCGACAGCCCGGGCAGACCGGCGAGCGAGGTGCCCAGCGTGTAGACGTCGGCCAGGTAGTCCTTGACCGGGTCGTCGACGGTCTCGCCGAGATTCCAGGCCACGGTGGGCGAGACCGGCCCGGCGATCACGTCGACCCGTCCGAACGCGGCGGCGAAGTCCTCGGCGATCAGCCGGCGCAGCTTCTGCGCCTGCAGGTAGTAGGCGTCGTAGTAGCCGTGGGAGAGCACGTAGGTGCCGACCAGGATCCGGCGGCGGACCTCCTCGCCGAAGCCCTCGGCGCGGCTGCGGCGGTACAGGTCGCGCAGGTCGGCCGGGTGACCGGCGCGGTGCCCGTAGCGGACGCCGTCGAAGCGCGACAGGTTGCTCGAGGCCTCCGCCGGCGCGATCACGTAGTAGGCCGGGATCGCGAGCCGCGTGCGCGGCAGCGAGACCTCGACCGGCTCGGCGCCCAGCGACTCGAGCACCGCGACCGCCGCACGGACCGCCGCCTCGACGTCCGGGGCGAGCCCCTCGCCGAAGAACTCGCGCGGCAGGCCGACGCGCAGCCCGGCGAGCGGCCGCGACTCGCCGGCCGCCGCGGCGCGGCCGGCCGGCACCGGCGAGGCAGCGAGCTGCGCCGCGTGATCGTCGGCGGGCCGGTCGATGCTGGTCGAGTCGCGCGGGTCGAAGCCCGACATCGCGGCGAGCAGCGCCGCGCAGTCGGCCGCCGACGCGCCGAACGCGCCGCCCTGGTCCAGGCTCGACGCGTAGGCGATCATCCCGAAGCGGGAGACGCGGCCGTAGGTCGGCTTGATGCCGGTGATCCCGCACATCGAGGCCGGCTGGCGGACCGAGCCGCCGGTATCGGTGCCGGTGGCGAGCGGCGCGAGCCCGCCGGCCACGGCGGCGGCGGAGCCGCCCGACGAGCCCCCCGGGATCGCGTCGGGGTCCCAGGGGTTGCGGACGGACCCGAAATGGGAGTGCTCGTTCGTGGACCCCATCGCGAACTCGTCGCAGTTCGTCTTGCCCACGCACACCGCACCGGCCGCGGCGAGCCGCTCGACGACGGTCGCGTCGAAGGGGCTCACGTAGTCGGCCAGCATCCGGGAGCCGGCGGTCGAGCGCCAGCCGCGGGTCACGAAGATGTCCTTGTGCGCGATCGGGACGCCGAGCAGCGCGCCGCGCTCGCCACGGCCGAGCCGCTCGTCGGCCGCGCGGGCCGCCTCGAGCGTGAGTTCGGGCCGCACGTCGATGAACGCGTTGAGGGCGGAACCGGCGATCCGGGCGAGGAAGTGCTCGGCCAGCGCGACGGCGGTGACCCCGCCCTCGTCCAGGGCGCGGCGCAGCTCGGGCAGAGGCTTCAGATGCCAGGCGGTCATTCGATCACCCGGGGCACGAGGTACAGGCCGTGCTCGACCGCCGGCGCGACGGCCTGGTAGTCGGCACGCCGGTCGGGCTCGGTGACCGCGTCGGGCCGCAGGCGCAGCACGACGTCGCCGGCATGGGTCATCGGCTCGACGCCGGCGGTGTCGACGGCCTGCAGCGCCTCGATCAGCTCGAGGACGCGATTCAGCTGACCCAGGGTCCGGTCGGCCTCGGCGGTGGAGAGTTCGAGACGGGCGAGTTCCGCGATCCGCGCCACGTCGGCAGCTGTGAGAGACAGTGGAAAACCCCGATTTTCTTAGTGAACTTAAGGAATTATAAGGTATGATTCGCGTCGTTTCTGAGGAGATTCGGGCCGCCACCCCGAGGCAGATCGACCGCCGTCCCGTCTCCCGGAAGCCCGCCCGAGGGCCCCATCCACACCAATAAAGCGCGGAACCGACGATGTTCGGATTCTTTCGAAAGTATTTCTCCAACGACCTCGCGATCGACCTCGGAACGGCCAATACCCTCATCTACGTGCGGGGCAAGGGCATCGTCCTGAACGAGCCCTCGGTGGTTGCCATCCGCCAGGAAGGCGGCCCGAACGGCAAGAAGACGATCGCCGCCGTGGGCAAGGAAGCCAAGCAGATGCTCGGCAAGGTGCCCGGCAACATCGAGGCGATCCGCCCGATGAAGGACGGCGTGATCGCCGACTTCACCGTGACCGAGCAGATGCTCAAGCAGTTCATCCGCATGGTCCACCCGGGGTCGCTGTTCGCCCCGAATCCGCGGATCATCATCTGCGTGCCCTGCGGGTCGACCCAGGTCGAGCGCCGGGCCATCCGCGAGTCGGCGCTCGGCGCCGGCGCCTCGCAGGTCTTCCTGATCGAGGAGCCGATGGCGGCCGCGATCGGCGCCGGCCTGCCGGTGTCGGAAGCCACCGGCTCGATGGTCGTCGACATCGGCGGCGGCACCACCGAGGTCGGCGTGATCTCGCTCGGCGGCATGGTCTACTCCGGCTCGGTACGGGTCGGCGGCGACAAGTTCGACGAGGCGATCATCAACTACATCCGCCGCAACTACGGGATGCTGATCGGCGAGACGACCGCCGAGGCGATCAAGAAGGAGATCGGCTCCGCCTTCCCCGGCTCCGAGGTCAAGGAGATGGAGGTCAAGGGCCGCAACCTCTCCGAGGGCATCCCGCGCGCGTTCACCGTCTCGTCGAACGAGATCCTCGAGGCGCTCACCGATCCGCTCAACAACATCGTCTCGGCGGTCAAGATCGCGCTCGAGCAGACCCCGCCGGAGCTCGGCGCGGACATCGCCGAGCGCGGCATGATGCTGACCGGCGGCGGCGCGCTGCTGCGCGACCTCGATCGCCTGCTGATGGAAGAGACCGGGCTTCCGGTGCTCGTGGCCGACGACCCGCTGACCTGCGTGGTCCGCGGCTGCGGGATGGCGCTGGAGCGGATGGACAAGCTCGGAACGATCTTCACGAGCGAATGACGCACTGAAAGCGGGGCAATGGACCGCAGCCCGCCGCCGTTCTTCAAGCAGGGCCCGTCGGCCAACGCCCGCCTCGGGTTCTTCGCGCTGCTGAGCATCGCCCTGCTGGTCATCGACTCGAGGACCGGCGTGCTCAACGCGATGCGTCAGGGCATCGGCACGGTGCTGTATCCGCTTCAGCGGACGCTGCTCGTGCCGCGCGACGCGCTGTCGATCTCGACCGACTACCTGTCGGAGGTCCACCGGCTGCGCGCGGAGAACACCGAGCTGAAGCGGATCGAGACGGCCAATGCCCGCACGCTGCTGCAGGTCGAGCAGCTGGCCCAGGAGAACCGCCAGCTGCGCGAGCTGACGGGTGCACGCGAGCGGGCCGCGGTGAAGAGCGTCGTGGCCGAGGTGCTCTACGACACCCGCGATCCGTTCACCCGCAGGCTGGTGCTCGACAAGGGACTGCAGCAGGGCGTGGCCGCGGGCCAGCCGGTGGTGGACGCACAGGGGGTGCTCGGCCAGATCACCCGGGTGTTCCCGCTGTCGGCCGAGCTCACGCTGATCACCGACCGCAACATGACGATCCCGGTCCAGGTCCAGCGCACCGGGCTGCGTGCGATCGCATCCGGCGGCGCCGAGCCGGGCCGGCTGGAGCTGCGCTTCATGTCGGTCAACGCGGACCTGAAGGAGGGCGACGTGGTCGTCACCTCCGGGCTCGACAGCCTCTACCCGGCCGGGCTGCCGGTGGGCCGCGTCGCGACCATCGACCGTGGCCGCACGGGCAACTTCGCCCGGGTGCTGGTCGACCCGGTCGGTGGCGTCGACCGCAGCCGGCTGCTGCTCGTGCTGCTGGTCGACCGCACCGGCGTGCCGCCGCCCCCCTCGCCGCCCGAGGCGGCGGACCCGCGCGGCAAGCGCGCGGCCAAGCGCGCGGACTGAAGGGACACGACGATGCAGATGCGCGCCGAATACCTGCTGCTGCCTGCGAGCCGGGCCTTCATCGCGTTCACCATCCTGGCCGCGTTCGTGCTGAACATCCTGCCCTGGGGCCGGACCTACGGCGTGCCCGACTTCCTCGCGCTCGTGCTGGTGTTCTGGAACATCCACCAGCCGCGCAAGGTGGGCATCGGCATCGCCTTCCTCGTGGGACTGCTGATGGACGTGCACGCCTCGGCGCTGCTGGGCGAGCGGGCGCTGGCCTACAGCCTGCTGTCGTACGGGGCGATGTCGATGCACCGGCGCGTGCCCTGGTTCCGGCTGGGCGGGCAGATGCTGCACGTCCTGCCGCTGTTCCTGCTGTCGCAGCTGGTGGTGGTCGCGGTGCGGATGGCCGTGGGCGGACCGTTCCCGGGCTTGGGCTACTTCCTGCAGAGCGTCACGTCGACGCTGCTGTGGCCGCTGGCCGATGTGCTGCTGCTCGCGCCGCAGCGCAGCGCCGTCGACCGGGACGAGAACCGCCCGATATGACGCGCGGCGCGAAGCATGGTTGAAGTCCGGAACTCGGAGCTCGAGCTCGCGCGGCTGCGCTGGCGGCTGGTGTTCGCGATCGTCGCCGTGGTCGCGGCCTTCGGGGCGCTGGTCGCGCGCTTCGTCTGGCTGCAGGTCTACCGCCACGCCGAGTTCCACGCGCAGGCCGAGGACAACCGGATCGCGGTGGTCCCGGTGCCGCCGGCGCGCGGCCTGATCTACGACCGCAACGGCGTGCTGCTCGCCGAGAACGTGTCGGCCTACACGCTCGAGCTCGCCCCGCGCCAGATCGGGAACCTCGAGAGGACGATCGACGAGCTGGCCACGATCATCGAGATCGGCCCGCGCGAGCGACGCCGCTTCAAGCGGCTGTACGAGGACACGAAGAACTCCGAGTGGCTGCCGCTCAAGACGCGGCTGACCGACGAGGAGGTGGCCAAGATCGCGGCGAACCGCTACCGGTTCGAAGGCGTGGACGTGAAGGCCCGGCTGTTCCGCAACTACCCCCTGGGCGAGACCGCGGCGCACGTGATCGGCTACATCGGTCGGATCTCTCCGGACGAGAAGCGCCGGATCGACGAGGCCGGCAACGGCTCGCTGTACGCGGGTTCCACGCACATCGGCAAGGTCGGCGTCGAGCTGAGCTACGAGTCGCAGCTGCATGGCGAGACCGGCTTCGACGAGGTCGAGGTCTCGGCCGGCGGCCGCGCGGTGCGATCGCTGTCGCGCAACCCGGCGACGCCGGGCAAGAACCTGATCCTGTCGATCGACGTGCGGCTGCAGAAGCTCGTCGAGGAATGGTACGGCGACCGCAAGGGCGCGCTGGTCGCGATCGAGCCCGCCTCCGGCGACGTGCTGGCCTTCGTGTCCAAGCCCACCTACGACCCGAACCTGTTCATCGACGGCATCGACCCGGTGACCTGGAAGGAGCTGAACGACGATCCGGACAAGCCGCTCCTGAACCGGCCGCTGCGCGGCACCTATCCGCCGGGCTCGACCTACAAGCCGTTCATGGCGCTGGCGGTGCTCGACAGCGGCATACGCACCGCGACCACCGCCATCAGCGACCCGGGCTACTTCCTGCTCGGCGGCCATCGGTTCCGCGACTCGAAGCCCGGCGGCAACGGCTCGGTCGACCTGAAGAAGTCGATCATCGTCTCCTCGGACACCTACTACTACGGCGCCGCCTACGAGATGGGCGTCGACCGGATCCACGACTACATGAAGCCCTGGGGCTTCGGCCAGCTCACCGGCATCGACATCCAGAACGAGACGACCGGCATCCTCCCGTCCTCCGAATGGAAGATGAAGCGGTACAAGCAGAAGTGGCTGCCGGGCGAGACGCCGTCGATCGGCATCGGCCAGGGCTACAACACGTTCACGATGCTGCAGCTCGCGCACGCGACCGCGACGCTCGCCGCCGCCGGCAAGGTGATGCGACCGCACGTGGTCAAGGCGATCCACGATCCGCGGGACGGCTCGAGGACGCTGACCGTGCCGAAGGAGAGCTACCGGATCCCCATCAAGCCCGAGTACCTCGCGCTGGTGAAGCAGGGCATGGTCGAGGTGAACAAGGTCGGCACCGGACGGATCGCGTTCATGGGCGCCGAATACGTCGCCGCCGGCAAGACCGGCACCGCGCAGGTGATCGGCATCAAGCAGAACGAGAAGTACGACGCGAAGAAGATCGCGGAGCGCTTCCGCGACCACTCGCTGTACATGGCGTTCGCGCCGGCCGACGACCCGAAGGTCGCACTTGCGCTGATCGTCGAGAACGGCGGCTTCGGCGCGCAGGCCGCGGCGCCGATCGCCCGCAAGGTCTTCGACTACGTGCTGCTCGGCAAGCTGCCGAAGGACACCGCGCCGCCCTTCCCGGTCAGGCCGGACGTCGACGAGTCCGAGATGCGCGACGTGCCCGAGAGCATGGAGCCGGAGCCCCTCACCCCCGCACAGGCCGCACGCAATTGATCGGATCGACCGCCGCCCCGATGGACCGCCGCTCGCCCTGGGAGACGATCCGGCCGTACGTGATGGTCTTCGACGGATCGCTGATGATCGCGATGGCCCTGGTCATCCTGATCAGCTGCGTGACGATGTACTCGGCCGCGTTCGACTTCCCGGGCCGCTTCGCCGGCCACTTCCGGAATCTCGGCGCCGCCTTCGTCGTGATGTGGATCGCGTCGATCGTGCCGCCGACGCTGCTGATGCGGCTGGCGCTGCCGCTCTATGCGATCGGCATCGTGCTGCTGCTCGCGGTCGACATCTTCGGCGTGATCAACAAGGGCGCGCAGCGCTGGCTCGACCTGGGCGTCACCCGGATCCAGCCGTCGGAGATGCTGAAGATCGCGACGCCGCTGATGCTCGCCTGGTACTTCAACCAGCGCGAGGGCATGCTTCGCTGGGGGGACTTCCTGGTGGCCACGGTCCTGCTGATCGTGCCGGTCGGCATGATCGCCAAGCAGCCCGACCTGGGCACGTCGATCCTGGTGCTCGCCGCCGGCGCCTACGTGATCTTCTTCGCCGGCCTGAGCTGGAGGATCATCTTCGGCCTCGCGGCCGCCGGCCTCGCGTCGCTGCCGGTGCTCTGGTCGGTGCTGCACGACTACCAGCGCCAGCGGGTGCTGACCCTGATCGACCCGACCTCGGATCCGCTCGGCAAGGGCTTCCACATCATCCAGTCGACGATCGCCGTCGGCTCGGGCGGCCTGACCGGCAAGGGCTGGATGCAGGGCACGCAGACCCACCTGGAGTTCATCCCCGAGCGGACCACCGACTTCATCCTCGCGGTCTATTCCGAGGAGTTCGGCATGCTGGGCGTGGGCGTGCTGATGCTGCTGTACCTCGCGATCATCTCGCGCGGGCTGGTGATCGCCGGGACCGGCGCCACGGTGTTCGGGCGACTGATGGCCGGCTCGATCACGATGAGCTTCTTCACCTACTGCTTCGTCAACATGGGCATGGTCATCGGCATCCTGCCGGTGGTCGGCGTGCCGCTCCCGTGGATGTCGTACGGCGGCACCGCCATGGTGACGCTCGGGCTCGGCGCCGGGATCCTGATGAGCATCCATCGGCACCGGACCCTGGTGCAGACCTGACTGCCTTGCCAAGACACGCCCTTCGATGGAAGCGTGCGCTCACATCTGACGAGCCTTGTCAGGAACCGTCCGTCGGGCCGACTCAAGCGACCCTCACGAACGTGAGGTTTTGGATAGACGATTCACGCCGCTCTCACGTAGCCTGCGGACGTTCTGGGGAGTAGCGCCCGGCGCATCCTGCGTCGGCGCCATCTTCGTCAATACGGGCGGCGTCCGGCTGCCCCGGAGATGGCGGCGGGCCACCGGCCCGCGGGCGAGACCAGTCATCTGGCACCTCACGGGACCGTATGGAACTCTTCAGTTCTGCCTGGTGGGCGGCGCTCGCCACCATCATCGTTATCGACCTCGTCCTCGCCGGCGACAACGCGCTGGTCATCGGCATCGCCGCGAGCCGCCTGCGTCCCGACCTGCGCCGCAAGGCGATCGTCTTCGGCGCGATCGGCGCGATCGCCGTCCGCACCGCCCTCACCCTCGTCGTCGTCTGGCTGCTGAAGATCCCCGGCCTGCTGCTGGTCGGCGGCGCGCTGCTGCTGCCGATCGCCTACAAGCTCGCCGTGCCCTCGAGCGACGGCGATGGCCACGAGCACACCGCGGCCGACAGCTTCTGGGGGGCGATGAAGACGATCATCATCGCCGACGCGCTGATGGGCGTGGACAACGTGCTCGCGATCGGCGGCGCCGCGAACGGGCGCTGGGACCTGGTGATCATCGGCCTGCTGGTCACGATCCCGCTGGTCGTCTGGGGCAGCGGCTTCGTGACGAAGATGATGGACCGCTGGCCGCTGCTGGCCGCCGTCGGCGCGTCGATCCTGGCGCTGACCGGCGCCGGCATGATCGTCAAGGACCCGCTGTTCGACCAGTTCGTGCTCGACCACGCCACGATCGACCGCGTGCTGCAGCTCGCCACGGGGCTCGTGATGTTCGTCCTGGGCTACCGCGCCTATCGCCGTGCCGGTGCCGGCGGCGCGACCGCGTCCCCCGCTCCCTGACGGAACCGAGGAGGCTCCGCGACGGGCACCTCGGCCCGCCGCGGGCCCGCGCTCCCCGCTCGCGGTCGGGGCCCGCCGCGGCCGAGGTCAGCCCGGGCGCACCTGCAGCATGATCTTGCCGATGTGCTCGCTGCTCTCCATCAGCGCATGCGCCTGCGCGGCCTGCTCCAGCGGGAACACCTTGTGCAGGTGCGGCAGCGCGCGGCCCTGCTCCAGCAGCGGCCAGACCTCGTTGCGAAGCTGCTGCGCGAGCCGCGCCTTCTCGGCGGGCGGCCTCGGCCGCAGCGTCGAGCCGGTGTAGGTCAGCCGCTTCACCATCAGCGGCATCCAGTCGAGCTCGGCGCGCGAGGGCTGCAGGAATGCGATCTGCACGAGCCGGCCCTCGATCGCGAGGATCTTCAGGTTCTTCTCGATGTACGGACCGCCGACCATGTCGAGCACCACGTCGACGCCGCGGTTGCCCGTCAGGCGCATCGTCTCGGCGACGAAGTCCTGGCGACGGTAGTCGATCGCGGCGTCGGCGCCGTGCGCGACGCAGGCCTCGGCCTTCTCGGCGTTGCCCACCGTGCAGTAGACCGTCGCGCCGCGCGCCTTCGCGAGCTGGATCGCGGTGAGACCGATCCCCGACGAGCCGCCGTGCACCAGCAGCGACTCGCCGGCGGCGAGCCGGCCGCGCTCGAAGACGTTCGACCAGACGGTGAAGTAGGTCTCCGGCAGTGCCGCCGCCTGCAGCAGCGACAGGCCCTTCGGCACCGGCAGCACCTGGCCCGCGGGCGCGATCGCGTACTCCGCATAGCCGCCGCCGTTGGTCAGCGCGCAGACCTCGTCGCCGATCGCCCACTCGGTCACGCCCTGGCCCAGCGCGACGACACGCCCGGCGACCTCGAGGCCGATGTGCGGCGACGCGTCCTTCGGCGGCGGGTAGCGGCCGCTGCGCTGCAGGCAGTCGGGCCGGTTCACGCCGGCGGCGACGACCTCGATCAGCACGTCGCCCGCGCCGACCTCGGGCACCGGACCGGACTCGACGCGCAGCACCTCGGGGCCGCCGCCGGCGCCGTGTTCGACATGCCGCATGGTCGCTGGAAGGCTCATGGGTTCAGGTCCTCGTGGGGGTCAGGATCGCCTCGACACCGCGCTGGACCGCGAGCGCCTCGGCTAGGGAAGGCAGGGTGTGCGGCTCGCCCGACAGCAGCGCGTGAAGCTGCGCGAGCTGCCGCTGGTAGGCCGCTGTCCGCGGGTCGGCGGGCAGGCCCGGCACCGGTCTGCCGCCCGGCGCGTCGGCGTCCATCGCGTCGAGCCGGTACCAGTCGGCGAGCACGAGCTCCTCGCGGGCGCCGACGAAGCGGGCCTCGATCCGGTCGGGCGCGCCGCCGCCGACGCTGCCGCTCACCGTCGCGGGCACGCCCATCGCGTCGACCGCCGCAGCGATCGCGGTCTCGGCCGCACCCGCGGGCTTCGCGGGCCAGGCCGCCGCCGCGCCGCGCAGCGCGAAGCCGCCGCGCACGCGATGCAGCAGCCACAGGAAGTGCGACAGCACCTCGCGGGTGAAGCCGCCCTGGTCGGCGCGCGCGAGCCAGGTCGCACCGGCCTGCCAGGCGCGTGGCCATTCCTGGAACCGGACGCGGACCTCGATCGCCCGCAGCCCGAAGTCGGGCGCGTCGACCGCGCGGCGCAGCAGGTCCACCGCATCGGACGACGCGAACGGGAAGTTGACCGCCTGCGCGACGCCCGCGGCGTCGACCTCGGCGACCAGCGCCTCGCTCTCGGCGACGTCGACGCCCAGCGGCTTCTCGCAGAACACCGCCTTGCCCGCGGCCACGGCCGCGCGCACCAGCGATGCATGCGCGAGCGGCGGTGCGGCGACGTAGACCACGTCGACGTCGAGGCGTTCGATCGCGTCGGCGACACCCGTGGCGAGCGGCAGGCCGGCGAAGTCCGCGGCCGCCGACGCGCGGGCCGGTGCCGCCGGGTCCCAGGCGGCCACCACCCGCAGGCCGGGGCTCGCCGCGGCCTGCTCGAGCATGCGTCGCCCGACCACCCCGAGCCCGATCACCGCCATCCCGTATCGCTTCATAGCCTGCCGTGCCGTCCGTGTCCGCGTCGCGGGGTTATACCCCAATTCGCCGGCACGGCCGGCCGCGGCCGCCAGGTCCGCGGCGGCACTCGAGCAGCCTTTCGCGGTTTGCATCGAGCACCGACCGTTCGTCGCCCGCAGCCGTCCGAAACACGGACGGCGTCCGTGCGGCCCGGGACATCCCTCTACAAGGGTCAGATGCCCAAGCTGCAGGCTTTCGATCGGCTGGCCGCACGCCGTCCGGTGCTCGTGCTCGCGACCGCTTCCGCGGTCGTGGCCGCGCTCGCCTGGGCGATCGGCGCGCTGTCCGGTCGCCTGTGGACGCCCGCGGGCCCCTGGCCGCTCGGGGCGGTGATGCTCGGCTGGCTCGCCTGCGCGCCGGCGGTCGGTCCCGACGGATCCGGCGGCCCCGGCACCGCAGCGAGTCCGTGGCGGGCCACCGCGACCCGCGCCGCGTGTGCGCTCGGCGCCGCGGTGCCGGTGGCGCTCCTCGCCGGTCTGGGCAGCCCCTGGTGGGTCCCGGCATGGACCGTGGCCGCGGGCGTCGCGTTGCCGGCGGTGGCCGCCGAGGGTCTGGGGCGGCTTGCGGCCGCGGTGCCGCCGCGTGGCGTCGGCAGCGTCGAGCTGCGGCTGCTGGGCATCGGCATCCTCTGCGCGCCGCTCGGCGCGCTGATGCGGGGCATGCGTCCGGGCGAGGGCGGGTGGGTCGCGCACGACTACCTCGACCTGGTGTTCGGCGACCTGCTGGTCGCGACGATCTGCGTGCCGCTGGCCGCGACGCTCGCACGGCCGCTGGCCGAACGCATCGACGCGGCACGCCGCGCGCGCTCCGACGCCGCGTCGGGCTCGAAGCCGCCCGAGCGGGCCGCGCAACTGCCGGGGCCGGCGCCGCACGCCGTCGTCCTGTCGACCGTCGCGATCGTGTGCTGCGCGGGCGCGTCGGAGGCGTTGCGTTCGATGGGCCACGACGGCCCCGCCCGCATCCTGGCCATCACCCACCTGCTGCTGGGCCTGCTGGTGGCGCGCTCGATGGCCGGACGGATCGGCGCACTGCTGATCGCGGCGAACGCGTTCGCGATGACGGTCTCCTACACCTCGGCCTTCTCGCTCGCGGACCCGGACGACGTCGCGCGCGCCCGCGAGATCGGCGCGATGCTTCTGCTGGGCGGCGTGTTCTCGCTGCAAGCGATCCTGCACTCGGTGAGCACCGACAGCCGCGAGGCGGCGCGCGCGCTGATCCGGCAGGCGATGCGCAGCGACCTGTCCGGCCTGCCCAACCAGCGCGCGCTGGCGCGGATCGTGGACGCGCTGCTGTCCCGGTCGCGCCGTGGCCGGTTCTGGCTGGTCGGCGTCGTGCTGCCCGACATCGCGCGCTGGAGCGACCTGACCGACAGCACCGCCGCGGCCGAGCTCGAGCGCTCGGTCGCCGGCCGACTGCGGGCGACCTTCGAGCCGCTCGGCGCGCGGGTCGCCCACCCGTCGTCCGGCCGCTTCGTGCTGACGATGGGCGATCGGGTCGACGGTCTAGGCATCCGGCAGCGGCTTCGGTCGACCCTCGGCGGCCAGCGCTTCGACACCAACGAGCAGTCGATCCAGCTGCGCTACCACGCCGGAATGGTCGAGGTGCCCGCCGACGCGGACGTGGGTGCCGACGCGGTGCTGACCGCGCTGTCGATGGCGTTGCAGCGGGCGGCCAACGATCCGGCCGGCATCCACCGCACGACCGTCTCGGCCGCGCTGATCGACGACTACCGGACCGAGCTGAGGATGATCGAGGCGGTGAGCCGCGCGCTGGCCGAGGGACGGATCAGGCTGTTCGCCGAGCGGATCGAGCCGGTGCGCCCGGCCGCCCGGGGGCTGCTGCACTTCGAGGTGCTGGTGCGCGTCGAGGGCGACGACGGCAAGCTGCTGCAGCCGAAGCAGTTCCTGCCGGCGATCTGGCACGCCGGCCTGCACTCGAAGCTCGACCGGCTGGTGTTCGTGCGTACCGTCGCGCATCTCGCGGAGAACCGCCCGCTGCACGACGCGACGCACCTGTGCTCGATCAACGTCTGCGGGCCGACGCTGTGCGATCCGGAGTTCCCGGACTACGTGAAGCGCTGCCTCGCCGCGCATCCGGTGGACCCGCGCCGGCTGATGATCGAGATCACCGAATCGAGCGCGATCGCCGACCTCGAGATGGCGCGCGCGCACGTGCGCCGGATCTCGGAGATGGGGCTCGCCATCGCGCTCGACGACTTCGGCACGGGACTCGCGACCTTCGACTACCTGAAGCGACTGCGGGCCGACGTGCTGAAGATCGACGGCTCGTTCATCCGCCAGGTCGTCGACGAACCGCTCGACCGCGAGATCGTCGCGACGATCGTGAGGATCGCGCGCGCGACCGGGTCGCGCACCGTCGCCGAGTGGATCGAGACGCCCGAGCAGCGCGACATCGCGACCGAGCTGGGCGTCGACTACCTGCAGGGTCGGCTGATCGCCTCGCCGGTGCCGATCGAGACGCTCGAGCTGCCGAAGGCGGGCGCCGGGTCGTCGCTCGTCGAGGCCACGATCGCCGGCACCGTCAGCTACGACCACGGCGACTGGACCGACCGGCTCGCAGCCTCGTCGGTGCGCGCCGGTCAGGCGCGGCGCGCCGCGCCGCGCCGCGACGCCGCTCGCGGGCACGCGGCGGCGCGCTGAGCGCGGTCCCGCCGCCGCGACTCAGCGCATGAACCGCCGGACGTAGTCGCCGCCGAGGCCGATGGCCTCGAAGTGAGCGCGGTACTTGTCGATCCGGGTGAAGACGTCGTCGTAGCCGGTCGAGCCGCCCTCCGGGTCGACGTACATCAGCGCGCCGTGCACGGTGAACATCGTGATCATGTCGGTGCAGTCGTCGGGCACGACCAGCGTGTGGGTCTCGCCAGGCGGCTCGAAGACGTAGCTGCCCTCCTCGGCGACCCAGTCGTGCTCGAGGTAGCGCCACTTGCCGCGGATCACGTAGGCGTGGACCTGGCCCGAGTGCCGGTGACGCTGCAGCAGGCCCGATCGCTTCACCTTCAGCAGGTGGACGTAGAAGCCCCCGGTCACGTTCAGGTGCAGCGGCCGCGACCAGATCCCGGGGGCGACCGGCGCCCACAGCGCCTCGTCCTCGGTCAGCACGTCGTGCACGACCATGTCGGGGGCCATGCCCCAGGGCTGCGGCTTCCGGTAGGGGATGCGGTCGGTGTCGACGGCGGTCGGGGCGGTCGGGGCGTTCATGGCATCTCCGTTCGGGCAGGGCGGTGTCGTGAGCGCCGAGAGCGTACCCGAAGCCCGGACCGCCGAGGTAGCGGGATTGGTAGGATGGCGCCCCATGCCCGCTCCCAGCCCCGTCGCCCGCGCGCTGCTCGACGCCGCACGCGACCTGTCCGCCGAACTCGCGCCGCTGCGCTTCGGCCCGCCGGTCGCGCACGTCTACGACCCGCTGCAGTACGCGTGGGCCCCCTACGAGGCCTACGTCCGTCGCTACGGCGCGACCCGCAAGCGGATCGTGCTGCTCGGCATGAATCCCGGCCCCTTCGGGATGATGCAGACCGGCGTGCCCTTCGGCGAGATCGCCGCGGTGCGCGACTGGATGGGCATCGAGGGGTCGGTGGGCCGACCGGGCGACGAGCACCCCAAGCGACCGATCGAGGGCTTCGGGTGCCGGCGCTCCGAGGTCAGCGGCCGCCGGCTCTGGGGCTGGGCGGCCGCCCGCTGGGGCGGCGCCGACGCCTTCTTCGCGGACGCCTTCGTCCTCAACTACTGCCCGCTGGTCTGGCTCGAGGCCTCGGGCCGCAACCGCACGCCCGTGCAGCTGCCGGCTGCCGAGATCGAGCCGGTGCACGCCGCCTGCGACCGCCACCTCGCGCGCGCCCTCGCGGCGCTCGCGCCGCAGTGGGCGATCGGCGTCGGCGGCTTCGCCGAGAAGCGGCTGCAGACGGTGCTGCAGGGCGGACTCGTCGACGGCGCCCTCGCCCGCGGCGTGCGCATCGCGCAGATCCTGCACCCGAGCCCCGCGAGCCCCGCGGCCAACCGCGGCTGGGCCGAGGCGGTCGACGCGAAGCTGGTCGGGCTCGGGCTGTCGCCGCCGGGCCGCTGAGCCCGTACGAGCCGCCCCCCCCCAATACAACGACACGGACCGCACCCCGCGCCGCCCCATGATCCTCCACGCCGCCACGATCGCGCTGTCAGCCTTCCTGCTCTTCCTCGTCCAGCCGATCATCGCGCGGCAGATCCTGCCGTGGTTCGGCGGGTCGGCCGCGGTCTGGACCACCTGCATGGTGTTCTTCCAGGTCGCGCTGCTCGCGGGCTACTTCTACTCCGACGTGGTGATCCGCAAGCTCGCGCCGCGAAGGCAGGCGATCGTCCACACCGTGCTGCTGCTCGCCAGCCTCGCGTTCCTGCCGATCACCGTGTCGGAATCGATGAAGCCGGTCGACGCGTCGCAGCCGGTGGGCCGCATCCTGCTGCTGCTCGCGGTGACCATCGGCCTGCCCTACCTGATGCTCGCGACCACCGGCCCGCTGGTGCAGGCCTGGTTCTCGCGGCGCTTCGAGGCCGCACGCGTCTACCGGCTCTACGCGCTGTCCAACCTGGCCTCGATGATCGCGCTGCTCGGCTATCCGCCGCTGATCGAGCCGAACGCCAGCGGCCGGATGCAGTCGATCGGCTGGTCGGCGGGCTACGCGGTCTTCGTCGTGCTGGCGATCGCGGCCGGCTGGTCGGGCGCGCGCGCCGCGCCCGCGCGCCGCGCCGAGGAGCTGGCCGCCGCCGACGCGCACGGCGAGGGGCTCGTCGTGCCGCCGCCGCCGGCCGGCGCCGCGTCGGTGCCCGCCGCCGCGCCCACGCTGCGCGAACAGGCGCTGTGGCTGACGCTCGCCGCGCTCGGCTCGACCGTGCTGCTCGCGGTCACCACCCACATCACGCAGAACGTCGCGTCGATCCCGTTCCTGTGGGTGCTGCCGCTGTCGCTCTACCTGATCACCTTCATCCTCTGCTTCGACGGCACCGGCTGGTACAGGCGGCGCGCCTACCTGCTCGCGACCGCCGTGTTCACGGTGCTGATGCTCGGCGGTCTCAGCTTCCGGCCCGAGGGCTTCGCCATCGAGCGCGCGATCCTGCACATCGAGCAGGCGGTGCCGGTCTACGCGGTCGGCCTCTTCGTGCTGTGCATGTTCGCGCACGGCGAGCTGGTGGCTCGCAAGCCGGCGCCCGCGCACCTGACCCGCTTCTACCTGATGGTCTCGCTCGGCGGAGCCGTGGGCGGCCTGCTGGTGGGCATCGCCGCGCCGCTCGCGTTCGCCTGGTACTGGGAGCTGCCGCTCGCGCTCACGCTGATCGCGTTGCTCGTCGGCCTGCTGTCCGCGGGCTGGCTGCGTGCGGTCGGATTCGTCGCGACGGTCGCCTGCGCCGCGCTCTTCGTCGACTACGTCGACTGGATCCGCGGCGGCGTGCTCGAGCTGTCGCGCAACTTCTACGGCACGCTGCGGGTCACCGGCTCGGCCGACGGCGACACCTCGCGCGACGCGAGCCGTCGGCTGCTGCACGGCGTGATCCTGCACGGCGAGCAGTACATGGCGCCCGACCGGCGCGCCGAGGCGACGACCTACTACGGGCCCAGCTCGGGCGTCGGCCGCACGATCGAGGCCGCGCGCCGGCCCTCGATGCGGGTCGGCGTGATCGGGCTCGGCGTCGGCACGCTCGCGACCTACGGCCGCGAAGGCGACACCTACCGGCTCTACGAGCTGAACCCGGTGGTGCTCGACGTCGCGAAGGCGCGCTTCACCTACCTCTCCGACAGCCGCGCGACGCTGGAGCCCGCGCTCGGCGACGCGCGGCTGGTGCTCGAGCGCGAGTCGCCCCAGCGATTCGACGTGCTCGCGGTCGACGCGTTCTCCAGCGACTCGATCCCGGTTCACCTGCTGACCCGCGAGGCGCTCGCCGTCTACAGGCGGCACCTGGCGCCGGGCGGTGCGGTGGTCTTCCACATCACCAACCGCTACCTCGACCTGACGGGCGTCGTGCGCCAGCTCGCCGACGAGGCCGGGCTGGTCGCGCTGCGCTTCTCCGACTCGCCGCCGCAGGAGGCGATCCAGTACCGGTCCGACTGGGTCGCGCTGACCGCGGACGCCGCGCTCGTCGAGCGGCTGCGCGCCGCCGGCGGCGAGGACCTGCCGGCCACCCGCGGCGCGAAGCGCCCGTGGACCGACGATCACCACAACCTGTTCGAGGTGCTCAAGTGAAAACCGTCGCTCCCCTCGGCACGCCGCTGTCTCCGCACGCGACCCGCGTGATGCTGCTGGGCTCGGGCGAGCTCGGCAAGGAGGTGGTGATCGCGCTGCAGCGCCTCGGCGTCGAGGTGATCGCGGTCGACCGCTATCCGCACGCGCCCGGCCACCAGGTCGCGCACCGCGCGCACGTGATCGACATGACCGACGGCGCGCAGCTGCGCGCGCTGATCGAACGCGAGCGGCCGCACCGCGTGGTGCCCGAGATCGAGGCGATCGCGACGCCGACGCTGCTCGAGCTCGAGCGCGAGGGCGTCGTCGACGTGATCCCGACCGCGCGCGCCGCGTGGCTGACGATGAACCGCGAGGGCATCCGCCGGCTGGCCGCCGAGACCCTCGGGCTGCCGACCTCGCCGTATCGCTTCGCGAGCAGCCTCGACGAACTGCGTGCGGCGATCGACGGCGGCATCGGCTACCCGTGCATCGTGAAGCCGGTGATGTCGTCCTCGGGCAAGGGCCAGTCGAAGGTCGACGGGCCGGCCGACGTCGAGCGCGCATGGTCGTACGCGGCCACCGGCGGCCGCGTCGATTCGGGCCGCGTCATCGTCGAGGGCTTCGTCGACTTCGACTACGAGATCACGCTCCTCACCGTCCGCGCCACCGCTGCCTCCGGTCGGATCGAGACCCGGTTCTGCGAGCCGATCGGCCACGTGCAGGTCTCGGGCGACTACGTCGAGAGCTGGCAGCCGCATCCGATGAGCGCGCTGGCGCTCGAACGCTCGCGCGAGATCGCGCGCCGGGTCACCGACGACCTGGGCGGCACCGGGCTCTTCGGCGTCGAGCTGTTCGTCAGGGGCGACCAGGTCTGGTTCTCCGAGGTGAGCCCGCGGCCGCACGACACCGGCATGGTCACGATGATCACCCAGCACCAGTCGGAGTTCGAGCTGCACGCACGCGCGATCCTCGGGCTGCCGGTGGACGCGTCGCTGCGCACGCCGGGCGCGAGCGCGGTGATCTACGGCGGCGTCGAGGCGAAGGGCATCGTCTTCGACGGCGTGGCCGACGCGCTCGCGGTGCCGGGCACGGACCTGCGGCTGTTCGGCAAGCCCGAGTCGTTCGTGAAGCGGAGGATGGGCGTCGCGCTCGCGCGCGCCGACGACATCGAGACCGCTCGGACCCACGCGAAGCTCGCCGCCTCGAAGGTGCGTCCGCGGGCGGACTGACCCGGCGGCACGGGCAACCCGGCCCCCGTGCCGGGCGGTCGACCGGGAGCGGTCGCGGATTCGACGGGGCGCCACCGCCGTCCCGCGCGCGATTTCACCCGCTCGTCCGCCCGGGTTCCCCGTCGCGCGGCCGGCCTGGGCTGCGGCCTCGCAGCGCGCGATAGCGTGCGCCGATGGACACACGGCCCCCCCTGCCCGACGCCGCAGCCCCCCGGCGACGCGCCGACCGGTCGCTGCTCGCCCGGCTCGGGTTCGGCCGCGCCGCCGGCACGCCGGCGGCGGCGTCCTCGCGCGAGGCGTCCGGCGGCGAGCCGCAGGCGGCGGGACGCCTCGAGACAGCCGCCGAGGGGTCGCCGCGCGTCGACGAGGCCGCGCTGCGGGCGGTCGTCGACGGCCTGCAGGACGGCCTGGTCGTCATCGACGACGCAGGGCGGATCGTCCGCTGCAATCGCGCCGCCGCGGCGATGTTCGGCCAGCCGGCCAGGGCGCTGCACGGCACGCCGGCCGACGCGCTGCTGCCGGAGGACGCACTGCGCGCCGGCCCGACCGGGCTCGGCGGGCGCCGCCGGCGCATCGAGGCGCGTCGCCACGACGGCACCGCGTTCGCGGCCGACATCGCGTCCGCGCCGATCGAGGTCGACGGCGTGCGGCACCTCGTCGTGCTGCTCGCCGACGCGTCGCTCGTCGAGCTCGGCGAGCGCGAGCTCGGGTCGGTTCGCGCCGCCGCGCTCGACGCATCGCGGGCGAAGTCGCGTTTCCTGGTGAACATGAGCCACGAGGCCCGTACGCCGATGAACGGCCTGCTCGGGCTGGCCGCGCTGCTGCGCGACACCGCGCTGTCGGACACGCAGCGCGGGCTGGTCGACGGCCTCGAGCGCAGTGCCGAGACGCTGCGCTCGCTGATCGATCGGGTGCTGGAGGTGGCCGACCTCGAGACGGGTCGGCTCCCGCTGCACCAGTCCGACTTCGATCCCGTCGAGGCGGTCGAGGACGCGCTCGCGCGCGTCGCGCTCCGAGCCGCGCACAAGGGGCTGGCGATCGGCTATGCATTCGACGGCGACGCACCGCCACCGATGCACGGCGATGACCGGCGCTTCCGCGAGGTGCTGCGCCACCTGCTCGACAACGCGGTGAGCTTCACCGTCGAGGGCCACGTTCAGGTGCGGCTCTCGTTCCGCGACGCCGAGCGGCTGCTGGAGGTCCGCGTCGTGGACAGCGGCCCGGGCGTTCCCGCGGTGCAGCGCAGGCGGCTGTTCCAGGCGTTCTGCCAGGTCGACGAGTCGGCCTCGCGCAGCCACGGCGGCGTCGGTCTGGGCCTCGCGATCTGCCGGCATCTGACGGAGCTGATGGGCGGCGCCATCGATGTCGGCGACGCACCCGGCGGCGGCGCGGCCTTCCGGTTCACCGTCGCCTGGCATCCGCCCACGCAGCGCACCGCGCTCGCCGACGCGCGGTCACGGGTCGCGCGGCTGACCGGCCGCGCGGTCGCGGTCGCCGGCATCGATCCGATGCAGCGTGCGCAGCTCGCCGCCTGGGGGCTGCAGCTGCGCGAGCCGGCCGCCGCCGCACGCGAGCCGCGGCTGCCGCTGCTGGTCGCCGCCGACGATCGGACCGCGCTCGCGTTCGCGCAGCGGATCGCCGCGGCGCGGGCGACGCAGGCGGCCGCCCCGGTGGTGCTGGCCACCTCGCGCGCCGTCGCCGCCGCGCCCGCGTTGCCCCGGATCGAGCGGCCGATGCGCGCGCGCGCCCTCGCCGCGGCGCTCGACGGCACGGCCGAGCCCGGGCGCCCGGGCGACGCGCGACCGTCGGCACGCCAGCCCGAGGACACGGCGACGGGCAGGCCGACCGGTACGCCCTACGGCGCGGCGCTGCTCGCCGCGCCGCCGGCCCCTGATCCCGCCGCGCCACCCGCCCGCGCGACCACCGAGGGCGTCGCCGCCCCGTCCGCGGTCGCGGACCCGCAGCACGCCGAACCGCGCCGCCGGGTGCTGGTGGTCGAGGACAACGCGGTCAACCAGTTGCTCGCGGTCGCGCTGCTGCAGCGCCTGGGGGTCGAGCCCGCCGTCGTCGGCGACGGCACGGGCGCACTGGAGCGCCTCGCCGCCTCGCCGTGGGACGCGGTGCTGATGGACGTCCAGATGCCCGGCCTCGACGGGCTGGAGACCACGCAGCGCTGGCGCCAGGCCGAACGCGCGCAGGGGCTCGCGCGCACGCCGGTGATCGCACTGACCGCGAACGCCACCGACGAGGACCGTGAACGCTGCCTCGCCGCGGGCATGGACGACTATCTCGCCAAGCCCCTCGACCGGACCATGCTCGAGGCGCGCCTCGCCCGGTGGGTCGGTGCGACCGGCCCGGTGGCGGGCTGACGCGCCGGCCGGCGCCGATACGCGCATCGCGCTGCAGCCGCGAGCCCGCGGCGGGGAAGCGTCGGCCGCTGATCGCGAGCGGGTCGGCGCCGCCCCATGCGGATCGACGAGCACCACCGACGCGCCGGCGCGCGCGGTGCGCCGACGCCGACGGGCATCGCGATCCGCGGGCTCAGGCGGCGGCCGCGAACCGCAGGACGCCGTCCTCGCCCACCGTCCGCTCGAGCGCGCCGTCGTACCACAGCGCGTGCAGGTGCGCGAGCGACTCGCCGAGCGCGAACATCATCTGGTGCGCGTCGAACTCGCGGCCGAAGAGGATCGGCACCATGCCGGCCGCGTGATGCGGCCGCTCCCGGCAAGCCGCCAGCACGACCGCGAGCCGCTCGTCATGGTGCTCGCGCAGCTGCTCGATCCGCCGGTGCAGCCCGCGGAACGGCCGACCGTGCGAGGGGAGCACCAGCGTGTCGGCCGCACAGGGCTCGAAGCGCGACAGCGAGGACAGGTACCAGGTCAGCGAGTTCGCCTCGGGCTCGAGGTCGAACACCGACACGTTCGTCGAGATCCTGGGCAGCACCATGTCGCCCGACAGCAGCAGCGCGTCGGACGGGCTGTGCAGCGCCGCGTGCTCGGGCGAGTGGCCGGTCCCGACGATCACGCGCCAGCGACGCCCGCCGATCGCGATGTCCTCGCCGTCGACGATCCGACGGAACGACAGCGGCATCGACGGCACCAGCCCGGGGAAATGCTTGCGCACCCGCTGCGACAGCGCCTCGAGCTGCGGCCCGTCGGTCATGCCGTGCCGCTTGTAGTGCCGGTAGCCCGCGTCCGGATCGGCGCCCGGCATCTGCACCGACAGGATCCGGCCCATCGCGTATTCGCCGAGCGTCATCCACAGCGGCGCGCCGAACCGGTCGCACAGCATCCGCGCGAGGCCGACGTGGTCGGGATGGGTGTGCGTGCAGAGCACGCGGACGATCGGCAGGCCCTCGAGCCCGTCGGCCAACACCGTCTCCCAGTGGCCGCGGATGGCATCGTTCGCGACGCCGCAGTCGATCACCGTCCAGCCCTCGCGGCCTCGGAAGGAGTCGCGCAGCAGCCAGAGGTTGATGTGGTCGAGCGCGAAAGGCAGCGGCATCCGCAGCCAGAAGACGCCCGGGGCCACCTCCAGCCGCGTGCCGGGCGCCGGCAGCGTGTCGGCGAACGGATAGCTCAGCTCGTGCTCGTGCGGATTCATCGCGGCTAGAATCGGACGTTTACGTCAACGTCAGTCTACCCGCGCCGCCGGGCGCCGCCGCGCGCCGGTTCCACCGCGGACGACGCCGTTCCGGCACCCGGCGCGGCGCCGGCCGACCCGCCTACGAGGCCATGGCCACGTTCACGATCACCGACCTCGCCCGCGAGTTCGACGTCACGCCCAGGGCGATCCGCTTCTACGAGGATCAGGGCCTGCTCGCGCCCAGCCGCGCGGGGGCCGGCGGCCGCCAGCGCGTCTACACGCAGCGCGACCGCACGCGGCTCAAGCTCACGCTGCGCGGCAAGCGGCTCGGACTGTCGCTGTCGGAGGTCCGCGAGCTGGTCGACATGTACGAGTCGCCGTCCGACACGGTCGCCCAGCTCGAGCGCTTCCTGCAGGTGCTGGCGGGCCACCGCGGCACGCTCGAGCGCCAGCTCGAGGACCTGCAGGTCACGCTCGGCGAGATCGCCGCCCACGAGGCACGCTGCCGCGGCCTGCTCGAGCGCGCGCTGCGCCGCGCGCCGCCGCCCCTCCCGCCTCGCGCCGCGCCACGGACGACCACGGGCCGCGCGGCCGGCGCAGCCCGCGACGGCGCCGCCCCGCCCACCCGCCGCGGCCGGGCCGGGACCGCCGATTGACGTTGACGTAAACGTCAACTACCCTGCAGCGGCCCGTTCCGACGGGCCGCGCCGGCCGCGTCCGTACCGACCACCGCCATGCCCGACCGCCTCGCCCCGGATGCCCCGCTGCCCGTGCCCGCCGACCCGGGCTACGAGGCGCGCGTGCGCGCCTCCTTCGCGCGCCAGCGGTTCATGTCGATGATGGGCGCGACCCTGACCCGGGTCGCACCCGGCGAGGCGCAGATCGAGCTGCCCTTCGACCTCGAGCTCACCCAGCAGCACGGCTTCGTCCACGGCGGCGCACTCGCCGCGGTGCTCGATGCGGCCTGCGGCTATGCGGCCTCCACGCTGATGCCCGCCGACGCCGGCGTGCTCACGGTCGAGTTCAAGATCAACTTCCTCGCACCCGCCGCCGGCGACCGCTTCCGCTTCACCGGTCGTGTCCGGCGCGCGGGGCGGACGGTAACATTCGTCGACGGCGACGCGGTGGCCGTCGACGGCGAGCGCGCCCGCACGGTCGCGACGATGCAGGCCACGATGATGACGGTGAAGGGCCGCGACGACGTCCGGCACTGAGCCCGTCCCCGAACACCACGAGCCACGCAGGGACCCCGGATGCTGAACCTCCCCGGATTGCAGTTCGACCTGGGCGACGACGTCGCGATGCTGCGCGACTCGCTGCAGCAGTTCGTCGCCGCCGAGATCACGCCGCGTGCCGGCGAGATCGATCGCAGCGACCAGTTCCCGATGGACCTCTGGCGCAAGTTCGGCGAGCTCGGCGTGCTCGGCATGACGGTGCCCGAGGCCTATGGCGGCACCGACATGGGCTACCTCGCCCACGTCGTCGCGATGGAGGAGATCTCGCGCGGCTCGGCGTCCGTCGGCCTGTCCTACGGCGCGCACTCGAACCTGTGCGTCAACCAGATCAACCGCAACGGCACCCGCTGGCAGAAGGAGAAGTACCTGCCGAAGCTGGTGAGCGGCGAGTGGATCGGCGCGCTCGCGATGAGCGAGCCCAATGCCGGCTCCGACGTCGTCTCGATGAAGCTGCGCGCCGACTTCAGGGGCGACCGCTGGGTGCTGAACGGCTCGAAGATGTGGATCACCAACGGCCCCGACGCCGACGTGATGGTGATCTACGCGAAGAACGACCTCGAGGCCGGCCCGCGCGGCATCACCGCCTTCCTGGTCGAGAAGACCTTCAAGGGCTTCTCGGTCGCGCAGAAGCTCGACAAGATGGGCATGCGCGGCAGCCACACCGGCGAGCTGGTGTTCCAGGACTGCGAGGTGCCGGCCGAGAACGTGCTGGGCGGCCTCGAGGGCGACGACCTCAAGGGCGTGGGCCGCGGCGTCAACGTGCTGATGAGCGGGCTCGACTTCGAGCGCGCGGTGCTGTCGGGCGGCCCGCTCGGCATCATGTCCGCCTGCATGGACGTGGTCGTGCCATACCTGCACGACAGGAAGCAGTTCGGCCAGCCGATCGGCGAGTTCCAGCTGATGCAGGGCAAGCTCGCGGACATGTACAGCACGATGATGGCCTGCCGCGCCTACGTCTACGAGGTGGGCAGACAGTGCGATCGCGCGCACGGCGGCAGCATCGACGTCCGCTCGCTGCGCAAGGACGCGGCCGCGGCCATCCTGTATTCGGCCGAGAAGGCCACCTGGATGGCCGGCGAGGCGATCCAGTGCCTGGGCGGCAACGGCTACATCAACGAATACCCCACCGGCCGGCTGTGGCGCGACGCGAAGCTCTACGAGATCGGCGCCGGCACGTCGGAGATCCGCCGGATGCTCATCGGTCGCGAGCTCTTCTCCGAGACGAAGTGAGCCCGCCGGAGCGTCCGCGATGAACCGCCGCAACGACCAGGCCCGCGCGATCGCCGAGGCGATCCTCGCCGGCTTCGACCGCCACTACGCGCTCTTCCGCTACAACGCGCAGCAGGCGAAGTCGCGCTACGAGGCCGCCGACTGGCACGCGATCCGCCACCTCGCCCGCGAGCGGATCGACTTCTACGACGCCCGCGTCCGCGAGGCGGTCGAGCGGATCGAGCGCGAGTTCAATGCGGCCGAACTCGCCGACGGCAACTGGAACCAGGTCAAGCGCCACTACGTCGCGCTGCTCGCCGAGCACCGCCAGCCCGAGCTCGCCGAGACCTTCTTCAACTCGGTCTGCGCGAAGCTGCTGCACCGGACCTACTTCCACAACGACTTCATCTTCGTGCGGCCGGCGGTCTCCACCGACTGGCTCGACGGCGATCCGCCGAGCTACCGCAGCTACTACCCCGGCCAGCAGGACCTGACCGCGGCGCTGCGCCGGATGCTGGTGGACTTCGGCCTCGCCTGCCCCTACGTCGACATCGACCGCGACCTGCGGCTGGTCACCGACGCGATGCGCGGCGTGGTCGCCGAGGGCCCGGCGCGCGGCTCGGACTTCCAGCTGAACGTGCTGCGCACGGTCTTCTTCCGGAACAAGGGCGCCTACCTGATCGGCCGCATCATCGACGACGGCGAGGTCACGCCCTTCGCCATCCCGATCCTGCAGGATGCGCGCGGCCGGCTCTACCTCGACACCTTCCTGCACGGCAACGACCGGATCGAGGCGCTGTTCAACTTCTCGCGCGCCTACTTCATGGTCGACATGGAGGTGCCCTCGGCCTACGTGCGCTTCCTGAAGTCGCTGATGCCGAGCAAGCCCGAGTCCGAGCTCTACACCATGCTCGGTCTGCACAAGCAGGGCAAGACCGCCTTCTACCGCGACTTCCTCGCGCACCTGAAGCACTCGACCGACAAGTTCGTCATCGCGCCCGGCATCAAGGGGCTGGTGATGGGCGTGTTCACGCTGCCCTCGTTCCCCTACGTCTTCAAGATCATCAAGGACAAGCGGAACAAGGACGTCAGCCGCGAGTTCATCCAGCAGCAGTACCAGCGCGTCAAGCAGCACGACCGGGTGGGTCGGATGGCCGACACCTGGGAGTACTCCGACGTGCCGTTCCCGAAGGCACGCTTCGACGCCGCGCTGCTCGCCGAGCTGCGCGCCACCGCGCCCTCGCTGCTCGAGGAGGACGCCGACACGCTGGTGATCCGCCACCTCTACATCGAGCGCCGGATGGTGCCGCTGAACCTCTACCTCGAGCGCGCCACCGACGCCGAGCGCGAGCACGCGGTGATCGAGTACGGCGACGCGATCAAGCAGATGGTCGCCGCCGACATCTTCCCCGGCGACATGCTGTGGAAGAACTTCGGCGTCACGCGCCAGAACCGCGTGGTCTTCTACGACTACGACGAGGTGGCCTACGTGACCGACTGCGTGTTCCGTCGGATCCCGCCACCGCGCACGCCCGAGGACGAGATGTCCTCGGAGCCCTGGTACAACGTCGGGCCCAACGACGTGTTCCCCGAGGAGTTCGGCACCTTCCTGCTCGGCGACCCGCGCGTGCGCGCCGTCTTCGAGCAGCACCACGGCGACCTGCTCGACGCGGCCTTCTGGCAGCGCAAGCAGGCGCACGTGCGCGCCGGCCGCTTCGACGACGTCTTCCCTTACCCCGAATCGGTGCGGTTCCGGAACCGCTATGATGAGCTGGAGGCCGCCGAGGCGGCCGCCCGCACCCCGACCCACCCGACGGCCGCCACGGCGGCCGAGACCCAAGCCTGACCCCTCCGAGGAGCCCGCCATGGCCGATCCCGTCGTCATCGTCTCCGTCGCCCGCACGCCCATCGGCGCCATGCAGGGCGAGCTGTCCGGATTCGCCGCCCACCAGCTCGGCTCGCATGCCATCCGGGCCGCCGTCCAGCGCGCCGGCCTGAGCCCCGAGCAGGTGCAGGAGGTCATCATGGGCTGCGTGCTGCCCGCCGGCCAGGGCCAGGCGCCGGCCCGCCAGGCCGCGCTCGGCGCGGGCCTGCCGATGTCGGCCGGCGCCACCACGATCAACAAGGTCTGCGGCTCGGGCATGAAGGCCGCGATGCTCGCGCACGACCTGCTCGCGGTGGGCAGCCAGGACGTGGTCGTCGCCGGCGGCATGGAGAGCATGACCAACGCGCCCTACCTGATGCTCAAGGGCCGCGGCGGCTACCGCTACGGCCATGCCACGCTGTTCGACCACATGGCGCTCGACGGCCTCGAGGACGCCTACGAGAAGACCCCGAACGGCGGCGGCAAGTCGATGGGCCAGTTCGCCGAGGACTGCGCGGGCAAGTACACCTTCACCCGCGAGGAGCAGGACCGCTACGCGATCGCCTCCACCGAGCGTGCCAAGGCCGCCAACAGCGACGGCTCCTTCGCCTGGGAGATCGCGCCGGTGACGGTCGCGGGCAGGAAGGGCGAGGTCACGATCGACAAGGACGAGAGCCCGTTCAAGTCGAACGTCGAGAAGATCCCGACCCTCAAGCCCGCGTTCCGCAAGGACGGCACCGTGACCGCCGCCACCTCGTCGTCGATCTCCGACGGTGCGGCCGCGATGGTGATGATGCGCGCCTCCACCGCCGAGAAGCTCGGCCTGAAGCCGGTCGCCCGCCTGGTCGCGCACGCCACGCACTCGCAGGAGCCGCAGTGGTTCACCACGGCTCCGGTCGGCGCGATCCAGAAGCTCTACGCGAAGACCGGCTGGTCGACCGCGAACGTGGACCTCTACGAGATCAACGAGGCCTTCGCGGTGGTGGCCATGGCCGCGATGAGGGAGCACGGCATCGCGCACGAGAAGGTCAACGTGCACGGCGGCGCGGTCGCGCTCGGTCACCCCATCGGCGCGTCGGGCGCGCGGCTGATCGTCACGCTGATCGGCGCGCTGCGCAAGACCGGCGGCAGGCGCGGCATCGCCTCGCTGTGCATCGGCGGCGGCGAGGCCACGGCCGTGGGCATCGAGCTGGCCTGATGCCCACCGTCCTCGTCCTGGGCGCGTCGCGGGGCATCGGCCTCGAGTTCGCCACGCAGTACCGCGCGGCCGGCTGGACCGTCTTCGCCACCTGCCGCGGCGAGGACGACCGGATCCGGCTGCGCGATCTCGGCTGCAACACGCTCAAGCTCGACGTGCAGCGCAGCGAGGACATCGCGGGCATCGCCTGGCAGCTCGACGGCGAGCGGCTCGACGTGGCGCTCGTCAACGCGGGCGTCTACGGGCTGCGCACCAGCAGCATCCAGTCGCCGCCCACCGACGAGCAGTTCGACCTGGTGATGCGCACCAACGTGCTCGGCGCGATGCGGATGATGCCCATCCTGGCCCCCCTGCTCGCGCCGGCGCAGGGGACGCTCGCCTTCCTGTCGAGCAGGATGGGCTCGATCGCCGAGGCGCAGGCGAGCTACGGCATGCTCTACCGGGTCTCGAAGGCCGCGGTGAACATGGTCGCGAAGCTGGCCCACTGCGACTACTCGCCGATGGGCATCCGCGTGCTCGCGCTGCATCCGGGCTGGGTCCGCACGGACATGGGCGGCCCGAACGCCGACGTCGCGGTCAGCGACAGCGTCACCGGCCTGCGCGCGGTGATCGCCGACCGGACGGCCCATCGCAGCGGCGCCTTCCTGGACTGGCGCGGCCAGCCGATCGCGTGGTGAGCGGCCGCCGGCTGATCTCGTCGGGCTCGGCCTTCGAGCGGGTCGCCGGCTACTCGCGCGCGGTGGTCGACGGCCGCGACGTGCACGTCAGCGGCACCACCGGCTTCGACTACGCGACGATGGCGATCGACGACGACGTCCGCGCGCAGACGCGGCAGTGCCTCTCGAACATCGCGGCCGCGCTCGCGCAGGCCGGCTGCACGCTGGACGACGTGGTCCGGGTGCGCTACCTGCTGACCGACGCGGGGGACTTCGAGCGCGTGGCGCCGCTGTTCGGCGAGGCCTTCGCCACGGCCCGCCCGGCCGCGACCGCGATGGTGGTCGGCCTCGTCGATCCGCGGATGCGGATCGAGATCGAGGTCGACGCCCGGATCCCCGCCCCGCCCGAGCGCGACTGGGGCCCGCAGCCGGGCGCCTGATCACGATGGCGGCCGACGACGCGACACCGGGGACGCGACCCGGCGCGGCCGACGACGGGGTTCCGGGCGCAGCCGGCGGACCGGACGACGCCGTGCCGCCCGAGATCGACGCGCTGGTCCGCGTCGGCGAGCGCTTCGGCCGCACGGTGTGCTGGAGCGAGGAGGACGTCCGTCGCTTCGCGGACCTCGCCGGCGACGCGAACCCGATGCACCACGACGCCGCGTTCGCCGCGGCCACGCCGGTGGGCGGCCTGATCGCGAGCGGCACGCAGACCATGTCGGCGATGATGGGCACGTTCGCCACCTGGTTCACCCGCCGCGACGACGGCGTGATCCGCGACGCGCTCGGCATGGGCTTCAGCTTCTCGCTGCGCGCGCCGGTCCGCGTCGGCGACACGCTCACGATCGACTGGGTGGTGGTGTCGCGGACCTACCGGCCGCGCCACCGCGGCTGGGTGGTGACCGCGCGCGGCACGGCGAGCACGCCGGCCGGCGTCGCGCTGGAAGCCGAAGGCACGGGCCTGGTGAGGCCCGCCCCTTGAGGACGAGACGATGATCCCGAACGAAGACCTGACGATGGTCCGCGACGCGGTCCGCGCCTACGTGACCGAGCAGGTCGCGCCCGACGCGGCCGCCTGGGACCGCGACGGCACCTTTCCCGCCGCAGCGCTGAAGGGGCTGGCCGCGCTCGGCTGCTACGGCGTGGCCGTGCCCGAGCGCTGGGGCGGCGCAGGCCTCGACTACACCGCGCTCGCGGTGATCCTCGAGGAGATCGCCGCCGGCGACGGCGCGACGTCCACGATCGTGTCGGTCAACAACTGCCCGGTCTGCTCGATCCTGATGGCCTACGCGAACGACGCGCAGAAGACGCGGTGGCTGGTGCCGCTCGCGCGCGGCGAGATGCTCGGCGCCTTCTGCCTCACCGAGCCGCACGTGGGCTCGGACGCGTCGGCGCTGCGCACCACCGCGCGCCGCGAGGTCTCGGCCGACGGCCGCGTCGAGTACGTGATCGACGGCGTCAAGCAGTTCATCACCTCCGGCAAGAACGCCGACGTGGCGATCGTGATGGCGGTGACCGACAAGGCCGCCGGCAAGCGCGGGATCTCGGCCTTCCTGGTGCCGACGTCCACGCCCGGCTACGTCGTCGCGAGCCTGGAGAGGAAGGTCGGCCAGCACGCCTCCGACACCGCGCAGATCCGCTTCGAGCGCTGCCGCGTGCCGGCGGAGAACCTGCTGGGCGAGGAAGGCGCGGGCTACCGGATCGCGCTGTCGGGCCTCGAGGGCGGGCGCATCGGCATCGCGTCGCAATCGGTCGGCATGGCGCGCGCGGCCTTCGAGGCGGCGCTGCGCTACGCGAAGGAACGCGAGGCCTTCGGGCAGCCGATCTTCCAGCACCAGGCGGTGCAGTTCCGGCTCGCCGACATGGCGACCTCGATCGAGGCCGCGCGCCAGCTGATCCTGCACGCGGCCGCGCTGAAGGACGCCGGCAGGCCCTGCCTGAAGGAGGCGGCGATGGCGAAGCTCTTCGCCTCCGAGATGGCCGAGCGCGTCTGCTCGGACGCGATCCAGGTCCACGGCGGCTATGGCTACGTCGCCGACTTCCCGGTCGAGCGGATCTGGCGCGACGTCCGCGTCTGCCAGATCTACGAGGGCACGAGCGACATCCAGAAGATCCTGATCGGCCGCGCGCTGGCCAACGAGGGGTGAGGCAGATGGAGACGGTGAAGCTTCAGGCGATCGACGGCGCCTCGGTGCGCGCGTTCGTCGCGCGGCCCGAGGGCGACCCGAAGGGCTGCGTGGTGGTGGTGCAGGAGATCTTCGGGGTCAACGACCACATCCGCTGGGTAGCGGCCGGGCAGTGGGCGAAGGCGGGCTGGCTCGCGGTGGCCCCCGCGTTCTTCGACCGGCTCGAGCCCGCGGGCGTCGAGCTCGGCTACACGCCCGAGGACACCGCCACGGCGCGCGGGCTGGTCGACCGGCTGGGGCTGGACGCGCCGCTGCGCGACATCCGCGCGGCGCAGCTGCAGGTGGGCGGCGGCCTGCCCACCGGCGTCGTCGGCTTCTGCTGGGGCGGCACGGTGGCGGCGCTGTCGGCGACGCGGCTCGGACTGCCGGCGGTGGGCTACTACGGCGGTCGTACCGCGCCCTACCTGCACGAACGGCCGCAGGCGCCGCTGATGCTGCACTTCGGCGAACACGACGCGCTGATCCCGATGGACACGGTGCGGAGGATCAGCGTCGCGTTCCCCGACGCCGCCTGCCACGTCTATCCGGCCGGCCACGGGTTCAACCGCTTCGGACACAAGGACTGGCACGAGGACGCGGCGAACACCGCGTTCGAACGCTCGGAGGCGTTCTTCCGGCAGCACCTGCGCCGCGGCTGACGCGCGGACGCCGATCCGCCGCGCGCGACGAGACCCCGACCGCGGCGCGACGCCGCCGCCCCGATCCGAGGAGACCCGACGATGGCCGCCGAGTACACGCTCTTCTGCTTCGCGCAGTCCGGCAACGCCTACAAGGCCGCGCTGATGCTGAACCTCTGCGACGCCGACTGGGCGCCGCGCTTCGTCGACTTCTTCGGCGGCGAGACCCGCACCGAGGCCTACCGTGCGATCAACGTGATGGGCGAGGTGCCGGTGCTCGAGCACCGCGGCCGCCGGCTGTCGCAGTCGGGCGTGATCCTCGACCACCTGTCGCACGCGCTCGGCCGCTTCGACTGGGAGGGCGAGGACGAGCGGCGCGAGGTGCTGCGCTGGCTGCTCTGGGACAACCACAAGCTCACCAGCTACATCGCCACGCTGCGCTTCCTGATGCAGTTCGCCCCCGATCCGAACCCGGCGGTGGTCGACATGTTCCGGGCGCGCGCGATGGCCGCGATCGCCGTCCTGGAGAAGCAGCTGGCCGGCCGCGACTGGGTCGCGCTCGACAAGCCCTCGATCGCCGACCTGTCGCTCTGCGGCTACCTCTGGTACGAGCGCGAGTTCGGCGTCGACTGGGCCTCGTATCCGGCGATCCGCGCCTGGCTCGGCCGGCTGCAGTCGATGCCCGGCTGGAAACATCCGTACGACCTGATGCCCGGGCACCCGCTGCCCGTGGGCCGGGGCTGAGCGCGTGCGCGTCGAGGCCGCGATCTTCGACTGCGACGGCGTGCTCGTCGACAGCGAGCCGATCACCAACCGCGTGCTCACCGCGATGCTCGGCGAGCTGGGCATCGGCTTCTCGCTCGAGCAGACGATGCGGACCTTCATGGGTCGTGCGCTGCGCGACGAGATCGCGATCATCGAGCGGCTCGCGGGCCGGCCGGTCGGTACCGACTGGTACGCGGGCTTCGTGAAGCGGCGCGACGCCGCGCTCGCGAAGGAGGTGACCGCGGTCGCCGGCGTCGCCGACGCGCTCGACGCACTCGACGCGGCCCGGATGCCCTGCGCGGTCGCCTCGGGCGCCGACCGGGCGAAGATGCGCCTCACGCTGGGCACCACCGGCCTGCTCGGGCGCTTCGAGACCGAGGCGGCGAGGATCCTCGCCGCCGCCCCGGCCGGCACCGCCGGCCACGGCGTCTCGCCGGTCGCCGGCTCGCGCCTGTTCGGCGCCGACATGGTCGAGCGCGCGAAGCCCGCGCCCGACGTCTACCTGCTCGCCGCGCACGCGCTCGGCGTCGATCCCGCGCGCTGCGCGGTGATCGAGGACACGCCCACCGGCACCGCCGCGGGCGTGGCCGCCGGCGCGCTCGTGCTCGGCTACTGCGCGCACACCGATCCGCGCGCGCTCCTCGCCGCCGGCGCCGCCGCGGTGTTCGACGACATGCGCCGCCTGCCGGCGCTCCTGGCAGCCTGAGACCATGCACCCGATCCAGACCCAGCTCGACGTCCGCTCCGACGCGTTCCAGGCGAACGCCCGCGCGATGGAAGCCCTCGTGGCCGACCTGAAGGCGAAGCTCGCGCAGGCCGCCGCCGGCGGCGGCGAGGCGGCCCGCGCGAAGCACGTGGCGCGCGGCAAGCTGCTGCCCCGCGAGCGCGTCGACGGCCTGCTCGACCCCGGCACGCCCTTCCTCGAGTTCTCGCCGCTCGCCGCGCACGGCATGTACGACGGCGAGGCGCCGTGCGCCGGCATCGTCACCGGCATCGGCCGCGTCGCCGGCGTCGAGTGCGTGATCGTGTGCAACGACGCGACGGTCAAGGGCGGCACCTACTACCCGGTGACGGTGAAGAAGCACCTGCGCGCGCAGGAGATCGCCCAGCAGAACCGCCTGCCCTGCCTCTACCTCGTCGACTCGGGCGGCGCGAACCTGCCGAACCAGGACGAGGTCTTCCCCGACCGCGACCACTTCGGCCGGATCTTCTTCAACCAGGCGAACCTGTCGGCGCAGGGGATCCCGCAGATCGCGGTGGTGATGGGCTCGTGCACCGCGGGCGGCGCCTACGTGCCGGCGATGAGCGACGAGTCGATCATCGTGAAGAACCAGGGCACGATCTTCCTCGGCGGCCCGCCGCTGGTGAAGGCGGCCACCGGCGAGGTCGTCTCGCCCGAGGATCTCGGCGGCGGCGACGTCCACACGCGACTGTCGGGCGTGTCCGACTGGCTGGCGCAGGATGATGCACACGCGCTCGCGCTCGCACGCCGCATCGTCGGCAACCTCAACTGGAAGAAGCCCGATCAGCTGGTGCGCAGCGAGCCGCGCGAGCCGCTGCACGATCCGCAGGAGCTGTGGGGCGTGATCCCCACCGACACCCGCAAGCCCTACGACGTCCGCGAGGTGATCGCCCGGATCGTCGACGGCTCGGAGCTCGACGAGTGGAAGGCGCGCTACGGCACGACGCTGGTCACCGGCTTCGCGCGGATCCACGGGATGCCGATCGGCATCGTCGCGAACAACGGCATCCTGTTCTCGGAGTCGGCGCTCAAGGGTGCGCACTTCATCGAGCTGTGCTGCCAGCGCAGGATCCCGCTGCTCTTCCTGCAGAACATCACCGGCTTCATGGTGGGGCGCAAGTACGAGAACGAGGGCATCGCCCGCAACGGCGCGAAGCTCGTCACCGCGGTGGCCTGCGCGCAGGTGCCGAAGTTCACCGTGATCATCGGCGGCAGCTTCGGGGCGGGCAACTACGGGATGTGCGGCCGCGCCTATTCGCCGCGCTTCCTCTGGATGTGGCCGAACGCGCGGATCAGCGTGATGGGCGGCGAGCAGGCCGCCTCGGTGCTGGCCACCGTGCGGCGCGACGGCATCGAGGCGCGCGGCGGCGCCTGGAGCGCCGAGGACGAGGCCGCGTTCAAGCGGCCGCTGCTCGAGCAGTACGAGCGCGAGGGCCATCCGTACTACGCGACCGCGCGGCTCTGGGACGACGGCGTGATCGACCCGGCCGACACGCGTCGCGTGCTCGCGCTCGGGCTGTCCGCGAGCCTGAACCAGCCGATCCCCGAGACGACGTTCGGCGTGTTCCGGATGTGACGGCCCCGCTGCGTCACTTCGACGGCGACGAGGCGGCGGTCGTCGCCGATACCCGCCGCTGGCTGGAGCGCGCGGTGATCGGCCTGAACCTGTGTCCGTTCGCCAAGGCGGTCCACGCGAAGGGGCGGATCCGCTGGGTCGTGACCGGCGCATCGGACCGCCGCGAGCTGCTCGACGAGCTGAAGCGCGAGCTGCGCCTGCTCGCCGAGGCCGACCCGGAGGCGATCGACACCACGCTGCTCGTCCACCCGCACGCGCTCGCCGACTTCGGCGACTATCTCGACTTCGTCGACCAGGCCGAGCGCGCGCTGCGCAAGGCGGGCCTCGAGGGCACGCTCCAGATCGCGACCTTCCACCCCGACTACGCGTTCGCCGACGCGCCGCCCGACGACCCGGCGAACCACACGAACCGGTCGCCCCATCCGATGCTCCACCTGCTGCGCGAGGCGAGCCTCGATCGCGCCGTCGAGGCCTTCCCCGACGCGGCCGACATCTACGGGCGCAACGTCGAGACCCTGCGCCGGCTGGGTCACGCGGGCTGGCGGCAGCTGTTCGCCGACGACGGAGCCTGAGCGCGACGGATCCGCCACCGGCCGCCTGCTTGCGACGGCCACGCGGATATCGGGCCGGTGACCGTCCGTCCGGACGGACAGCCGACGAACGGTCGGGACGGTGCGCCGCAGTCGCTCGGAAAGCGGAAGGATCTCACGCCGGAACCGAGAAATCGGTCATGTCGGATCGTCCGTAGAGCCCTGATCGATCGGCATTTTCGCCCGTCCATCGGACCGTTCGTCGGCTAAGGGACAATCGTGTCCGGGGTCATTGCTAGCCTAAGCGTCGGTCCTGCCGACCGGAGCGTCCCCGAACACCCGATCATGCCCCACCCCCACCCCCGCCGCGCGCCGGCGCGGTGCCCGATGGGCCACCCGCCCCCGCGCCGAACGGCTTGCGTGTCGGCATCGGCCGGCTTCACGCTGATCGAGATGCTCGCCTCGGTGGCGATCCTCGGCGTGCTGGCCGCGCTGGCCATGCCCCAGCTCGAGACGCCGCTCGCGACCACCCGGCTGCGCGCGGTGACCGGCGAGTTCGTCGCCAGCCTCGGCAGCGCGCGCACCGAGGCCTCCCGACGGGGCGTGCCGGTGACCCTGTGCCCCCGCGCGGCGGCGTCGAACACCTGCAACACGGCCGCCACCGACTGGAACAACGGCTGGCTCGTCTACGCCGACGCCAATGCCTCGGGCAGCTTCGACGGCGGTGATCCGCTGCTGGGCGTGCGCACCACGCTGCCCAAGGGCGCCCGGATCGGGACGAACCAGACCACCCCCGTCAGCGTGCTGCCCTCGGGCGAGCACGTCTTCGGCACCACGGGTGCCGCGCACACCCTCGCGTTCGCCTGGAACACGGGCAGCCGCTACGTCGTGATCAGCCGGGTCGGACGTGCGTCCGTGCTGTCGGCCGACGAATGCGGCCCGGCCACGCAATGCACCAGATGACGCGTCGATGCGATCGACAGCGGGGCGTGGCGCTGCTCGAGGTGGCGATCGCGATGGGCGTGATGTCCGTCGCCTTCCTGGCGATCGCGATGCTGGTGGCGACCACCGCGCGCAGCCAGCGCTCGGGTCAGGCGATGGTCCGGGCCGCGGCCCTCGCCAACGACATCGCCGAGCAGATGCGCGCCAACCGGAACGCGGTCGAGGCCGTCGCGCCGGGCCGAGGCTTCGTGCTGGAGGAGGCCTACGCCGTGCTCACCATGACCGACGCGCTGGCCGTTCCCACCTGCGGCGGACGCTTCGTGCGTCCGCCCAGCATCGACCAGCAGCTCAAGGCCTGCGATACCGCCAAGGGCTTCGCGGACTTCGCGCTGGCCAGCTGGCTGACGCAGGTGCAGACCTCGCTGCCCGGCGGCGCCGGCTCCGTCGTCGATCTCACCGGCGGCCGCCGGCGGATCGCGATCGCGTGGACCGAGCCGCTGACGGACCGCAGCGAGGGCAAGCCCGCGCCGCTCACCGACAAGGGGTGCGACCAGGTGCCGACGCTGAAGATCGAGGGCGCCTCCGGCGTGCGCTGCCTCATCATGGACTTCTCGCTGTGAGCGCACGGCGTCCTCACCAGGGCGGCCCCGTTCCCGGGCGCGAGCGGGGCAGCGGCCTCATCGAGCTGATGATCGGGCTCACGATCGGCCTGCTCGTCATCGGGGTCGCGGCGGGCGCCTACGGCAACATCACGCAGTCCGCGTCGAGCCAGAACAGCGCGTCGGCCATCGCCGATGCCGCGCAGGCGGCCGGCAGCTATCTCGGCAAGCAGCTGCTGCAGGCCGGCTACGTGGACCTGGTGGCCAACGCCGACAACCGCGGCCACCTGCCCCAGCTCGACGCCTTCGGCGCCGGGCAGATCACCGGCAGCGGCGACCTGCTGGCGAGCGTGCACGCGCTCAGCCATCCCGGGCTGCGCTCGCTGCACGGCTGCGACGGTGCCTACTCGAAGCGCGACGAACCGCTGAACTACACCTGCGCCGGCGACCCGAACGCGCTGGCCGGCTCGCTCAGCATCGCCTACCAGGCGCTGGCGACGCCGAACGGCTGGCAGGCGCCGAGCCTGGCGACCGCGTTCGACCTGACGCGCGGCTATCGCAGCGACTGCGGGGCCCGCAGCCCGCGTGGCGCCGACAACCCGCTGGCCGATCCGCCGGGGGACGTGGTGATGAACAGGATCTACCTGGACACGACCACGCGGCAGCTGATGTGCATCGGCAACGGCGACCCGGACACGCCGATCCGGCTCGCAGGTAACGTCGAGCAGTTCCAGGTGATGTACGCGCTGCCCCAGCCGAACCCGGGCGGCGGCGAGTCGGTCGCGCGCTACGCGTCGGCCGCAGACGTCGAGGCGCTCGGCCCGGCGGCCTGGGGGTCGGTGCTGTCGGTGCAGGTGTGCCTGCTGGTCCGCGGCGAGCCCGGCAGCGCCGACGCGGCGACCGTCAACGTCTTCAGTCGCGACTGCGAGGGCAAGTCGACCTCGACGGCCGACGGCCGGTTGCGCCGCGCGCACCGGTTCGTGATGACCGTGCGCAACACGGTGCGCTCCGCCGTGGCCCTGCCATGAGCGCCCCAGCCTGCCGCCGTCCGGCGCGATCTGCCGGCCGCGACCTCCAGCGCGGCGTCACGCTGCTGATCGTGCTGCTGCTGACGGCGCTCGCCGGGATGATCGCGATGTCGCAGGCGAGCTCGCTGAACGGCCTGTTCCGCACCGCCCGCGACGAGCGCGACCTGTCGATGGCCCGGCAGGCGGCCGAGGCCGCGCTGCGCGACGCCGAGGCGGACATCGCCTGCATGGCCTGGAAGAACGGCGTCCTGACGCAGGTGCTGGTGCCCGAGACGACGAACGGGCACTGCGTCTCGGTCGCGCCGCACTGCTCGCAGATGATGCCGACCGAAGACGGTGCCGGGATCCGGCTGCTCGGGTCGAACCCGGGCGCCCCGCCGACCGACGTCGACTGGGGCGTGGAGCGCGGCAAGTGCCTGACCGGCCTGTGCGCGATCGAGCTCGGCGCCAAGACCGGCGCACCCAAGATCGAGGGCGTCTCGGCCCAGCCCCGCTACCAGATCGACGCGTTCGACGTCTCGGTGACCGGCACGGGCGAGCCCGTGCCGCTCTTCCGCATCACCGCGCGCGGCTACGGTGGCGCCGGCGGCACCGTCTCCGAGTTGCAGGAAGTCTATCGGCCATGCAGATGACCCCACGCTCCATCGCCCGACTCGCGGCGGCCCTCGCCTTCGCGGCCTGCGGCGTCGCGCAGGCCCAGGGCCTGATCGGCAGCTACGTGAAGCTCGAGGCCCAGGTGGTCGGCCCCGCGAACTCGCCGACGCTCAACAGCACGCACGACCTGAGCGCCGGCGACGTCGTGAAGTGGACCCACTACTTCGCGTCGCGCGAGCCCGTGCCCTGGGTGGCAGACGGCGAGCAGACCATTCCCGCCGGGCACACCTGGCGCAACGGACAGCTTCGGATGCCGCCGAACACCACGGCCAAGTGGCAGAACGGCGCCTCCTGGTCGGCCGTCGAGCCCGCCAACGGCGCGAGCCTCACCGGCCTGCGCTGGCACACCGACCCGATGCTGAGGATCGAATTCACCACGACCGGCTCCTCGACCAACTTCTCCGGCACCGGCGACGGCTTCCGCGTCATCCCGTACAAGAAGAACTTCTACGTGGTGAACCACCACGCCCACTCGGACGGCATCATGCCGCTGAACTGCCGGACCGCAACCAAGGGCGAGTACTGCCCGGGCTTCCCCAGCGACGGCAAGGGACTGAAGTTCACGGACCAGGCGGGCGAGGCTCTCTCCACCACCACGACCTGGCCGTCGAAGACGCCGCACGCGTCGATGGACGCGCTGAACTACGAGACCGGCGAGCTCTTCGTCGGCGTGAACGCCAACGGCGGCACCTATGTGGTCTGCACGAACCTCGACACGCTCAAGAGCTGCGGCGCGTGGCTGCTCGGCGCCTCGCCCGGCTCGGTGGAGGAGCGCAACGTGAACTTCGAGACCTTCGGCTCGAAGTACTACGTGCTCGACAACCAGGGCAACCTGTTCTGCTTCGACTACGTGCTGAAGCAGACCTGCGGCACGACCGTCTACAAGCTCCTCGAGACCCCGTCGAAGATGCACCGGTACACCTCGACGCAGCTGGACGGGAAGATGTTCTTCAACGGTCCGCAGCGGATGTGGTGCCACGACCCGAAAACCAACGCGCCCTGCGCCGGCTGGAACGGCGCGGACGGCTGGGAGATGGGCACCAGGGGCGGGGTGATCCCGATCCCGGACACGTTCGGTGCGCCCTACGGCGTCTGCGCGGGCGACGTCGACTTCTGCCGCACGGTGGACGGCACCCCGTTCACGCTGGGCGCGAACGCGAAGAGCTTCCTGGTCGGGAACCGCTCGTGGGTCCCCGACGTCGTATGGAACACGGGCAAGTACGTCTACTCGGTCAACTTCAATGCCCTGCACGGCAGCCGGATGTTCATGCCGCGCGGCGACGGCTACGGCCTGAGCTGCTTCGACTTCGCGAAGGACGCCGTCTGCCCGGGCTTCCCGACGTTCACGAGCAAGTACGACCGCGCGTATTCGGTGCGCTTCGACCCGACCCGCCCCGACTGCCTGCTGATGCTCGGCGACGCTGCGATCGCCTACCAGCTCAACGTCACCACGATGGGCGCCTGCAGCGACCCCGGCGCCGCCACCGAGCCGAAGACGCTCAAGGTCACCCCGGCCGACCACTACCGCTGCGACGCGGCGAACGCGCGGGTCACCGGCTGGGACCGCGTGCGGGTATCGCCGACGATGACCTGGGGCGGCCTGCAGGGCCTGTCCGAGATCCGGGTCACGCTGCGCGACGGCAATGGCGTCCTGCTGCCCGGGTCCTTCAATCCGAACCGGACCTTCGCGCCGGACACCTTCACCCTCGACATCAGCGACGTCCCGTACGACAAGTACCCGACGCTGACGGTCGTCTTCCAGATGCTCAGCCAGGGCAACCTCTACAGCGCGACCGCGGTGGGCGTCGACGTCACCTGGAAGGGGCCGCCGCGCCAGCTGTGTTTCCAGACCAAGGCGCCCGATCCGGTCAACTGCGAGGCGAACTCGCGTCTGACGGTCACCACCGGCGTGGCCGGCGATCCGACCCAGGTCCTCGAGACGGTCGTGGTCGACAAGGTGCTCTGGTCAGGGGCCGGGGCCGAGGGCTACGCCGCAGCGGCGGCAGCCACCTCGACGCGCTCGCTGTCGGGCGCGCTGTCCAGCGGCGAATCGCGGACCTTCACGCTGCAGGGCCGGTACGACCTGAAGACCTTCTCCGGCGACGTCTGGTCGATGGGACTGACCAGTACGCTGAAGCTCGACGTCGGCAACATGGTCAAGGCGTCCTCGGCGATCCCCGCATCGGGCGCGGCCTCGCGGCCGATGTACTTCGCGAAGCCGGACGGCTCGGGCACGGTGGGCGCGATGACGCTGGAGACGCTCGAGTTCGGCAACGCCGACGCGGCTCAGAAGGCCTCGCTCAACCGCGGGCTCGGCGGCCTGTCCGACGGCAAGGGCGCCGACCGCGTCGCCTACCTGCGGGGCACCGACGGCAGCGTCGGCTTCCGTTCGCGCGGCGGCATCACGCTGGGGCCGGTCGTCAGCTCCGCGCCGACGGTGATCCCGGAGCGGGCGATCGCCGGGCTCTCGGAGGCGAACCACCCGGGATGGACCGCGTATCGCCGCGAGGTCAGCCGCGCCGATCCGATGGTGATCTGGGGCGGCAACGACGGCGCGCTGCACGCGGTCACGGTGAAGGCCGACGGGCTGAAGGAAGCCTGGTCGTTCGTGCCCGACGCGATGCTGCGCCGCGCCGCGCAGTTCAGCGACGCCACGCTCGCGGATGTCCGGCTCAACCCGTACTTCGTCGACGCCCAGCCGATGGTGGGCCATGCGAACACCGCGACCGGCAACGGCAAGGCCTGGCGGACCGTCGCGGTCGTCACCTTCGGTCGCGGCGCCCGCGGGATCGCCGCGCTCGACGTGACGAAGACCGACCTGTCCGCAGGCGCCGGCGTGCTGTTCGAGTACTCGAACACCTCGCACGCGGACCTCGCGGACCTCGGCTACATCATCAGCCCGCCGATCTCGAGCGAGGCGCTGGGTTCGCACCAGATCGTCAAGATGAGCGACGGCCGCTGGGCGGTGCTGGTGGGCAACGGCGTCGACAGCAACGACACGAGCGGCGGCGAGGCGGCGAGCGGTCCGGGTCGCCCGGTGCTCTACGCGTTCTACCTCGACGGAGCGGCACCGCGCTGGCGCCGATTCGCGGTCGACGCGTTGCTCGGCGGCACCCCGGACGCGGCGCTGTCGACGAACAACGGCCTGTCGACGCCGCGGCCGGTGGACGTGGACGGCGACGGCAAGGTCGATCTGGTGTACGCCGGCGACATCAAGGGCAACCTGTGGCGCTTCGACCTGAAGACGGTGTCGTCGCCGAAGGTGACCAAGCTCTATGCCGCGGGCGCGAACCGGCCGATCCACACCGCGCCGCTGGTCGTGCGCAACGGCAGCTCGGGCGCCTGCCCGTCGTCGCAGGCCTACGGCTGCTGGCAGGTGATCGTCGGCACCGGTTCGTATCTCAGTCCGCTGCAGGGCACGACGAACACGACGGCCCAGCACCTGCTCGGCATCCTCGATCTCGGGCAGGGCGTCACGGTCGCCGAGAGCAGCCTGGTCGCGCAGCCCTACTCCGCGGCCTCCGGCAGCGCGGGTGTCGATTTCCGCGTCGCCGAGACCGCGGTCGTCGACTACGTCGGGGGCAAGCGCGGCTGGAAGATGGTGCTGGACCCGAAGGAGCAGACGGTCGCGTCGCCGATGCTCAAGCCCAACGGGCAGCTGCGGGTGACCACGGTCCGGCCGATCGTGGCCGGCGCGAGCAGCACGCAGTGCCTGCCCGCGCGGAGCTGGATCTTCGAGGGCAATCCGGTCTCCGGGCCGCCGACGGCCGACACCTTCGACTTCAACAACGATGGCGCGATCAACGAGGAGGACCGCGTGAAGCCCGACGGCGGCTCCGCCAAGCGCCCGCCGCTCGCGATGGCGATCGCCGGCGCGCAGTTCAGCACGCCGCAGCTGCTGCTCGGACCGAAGATCTCGTCGAGCTCGGCCTTCATGGTGTTCCCGAGCCTGAACATCGACACGTCGACCCACACGAAGGGCGCGGCCGGCAAGAACAATCCGGCGGTCGCGGGCGAGACCAACCCCGCCGCGAACGGCCTCGCCGGAACCGGTGACCGCAAGGCGCTCGGCCGCGCGAGCTGGAGGCTGGTGCAATGACGCGATCCGACCCCCCGCCGTGCCGTGGGCACCGAGGCTTCACGCTGATCGAGGTGCTCGTGGTCGTGGTGATCCTCGGCATCGTCGCCGCGATCGCCGTCCCGAACTACCGCGACCAGGTCGCCCGCAGCCGGCGCGCCGAGGCGAAGGCGGCCCTGCAGATGGCCGCGCTCTGGATGGAGCGCAACCAGGCCGCGACCTTCCGCTACGACGCCGACCCGTCGGGCGCCACGGTCAACGACGCGCTGATCACCAAGCTCGGCTGGGGGCAGACGCCGGCGGCAGGCACGGCGCAGTACAGGATCGCGTTCGGCGCGGGCCCCGCCGCGGGCAGCTACGTGCTCGCGGCCACGCCGCAGGGAGCCCAGGCCGACGCCGACGCCGGCTGTGGCGGTCCGCTCGCGATCGACCACATCGGGCAGCGCGGCGTGCTGAAGGGCGCCCTCGTCACGGTCGACGCCCAGAGCGAGGCATGCTGGCAGCGCTGAGCCTCGCGACGCGGACCGGGCGAGGGCTCGCACGCCGCCCGCGGCTCGCCGACGACGGGCAACGCGGCGTGCTCCGGCTCGTCGCGGTCGCGCTCGCCGCGGGCGCGCTGCACGCCGCGCCGACGGCTCGCGCGCAGGCGCCGGCGGAGCCGCCGCTCGACGCCGCGCTGCGCGAGCGCGTGATCCGCGTCACCAAGCCCGGCTTCTGGGCCGCGACCCTCGAGGTCACCCTGTTCTCCCCGCCGGGAGACGGGCCGTTCCCCGTCGCGGTGATCAACCACGGCAAGGCCGCCGGCGACCCGCGCTGGCAGGCGCGCGCCCGCTACCTGCTGCCGTCGCGCGCGCTCGTGGAGCGCGGCTTCCTCGTCGTGCTGCCGATGCGGGCCGGCTTCTCGAAGTCCACCGGCAGCTACATGGGCGTGGGCTGCAACACCGAGTCGAACGGGCTCGTGCAGGCGGACGACGTCGCCGCGGTGCTCGACCACGTCGCGACCCTGCCGGAGGCCGACGCCACGCGCACGGTCGTCATGGGCCAGTCGCACGGCGGCATGGTCACGCTCGCGCTGGGCACGCTGGAGCGCCCGGGCCTCAGGGGCCTGGTGAACTTCGCCGGTGGGCTCAGGAACACCGACTGCGTGGCCTGGGAGGGCGGGCTCGCACGCGCGTTCGCCGCCTACGGCGCGAAGGCCCGGGTCCCCTCGCTCTGGTTCTACGGCGACAACGACAGCTACTGGAGCCGACCGACCTGGGAGTCGATGCATCGCGCCTACGTCGAGGCCGGCGGCGATGCGCGCATGGTGGCGTTCGGCACCTTCGCGCCGGGCGACGCGCACGGCATGTTCGGAAGCCGCGCGGGCCAGTCGATCTGGCTGCCCGAGTTCGACCGCTTCGCGGCCGCGATCGGAGTGCTGCCGGCGCGCGGCGCGCCCCGGCAGGGCACGCCGCCGGCGGGCGAGCCGCGCGCGGGCGCGGACAGCCCCTGACCCGTCAGGCGGCCCGCGCCGCGTCCCGAAGCGCCCGCTTCAGGATCTTGCCGGTCGCGGTCCGCGGCAGCGGCACGTCGGACATCCGGATGTGGCGCGGCACCTCGAAGGCCGCGAGCCGCGTCGCGACGAAGGCCCGCAGGGTCTCGGCATCCACCGGCGGGTCGCAGTAGACCGTCGCGCCCACCTCCTCACCGAGCCGCTCGTCGGGCACCGCGTAGACCGCGGCCTCGCGGACGGACGGGTGCTGCAGCAGCGCCGCCTCGACCGTACCGCAGCCGATGTTCTCGCCGCCGCGGATGATCAGGTCCTTGATGCGGTCGACGATGAAGACGAAGCCCTCGTCGTCGATCCATGCGAGGTCGCCGGTGCGGAACCAGTCGCCGTCGAAGGACTCGGCGGTCGCGTCGGGCCGGTTCCAGTACTCGCGGAAGACCGATGCGCCCCGGACCTGCAGCTCGCCGCGCCCGCCCGTGGGCAGCGGCGCGCCGTGCGCATCGACCACGCGCAGCGCGAGCACCTGCGAGCAGCGGCCCGAGCTCTCCGGCCGCAGCAGGTAGTCGGCCCCGGCGATGCCCGCGCCGATCGCGAAGGTCTCGGTCATCCCCCAGCCGGTGCCGGGCAGCGCGTTCGGGAACACCGCGTCGATGCGGCGCACCTGCTCGGGCGCGCGCGGCGCACCGCCCCCGCCCAGGCTGAGCAGCGAAGACAGGTCGTGGCGGCCCTCGGCGGCGACCCGCAGCAGGTCGCCGGTGACCGCGGCGGGCGCCACCAGCGATCGCAGCCGCTCGCGCTCGATCAGCGTCGCGGCGATCTCGGGGTCCCAGCGGTACATGCAGACCACGCGCCGCTGCAGGCGGTACGACGCGAGCAGCGACGCGGCGAGTCCGGTGACGTGGAAGAGCGGCACCCCGAGCAGCGTGCCGTCCTGCCCGGGGGGAGCGGACGCCGCAACGCCCGCCACGCGCTCGCCGATCGCGCGGTCGAGCTCCCACGACATCAGCGCGGACAGGATGTTCCGGTGCGTCGAGACGACGCCCTTCGGATGGCCGGTCGAGCCCGAGGTGTAGAGGATCGTCGCCGGATCGTCGGGCGCCGGGTCGGCCTCGGGCATCGGCACGTCGCCCAGCGCCGCGACGAGCGCATCGAGCGCGCGCACGCCGGGCGCGGTCGCGGGCGCTCGCACCGCGAAGACCGCCAGGCCCGCGGGCGCGTCGGCGCGCGCCAGGCGCTCGAGCCGCTCGGCGTCGGCCAGCAGCGCGACCGCGCCGCAGTCGCGCAGCGCGTAGCCCATCTCGTCGGCCTGCCAGTGCGCGTTCATCGCGACCGCGATCGCGCCGATCGAAGTCGCGGCCATGAACCCGAGGGTCCACTCGGGGTAGTTGCGCATCGCGATCGCGACGCGGTCGCCGGGCCGCACGCCGGCCTCGTCGACCAGCACGCGAGCGATCCGCGACGCCTGCGCCCGGGCCTGCGCGAAGGTCCAGCGCTCGTCACCGTAGGACAGGAAGGGCGCGTCGGTGGCAGCCTCGCGGAACATCACGCGCAGCGAGCGCGGCGCATTGGCGAAGACGCGCTGCGGGCGGCCGCGGATCGTCGCGTCGGCCAGCGCGTAGGGCTGGCCCGGGGCGGTGAGCTCGGCGATCGCCTGCGCACGGGTCGTCGTCATCGGGTCCGGTCTCCGTCCACCGCCCTCGGAGGCGGGATCGGCGCAGACTACGGAATGCGGCGCCGGCGGGCAAACCCGCGCAGCCGCGTTCGGTCCGCCGCGGCCGGTATGCTTGCGCGCTTCGACACCGCCTCCGACCGAAGCCCATGAGCTACTCGACCCTCGAGACCACCCTGCAGCAGGGTGTCGCCGTGATCTGGCTGAACCGCCCCGACGTGCGCAACGCGATGAGCGCCGAGCTGATCGCCGAGCTGACCGACGCGGTGACCCGCGCCTCGGAGGACGACGAGGTCCGCGCGATCGTGCTCGCCGGTCGCGGCAAGGCGTTCTGCGCCGGTGCCGACCTGAACTGGATGAAGGCGGCCTCGACCTACGGGCCTGCCGAGAACGAGGCCGACGCGGCGAAGCTCGCCGCGCTGCTGCGAGCGATCGCCGAGTCGCCGAAGCCCACGGTCGCGCGCGTGCACGGTCCGGCCTTCGCGGGCGGCCTCGGGCTGGTGACGGCCTGCGACATCGCGGTCGCCTCGATCGACGCGAAGTTCTGCCTGACCGAGGTGAAGATCGGCCTGATCCCCGCGATGATCAGCCCCTACGTGATCCGGGCGATGGGTGCGCGGATGGCGAGCCGCTGGTTCCTCACCGCCGAGGTGTTCGACGGCGCCGAGGCCTACCGGCACGGCCTCGTCCAGGAGATCGCGCCGGCCGAGGAGCTGGACGCGGCGATCAACGCGATCCTCGGCCAGCTGCTGCAGGCCGGGCCCGCCGCCCTGGCCGCGACCAAGGCGCTGATCCGCGACGTCGCGGGCCGGCCGATCGACGACGCGCTGGTGGCCGACACCGCCCGCCGCATCGCGGCCGCGCGCGCGAGCGAGGAGGGTCGGGAGGGCATCGCGTCGTTCCTGGAGAAGCGCGCGCCGCGCTGGCACCCGATGGCCTGAGTCGGCGCCAGGGCTTCAGGCGCCCACGCCGTCGAAGTCCAGCACCACGCGGCCCATCACGCGGCCGTCGCGCAGGTCCTCCATGCTCCGGTTCACCGCGTCGGCCGGCCGGACCTCGATCGGCGGCGGCGCGAGCCGCCCGCTGCGCGCGAGCGCCACCACCTCGTGCAGCTCCCGCAGGCTGCCCACGTACGAGCCGCGGATCGAGATGCCGCGCTGCGCGATCGGCGGCCACGACAGCGTGAGCTCGCCGCCGAAGAGGCCGCAGAGCACGTAGTGCCCGCCCTTGCAGAGCGCGCCGATGCCGAGCGCCGCGGTGGCGGGCATGCCCACCAGGTCGAGGACACCGGCGAGCTGGCCGTCGGCGAGCGCCTGCAGCCGCGCGAGCGCGTCGGGCCCGCGCGTATCGAGGACCTCCTCGGCGCCCTGCGCGCGGGCGCGCTCGAGCTTCGCCGGGTCGACGTCGCAGGCGATCACCCGCCCGATGCCGTGCGCGCGCAGCATCGCGATCGCGGTCATGCCGAGACCGCCGCAGCCGATGACCGCGACCCGGTGGCGCGGCGCGAGCCGGGGCAGCTTGCCGATCGCGCTGTGGACGGTGAGCCCCGAGCAGGCGAGGGTCGCGGCCCAGGCCTCGTCGATGCCGTCGGCGGCGACCAGGTACTTCGCATCGGGCACGACGAGATGGGTCGCGTACGCGCCCGGTCGCGTCACGCCCACGAAGCGCTGCGCGAGGCAGAGGTGGTCGTCGCCGTCGGCGCAGACCGGGCAGCGGCCGCAGCCGATCCACGGGTAGACGATGCGGCGGTCGCCGATCGAGACCCCGCGGGCGTCGGGGCCGAGCGCGTCGACCACGCCGAAGGGCTCGTGGCCGGTGGTGAACGGCGGCACGCAGCCGCGGTCCTTCACGTGGAAGCGCCTGCCGCCGCCGAGGTCGAAGAAGCCCTCCCAGATGTGCAGGTCCGAGTGGCAGACGCCCGAACGCACGATGCGCACGCGGACCTCGGCGCCCTGCGGCTCGGGGGTCTCGCGCATCCGCACCTGCAGCGGCTTGCCGTGTTCGATCACGTCGTAGCTGAGCATCGGATCTCCTGGTTCCTCGTCGGTCGTCGGGGCGCCTCGAGGGGGGCGCGAGCGCCACTGTGGCCCGCGCCGCGGAGCACGGCAAGCCGGCGGTCCGGCGCGCGGCGGGCCGTCCGGCCGGCCTGTTCGCGAAGCTGCGCGAGAAGCACCCGCAGATGCACGCGCGCGACTGCATGCTGGTGGCGCAGGGGCTGCGGCAGTTCTTCCTCGCGCACCTGCTGAGCGGTCGGCGCTTCGTGTCGATGCCCTCTCAGGTCGCCGACGATCTCTGGCACGAGTTCATCCTCTACACCCGCCACGACCGCGAGTTCTGCGACGCGGCGTTCGGCCGCTTCCTCGACCACACGCCCGCCGTCGTGCTCGGCCCGGACCGGCAGGGCAACGCCGGCCTGCGCCGCTGCTGGACCTGGACCTGCCGCGACGAGAACATCGACCCGCGCCGTCCCGCGCGGCTGCCGCTGCTGTTCGCGCTCGACCGCAAGCTCGGGATCGCGGGCGGCTTCGAGTACGTCGCCGACTGCATGGCCGAGCGGCTGCGCCCGGGCGGCCAGGGCGGCCCGCACTGCGGCGGCGACTTCTCGGACCCGGGCTACGACGGCGGTACCGACGGCCTCGCGGAAGCCGGCGACGGCGGCTCGGGCGGCGATGGCGATGGCGATGGCGATGGCGATGGCGATGGCGATGGCGACGGCGACGGCGGCGGGGGCTGCGGAGGCGACTGAGTCGGGGCTGCCCGCCGCTGCGCGGCCGCGCGGGCGCGGTTCCGGGTCCTCGCACGCGCACTTGCAGCCCACGGGGCGGCGGCGCGACCATCGGCCCGGCGCGGACCCGCACCCCACGACGACACGTCCCGACCGGACGCACACGGAGACCCACCGATGCCCTCGATCTTCACGCCCGAGCAGCAGGCCGCCTACGAGCGCGACGGCTACGTGCTCGTCCGTTCCCTGTTCGACGCCGAGGAGGCCGCGATCCTGCGCGCGGCCATCGAACAGGACCCGGCGCTGCGCGCCAGCCTCTACGACCGCACGGACGCCGAGGGCAAGTCGACCCGGATGGCCACCTGGAACCATCCGGGCGACAGCGTCTACGGCCTGGCCGCGCGCACCCCGCGCGTGGTGGACACCATGGAGGCGATGCTGGGCGGCGAGGTCTACCACTACCACTCGAAGCTGACCGCCAAGGAACCGTACGACGGCGGCGCGTGGGAATGGCACCAGGACTACGGCTACTGGTACCACAACGGCTGCCTGTTCCCCTACATGGCGTCGATGATGCTCGCGCTCGACCGCACCACCCGCGAGAACGGCTGCCTGCAGGTGCTGCGCGGCTCGCACCTCGCCGGTCGCGTGGACCACGGCGTGCTGCCGGGCGAGCAGGTCGGCGCCGACCCGAAGCGCGTCGAGCGGATGCTGGCGACGATGGAGCGCGTGTACGTCGAGATGGAGCCGGGCGACGGCCTGTTCTTCCACTCGAACGTGATGCACCGCTCCGACCAGAACCGCTCGCCGAACCGGCGCTGGACGGTGATCATGTGCTACAACGCGGCGCGCAACGACCCCTACCTCGAGCACCATCACCCGCGCTACACGCCGCTGTCGAAGGTGCCCGAGTCCTCGGTGAAGGAGGCCGGCGTGCGCTTCTCGCTCGAGGGCGCCGATGCGTTCCGCAGGACCTTCGCGAATCCGCCGGAGCTGAAGCGGCGGATGGAGGTGCGCTGAGGCGCGGTCACGGCCGCCGGGCCGAGGCCGGCCTGCGCCGGCGCGCCGCCTCAGCCGCGCACGAACAGCGTCCTCAGCGGCGCGTCGCCCACCTGCCGGCTCCAGTGGCCGTGCACGGCCGCATCGAAGCTCGCCCCCTCGGGCAGCAGATCGGCCGAGTAGAAGTGCTCGCCGGCCCCGAAGACCCGCGACGAGCCGTCCTGCAGGCCGATCTCCATCCGGCCCGACAGGATGAAGACCCACTGCGGGGTGGTCGTCACGTGGAACGGTGAACGGAAGCCCACCGGGCTCTCGCGAAGCTGCAGCCCGCCCGAGGGCATCAGTGCCGACAGCCGCGACTGCGGCGTGCCCTGGTCGAGCGGAACGGGCTCCTCGCGGAACCGGGCCCGGCCGTCGGTATCGGTGAACAGGACGACGCGCGTGAAGGAGGCGGGCGTGGCGGACATGGCGGGCTCCGAAGGGCGGGACGAAGCCGCGAGCTTACCGGCTCGACACAGGCCGCCGACCGACCGCGGCCCGGGTCAGGCGTCATCGAGCAGCCGGCAGCGGCCGACGACCGGACCGCCGCGGACCGGTCGCTCGAGCTGCAGCTCGATGCGGCGGGGCCGGCGGCCCCCCGCGGCGGTCGGCTGCGCCGGTTCGTCGCCCGCGGCCAGCCGCAGCGTCGTCCGCAGCGGATACTCCGACGGCGCGCTCCAGCACATCCGGCTGATCGCGACGAAGCGGTCATCGCCGGCGAAACACGCCGCCCAGCGCATCAGCGGCAGCTCGACGCCGAGGGCGACCGGCAGGCCGTGCTGGCGACAGGCCTGCGCGTCGAGCTTCAGGCGGTCGAGCGCGGGATCGTAGTCGAGACGACCGATCCCGGTGTCGCCGGAGACCGCGTCGGGCGACCCGGCGGCCTCCGCTGCGGCGCCCGCGTCGGCGGCGACGCGCGCGGCCCCGGTCGGCCCCGGCTCGGGCGTCGGCGCCTCGTCGATGCGCCACGCGCGCACCGCGTAGGCCCACTGCCCGCCGCGCCACGGGCCGCCGGAGACGTCGAGCACGAGTCCGGTCGCCTCGCTGCGCCAGCGCCGCGAGGGCGCGCCGAGCCTGACGACCTGCATGGCGCTGCGCACCCGGACGTGCTCCTCCCTCGGCAGCCAGGCCAGCAGCCACTCGAGTCGTCCCACGTCGCGCTCCGGCGTGCGCGAGACGGAGCCGGGCGGGTCGCCGACGCGCATCAGCTCGCTCCACTGCCCGGGTCCGAGCACCGCGACGACCTGGGTGAAACCGCGGGCGTCGTCGTCCCTCACCATCGCGACCGACCCTTCCCGAACACTCCGCGCGCGCGGGCACGTTCCCCGATTTCCGACTTCCGAGGGATCTCCGCCCGCCGTCCCCGACCTTCCATGCATACTCTCCAAGCCAAGCGCGAAGCGGCCTTCCGGGCAGGAGAGGCGGGCCGCACGCGCCCGATGATCTCAGGGACCTAAGTCCATCGATGTCGCCTATCCGACAGAACGACGCCGGCGCGCCCCACGCGTCGGCCTCGCGCCACGTCGCCGTCGCACGCAGCGGCGCCTGGTTCTCCGCCCTGCCCCCCGACCTCCAGAACGGCCTGCTGGGCGCCGCGCGCGCGCGGCGGCTGCGCGACCGCGAGGCGCTGTACTTCAAGGGCGATGCGGGCGACGGCCTCTACTGCGTGGTGGAAGGCTCGCTCGCCTCCACGGGCGACACCCGCGACGGGCAGCAGACGATGCTCGCCCGGATCGACGCGCCCCACTGGTTCGGGGAGATCTCGGTGATCGACGACGGCCCGCGGACCCATCACACCTGGGCCGACGGGCCGGCCGTCGTGCTGCACGTGCCGCTCGAGGCGCTGCACGCGCACCTCGCGCGTCACCCGGTGCACTGGCGCGCGCTGGCACAGCTGCTCGCCCGCCGCACCCGCACCGCCTTCGACACGCTCGACGAGTTCGCGGCGATGCCGGCGCTCGAGCGCGTCGCGCGCCGGCTCGTGCTGATGTCCGAGAGCTACGGCGACCTGCCGAGCCCGGGCCGGCGCGTGGTCCGCGTGCCGCAGGACCGGCTGGCGACGATGCTCGCGCTGTCGCGGCAGACGGTGAACCGCGCGCTGAAGCGGCTCGAGACCGAGGGCGCGGTGCGGCTGACCCGCGGCGGCACGGAGATCGTCGACGTCGAGCGGCTGCGCGGCGTGCGCGACTGAGGCCGCGTCTCAGCCCTCGTACGAGCGACCGAGCGCGAGCAGCTCCGGCGTGCCGATCGTCCGGTTCAGCCCGTCGAAGTCGAGCATCCGGTCGCGCCACGCGGCGGTGCCGCCGGCTTCGCGCAGTTCGCCGAAGTAGCGGCCGAGCGTGTGCGCGACGATGCGCACCGTGGCGCCCGGGAAGATCGCGATGCGAAAGCCCCGCGCCTGCAGCGCGTCGGTCGGCTGCAGCGGCGTCCTGCCACCCTCGACCATGTTCGCGAGCAGCGGCACGCGCGACGCGAACCGCGCGCAGGCCGCGTCCATCTGCTCGGGCGTGCGCAGGGCCTCGACGAACAGCGCGTCGACGCCGCACTCGACGTAGCGCTCGGCGCGTTCGAACGCGGCCTCGAGGCCTTCCACCGCGATCGCGTCGGTGCGCGCCATGATCAGCGTGCGGTCGTCGCGGCGTGCGTCGAGCGCGGCGCGCAGCTTGCCGCACATCTCGGCGACCGGCACCACGCCCTTGCCGTCGAGGTGGCCGCAGCGCTTCGGGAAGGACTGGTCCTCGAGCTGGATCATCGCCGCGCCCGCGCGCTCGAGGCCGCGCACCGTGCGCTGGACGTTGATCGCGTTGCCGAAGCCGGTGTCGGCGTCGACGATCACCGGCGTCGACACGCGCTCGCAGATCGACTCCAGCACCTGCTGGACCTCGGTGAACGTGGTGAGCCCGACGTCCGAGCGACCGAGTCGCGTGTAGGCGATCGACGCGCCCGACAGGTAGAGCGCCTCCATGCCCGCCTGCTCGGCGAGCAGTGCGGTCAGCGCATCGTAGACACCCGGTGCCAGCACGATCCGCGGCTCGGCGAGCCGCGCCTTCAGCGTCGTCGTCATCGTTCTCCCCTTCCCTGGTTCGTCGTGGCCGCGGCGATCGCGGTCGCGGCGATCGCGCCGCCGGCGATCGCGCTCAGCAGCCCGTTGCCGGACAGGTAGCCCCAGACGGCGTCGCCCGAGACGCCGCGGGCGGCGCCGCCGGCGGCCCACAGGTTCGGCAGCGGGCGCCCACCGTCGTCGAGCACGCGGCAGCGGGCGTCGACGTCGAGCCCGCCCTGCGTATGGAACAGCGCGCCGGTCACGCGGATCGCGTGGTAGGGCGCCGAGAGCCGGCGCGCGAAGCGCCGGCCGTCGGGGCCGGGCGGCGCGTCGGGGTCGATCGCGACGAGCGTCGACCGCAGCGCGGCCGCGTCGCAGCCGAGCACCGCGGCGAGCGCGCCGGCGTCGGCCGCGGTCCGCAGCGCGCCCGCCCGCTCGGCCTCGACGAAGTCGGGAAAGCCGCGCGCGAGCGCGAGCAGCCGGTCGTCGAAGACGTTCCACGCGGTGCCGCCCGGCTGCGCGAGCACGTGGACCGCGGCCTCGGAGTAGCCCTGCGTCTCGTCGTGGAACCGGCAGCCACGGGCGTTGACCTGCACCCCGCCCTCGGTCATCAGCGCCCAGGTGACGAGCGCGCCCTGCGGCACCGCCCACGAGCCGTGACCCTGGTAGCCGCCGAGGTCGGCGAGCCGCGCGCCGAGCGCGCGGCCCCAGGCGATCGCGGTGCCGTCGTTGCCCGCATGGCCGGCGAAGGTCGCCTCGCGCATCTCGGGCAGCCAGTCGCGGACCATCGCGGCGTTGCCGCCGAAGCCGTTGCAGGCGAGCAGCAGCGCGTCGCAGCCGATCCGCTCGAGCGCACCGTCGGGGCGCTCGACGCCGAGACCGATGACCCGCCGCCCCTCGTCGACCCAGAGCTCGACGGCGCGCGCCTCGCAGAGCAGCGAGGCGCCCGCGTGCTGCGCGGCGGCGTCGAGCGCGGCCACCAGCGCCGCACCGGTGCGCTCGGGCAGCGCGTGCATCCGGCGCGCGGTGTGGCCGGGATAGAGGAACCCGTCGAGGAGCTCGAAGCGCAGCCCGTGGCGCGCGCCCAGGACGTCGATCGCCGGGCCGATGGCCGCGGTGTAGGCCTCGACCAGCACCGGCGACGCACGGCCGTGGGACTTGCGGCGGATGTCGTCGGCAAGGCGCGCCGGCGAGTCGTCGTCGACGCCGGCCGCGCGCTGGACCGCGGTGCCGGCCGCCGGCACGAAGCCGGAGGACAGCGCGGTCGAGCCGCGCGGCACCGGATCGCGCTCGACGAGCAGCACCTCGACGCCCGCGTCGCGCAGCGCGAGCGCGGCGACCTGCCCGCAGGCGCCGGCGCCGACGATCGCGACCGGCACCGACGGCGTGCCCGCGGGCATCGCCGCGGCGCGGACCACGGTCGGCTCGCGGCGCGCCGCCCCGGTCATGCCGTCGGGCCCCGCGCCGCGGCGGCCAGCCGCGCGAGCCAGCCGGCGCAGTCGAGCACCTCGCCCACCGTCGCGAGGTCGGCGAGGCTGGCCGCGTGGGTCTGCTCCCGGAACGCCGCGCAGCCGTCGGCCAGCACCTGCACGTGGTACTCGCGGACGTGCGCATCGCGGGCGGTGCTGGCGACGCCGCCGTTGGTGACGATGCCGCCGACGACGACCGTGTCGATCCCCGCGTGGCGCAGCACCCAGTCGAGCTGCGTCGAGAAGAACGCCGAGTAGGCGACCTTGTCGACGCGGACGTCGACCAGCGGGTCGAGGGCGTCGACCACCTGCTGTCCGCGGCTCCCGGGCGCGAAGTCGCCGCGCGCGAGGAAGGGGCGCAGCGCGCGCAGGTGGTCGGAGACCATCGGCTCGCCCGCCGCGTCGGGCCACAGCGTGAACCGGCTCGCGACGACCATGCCGCCGGCCGCCTTCAGCGCGCGCGCGAGCGGCGCGACGCGGGCGGGCAGCGCGCGTGCGGCCTCGCTGGCGGCGCCGCCGCGCGCGTAGGCGCCGTCCGGGGCGAGGAAATCGTTCTGCAGGTCGACGACCAGCAGCGCCGTGCGGCGCGGGTCGATCGGATGCGGGAGGCTCATGCCGGGGTCTCCGTCGCGCGGATCACGAGGTTGCCGAGCCGGTCGACCTCGGCCGAGAAGCCCGGCTCGATCCAGACGGTGGTGTCCGGCTGCTCGAGGATCGCCGGGCCGTCGACGCGCGCCCCCACCGGCAGCTCGAGTCGCGCGCGGCGGACCGCGTCCCACCAGCGGCCGGCGTGCCGGACCTGCTGCGTGCCGAGCGGCGCGGGCATCGCGGTCGCCGCGGGCGCGAGCACCGCGAGGTCGAAGCGCGGCCGCTCGCCGATCCGCGCGTAACGCAGGTTGACCACGCGCGGTGCGATGCCGTCGAGCGTGCGGCCGAAGGCCGCGCGGTAGGCGGCGGCGAACGCGGCGGCGACCCCCTCGGCGTGCAGCGCGTCGCGCGGCACTTCGACGCGCACGGTATGGGTCTGGCCGGTGTAGAGCATGTCGAGCTCGATCCGCTCGCGCACGCCGGCGATCGCCACGCCCGCCGACCCGATCCGCGCGGCGGCGGCCGTGGCCATCGCGTCGAGCTCTCGGTGCAGCGCGGCGAAGTCCACGTCGGCGAGCGCGCGCGAGACGGTCCGCACGTCGTCGTGGCGCAGGTCGGCGATCACGCAGCCGAGCGCCGAGGTCACGCCCGGGTAGCGCGGCACCAGCCCGACGGTCGTGCCGATCGCGCGCATCATCGCGCAGACGTGCAGCGCGCCGCCGCCGCCGAAGGGCATGTAGGCGAAGCGGCGGGGATCGTGGCCGCGTTCGATCGACACCACGCGGACCGCGCCCGCCATCCGCGAGTCCGCGACCGCGAGGATCGCCTCGGCGGCGTCGAGCACGTCCAGGCCGAGCGGGCCCGCGACGTGCCGTTCGATCGCGGTCCGCGCGAGGCCCTCGTCGAGCGCGGCGAGCAGGCCGCCGCCCAGCGGCCGCGCGGCGGCGATGCGGCCGAGCACGACGTTCGCGTCGGTGACGGTGGGCCGATCGTTGCCGCGGCCGTAGCAGGCCGGTCCGGGCACGCTGCCCGCGGACTCGGGGCCGACCTGCAGCAGGCCGCCCGCGTCCACCTGCGCGATCGAGCCGCCGCCCGCGCCGATCGTCTCGATGCGGACCATCGGCGAGCGGATCACCAGGCCGAACTCGATCGAGGTCTGCTCGGCGAGCGCGGCCGCGCCGGATGCGACCAGCGAGACGTCGAACGAGGTGCCGCCCATGTCGCCGGTGATGACGTCGGGGAAGCCCGCGTCGCGCGCGATCGCGGCGCAGGCGATCACCCCGGCCGCCGGGCCGGAGAGCGCGGTGCCCACCGGCCGCTCGCAGGCGCCGGCGACCGACATCGTGCCGCCGTTGGACTGCACGACGAGCAGTTCCCCGGCGAAGCCGCGCTCGCGCAGGTCGCCCTCCAGCCGCCGCAGGTAGCGCCCCACCACCGGCTGCAGCGCGGTGTTCAGCACGGCGGTCGAGCAGCGCTCGAACTCGCGGATCTCGGGCAGCACCTCGGTGGCGGCGGTGACGAAGGGGTTCGGCCAGTCGGCCCGCACGGCCGCCGCCGCCGCGCGCTCGTTCGCCGCGTTCGCGTGCCCGTTGACGAAGAACACGCAGACCGCCTCGCAGCCGGCCTCGCGGAGCCGCCGCGCGGCGTCGCGGACCTGGTCGAGGTCGACCGGCACGAGCACCGAGCCGTCGGCGAGGGTGCGCTCGTCGACCTCGAGGCGCAGGTCGCGCGGCACCGGCGGGACGAAGCCGCCGCGCAGGCCCCAGGTCCGCGGCCGGTCGCGGCGACGCATCTCGAGCACGTCGCGGAAGCCGCGGGTGGTGATGAGGCCGGTGCGGGCGATCTTGCGCTCGAGCAGGGCGTTGGTGGCGACCGTCGTGCCGTGGACGATGGTGGCGAGGGCGTCGGCCGACGCGCCGATCCGCGCGATGCCGTCGACGAAGCCGCGGGCCTCGTCGCCGCGGGTCGACGGCACCTTGACGATCCGCGCGGTGCCGGTGGCCTCGTCGAGGACGAAGAGATCGGTGAAGGTCCCGCCGACGTCGACGCCGACGACGGTGCTGCGGGGGGCGCTCATCGCGGACCCTCCGCGTCGCCTGCGGGCACGACGTAGCCGAGCGCCGCGTCGCGCGTCCGCGCGTCGGCCGCGCGCGCGGACGGTGGCCCCCAGCCGCCGCCCCCCGGGGTCTCCAGCCGCACGCGGTCGCCGCGCGAGAGCCGGATGCCGAGCATCTTCGAGCCCATCGGCGGCACGTGGGTCGCGCCGCCGTGGGTCCACGAGAAGCGGTTCGGCGCCGCGTCGCCGCCGCCGGCCACGCCCTTGGGCGCCGAGCGCGCGCGTTCGCCGAACAGGAAGGCCTCGGCGGCCTCCTCGAGCAGCTCGATCTCGTAGACCGCGCCCAGTCCGCCGCGGTGCGTGCCGTCGCCGCCCGAGCCGTCGCGCAGCGCCCAGCGGACGAAGCGCACCGGGTACGCCGCCTCGAGGATCTCCAGCGGCGGGATCGTCGCCATCGAGATCGGCGCGTTGCCGTGGTTCAGGCCGTCGCCGTCCGAGTGCGCGCCGTGGCCGCCGCCGAAGAAGGAGAACATCACCCAGCGCTGGCCGCGCCGCGCGGCGTCGGTCCGGTGGCCGGCGATCGACAGCGCGTTGATCGTGCCGTAGGCCTGCGCCGGCGCGTGCAGCGGGTCGGCCTGCGCGGCCGCGGCGAAGACCACGTCGATCATCCGCAGGATGGTCTCGGTGTAGCCGCCCACCGGGCGCGGGCGGGTCGCGGAGATCACGCGGCCGTCGGGGATGACGATCGCCACCGCGTCGAGCACGCCGGCGTTGGCCGGGACGTCGGGGAACAGGTGCTTGAGCGCGACGTAGCAGGCGGCGACCGCGGTCGCGCGCGAGATGTTGACCGGCCCCGCGCAGGCCGGCGACGAACGCGAGAAGTCGAGCGTCAGCCGATCGCCCGCCACTGTCAGGTCGAGCGCGATCGCCAGCGGCACGTCGGTCACGCCGTCGTTGTCCAGCACGTCGTCGAACGACCAGCGGCCGTCGGGCAGCGCGGCGACGTGCTCGTGCATCAGCCGGCGCGCGCGTTCGCGCAGCCGGCGCATCGCCTCGAGCACCCGGTCCGCGCCGTGTTCGTCGAGCAGCGCGAGCGCGCGCCTCTCGCCCAGCTCCAGCGCCGCGAGCTGGCCGGCGAGGTCGCCGCGCAGGCTGTCGGGCAGCCGCGTGTTGGCCATCAGGATCGCGAGCACGTCGTCCTGGAGTTCGCCCCCGCGGACGATCCGCACCGGCGGGATCTGCACCGCCTCCTGCCAGCACTCGGTGGCGGCGGGGTTGTAGTTGCCGGGCACCGCGCCGCCGACGTCGTGCCAGTGCGCGGCCGACGCGAGGTGGCAGACCAGCCGCCCGCGATGGAACAGCGGGCGCACCAGCTTGAAGTCGTTCGCGTGCGTGCCGCCGTCGTACGGATCGTTGAACAGCCAGACGTCGCCGTCCTGCATGCCGCCGCGTTCGCCGGCCGCGGCGATCGCCGCGCGGACCGCGAAGGCCATCGCGCCGACGAACACCGGCAGGCCCGAGGTGCCCTGCACCAGCGTGTCGCCGGTGACCGCGTCGTACAGGCCGTGGCAGGCGTCGTGCGCCTCGGCGATGATCGGGTTGAACGCGCTGCGGTAGAGCGTCGCGTCCATCTCGTCGGCGATCTGCTCGAGCCGGCCCTTCAGCACGGCGAGGGTGACCGCGTCGAGGGTCGGGGGCGGGGCGTCGGTCATCGGTCGCGCCCCTCCGCGAGGCGCCGCTTGAGCTGCGCGAAGAGGCCGCCGGCGCGGACCATCTCGAGCAGGAAATCGGGGATCGGGTCGCAGGCGAGGACCGTGCCGTCGGCGGCGGTCACCGTGCCGGCGGCCGCGTCGAGCGCGATCCGCTCGCCGTCGGCGATGCGTTCGGCCCGCGGGCAGGTGAGCGCGAGCAGGCCGACGTTGAACGCGTTGCGCAGGTAGAGCCCGCTGTAGGACGGCGCGATCACCGCGGCGACGCCGAGGTGGACCAGCACCTGCGCCGCCTGCTCGCGCGACGAGCCGATGCCGAAGCCGGGGCCGGCGACGATCACGTCGCCCGCGCGCACGCCGGCGGCGAAGTCCGGCCGCAGCGCCTCGAGGCAGTGGCGGCCGATGAGGTCCAGGCCCGCCTTCATCGCGTGGCCGGGGGCGAGCTGGTCGGTGTCGACGTCGGCGGGCAGCCGCCACGCGCGATGCAGCGGCGGCGCGCTCATCCGAGCACCTCGCGCGGGTCGGCGATCACGCCGCGCAGCGCCGAGGCCGCGACGGTGTAGGGCGAGCCGAGGAAGACGCGGGCGGTGGCCGAGCCCATCCGGCCGCGGAAGTTGCGGGCGGTGCTCGAGATCACCGTGGCGCCCTCTGGGATCGTGTCGCCGTAGCCGGCGCAGGCGCCGCAGCCGGTCGGCAGCAGGGTCGCCCCCGCGTCGCGCAGCACGGCCATCGTGCCGTCCCGCTCGGCCTCGGACGCGTCGGCGAGGCTCGCCGGCGCGACGCGCAGCACCACGCCGGCTGCGATCCGCGCGCCGCGCAGCACGCTCGCCGCCGCCCGCAGGTCCTCGACCTTGGCGCCGGTGCACGCCCCCACGTAGGCCACCTGCACCGGCGTGCCCGCGGCCTCGGCCACCGGGCGCGCGAGCGCCGGGCTGTGCGGCAGCGCGACCTGCGGCGACAGCGTCGACGCGTCGATCGCCTGCTCCTCGTCGATCGGCGCGCCGGGGTCGGTGCGCCACGGCGCGGGGTCGACGCCGGTCACGCCGTGCGCGGCGAGCCAGTCGACGGTGGTCGCGTCGGGCGCGACCAGCCCGGTCTGGCCGCCGAGCTCGGCGGTCATGTTGCACAGGGTCATCCGCTCGGCCATGCCCATCGCGGCGACCGCATCGCCCGCGTACTCCACCGCGCGGTAGCCGCCGCCGTTCATGCCCAGGCGCCCGATCAGCGCGAGCATCGCGTCCTTCGCCGACACGCCGCGCGGCAGGTGCCCGTCGAGCCGCAGCCGCAGCGTGCGGGGCACCTGCAGCCAGAGGCGGCCGGTGACCATCACGCCGAGCATCTCGGTGGCGCCGACGCCGAACATGTAGGCGCCGAACGCGCCGGCGGTGGGCGAATGCGAGTCGCCGCCGACGCAGAACATCCCGGGGCGCAGGTGGCCCTGCCGCGGCAGCACCACGTGGCAGATGCCGATCGAGTCGTGGACGTGCGGCAGCCCGACCTCGGCCGCCCAGTCGCGCGCGATCCGCACGATGCGGCGCGACTCGTCGTCGCGCTCGGGCACGTAGTGGTCCATCACGAGGACCACCTTCGACGGGTCCCAGATCCGCGCGCCCAGCTCGTCGAGCATCGGCTTGAGCCGACGGGGCCCGCTCGAGTCGTGGAACATCGCCAGGTCGACCGCGCAGTCGACGTACTCGCCGGGCCGCACCGACGCGCGGCCGGCCGCGCGGGCGACGAGCTTCTGCGCGAGGGTGGAGGGTTCGGGGCGGCTCACGTCGGTCTCCGCGTCACATCCCCAGGTAGGCGCGCCGCAGCGCGTCGGAGGCGAGCAGCTCGGCCGGCCGGCCGGCGAAGCGCACCGCGCCGTTCTCGAGCACCACCGCCCGATCCGCGATCTCCAGCGACTGCCCGACGTTCTGCTCGACCAGCAGGACCGCGAGCCCGTCGTCGTGCAGGCGGCGGATCAGCCCGAACAGTTCCTCGACGAGCAGCGGCGACAGCCCGAGCGAGGGCTCGTCGAGGATCAGCAGCCGCGGCTCGGCCATCAGCCCGCGGCCGATCGCGAGCATCTGCTGCTCGCCGCCGCTCATCGTGCCGGCCAGCTGCGCGAGCCGCTCTCGCAGCCGCGGGAACAGCGCGAGCACGCGCTCGAGGTTCGCCGCGCGCCGCGCGCGACCGCGGGCGAACGAGCCGAGCTCGAGGTTCTCCCGGACATCGAGGTTCGGGAAGATCCGACGCCCCTCGGGCACCTGGATCAGCCCGGCGCGGACGACGTCGCGGTAGTGGGCGCGCGTGAGGTCGACCCCGTCGAAGCTCACGCGGCCGCCCCAGGTCGGGACGATGCCGCAGACGGTGTTGTTGAGCGTCGTCTTGCCGGCGCCGTTGCTGCCCAGCAGCGCGACGATCTCGCCGGCGGGTACCGCGAGGTCGACGCCGCGCAGCACCTCGGTGCGGCCGTAGCCGCTGCGCAGCGACTCGATCCGCAGCAGCGGCCCGGCGGCGGAGGACGCGATCGGCGCGGCGCTCATCGCGTCGTCCCCGGCGCGTCCGCGTCCGCAGCCGCCGTGGCGGCCGACGCCGACGCCGCCCGCAGCCGCGCCGCCGTCCCGTGCCCGAGGTAGGCCTCGACCACGGTCGGATCGGAGGTGACCTCGGCCGGCGTCCCGCCGGCGATCAGGCGGCCTTGCGCGAGGACCCAGACGTGGGAGGCCAGGTGCATCACCGCCTGCATCACGTGCTCGATCATCAGCACGGTGACCCCGTCGGCCGCGATCGCGCGGACCACCGGGATCATCTCGGCGATCTCCTGCGGATTGAGCCCGGCGAGCACCTCGTCGAGCAGCAGCAGCCTCGGCCGGGTGGCGAGCGCGCGCGCGAGCTCGAGCCGCTTGCGACCGGCCACCGTCAGGTCGGCCGCCGGCTTGTCGAGCTGCGGCCCCAGGCCCACGCGCCCGGCGACCTCGGCGGCGGCGGCGAGCGCGGCCTTGCGGCGCGGCTCGTGCAGGTGCGCGCCCACCGCGACGTTCTCGCGGACGGTCTGTGCGGCGAACGGCTGCACGATCTGGAAGGTGCGGGTCATGCCGAGCCGTGCGATCCGCTGCGCGGGCATGCCGGTCACGTCGCGGCCGTCGAAGCGGACGGTGCCCGAGTCGGGCGCGAGGAAGCCGGACATCAGCGCGAACAGCGTCGTCTTGCCGGCGCCGTTCGGGCCGATCAGTGCGGTCAGCGAGCCCGCGGGCACGTCGAGCGAGACGTCCTGCACAGCACGCAGGCCGCCGAAGGCCTTCGAGACGCCGGCGAGCGAGAGCAGCGGCTCAGCCATCTCGGCGCTCCGAGGCGACGGCCGCGGCGGTCGGGGCGGCGGCTCCGGTGGCAGGCTCGTTGTCCGGAACCGGCCGCGGCGCGGGTCCGAGGCCCGTGCCCGCCGACGCGTCGGCAGGCCGCGAGCCGAAGGCCTCGCGCAGCGTGCGGCCGGCGCCCGACAGCCCGCGCGGCAGGAAGGTCACGATCGTGACCAGCACCACGCCGTAGACCACCATGTTCAGCCCGGGCAGCTGGCCGAACAGGCCGCGGGTGAACTCGGCGAGCGCGTGCAGCGCGAGCGCGCCCAGCACCGGGCCCCAGAGCGTGCCCATGCCGCCGACGATCGCGGCGACCAGCGCCTCGACCGAGGTCGCCGGCCCGTAGGCGATGCCCGGGTCGATGTACTGGAACATCTGCACGTAGAACGCGCCACCCGCGCCCATCAGCCCGCCCGACAGCACGATCGCACCGAGCTTGGTCGCGAACGGATCGACACCGACCGCGCGCGCCGCGTCCTCGTTGTCGCGCACCGCCTGCAGCCGCGCGCCGAAGCGCGAGTGCCGCAGCCACGCGGTGGCGACCAGCGCGACGACGACGAAGCCGAGCGCGAGCAGCGCGTAGCCGCGCCGCGACGGGAACTGCATCGCGGCGACCGACTCCTTCAGCGGCAGCATCATCCCGACGCCGCCGCCGGTGACGTCGACCGACAGCGCGAGGATCCGGAACACCTCGGCGAACGCGAGCGTCACCAGCGCGAAGTACGAGCCCTTCAGGCCGTAGCGGAAACTGAGCGCACCGACGAAGGCGCCGACCGCCGCCGCGGCCGCGACCGCGAGCGGGAGCGCGACCCAGGCGCCCAGCCCGAGCGTCACCTGCGCGATCGACTGCACGTAGGCACCGGTGCCGAAGAAGAGCGCGTGCCCGAAAGAGAACTGGCCGCCGTAGCCGCCCAGCACGTTCCACGCCTGCGCGAGCAGCGCCGCGTAGAGCGTCATCGTGACGAAGGTCAGCAGCACGCCCGACGACGACGACGCGACCGTCGCGGCGACCGCGGCGACGAACAGGGCGATGGCGGCGAGGTCGCGACGCACGTCAGGCCTTCGCGCCGAACAGGCCCTGCGGCCGGAACAGCAGCACCGCGATGAAGATCGCGAAGATGCCGATCTGCCCGAGCGACTCGCCGAGGAAGAGCCCGCCCAGCGACTCGACCACGCCGATCAGCAGCCCGCCCGCGAGCGCACCGGCGAAGCTGCCCATGCCGCCCAGCACCACGATCGTGAACGCCACCAGCACGAAGCCCGAGCCGACCTGCGGGTTCACGTAGTAGGCGGGCAGCAGGAAGCAGGCCGCCGCGCCCAGGCAGGCGAGGCCGATCCCGTAGCTGGTCGCGTAGACGTGGTCGACGTCGATGCCCATCAGCTTCGCGCCCTGCTTCTCCTTGGCCACCGCCCGGATCGCCCGGCCGAGGTCGGTGCGGCCCACGATCCACAGCAGCACGGCGGACGCGGCCAGCGCCCCGACGAAGGCGACCACCTTCGGCAGCGCGATCGCCGCCGGGCCGATCGGCACCACCGACAGCGTGTAGGGCGTCTCGATGGTCCGCGTGTCGGAGCGGAACGCCATCAGCGCGAGGTTCTCCATCACGATCGACAGGCCCAGCGTGACCAGCAGGATGTTCTCGTCCTTGCCGTGGCTCGCGCGGTTGATGATCACCCGCTGCAGCGCGTAGCCGAGCGCGAACATCGCCGGCACGACGATCGGCAGCGCCAGGTAGGGATCGATCCCGAGCTGCGTCTTCAGCAGGTAGACGCCGTAGAGCGCGAGCATCAGCGACGCGCCGTGCGCGAAGTTCACGATGTGCAGCACGCCGTAGATCAGCGTGAGGCCGAGCGCGACCAGCGCGTAGACCGCGCCGGTCGTGAGCCCGTTGAGCACGGACGGGAACAGGACGTCGAACGACAGCACGGCGGCGTCTCTCGCGGGCGACTCAGCCCTTGAGCGGGAAGACCGGCTCGGCCTCGCGGTAGTCGCGCGGGATGATCACCTTGATGTCGCCCTTGATCACCTGGGTCATCAGCGGCTGCGCCCCCTGGTTCTGGCCGTCGACGAACCTGGTCGGGCCGTACGGCATGATGTGGTCGGAGAAGGTGCTGGACGCCAGCGCGTCGATGATCGCCGCGCGGTCGGTCGACTTCGCCCGCTCGATCGCATCGGCCAGCAGCCGCATCGCGGTGTAGGTCATGAAGACCTCGTAGCTGAAGAAGAGGCCCTTGGCCTCGATGCGCTTCCTCAGTTCGGCGCTGCGCCTGTCCTTGGGGTTGAACCAGTGGTTGCAGTCGATGATGCCGTTCGACGCCTCGGGGAACTCCTTCAGGAACTTGTAGCTCGAGGCCGCCCCGCCCAGCACCGAGTAGATCGCCTTCGGCTGCACCTTCTGCTGCTGCATGGTGCGCACCAGCAGCGCGTACTCGTTGTAGTAGTTGGCCGGGATCACGATGTCGGGGTTGACCGACTTCATCCGCAGCACGATGTTGTTGAAGTCTCGCGTGGGGTTGGCGTGCTTGACCACCTCCTTCACGTCGTAGCCGTAGCCCGGCAGCTCGCGCGACAGCAGCTGCGCGGTGCCGGTGCCGAACAGCGACTCCTCGTGGATGATCATCACCGACTTCGCCGGCTTGCCGGCGGCGGTGTTCAGCACGTGCAGGTTGGCGACCGCCACCTGCGCGCAGGTCCGGTAGCCGGGGCCGAAGCGGAAGGTGTTCTTCAGCCCGCGTTCGACGATCTGGTCGGCCACGCCCACGTCCACCACGTGCGGCAGCCCGTGCTTGGCCGCGGCCTGCGTGGTCGCCAGGCAGATCGCCGACGCGAACGCGCCGACCACCGCCGAGACGCCGGCCTCGTTCATCTTCTCGATCTCGGCGGCGCCCGCCTGCGGCGTGGACTGCGCGTCGCCGAGCAGCGCCTCGATCCTGGCGCCGCCGAGCGACCTGATGCCGCCGGCCTTGTTGATGTCCTCGATGGCCATCAGCGCGCCCTCGCGGCACTGCTGGCCCGAGTAGGCGAGCGCGCCGGTGACCGGGTGCAGCACGCCGATCTTCACCGGCTTCGGTTGCGCCCCGCCCACCAGCGGGAAGGCCGCGGCCGAACCGGCGACGGCGGATTGCTTCAGGAAACGGCGACGCGTGCTCATCGTGTGCTCCTCGGGGTACGCCCGTCCGCGGGCGGCTTGGGGATCCGGTCCAACCGCCGGCCGGCGGCCGGCGGCTCCGTGTTCGATCGACCGACGGCCGGCGCGTCGCGGCTGACCCAGACCCGCGCGTCGACGCCACCCAGCCGCGAGAGCTCCATCTCGTAGCGGTAGCGGTCGGGTCGGTAGAGCCCGTGCAGCCACTGCACCGGCCGGCCGTCGGCGTCGCGCACCAGCCGGTTCACCGCCAGCAGCGCCGAACCGACGGCGACGTCCAGGTCGGCCGCGACCATCGTGTCGGCGAGCCGGGCGCTGATCGTCTGCGTCGCCCGGCCGATGCGGACGCCCGCCTCCTCCAGCAGCACGAGGATCGGCTTGCGCGCGAGCTCGCGGCGACCGAAGCGGGCGCACAGGCGCGCCGGCACCCAGGTGGTGATGTGCGAGACCGGACCGTTGCGGGTGGCACGCACGCGCACCGCCTTCTGCACCGGCGTTCCCGGCTCGATCTCCAGCGCGCGCGCGACCGCGTCCGGGGCCGCGCCGTTCTCCAGCTCCAGCACGCGCACCGAGGTGCTGCGGCCCATCGTCACGATGTTCTCGAGCAGGCCCTCGAGCGGCTCGGCCTCGGCCTCGGCTTCGGCCGCGGCGCCGCGGACCGGCACCGTGCCGCGCCCCGGCGTGCGCTCGATCAGTCCCTCGGCCGCGAGCGCCTCGAGCGCGCGCCGCACCGTCACCCGCGCGACGCCGAATTCGGCCGCCAGCCGCGGCTCGCTCGGCAAGCCCTCGCCGAACGCCCCGTCGGCGAGGCGCTCGCGCAGCACCAGGTAGACCTGGTGGTACTTCGGCAGGGGCAGGTCGCGGACCATGCGTCGACGGTAGGGGCGGTCCGGTTGTCCTGTCAATGGAACAAAGTCGGCGAGTCGGGTTATCGGCGGTTCGACGGGGTTCAGGCAGCCCTCGCACGGCCCGATGCCCGGCACATCGGCCGTTGGTCTTCGTCCGGCCGGCCGAATTGCCCACGCCCGGCCCCGCTGGTAGCCTGCGGGCATGGGGTCGTTCACCGCCACGCTGCTCGACGCGCTGCTGTCCGCCGGGGTCTCCCGCGAACGGGCGCTGGCGGTCGTAGAGCAGCTCGATCGCGCGATCGACGAGCGCTTCGGGCTGCACGCGCAGGTGCTCGCGACGAAGCGCGACGTCGCCGAGCTGCAGGCCTCGATCACGGCGCGCATCGCGGAGTCGAACGAGCGGATCGCCCGCACGAACGAACGGATCGCCGCCCTCGACGGCAGCCTGTCCGCGCGGATCGCCGCCCTCGACGGCAGCCTGTCCGCGCGCATCGCGGAGACGAAGGCCGATCTCGTCAAGTGGATGCTCGGCGCCCTCACCGCCCAGACCGCGCTGATCCTCGGCGCACTCAAGCTGTTCTGAAGCCCGCCATGTTCGAGAAGATCCTCATCGCCAACCGCGGTGAATGCGGCCGCCAGGCCGTTTCGGCGAAGCCACATCGCATCGTGCGCGCAGCGCACGCAGGCGATTTCACCGCGGAGCCGCGGCATGTTTGAGAAGATCCTCATCGCCAACCGCGGTGAAATCGCCTGCCGCGTCGCCGCCACCGCGCGCCGGCTGGGCATCCGCACCGTCGCCGTGTATTCCGACGCCGACGCCGGCGCCCGCCACGTCCGCGCCTGCGACGAGGCGTACCGTCTCGGCCCCGCCCCGGCCCGCGAGTCCTACCTGCGCGGCGATGCGATCCTCGAGATCGCACAGCGATGCGGCGCGCAGGCCATCCACCCCGGCTACGGCTTCCTGTCCGAGAACGAGGGCTTCGCGCAGGCCTGCGCCGACGCCGGCGTGGTCTTCGTCGGCCCGCCGCCGTCGGCGATCTCGGCGATGGGTCTGAAGGCCGAATCGAAGCGGCTGATGGCCTCGGCCGGCGTGCCGCTCGTGCCCGGCTACCACGGCAAGGACCAGGACCCGGCGCTGCTGAAGGGCGAGGCGCAGAAGATCGGCTTCCCGGTGCTGATCAAGGCGAGCGCGGGCGGCGGCGGCAAGGGCATGCGCATCGTCCGTGCCGCGTCCGAGTTCGACGCCGCGCTCGCCTCGTGCAAGCGCGAGGCCGCAGCCAGCTTCGGCAACGACGCGGTGCTGGTCGAGAAGTACGCGACGAAGCCGCGCCACGTCGAGATCCAGGTGTTCTGCGACGCGCACGGCGGCGCGCTGTACCTGTTCGAGCGCGACTGCTCGGTGCAGCGCCGGCACCAGAAGGTCATCGAGGAGGCGCCCGCGCCCGGGCTGCCCGAGGCCACGCGCCGCGCGATGGGCGAGGCCGCGGTGGCCGCCGCGCGCGCGGTGGGCTACGTCGGCGCGGGCACGGTCGAGTTCATCCTCGATGCATCGGGCGCGTTCTACTTCATGGAGATGAACACCCGGCTGCAGGTCGAGCATCCGGTGACCGAGATGATCACCGGGCTCGACCTCGTCGAGTGGCAGCTGCGGGTCGCGGCCGGCGGCCGGCTGCCGCTCGCGCAGGCCGATCTGCGCGCGAACGGCCACGCGATCGAGGCGCGGGTCTACGCAGAGAACCCCGACCGCGGCTTCCTGCCCTCCACCGGCACGCTCGTCCACCTGCGCACGCCGCCGGCCGCGACCTTCTCGGTCGGCGCGGGTTCGGACGGCCGGCCGGCGGCCGTGCGGATCGACGGCGGCGTGGGCGAGGGCGACGCGATCACGCCGTTCTACGACCCGATGATCGCGAAGCTCATCGTCTGGGGCGAGGACCGCGCGCAGGCGATCGCGCGGATGCGCGATGCGCTCGCCCGATTCGAGGCCGTGGGGCCGTCGACGAACGTCGACTTCCTCGGCCGGCTGATGCGCTGCCGGTCCTTCGTCGAGGCCGACCTCGACACCGCGCTGATCGAGCGCGAGCGCGAGGCCCTGGCGCCTCGCGCGGCAGCGCCCACGCCGGTCGAGCTCGCGATCGCCGCCGCCGCGGTGCTGACCGGCGAGGCCGCGGCGGGCGCTGCCGATCCGCACGAGCCCTGGGCGATCGCCGACGGCTGGCGCGTGGGCGCGCCGCTCGCGCGGCCGCTCACCTTCACCCACGGCGAGGCGACGCATCGCGTCGTCGTCGACCATGTCCGCGGCGGCTGGGTCGTCCGCGCGGGCGACGCGTCGGTGCCGCTGTCCGCGCTGCGCCGCGAGGGGGCGCGTGTCTCGGGCCAGGCCGGCGGGTCGCGCTTCGACGCGTCTGCGGTGCTGGCCGGCGAGACGCTCCACCTCTTCACCGCCGACGGCCACCTCGCGCTCGGCTACGCGCCGCCGCTCGCGCACGCCGGCGACGACGCCGATGCGGCCGGCGGCCTGGCCGCGCCGATGCCCGGCAAGGTCATCGCGCTGATGGTCGAGGCGGGCGCCACGGTCAAGCGCGGCCAGCCCCTGCTGGTGATGGAGGCGATGAAGATGGAGCACACCATCGCCGCGCCGGCCGACGGCGTCGTCGAGGCGCTGCTCTACCGCGTCGGCGACCAGGTCGCCGAGGGCGCCGCCCTGGTCGGCTTCGCGCCGCGCGCGGCCTGAACCGCAACGTGCGCGAAGACGGGGCGCCGATGGCCCGGATCGCGGTCGCGCGGCTCTGGTTCGAGGGCAACCGGTTCTCGCCGGTGCCCGCGGTGCTCGCCGACTTCGAGCGCCGAGAGTGGCTCGAGGGCGAGGCTGCGCTCGCCGCGTCGGCCGACACCGCCTCGGAGCTCGGCGCGGTGGTGGACACGCGACGCATGCGTCCCGACTGGTCGATCGAGGCGCTGCGCTGCGCCTCGGCCGAGCCGAGCGGGCCGATCGACGACGCGCTGATCGACCGCTGGCTCGACGAGGTGACGACCGGGCTCGCGCGCTCGAGGCCCGACGGCGTCTACCTGTCGCTGCACGGCGCGGCGATCACGCCCACGCGCGACTGCGTCGAGCTGGAGATCGCGCGTGCGGTCCGCGCGACCGTCGGCGACGCGGTACCGGTGACCGCGAGCTTCGACCTGCATGGCAACCTGGATCCCGCGATCGCGCCCCTGCTCGACTTCGCGACCGTCTACCGGACCTACCCGCACGTCGACATGCGCGAGACGGCCATGCGCGCGCTCGACGCACTGGCCGCGCGGCTCGCCGGCGCACCGCGCGGCGCGGGCGCGATCGTGCCGATCGGCCGCGTGCTGCCGAGCTTCAACATGCGGACCGACGCGGGTCCGATGCACGCGCTCGAGGCACTCGCGCGTGCGGCCGAACGCGAGGACGGCGTGCTCGACGCGGGCCTGTTCGGCGGCTTCCCCTATGCCGACACGCCGTGCACCGGCGGCGCCGCGATGGCCTGGGCGCGCGACGCGGCGACGGCCGTGCGCACGGCGCGCGCGCTGGCCGACGCGATGACCGCGCGCGTGCCCGAGTTCGAGCCGCGGCTGCTCGGCGCACGCGCCGGCCTGCTGGACGCGCTCGCACGCGGCGAGGGCGGCCCGGTCGCGGTCACCGACCCCGCCGACAACCCGCTGTCGGGCGGCGGCGCGGACACGCCCGGCCTGTTCGCGGCCCTGCTCGCGCTGCGTCGCGATCCCGGCTCGCCGGTGCACGCGCTGCCCGCGGGCTCGATCGCCTTCGCCTACTTCGCCGACGCGGCGCTCGTCGAGCGCGCACGGACCGCAGGACCGGGCGCGTGGCTCGATGCCGCGCTCGGCGCGCGGCACGGCGACGGGTTCGGCGCGCCGGTGCCGGTCCGCGCCCGCGTGCTGCGGCTCACCGACGGCCGCTTCGTCAACCACGGCCCGATGATGGCGGGACTCGCGGTCGACGTCGGCCCGAGCGCGGTGCTCGAGGTCGAGGGCATCGCGGTGGTGGTCACCAGCGCGGTCGGCGCCGCGAACGATCCAGGCTTCCTCGCGCTGCACGGGATCGACCCCGATGCGCTGAGGCTGCTGGCGGTGAAGGCGAAGAACCACTTCCGCGCAGCCTTCGCGACGCGACTGCGAGCGATCGTCGACGTCGACTGCCCGGGGCCGGCGGCGGCGGACCTGTCCACGCTGCCATTCCGTCGGGCACCGGGCACGCACCGCGACGACCGTGACGCGATCGGCAGCGAGGCCGGGGCCGGGGCCGGACAGCCTTCCCCGCGACGCTGAAGCCGCCCCGACGGGCCCGGTCCGGGCACCGTCCTTGCCTGCCGACCCCGGATGGCCCGGAGCGCGCCGTGCCGCCTCCGATCCCGTCCACCCCTCGCAGGAACCCGTCATGACCCGAGCCACCGAACTGTGGGCCTCGCCGCTCGCGCTGCCGTCGGCGCTCGCCGATGCCGCCGCCCTCGCCTTGCGCCAATCGATGTCGCTGAACGCGACGCTGCTCCAGGAGGTCGTCGGCCTCGCGCTCGCCCACGCCCACCGGGCGACCGTCGACCCGTTCGGCGCGCTGCGCGACGCGATGCTCTCGCCCGCGCTCGCCGAGCCGATGTGGCGGTGGGCCAGCGGATGGGCCGCGCTCGGTCCGCAGGCCGCGATGTCCGTCGCCGGTGCGGTCTCGCCGCCGCCGACGGAGGTCGCGACGGCCTTCGGCTGGCCGTCGGCCGCCGCGGTGGACGACGCGCTGCAGGAGGCCGGCGAGGCCCTCGGCGTGACCGCGGGCCCGATGCGGGCCGTCGCCGAGGCCGCGATCGCGCCGGTGCAGGCGATGCTGCGGGCGATCGACGACGCCGACGGTGCCCGGATCGGCGCTGCCGACGCCGACGACCGCTCCGCGCGGCCGACGCATGCGTTCGCCGAGCACGCGGTCGCGACAGCCGACGACCGTGCGGCGCGGCGGCCGCGCGGCGGCGCGCGCGCCACGGCCCGGAACGGCGAGGCGAAGGCCGCATCGCGCCGCGGCAAGCCGGCCGCGGGCGGGCGGCGCCGGGGCGCGCCCACGGGACGCTGACCGACGGTGCGGCGGGCCGTCAGCCCGCCGCGTACCGCCGCGCCATCGCCCCGACCGTCTCGCGCAAGCCCGCGACCGTCGAGCGAACGATCTCGTCGACCGTCTCCACCGACTCGATCCGCCCGCAGACCTGCCCGGTCAGCGGTACCGCGGCCTCCATGTCGCCGCCGAAGTAGAGGTCCTTGACGCGCGCGAACTCGCCGCGCACGCCCCCCTCGGGGATCGCCTGCTCGAGCCGCGCGGTGCGCTCGGTGCGCAGCGCGCGCAGCGCCGGCCCGGGCCCCGCGCGGTTGAGGAAGACCGTGTCGGTCTCGGCGGCGCCCACGATCGCGCGCTTCCAGGCGTCGTGCACCGGCGACTCGGCCGCCGACAGCATCCGCGTGCCCATCTGCACGCCCTCGGCGCCGAGCGCGAAGGCCGCGGCCATCGACGGCCCGTCGCAGAACCCGCCGGCGGCGATCACCGGCACGTCGACCCTGGAGCACACCAGCGGCAGCAGCACCATCGACGCGACCTCGCGCGGGTTCTTGAAGCCGCCGCCCTCGCCGCCCTCGACGATCAGCCCGTCGACGCCGGCCTCGACCGCCTTCAGCGCGCCCTTCAGCGTGGGCACGACGTGGAAGACGGTCAGGCCCGCCTCCTTCAGCTCGGCACAGTAGCGCGACGGATCGCCCGCGGAGGTCGTGACGAAGCGCACGCCCTGGTCGACGACGAACCGCACGATGTCCGGATCGCGGACGTAGGCGAGCGCGATGTTCACGCCGAAGGGCCGGTCGGTCAGCGTGCGCATCAGCCGGATCTCGTCGCGGATCGCGTCGAGCTCGCCCGACGAGGTCTCGATGATCCCCATGCCGCCGGCATTCGAGACGGCCGACGCGAGCTTCGCCCGCGCGATCCATCCCATCGGCGCCTGCACGATCGGGTAGCGGACGCCGAGCAGGCGGGTCACGCGGTTGTCGATGGGATCTTCCACGTGCACGCCCCTCAATCGACCTTCGCGCCCGAGATCTTCACGACCTCGCGCCACTTCGTGGTCTCGGCCGCGATGTGCTTCGCGAGGTCGGCCGGCGTGCCGCCGACGGCCTCTGCGCCCAGGCCGCGGAAGCGCTCGACGATCTCGGGCCGCTTCACGATGCGGTCCACCTCGGCCGACAGGCGCTGCACGATGGCGTCGGGCGTGCCGCGCGGCGCGACCAGCACGAACCACGACTCGGCCGCGTAGCCGGGCAGGCTCGCGGCGATCGGCTTGACGTCGGGCAGCTGGCCGTTCGGCGTCGTCGAGGTCACGCCCAGCGCGAGCAGCCGGCCCGCCTTGATGTGCGGCATCGCCGACGGCAGGTTGTCGATCGCCATGTCGATCTGGCCGCCCAGCAGGTCCTGCAGCATCGGCGCGCTGCCGCGGTACGGGATGTGCGTGACGAAGACCTTCGCGCGGGTCTTGAAGAGCTCGGTGGACAGCTGGCCGGTCGAGCCGTTGCCCGGGCTGCCGTAGGTGAGCTTGCCGGGCCGGGACTTCGCGAGCGCGACCAGCTCGTCGAGCGTCTTCACGCCGAGCGAGGGCGGCACGATCAGCACGTTCGGCACGCGGACCACGTACGAGACGGGCACCAGGTCCTTCTCCGTGTCGTACGGCATCTTCGGGTACAGGAACTGGTTGATCGCCTGCGTGCCCGGCGTGCCCATCAGGAAGGTGTAGCCGTCGGGCGCCGCCTTCGCGACCGCCTCGGCGCCGACGTTGCCGCCCGCACCGGCGCGGTTCTCGACGACGACCGGCTGCTTGAGCACCGGCGCGAGCTGTTCGGCGACGACGCGCGCGACGATGTCGGTGGTGCCGCCGGCCGCGAAGGGCACGACGATCCTCACCGGCTTCGACGGCCAGTCCGACTGGGCGCGGGCGCCGGGCGCGACGAGCAGGGCGCCCGCGGCGGCGGCGGCGGCAGCGGCGACGATCGCGGCGCGTCGCGGGACGGCGGCGACTGCGGGCGCGGCGGACGCGACGGCGGACGATGCACGGCACGATGCGGCCGGCGGCGAGGCGGGACGGAGGCGGCCCATGGGTGTGTCTCCCTGTGCTGGAACGGCCGATGGTAGCGCGCCGCGCCCTTCGCCTATGATCGGCCGGATGCGCCTCCTCGTCGCCCATTCCGAACCCGGTGCCGGTCGCGCGTGGCGCGACGCGCTCGCCGCCCGCCTGCCTGGCGCCGAGATCGCGATCGACCGCGGCACGCCCGACGGCGCCGGCCCCGGCGTCGCTCGCGACGGCTTCGACGCGGACTGGGCGGTCGGCTGGAACCCGCCGGCCGACTTCTTCGCCCGCCAGCCCCGGCTGCGCGCGTTCTTCTCGTCGGGCGCAGGCGTCGACTTCCTGCTGCGCCATCCGGGCCTGCCGGCCGCGCTGCCCGTGGTGCGGCTCGAGGACGCCGGCATGGCCGCGCTGATGGCCGACTACTGCCTGCACGAGCTGCTGCGGATCGCCGGCCGCTTCGACGACTACGCGGCCCAGCAGGCCGCGGGCCGCTGGGTCGAGCACGCGCCGATCCCGCGCGCCGAGCTGCCGGTGGGCGTGTTCGGCGTCGGCGTGATCGGCGCGCAGGTCGCCTCGACGCTCGCGCGCGCCGGCTTCACCGTGCGCGGCTTCGCACGCGGGCCGCGCGAGGTCGAGGGCGTCGAGGTGCTGTACGGCGCATCGCGCTTCCGGGAGTTCCTGGCGGCCACGCGCGTGCTGATCCTGCTCGCGCCGCGCACGCCGGATACCGAGGACCTGATCGACGCGGACGTGCTCGGTCGGCTGCGCCCCGGCGGCTGGCTGATCAACATCGCGCGCGGCGCGCTCGTGGTCGACGCCGACCTGGTCGCCGCGCTCGACGCCGGCCGGCTCGCCGGCGCCACGCTCGACGTCTTCCGCGAGGAGCCGCTGCCGGCCGTCCACCCGTTCTGGCACCATCCGCGCATCCGCGTGACGCCGCACGTGTCGGGGCCCACGCAGGTCGCGGTCTCGGCCGCGCAGGTCGCGGACAAGCTCGTGCGCCTGGCGCGCGGCGAGCCGGTCGGCGGCCTGGTCGACCGCGCGCGCGGCTACTGAACGCGGCGCCGCCGCCCGCTCGCCCCATCGATCTCCCTGGAGCACGCCCCATGTCCAGCGCCCTGCCCAAGCGCGTCGCGATCGTCGAGGTCGGCCCGCGCGACGGCCTGCAGAACGAGAAGACCCCGATCACCACCGACGTCCGCATCGAGCTCTGCGACCGCCTGACCGACGCCGGCTTCCCGAACGTCGAGGTCGGCTCCTTCGTGTCGCCGAAGTGGGTGCCGCAGATGGCCGACACCGCCGAGCTGATGCGACGGATCCGCCGCAGGCCCGGCGTCACCTACTCGGTGCTGACGCCGAACATGAAGGGCTTCGAGGGCGCGCTCGAGGCGCAGGCCGACGAGGTGGTGATCTTCGGCGCCGCCTCCGAGGCCTTCTCGCAGCGGAACATCAACTGCTCGATCGCCGAGTCGATCGCGCGCTTCGAGCCGGTGGCGCAGGCCGCGAAGGCGAACCGCATCCGGCTGCGCGCGAGCGTGTCGACCACGCTCGGCTGCCCGTACCAGGGCGAGGTGACGCCGGCCGCGGTGGCCGACGTGGTGGCGCGCTTCGCCGATCTCGGCTGCGACATGATCGACATCGCCGACACGATCGGCGTCGGCACGCCACGCCGCACGCAGGCGGTCTTCGAGGCCGCGCTGAGGATCGTGCCGCCGGGGCGGCTGGCCGGCCACTTCCACGACACCTACGGGATGGCGGTGGCCAACGTCTACGCGGCGCTCGAGCTCGGCATCTCGACCTTCCACGGTTCGGTGGCCGGCATGGGCGGCTGCCCGTACGCGAAGGGCGCGACCGGCAACGTCGCGACCGAGGACCTGCTCTACCTGTTCCAGGGCCTGGGCATCGAGACCGGCGTGGACCTCGGCCGCGTCGTCGACATCGGCCAGTGGATCTCGGGGATCCTGGGCCGCAAGGGCCTCGCGCGGTCGGGGAACGCGATCGCGGCGAAGCGGGCGGACGCGGCGACGGCATCGGCCTGAAGAACCGGCCCTGCGGGCCGAAGCGGTCGGGCAGGCCGGGCAGCGACGGCGACGGCGGCGTCGATCGCCGACGCGAGCCGGACCGGCGCCTGCCGCTCGCGACGCGACGTTCCCGCGGAAACGCGGCGCCGACGGACGACCCACGCACCGTGGGACTCGCTACCGACCGTCCGCGAACTGCCGTGCCCCGCGACTCGCCCAGAGCGGCACGGCGAACAGCATGGCGAAGCCCACGTTCAGGACCGCGTTCTGCCAGAAGCCGGATGCGAGCGAGTAGGTGGTGTCGGGCACGAACCAGGCGAGCAGCGACCCGGCAACGAGCTGCCAGGTCGCGCGCGGCCGCGCGATGAAGAACGACCTGACGGCGTGGAAGAGCGCCAGCCCCCAGCCGACCATCACCGCGCCGAGCACGGCATGGACCAGGGACGCGTATCGGGCCGCCTCCGCGCCGAATCCGTCGATCGCCTGCGGCGAGCCGTAGATCATCAGCGAGAAGCCCCGTCGGGCGAGCGACGGGGCGACGACGAGCGTCAGCCCGAAGAGGCTGACGCCGAGCGAGGCGGCGAGCAGCCAGGTTCTCCAGCGGCGGTCAGGCATCGGAGGGTCCTCCATGGGGTCGTCGATCCGTTCGGAACGGAGTCTGCCGACGACCGCGCCCCCCGGCGATGACCCGGGAGGTCATGACGGGGGCGATGCGCAGGCCCGAGGGCCGCGGTGCCGCGCACGACGCCGGGCCGCGGGGCCGCCCGGCGACCCGACGCTCAGCGCTTCATCGCCGCGAAGGCCTCGTCCACCACGCCGAGCGTGTGCTCGATGTCCGCGTCGGTGTGCGCGATCGAGATGTAGAACTTCTCGTTCGGGTTCACCAGCAGCCCGCGCCGCAACAGCTCCATCGCCCACTTCCAGCCGAGGTCCTTGTCGGCGGTGTTGACGTCGGTCCAGGTGCGCAGCGGCCGGCGCGAGGTGAAGCGCACGCCGAAGACCGCGTCCTCGCCCGGTGCCTGCACGTCGAAGCCGTGCCGCTCGCCGGCCGCGACGATGCCCTGGCGAAGCCGCGAGCCCAGCCGGTGCAGGGTGTCGTAGACCCCGGGCGCCGACAGTGCGTCGAGTGCGGCCACGCCGGCGGCCGCACAGATCGGGTTGCCGTTCAGGGTGTTGGTCGCCCAGACCACCTCGGCCTTGGGCCGGCTGCGCGCGTCGAGCACAGCGAGCACGTCGGCGCGGCCGGCGATCGCCGCCAGCGGATAGCCGCCGCTGATCGCCTTGCCGTAGGTGGCGAGGTCGGGCACCACGCCGTAGCGCTCCTGCGCGCCGCCCCAGGCGATCCGGAAGCCGGTGACGATCTCGTCGAAGATCAGCACGATGCCGTGCTTCGCGGTGACCTCGCGCATCGCCTGCAGGAAGCCCGGCTCGGGCAGCAGCACGCGCTGCAGCGGCTCGATGATCACCGCGGCGAGGTCCTTCGCGTGGCGCTCGATCAGCTCGACCGCGGCCTGCGTCTCGTTGAACGGCGAGACGAGCACGTGGTCCGCGAGCGCGGCCGGCACGCCCACGGAGTCGGGCAGCGCGCGCGGATACGGCGACGGCGTGGCGGGCACGGTGCCGAACAGGCCGTAGTCGTGCATGCCGTGCCACGCGCCCTCGAACTTCAGGATCTTCGATCGGCCGGTGAACGCGCGCGCGATCCGCAGCGCGTAGTAGGTGGCCTCGGTGCCGGAGCCGGTGTAGTGGACGCAGTCCGCGCAGGGGATCGCATCGACCAGCTTGCGTGCGAGCTCGATCTCCGGCTCGTTGAGGAAGAAGTAGGTGCTGCCCTTGTGCAGGCGCTTCTCGACCGCGGCGGCCACGCCCGCGTGCCCGTGGCCGAGCAGCACCGGGCCCGAGCCGAGGTGGTAGTCGATGTATTCCCGGCCCGCGATGTCGACCACGCGGCTGCCTTGCCCGTGGTCCACGACGAGGTTCAGCTCGGCCGGCAGCACGAACAGGCCCGTGCCGCCGCCGGCCAGATAGCGCCCGGCGTCCGCCAGGAGCTGCTGCTGCCGCGCGATTCCGTTTTCGGTTCTCATCGCCGTCTCCCTCCGGTGGTCTCCTGCGGCATAGTAGCAATGCGACCGGAACCCATCGTCCGGCCCGACACGTACCGGAACGACGCGCCGCGGCCTGCACGCGGATGCGAGGGAGGAGACACCTTGAGCACGTCGACCGTCGGCGCGGCGCCCAGCCGCGTGATCTGCGAGATCGACCTCGACGCACCGGGCCGCCACGAAGGCTACCTGCGCGTGCCCTTCTCGCGCGACGACGCGGGCTGGGGCACGGTCGAGATCCCGATCTGCGTGATCAACGGCGCGCCGGGCGGCCCGCGGGCGATGTTCACCGGCGGCGTCCATGGCGACGAGTACGAGGGGCAGATCGCCGTCTCGCGACTGTCGCGCACGCTGCTCGATCCATCGTCGATCCGCGGCCGCCTGATCCTGATGCCGATGGTCGACCTGCCCGCCGCGCTCGCGGGCCGCAGGCTCTGCCCGCTCGACGAACGCGACCTGAACCGCCAGTTCCCCGGCGATCCGAAGGGCTCGTTCACCCAGATGCTCGCGCACTTCATCGATACCGTGCTGCTGCCGCGCGTCGACGTGCTGGTCGAGGTGCATTCGGGCGGGCACGGCATGGAGTCGGCGCTGTCGACCAACATGCACTACACCGACGACCTCGGCCAGCGCGAGCGGCAGATGGCGCTCGCGGCCGCATTCGGCGCACCGTACAACGTGGTGTTCTGGGGCGTGGACGAGGGCGCGACCCTGCCCTCGGCGGCAGAGCGCCGCGGGCTGCTCGCGATCGGCACCGAGCTGGGCGGCTGGGGCCGCGTGAACGTCGAGGGCGTGCGGATCGCCGAGCGCGGGCTGCGCAACGTGATGATGCACCTCGGCATGGTCGACGGCGTGCCCGACACCGTGCAGCGCGACGGTTCGCCCGGCACCCGGCACATGGGGGTCAAGGGCTCGGCCGGCTACGTGTTCGCCCCCGCCGACGGCCTGTTCGAACCGAAGCACCTCGCGGGGCAGTCGGTGAGCGCGGGCGAGCTCGCGGGCATCGTGCACTTCCCCGAGGACTGGGCGCGCGCGCCGATCGAGCTGCGCTACCGCGCCTCGGGCGTGCTGTGGATGGCGATGGGACCCGGCCGGTGCCGCAAGGGCGACACCCTGGCCGTCGTGATGGAGGACTACCAGGCATGAACGCACCCGCCGCAAGCGCGCCGAAGTCGCGCGTCATCTGCTCGATCGACTACGAGCGCGAGGGCAAGCAGTCCGACGTGCTGCGCGTGCCGCACTCGCGCAACGACTCGGGCTGGGGGGTCGTGCAGATCCCGATCACCGTCGTGCGCAACGGCGAGGGCCCCACCGTGCTGCTCACCGGCGGCGTGCACGGCGACGAGTACGAATCGCAGATCGCGATCTCGGAGCTCGCGCGCACCGTGGACCCGAAGGACGTGCGCGGCCGGCTGATCATCGTGCCCGCGCTGCACTTTCCGGCCGCGATGAACGGCTCGCGGCTGTCGCCCATCGACGGCAAGGACCTGAACCGCTGCTTTCCCGGCCGCGCCGAGGGCACCTTCGCCGACGTGCTCGCGCATTACGTGTCGACGGTGCTGCTGCCGATCAGCGACGTGAACATCGACCTGCACTCGGGCGGACGCGGGATGGACTTCGTGCCGTCGACCTCCGGGCACGTGCTCGACGATGCGGCGCGCTTCGAGCGCACGAACGCGCTCGGCCTGTCGTTCGGCGCGCCCTACCACGTCGTGATCAAGGAAGTGGACGCCGGCTACACGCTGATGACCTGCTGCGAGCAGCGCGGCGTGATCGCGATCTCGTCCGAGCTGGGCGGCGGCAACCGCGTGAACGTCGGCGGCATGCGCGCGACGCGGGCCGGCATCCGGGGCACGCTCGCGCACCTGGGCGTGATGCCCGGCAAGGGCGGCAAGGGCAGGAAGGCGAAGGCCGCGCCGTCGCCGACCCGGCCGATGACCGTGCCCGACTACGACTGCTATGCGTTCGCGCCGCGCGGCGGCCTCTACGAGCCGTACCACGAGCTGGGCTCGAAGGTCCGCAAGGGCGAGGCCGCGGGCGCGATCCACTTCATGGACGACCCGCAGCGCGAGCCGATCGTCGTGAAGTACGGGGCGTCCGGCGAGCTGTGGTGCGTGCGCGCGCAGGGGCACGTGCAGGCGGGCGATCCGGTCGCGGTGATCGTGGCCCCCTACAAGGGGTGAGGCGGGGACACCGGGCGACACCGCCGGGACCTCGCCGCTGCGACCTCGGGCTGGCGTCGGCCGCCCGGGTCAGCGCTCGAGCGCGGCGCTCAGCTCCCGGCCGCGCGATCGCAGCAGTTCCTGGCACCAGTCGATCTGGTAGGTCATGAACCCCGGGTCCTTGATGCGATTGCCCCGCTCGCCGCTCGGCGAGGTCGCCTCCCTGAAGTCCGCATCGAATTCGGCGAGCCAGCGCTCGATGCGGTCCGGCGTCGCGCCGAGCCGGGTGGCCGCGCGGACCAGGTCCCGCTGGATCTCGGCGGCATCCGATCCGCCCTTGCTGGCAGCCGCCGCCATCCCGTAGACGACCGAGCAGCGGACGGCATGGCGCGCGAGACGCATCTCCTCCGTCGCCTGCTTCGTCTGCTTCGCCTGCTGGGCCGACGCGCAGGTCGAGGCCGTCGCGAGCGCGACGATCGAGGCGAGCGTTCGAAGTCGCGTACTCATGCCGCGCGCCGACGCGCTACGCATGGTGGCAGGCCACCGCCGAGCCGTCGCCCGCTGCCCTGAGCGCCGGCACCTCCGCCCGGCACCGCGCATCCGCCTTCGGGCAGCGCGGATGGAAGCGGCAGCCCGACGGCGGATCCAGCGGGCTCGGGATCTCGCCGGCCAGCGGGACGGTCGCCCTGCGTCGCGCCGGATCGGGCACCGGCACCGACGCGAGCAGCGCCTGCGCGTACGGATGCCGCGGCCGCGCGAACAGCAGCGGCGCGGGCGCGACCTCCACGATCTTCCCGAGGTACATCAGCGCCACGCGGTCGGCCACCTGCCGCACCACCGCGAGGTTGTGCGAGACGAAGAGGTAGGACAGGCCCAGGCTCGACTGCAGTTCGCGCAGCAGGTTCAGGATCTGCGCCTGCACCGACACGTCGAGCGCGGACACCGGTTCGTCGCAGAACACGAACTTCGGCTCAAGCACGAGCGCCCGTGCGATGCCGATCCGCTGCCGCTGCCCGCCGGAGAACTCGTGCGGCCACCGCTCGGCGTGCTCGGGTGCGAGACCGACGCGCGCGAGCGCGGCGCGGACGCGGTCGGCGCGCTCGCGCGCATCGCCGATGCGGTGCACGACCAGCGGTTCGGCGACGAGGTCCTTCACGCGCATCCGCGGATCGAGCGACCCGTACGGGTCCTGGAAGACGACCTGCGCCTCGCGGCGGAACGCCTTGAGCCCCGCGCCCTTCAGGTGGGCCACGTCCCGGCCGCGGTGCAGGATCGACCCCTCGGTGGGCTCGAGGAGTCGCACCATCAGGCGGCCGAGGGTCGACTTGCCGCAGCCGGACTCGCCCACCAGCGCGAGGCACTCGCCCTCGGTCACGGTCAGGTCCACGCCGTCGACGGCGCGCAGCATGCGGCCGGAGCCGTCGCGCGTCGGGAAGCCCTTCACGAGGCCGCGGGCCTCGAACAGCGGTTCAGCCATCGAGGCTCCCGTCGGCCACGCGCACGCAGGCGGTCTCCCGGCCGTCGCCCAGCATCGCGAGCTCGGGCACGCGCGCATCGCACGCGGATGCGCGGTGCGCGCAGCGCGGCGCGAAGCGGCAGCCGGGCGGCAGCGCGCCCAGCGGCGGCACCTGGCCGTCGATGGTGTGCAGGCGGTCCAGCCGCGCGTCGAGCGATGGCATCGACGCGAGCAGCGCCCGCGTGTACGGATGCGAGGGCCGCGCGAACAGCGCGTCGACCGGCGCGCGCTCGACCAGCCGGCCGGCGTACATCACCAGCGCCCGGTCGGCCGCCTGCGCGACGACGCCGAGGTCGTGCGTGATCAGCAGCACCGCCAGCCCGAGCTCGCGGCGCAGCCGCTCGATCAGCGCGAGGATCTGACCCTGGATGGTCACGTCGAGCGCGGTGGTGGGCTCGTCGGCGATCAGCAGGTCGGGCTGGCAGGCCAGTGCGATCGCGATCATCACGCGCTGGCGCATGCCGCCCGAGAAATGATGGGGCCAGTCCTTCAGGCGCTGCCGCGCCGACGGGATCTCGACCTGCTCGAAGAGCTCGCCCGCCCGCGCCCATGCGGCCTCGCGCGACAGCCCGCGATGCACGCGCAGCGACTCGGCCACCTGCTCGCCGACGGTCAGCAGCGGGTTCAGCGAGCTCATCGGCTCCTGGAAGATCATGCCGATCCGCGCGCCGCGCACGCGCTGCATGCCGGCCTCGTCGAGTTCGTGCAGCCGCTGCCCGTCGAAGTCGATCGACCCCGAGGCGATGCGACCCGGCCGCGCGAGCAGCCGCATGATCGCCAGCGAGGTCATGCTCTTGCCGCTGCCCGACTCGCCGACCAGCGCGACGATCTCGCCGCGCGCGACGTCGAAGGACACGCCGTCGACCGGCCGCACCGGTCCGGCCGCGGTCGGGAACTCGACGACGAGGTCGCGCACCGACAGCAGCGGCGCGCCGGGCACGGATGCGACCGGGGACCCGCCGCTCACCGCAGCTCCAGCCGCAGCCGCGGATCGAGCACGTCGCGCAGCCCGTCGCCCAGCAGGTTCAGGCCGATCACCAGCGTCATCACCGCGACGCCCGGCGCCGCGCAGATCCACGGCGCCTCGGCGAGGTAGTTGCGCCCGTCGGCGATCACGTTGCCGAAGGTGGGCGCGGGCGGCCGCGGGCCCACGCCGATGAAGGACAGCACCGCCTCGGCGAGCACGGCGAGCGCGAACACGAAGGTCAGCTGCACGAGGATGGGCGCCAGCGAGTTCGCGAGCACGTGGCGCACCAGGATGCGCAGCGGCCCGGCGCCGATCGCGCGCGCGGCCTCGACGTACTCGGCCTCGCGGGTCACCAGCACCGCGGCCCGCACCACGCGCGCCGTCCGCGGCGTGTAGGCCACCGCCAGCGCGACGATGCAGTTGACGGTGGAGGGCCCGAGCACCGCCGCGATCGCGATGGCGAGCACCACCGGCGGGAAGGCCATGAGGCCGTCCATGGTCCGCATCAGCGGCGAGTCGGCGCGGTCGAAGTAGCCGGCGCAGGCGCCGATCGCGGTGCCGGCCAGGCCGACCAGCAGCGTCACCGCCGCGCCGATCGCGAGCGACAGCCGCGCACCGTGCAGCACGCGCGACAGCACGTCGCGACCGTAGCTGTCGTTGCCGAGCCAGTGGGTGGCGCCGGGCGCGCCGAGGCGGGCGCGGTAGTTGTTCTTCAGCGGGTCGAAGGGTGCGAGCCAGTCGGCGCCGATCGCGGCGATCACGACCAGCGCGACCAGCACGGCGCCGAGGGCGAACGACCGGCTCGCGAGCAGACGCCGCCAGGTCATCTCGGCACCCCGTGCGAGACCGCGGCGGCAGCCGCCGGGAGCGCGCCGCTCACCGCACCCTCACCCGCGGATCGATCGCCCCGTACGCCAGGTCCACCGCGAGGTTCACCGCGACGTAGATCGCCGCGAGGAACAGCAGCCCGCCCTGGATCACGGGGTAGTCGCGCCGCAGCACGCCGTCGATGATCAGCCGCCCCACGCCGGGCAGCGCGAACACCTGCTCGACCACCACCGCGCCGCCCAGCAGGACGCCGAAGATCACGCCGGCCACCGTCAGCACGGGGATCATCGCGTTGCGGAACGCGTGCTTGAGGACGACCCACGACGCGGGCAGCCCCTTCGCGCGCGCGGTCCGCACGTAGTCCAGACCGAGCACCTCGAGCATCGCCGAGCGGGTCATCCGCGCCACGAGCCCCACCTGGGTGATCGCGAGCACCGAGACCGGCAGCACGAGCGACCGCGCCCAGCCGGACACGCTCTCGCCGATCGGCACGAAGCCGCTCGCCGGCAGCCAGTTCAGGTGCACGGCGAACAGCAGGATCGCCATCAGGGACAGCCAGAACTCGGGGATCGACAGGCCGACGACGCCGACGGTCATCGCGACCTGGTCGATCCAGCGGCCATGGCGGGTCGCGGCGACGATGCCGATCGCCACGCCGATCAGCAGCGCCAGCGCGAAGGACAGCGCGGCCAGCGTCATCGTCACCGGCAGCCGCTCGGCGATCGCCGCGGTCACCGGCCGGTTCAGCAGGATGGAGTCGCCGAGCGAGCCGCGCGCGAGGTTGAGGTAGAAGTCCAGCACCTGCTGCGGCTTCGGGCGGTCGAGGCCGAGACGCTCGCGGATCCGCGCGATCTCCTCGGCCGACGCGCCCGGGTCGGCGAGCGAGGCCGCGACATCGCCCGGCACCAGCCAGATCAGCGCGAACGACGCGGCCGACACCACCGCGAGCACCAGCAGGGCCGAAGCGAGGCGGCGGCGGAGGAATCGTCCCATGCGAGGCCGGAAGGGGTGTCGCCCGCGCGGGCGACACCGGAGTGGATCAGGCGCGCGCGGCGCTCACTCGAACCAGACGTCCCACATCCGCGGCACGCGATACGGCTTGTAGCCTCGCACGTTCGCGCGGGTGGCCTGGTAGATGCCGACGTCGCCGAGCTTGATCGCGTAGGCCTGGTCGGTCATCCGCAGCTGGAACTCGCCGAAGGCCTTCTGCCGGTCGGCCAGCGCGGGCGAGCCGGTCAGCCGTTCGTAGGCCGCGTCGATCTGAGGATCCTTCACCTGCTGCCGGGCCCTGTCGCCGACCCAGAAGCTCGCGGTGTTGTACGGCCCCTCGTAGGGCTCGATGCCGAACATCAGCGGCCAGGCGTTCCAGCCCTCGGGCTTGGCGGTCGCGGCGAAGGCGGTCGGCCAGTCGGTGATCTTCACCGACGCGTTGATGCCGATCTTCTTCAGCTGCTCGGCCGCGGTGACCGCGGTGTCGCGATGGTTCTTGAACTGCGAGTCGGCCCAGATGACCAGCTCCTCGCCCTTGTAGCCGGATTCGCGGACCAGCTGCTTCGCGCGCTCGACGTTGGCGATGTTGTACCGGTCCTTGCCCGCGTCGCCGGCGAAGTACGCGGTGCCCGGATGCTGCCAGCCGTGGGTCATCCGGTACGAGCCGTCGGTGGAGATCGCCATGATCTCCTCGTAGTCGAGGCCGACCTGCATCGCCTGACGCAGCTTCAGGTTGTTCGTGGGCGGCAGCGACGCGTTGAAGATCAGCAGCTGGAACGCCCAGGGCATCGCCTGGTGGGCGCGGATCGGGCCGCTGGCGTTCGAGGCGGCGCGCTTGGCCGCGTCGGTGGGCATCTGCTCGAGGATGTGGAACTCGCCGGACTGCAGGCCGGCGGTGCGGGCCCCGCCCTCAGGCACGAAGCGGATCGTGGCGGTGTCGACCCAGACGGTCTTGCGCCCGGAGAAGCCGTCGGCGGCCTTGAAGTTCGGATTCGGCACGTAGCCGTCGAAGCGCTTGAGCTTCACGTGGCTGTCGGGCTTGTACTCGACGAACTGGAAGGGACCGGTGCCGATCAGCTCGATCTTGCCCGCGTCCTTGCCGGCCTCCTCGGCGGGGATGATCGCGGCCGGCGCGCGCGGCGACGACAGCATGTCGATGAAGCTCGGCGTGGGCTTCCTGAGCGTGACCACGACCTGGTACTTCGCGGGCGCGGTGATCGACTCGACCTCCTTCAGCGTCGGGCTCGCACCGACGCGGCCGTAGCGCTCGAGCGAGGCCTTCACGTCGGCCGAGGTCATCTCCTTGCCGTTGTGGAAGCGCACGCCCTCGCGCAGCGTGAAGGTGTAGACGCGGCCGTCGGGCGACGCGTCGATCTTCGCGGCGAGGTCGTTGATGACGTTGCCGGCCTCGTCGCGCGTGACCAGCGTCTCGAAGATGTGGGTCCCGATGTTGCGCGACGCCTGGGCCGTGGTCGTCGCCACGTCGAGGGTCGGGGGCTGCGCCTGCTGCGCCATCACGATGTCGCCGCCGCGTTTCTGGGCGGCGGCCGTGACGGCCAGCAACGACAGGGCCAGGGCTGCGGTCGCACGGACGGCCTGCAAGCGGATCGACATCGCGGTCTTCTCCTCACTGGGGCCGGCGGCGCGTGTCGTCTCGATCTTCGCGCGGGGGTGCGCGGCGCTTCGTCGGCGGGACGAATCTAGGCACAAAGCCCGGCCGAACGCAAACCCGCGCCCCCGGACGCGGAGCGGCACCGGGGGCGGAGCGCCCCCGGAACCGGCGCGGGCGTGGCGCCGGCGCCGGCCGCCGCCCGGTAGACTTGGCGTCGCCATGACCCGCGCCGTACCGTTCCGCTTCGCCGAGCCGCCCGCCGCCGACGACCCGACGCGCCCCGTGCGCTCGCCCTGCATCTCGGTCTGCCGGATCGACCCCGACAGCGGGCTGTGCGAGGGCTGCCAGCGCACGCTCGACGAGATCGCCGACTGGGGCACGATGACCGACGCCGACCGCCTCGCGACCTGGGGCCGGATCGCGCGCCGACGCGAGGCCGCCGCGCGATGACCGCGGCGCGGCCGGCCGACCGGGCACCGACGGGGAGCCGCCGCCCGTGAAGGCCCTGCGCTGGTACTTCGACTACATCTCGCCCTACGCCTACCTGCAGAGCACGCAGCTCGCGCGCTTCGAGGGGCTCGCGCGGATCGAGTACCGGCCGGTCCTCTTCGCGGCCCTGCTGAACCACCACGGTCAGAAGGGCCCGGCCGAGATCCCGGCGAAGAAGGTGCAGACCTTCCGGCAGGTGGTCTGGCTGGCCCACCGCCACGGCATCGAGCTGAAGCTGCCGCCCGCGCATCCGTTCAACCCGCTGCCGATGCTTCGGCTGTCGATCGCGCTCGGCGACGACCCGGAGGCGGTCCGGGCGCTGTTCCGGCACGTCTGGGTCGACGGGCACCTGCCGACCGACGAGGACGCGTGGGCGTCGCTCTGCACGTCCCTCGGCGTCGACGACCCGGAGGCCGAGATCGCGCGCAGCGAGGTCAAGGAGACGCTGCGCCGGAACACCGAGGAGGCGATCGCGATCGGCGCGTTCGGCGTGCCGACCCTCGCGGTCGACGACCAGCTGTTCTGGGGCTTCGACATGACCGATGCCGCGATCGCCTACCTGGGCGGGGATCCGATGTTCGACGCGCCGGCGATGCGCCGGGCCGAGGCGCTGCCCGACGGCGTCCATCGCGTGCCGCGATGAGTCCGAGGCTCGCCGCACTCGCGCGCACGTTCGCGCAGCCCGTCTCCGGTCCGACCTACCGGCCGGCGACACGCGCGGTCGCGGCCGCCCTGGTGGTCGCGCTGCTCGGCTGGGGCGCGCGCAGCGTGATCGTCGACGCGGGCGCGGCCTGGGATCCGACGCGCGTCGGCGCGGCCGCGATCGTCGCGCTGGCGCTGCTGTGGCCGATGCCGATGATCCTGTTCGGCCGCACCGTGGTCGACGCGACGGGCGTCCGGCAGCTCGGCTGGCTCGGTCGGGAGGTCGCCTGGGCCGAGGTGGTCAAGGTGCGCTTCGTGGCGATGCCGATGTCGCCGCGGCTGATGGTGTCGACCGGCTTCGGCCGCGCCCGCGTGTTCTACAGCGGCGACCGCCGGCTCGACGACGCCCTGCGCGAGGCCGCGAGGCTGCTGACCGCGCCCGAGGAACACCTGCGTTGAGTCCGCCGCGACTGCCGCCGTCGGTGCGATTCATCGAGCGCGACTGGCTGTCGGCCAACGGCATCCTGCTCGACGACGGCCACCGGGCAGCGCTCGTCGACACCGGCTACGTGAAGCACCGCGAGCTCACGCTCGCGCTCGTGCGCCGCGCGCTCGGCGAACGGCCGCTCGAGCTCGTCGTCAACACCCACCTGCACTCGGACCACTGCGGCGGCAACGCGACGCTGCAGCAGGCGTACGGCGCGCGCACGCTGATCCCCGAGGCGAGCGCGGACGCGGTCCGCCACTGGGACGACCGGCTCACCTACGACGCGACCGGCCAGCGCTGCGACCGATTCGGCTTCGACGGCACGCTCGAGGACGGCGCGACGGTGCGCCTCGGCGGCCTCGACTGGACCGTGATCGCCGCCCCCGGTCACGACCCGGACTCGGTGGTGCTGCACTGCCCGTCGGAGCGGCTGCTGATCTCGGCCGACGCCCTGTGGGTGAACGGCTTCGGCATCCTCTTCCCCGAGCTGGAGGGCGAGTCGGGCGTCGCCGAGCAGCGCGCGATCCTCGAGCGGATCGACACCCTCGACGTCGCGCTGGTGCTGCCCGGCCACGGCCCGATGTTCACCGACGTGCGGGGTGCGCTGCGCACCGCGCGCGACCGCCTCGAGCGGCTGGCCGCCGACCCGGCGAACAACGCCCGCTACGCGGCGAAGGCGCTGCTGAAGTACCTCCTGCTCGACCGCGAGCGGATCCCGATGGACGAGGTGCCGGCGCTGATGGCCGGCGTGCGGGTCACGATGGAGGCGAACCGCCGCTACCTCGGGATGTCGGTCGAGGCGCTCAGCGACTGGACGGTGCGCGAGCTGGTGCGCGCGCGCGCGGCGACGGTCGAGGACGGGTTGCTGGTCAACGCCTGAGTCGCGGCAGCGCCGGCACGGGCCGGCGCCCGCTCAGGGCTCGATGCCCAGCCGCGCGAAGGCCTCGGTCCAGTCGCTGCGGGCGCGCCCCGGCTCGGCGGCCGGCAGCGCGGGCACCGCGGCCATCGTCGCGGCGCTGCGGGCGGCGAGCTCCTGGTAGAGCAGCGTGCCGGCGTGCTTGCCGCGGACCGCGGCCTCGTCGAGCTCGCGCACCACCTTCGCCGGCACGCCGGCCACGAGGGTGCGCGGCGGCACGCGGCCGCCGATCTTCACGAACGACATCGCGGCGACCACCGCCTGCTCGCCGACCACCGCTCGGTCCATCACCACCGCGTTCATGCCGACCAGCGCGTCGCGGCCGATCCGGCAGCCGTGGATCACCGCGCCGTGGCCGATGTGGCTGTCGGCCTCCATCACCGTGTCGAAGTCGGGCAGCGAATGGACCACGCAGTTGTCCTGCAGGTTCGCGCCGTCCTCGAGCACGATCCGGCCGAAGTCGCCGCGCATCGTCGCGTTGGCGCCCACGTAGCAGCGCGCGCCGACGATCACGTCGCCGATCAGCACGGCGCTGGGGTGGACGAAGGCCTCGGGGTGGATCACCGGGGTGATGCCCTCGAAGCGGTAGACGAGCGGGTGCGGCATCGGCGCGGCGGCGGTCAGCGGGTGGACAGGCAGTGTGCGCCGCTGCTGGCGTAGCCGGACGGGCAGGGACCGGTCTTCGGAACAGCGAGCCGCGCCTCGACCGACGATGCCAGGCAGTAGTCGCCGCTGCTCGCGTAGCCGCTGGGGCAGGGGCCGCCGTTGCGCGGCACGGCGAAGCGCGCGTTCGGGCCCGGGGTGCAGTAGGCGCCCGAACTCGAGTACCCGCTGGGGCACGGGCCGGTCTTCGCGAGCGGCTGCGGGGTCGGCCCGGCCTCGGCCGGCGGCGACAGGACCGCGAGCAGCGCCGCGGCGAGCAGGGCGGCAAGGGGCGCGGACGGGATCACGGGGGTCTCCTGCGAGGAAAGGACGGACCGGAGGATCCTGCCACGGCCGCCGCCGCGGCCGTCCTCCGCTAGACTCGGCCGGATGGACGCCCCCACCCTCCGCGACAGCCGCGACGACGACGTCGCCGCGATCCAGGCCATCTACGCCCACCACGTCCGGCACGGTACCGGCTCGTTCGAACTCGAGCCGCCCTCCGTCGACGAGATGCGCGCGCGCCGCGCCGACGTGCTGAAGAACGGCTTCCCCTACCTCGTCGCCGAGGCGGGCGGACGCGTCGTCGGCTACGCCTACGCGAACTTCTTCCGTACCCGGCCGGCCTACCGCTTCACCGTCGAGAACTCGATCTACGTGGCCGACGACGCCCGCGGCCGCGGCCTGGGCCGCGTGCTGCTGCGCGAGCTGGTCGCGCGCTGCGAGCACGCCGGCTGCCGGCAGATGCTGGCGGTGATCGGCGACAGCGCGAACACCGGCTCGATCGCGCTGCACGCGTCCTGCGGCTTCCGCTTCGCGGGCACGATGCGCGCCACCGGCTGGAAGTTCGACCGCTGGCTGGACACGGTGATCATGCAGAAGGAACTCGGCCCGGCCGACCGCGCGCCGGCCGACCGTTGACCCGCGCGGCCGCGGCTCGCGGCCGGCGACACCCCACGAGACCGGACGCGCCGCGCAGCGGTGCCGCCCGGCACAGGAGCAGACCATGGCCCCTGACGACCTGTACGACGGCTGCACCGTCGGCGACCTGCTGCGGCGCGCGGTCGAGCGCGGCGGCGACCGCATCGCGTTCGTCGATGCCGACGGCGCGACGCTGAGCTATCGCGCGCTCGGGGCGCGGCTCTCGGGCGTCGCGCAGGCCCTCGAGGCGCGCGGCCTGCGCCGTGGCGATGCGATCGCCACGCTGTCGGACAACCGCGTCGACGCGTGGATCGCATCGTCGGCCGCTAACCTGATCGGGCTGCGCGCGACCGCGATGCACCCGCTCGGCTCCGAGGACGACCACGACTGGATCCTCGCCGACGCCGGCGTCGGCACGCTGGTGTTCGATCCGGGCGCGCACGGCGAACGCGCGGCACGGCTCGCCGCGCGCCGGCCGGGACTGGTGCTGCTCGCACTCGGCCCGTCGCCGGTCGCGCCGGACCTGCTGGCCGAGGCCGCCACGCGCGTGCCCGCGCCGCTGGTCTCGCGCGCCCGCGCCGACGACGTCTGCAACCTCACCTACACCGGCGGCACCTCAGGCCGGCCGAAGGGCGTGATGTCGACGCACCGCGTGCGCGCGACGATGGTGATGAGCGAGCTCGCCGAATGGGACTGGCCCGCCGAGCCGCGGTTCCTCGCGATCACGCCGATCACCCATGCGGCCGGCGCGATCGTGCTGCCGGTGCTGCTGCGCTCGGGAACGGTGATCGTCGCACGCGGCTTCGAGCCGGCGCGCTTCGCGCGGCTGGTCCGCGAACACCGCGCGACGATGAGCTTCGTGGTGCCGACGATGCTCTACCGCCTGCTCGATGACCCGGCGCTCGGGGCCGACGCGCTCGGCGGCCTGGAGACGATGATCTACGGCGCCTCGCCGATCGCGCCTGCGCGACTCGCCGAGGCGGTGCGCCGCTACGGCCCTCGCTTCATGCAGCTCTACGGCCAGACCGAGGCGCCGAACTGCATCACCGTGCTGCGCCGGGTCGACCACGACCCGGACCGTCATCCGGAGCGGCTCGCCTCCTGCGGCGTGCCGATCGGCCCGATCCGCGTCGCGCTGCTCGACGAGGACGGTCGCGAGGTGCCCGACGGCGAGGTCGGCGAGATCTGCGTGCGCGGACCGCTGGTGATGGCCGGCTACTGGAACCGGCCCGAGGAGACCGCGCAGGCGTTCCGCCACGGCTGGCTGCACACCGGCGACCTCGCGCGGCGCGACGCCGACGGCTTCCTCTACATCGTCGACCGCAGCAAGGACATGATCGTCAGCGGCGGCTTCAACGTGTTCCCCCGCGAGGTCGAGGATGTGCTGACCGGGCATCCGGCGGTCGCGGCCGCGGGCGTCATCGGCGTGCCCGATCCGACCTGGGGCGAGGCCGTGAAGGCGGTGGTCGTGCTGCGGCCGGGCGCGACCGCGGACGCCGCCGAGCTGATCGCGCTGGTGCGCGAGCGCAAGGGGCCGGTGCAGGCGCCCAAGACGGTGGACTTCGTCGACGCGCTGCCGGTCACCGGGCTGGGCAAGCCGGACAAGAAGGCGCTGCGGGCGCGCTACTGGAGCGGCGCGGCGCGCGGCGTCGCCTGAGTCGGCGGGCGACGGCCCGCGACGGACGCTCAGCTTCGCTCGCGCAGCGCGTCCACCACCGCGAGGAAGTTCGCGATCAGCGGCGCGCCGCGCCGTTCCTGCAGGCAGATCACGTGCGGATGCGTGTGCAGCGGCGCGCCGGCGAGCGGAAGGCACCGCAGCCGCGCGTCCGGCACGTAGCCCGTCTCGGCGACCACGCCCAGCCCGAGTCCCTGCGCGACCGCCTCGCGCACCGCCTCGCGGCTGCCCATCTCGACGCTCGTGCGCACCCGAACGCCGGCCCGGAGCAGCGCCTGCTCGAAGACGCGGCGCGTGGTCGAGCCGTCCTCGCGCATCACGAACTCCTGGCCGTGCAGGTCCTCGAGCCGTACCGCGGCGAGTCCGCACAGCGGATGGTCGCGGCGTGCGAACAGCGTCAGGGGCTGTCGGCGGTAGGGCACGCAATGGATCCGCGGATCCTCCACCGCATGCACCAGCACGCCGAGGTCGCCGCGCTGGTCGAGCACGCGCTCGACGATCTCGCGCGAGTCGCCCACGCCGACCACCAGCCGCACGCGCGGCCAGCGCGCCCGATAGCGGACCAGCATCGGCGTGACGTTGTACGGCCCGACCGCCACCACGGACAGCCGCCCCTCGTACTGGTTGCGGGCCTCGTGGAGCAGCGCGGCGGCCGCCTCCTCGGCACGCGCGATGCGGTGGGTGATCTCGTGGAGCAGCCGTCCGAGTTCGGTGAGCTCGACGCGGCGGCCGGTCCGCAGGAACAGCTCGACGCCGAATCGCCGCTCCAGCGCGGAGACATGGGCCGACACGGTCGACTGCGACAGGCCGAGCGTACGCGCGGCCGCGGACATGCTGCACAGGCGAGCGGTCGCATCGAAGGCCTTGAGCTCGGCAGCGGTCGGTCCGTCCATCTCGGCATCCATCGAAGGGATCGATAGGTTGATCGGTCGACGTTGCGGTTTCGTTAATGGTGGTGACACGTCGGCCGCCCACCATGGCAAGTATGGCCTCCGTCACCCTCACCGGCATCCGCAAGCGCTTCGGCACGACCCGCGTGCTCGACAGCGTCGACCTCGAGATCCGCGACGGCGAATTCGTCGCGCTGGTCGGACCCTCGGGCTGCGGCAAGACGACGCTGCTGCGCATCCTCGCCGGCCTCGACCACGCCGACGAGGGCGAGGTCCGCATCGGCGGCGAATCCGTCGGCGACCTCGCGCCCAAGCGGCGCGACGTCGCGATGGTCTTCCAGAGCTATGCGCTCTATCCGTACATGACGGTCGCGCAGAACGTCGGCCTGCCACTCGAGATGCGCCGGATGACCCGCCTGCATCGGCTGCCGCTGCTCGGCCGGATGATGCCGGGCGCGCGGGCCGTGCGTCGCGCGATCGATGACGACGTGTCGGCCGTCGCGGGATCGCTCGGGCTCGGCGCCCTGCTCGACCGGCGCCCCGCACAGCTCTCGGGAGGGCAGCGTCAGCGCGTCGCGCTCGCGCGGGCGATGGTCCGCAACCCGCGGGTCTTCCTGATGGACGAGCCGCTGTCGAACCTCGATGCGAAGCTGCGCGTCGACACGCGCGCGGAGATCGCGCAGCTCCACCGTCGGCTTCGGACGACCTTCGTCTACGTGACCCACGACCAGGTCGAGGCGATGACGATGGCGGACCGGGTCGCGCTGATGATGGACGGCCGCGTGCTCCAGCTCGCCACGCCGCAGGCGATCTACGACGATCCGCGCCACCTGCGTGTCGCCGAGTTCATCGGCACGCCGCGGATCAACACGCTGCCGGCGACCCGCGACGGCGAAGTGCTGCGGGTGCTCGGGCGGCGCTGGCCGGTCGCGGTCGAGTCCGCGGCGGACGCTGCGCTGACGGTCGCGATCCGTCCGGAGCACGTCACCGTCGGGGAGGACGCGGCCGCGGGCGGCTGCACGCTCGAGGCACGGGTCACGCACCTGGAGCTGCTGGGCGCCGAGACCCTGGTCCACGCGCAGGTCGCGACCTCGACCCTCGTCGCCCGCATGGAGCCGGTCCGCGCGGCCGCGCTGCGGACCGGCGACGCCGTGTCGCTATCAGTCCCGGCGGCTCGGGTCCTCGCCTTCGGAGGCGACGGCCGACGGCTCGATGCCCGTGCCGTGCAGGAAACGCCACCGCGGAGCGTGCTCCATGCATGAGTCCGCGCTGCTGCCGGCCAGCGCGTCCCGCCGACGCACGGCACGACCCGGCATGCTCGCCGAAGCCGCCGCCGCCTGGGCGCTCGCCGGCCCGGCGGTGGTGCTGATGTGGCTGATGCTCCTGGGTCCGGCGGTCGCGGTGATCGGGTTGTCGTTCACCGACTGGACCTTCGGCGCGCCGACGATCGCCTGGGCGGGACTAGACAACTACCGCGAACTGGCCGGCGACCCGGTCTTCTGGATGAGCCTACGCAACACGCTCGCCTACGTCGCGTTCACCGTACCCACATCGGTCTTCGCAGGGCTCGCCGTCGCGCTGCTGATCGAGGCCGGTCCGTCGCTGCGCGGCCCCTACCGGGCGCTGTTCTTCCTGCCGGTCACCTCGACGCTGCTGGCGATGGCGCTCGTCTTCCAGTTCGCGCTGCACCCCACCGCCGGTCTCGTCAACCAGACGCTCGCCGCGCTCGGCCTGCCGACGACCGACTGGCTGAAGAACCCGGACACCGCGCTGTTCGCGCTCGGCACGATCGGGATCTGGCAGGCGGTCGGCCTGAACATGGTCCTGTTCCTCGCCGGTCTGAAGGCGATCCCGAAGGACCTGTACGAAGCCGCCGCGATCGACGGCGCCGACTCTGCCTGGGAGCGCTTCCGGCGTGTCACCTGGCCGATGCTCGGGCCGGCGCTGGTCTTCGTGGTGTCGATCACCGCGATCCGATCGTTCCAGGTCTTCGACACCGTCGCGGTGCTGACCGATGGAGGGCCGAACAAGGCGACGTCGGTGCTGCTGCACCAGATGTACCAGGAAGGCTTCTCGTTCCTGCGCTCGGCCTATGCGGCCGCGATCACCTGCGTGTTCCTCGCCTTCGTGCTGCTGCTCACCTGGATGCAGACGAAGCTGCTGGACTCGCGGGCCCACTACGGCTGAACGATGGACCGCCGCCGTCCGCTCGCCTTCGCGATCCTGCGCCACGTGCTGCTCGGCAGCGGCGCGCTGCTGATGGTCGCGCCCTTCGTGCTGATGGTCTCGCTGAGCCTGAAGTCGCCCGGTGAGATCTTCGACCCCGAATTCCGTCTGTGGCCGCGCCAGTGGAATGCCTGGGAGAACTACGCGATCGCGTTCACGAAGCAGCCGCTCCTGCGTTTCCTCGCCAACGGCGTGCTCGTCACCGCGTGCATCTTCGCAGCGCAGGCGGCCTTCGCGCTGCCGTGCGCGTACGCGCTGGCGAAGCTGCGCTGGCGGGGCCGCGAGACCGCGTTCGTGTTCGTGCTGCTCGGGTTGCTCGTGCCGCCGCAGGTTCCTGCGATCCCGCTCTACATCGGACTCTGGAAGCTCGGCCTGCTCGACACCTATGCGGCGCTGATCCTGCCCTCGACGATCTCGGTCTTCGGCATCTTCCTGATGCGCCAGTTCTACCGGACGGTGCCCGACGACCTGCTGTGGGCGGCGCGGCTCGACGGCCTCGGCGAGATGGCGATCGTCTGGCGCGTGATGCTGCCGACCGCGATGCCCGCGGTCGTCGCGTTCGGTCTGCTGTCGCTGGTCTGGAACTGGAACGACTTCTTCTGGCCGCTGCTGGTCGTGCAGTCCGACTCGCTCGCCACCCCACCGCTCGGCGTCGTGTTCTTCAGCAACGCCGAGGCCGGCACCAACTACGGGCCGCTGATGGCGGCCGCCACCGTGATCACCGCGCCGCTGGTGATCGCATTCCTGGTCGCGCAACGCTGGTTCATCGACGGCGTGACGATGACCGCCGTCAAGTGACCGTCCGCACGCTCGAGGAATCCGCCGTGAACGTCCGATCCCCCTTCCCGATCTCGCTGGCCCGTCGCCGGCTCGTCGGCGCCGCCGCCGCGTCGACCGCCCTCGCCGCCCCTGCGATCGTCCGCGGCCAGACCGCTCCGCTCGATCTGTCGATCGCCTATTCGATCCCGGTGCTGTTCAAGGACCTGATGGAGGCGGTCGCCCGCGAGTTCTCGGCCGCGCACCCGAACGTGCGGATCGTGTTGCGCGCGCCGGAGGAGGGCTACGAGCAGATCATGCAGCGCAACCTGCGCGACGCGATCACGAAGACGCTGCCCGACGTCGCGTTCCACGGCCTCAACCGCCAGCGCACGCTGCTCGAGCGCGACATCCCGGTCGACCTGAGGCCGTTCATGGACGCGGACCCCCAGACGAAGGAGCTCGGCTACTCGTCGACGCTGCTGTCGCTCGGTCAGGTCGGCGGCCGGCAGACCGGCGTCGGCTTCGCGCTGTCGACGCCGATCCTCTACTTCAACGCGCAGATGGTGAAGGAGGCGGGCGGCGATCCGACGAAGCTGCCGACGAGCTGGGAACAGGTGAGTCGGCTCGCCGCCGCGATGCACGATCCCGCGCGCAACCGCACGGGGCTCTTCTTCGACTGGACGATCACCGGCAACTGGTCGTGGCAGGGGCTGGTGTTCAGCCACGGCGGCAGCATGCTCGATGCCGGCGAGTCGCGGGTCGCGTTCGCCGATGCGCCCGGCAAGCGGGCGATGTCGGTGCTGCGCGGCCTCGTCGACGACGGGAAGATGCCCGACATCCGGCCGGACACCATGTTCCAGGACTTCTTCGCCGGCAGGATGGGCTGCTCGATGCAGTCGACCGCTCAGCTCGGCCGCTACAACCGCGAGATCGGCGGCCGGTTCCCGCTGGTCTGCGCCCGCTACCCGCTCTCCAGCCCGGATGGCCGCCTGCCCGCGGGCGGCAACGTCGCGATGATGTTCACCCGCGATCCGGCGAAGCAGAAGGCCGCATGGGACTTCATCAAGTTCGCGACCGGCCCCGTCGGCGCGACGATGATGGTGAAGGCCACCGGATACATGCCGGGCACGACGCTGCCCGCGCAGCGCAAGGACCTGCTCGCCGACTTCTACGCATCCAACCCGAACCACCTGGTGTCGATCCGGCAGCAGGACGTGATCACCGGCTGGTATGCGTTCCCCGGTCAGAACGCGCTGCGGATCACGGACGTGATCAACGACCACCTCCAGACCGTCGTGGCGCGCCGCGAGGCCGCCGACGCCGTCCTCGCGAAGATGGCCGCCGACGTGCAGAAGCTGATCCCTCCGAAGGCCTGATGCCATGCCCAAGTTCATCCATCTCACCGACACCCACCAGATCCCGCCCGGCCAGACGCTCTACGGGCTCGATCCGGCCGAGCGGCTGCGTGCCGCGGTCGCGAGCATCGCGAGCGAGCACGGCGATGCGGCCTTCGTGGTCGTCACCGGCGACCTCGCTCATCGCGGCGAGCCCGAGGCCTATGCAGTGCTGCGCGACACGCTCGCCTCGCTGCCGATGCCGGTGCACCTGGTGCTCGGCAACCACGACGACCGGTCCGCGTTCCGCGACGTGTTCCCGGACACGCCGGTCGACGCCGAGGGCTTCGTGCAGTACGCGTTCGACGCGGGCCCGCTGCGGATGATCTGCGTCGACACCAACGAGCCCGGCGTCCACTGGGGCGTGCTCTGCGAACGGCGGGCGGCCTGGCTCGCGGAGGCGCTCGCCGGCGCCGCGCGCGATGGACGGCCGGTGCACCTCTTCATGCACCATCCCCCGTTCCGGGTCGGACTGGACGCGATGGACCGCATCTCGCTGCGCGACACCGGCCCGCTCGAGGCGGCGATCGGACCCCACCGCGACCGGATCCGGCACCTGTACTTCGGTCACGTCCATCGGCCGATCGCGGGGAGCTGGTCGGGCATCCCGTTCTCGACCGTTCGGTCGCCCTGCCATCAGGTCGCGCTCGTGCTCGACCGGCCGACCGACCGCATACCGGGAAGCCATGAACCACCGCAGTACGGGGTGGTGCTCGCCGAACGGGACGGCACGGTCGTGCACGTCCACGACTTCGCCGACGCCTCGCCCCGGTTCGAGCTGTGAACGTGGCGTCCGCGGCGTCGCCGATCGATCGCGAGACCGGGCGGGCCGCCGCCGCACTCGCGTCGCGTACGGCCATCGTCCTCGACCTCGACGGCACGCTGATCGACACGCTGCCGGACCTGGTGCGGACGCTGAATGCCGCGCTCGCCGATTTCGGCGCAGCGCCGGTGCCGGCGACGCTGGTCCGGACGACGCTGCACGGCGGGCTCGAGGCCAGCGCGGCGGCCGCCGCGGCGTTGGCTGGCCTCGATGCGGCACCGCTCGCCGCGCGCTACGCGGAGCACTACGCGCGGGCCCCCGATCGGCTCGCCCTCGCCTACCCCGGGGTCGACGCGATGCTCGAGCACCTCGTGCGACGCGGACATCGGCTGGCGGTCTGCACGAACAAGCGCAGCACCGAGGCCGAGCGGCTGCTCGCGAAGGTCGGCCTGCTGGCTCAGGTGCCGGTGCTGGTGGGGGCCGACTCCTGCGAGCACCGCAAACCGCACCCGCTGCCGCTGCGGACGGCGCTGCTCCGGCTCGGTCTGGCGCCGACCGATGGCATCCTGGTCGGCGACAGCCTGGTCGACGTCGAGACGGCACGCGCCGCAGGCGTGCCCTGCGTGATCCACGCGGGCGGCTACGGCGACGTGCCGCCGGCCACCCCGGGCGTCGTGGGGCGCTTCGTGCGCTGGGCGTCGCTGCGGGACGCGCCGATCGCCTGAACCCGGTTCAGGCGGCCGCCGCGCGACGCGTCCGGGTGCGCGGCCGGGGCCCGGCGTTGCGCCGGCGCAGGAACAGCAGCACCCCGGCCAGCACGACGACGCCCCCGCCGGCGCCGAGCACCATCGGGTCCATCCAGAACGGGTCCGGCTCGGGCTCGGGCATCGGCACCGGCGGTGCGCGCCGCGACGGTTCGGCGAGCATCGTCGCACTCGCGGCCGGCGCGGCGGCGGCCGGCGCGGCGGCGGCCGGGGGCGGCGCCGCTGCGGGCATCGCGGTGGCGGTCGCGGCAGGCCTGGGCGGCGCGGCCGCGGAGGCCGTCGGCGCACCGGCGACCGAGATCGAGCCGGCAGCCGCCGGACCGGGCGGCGCGACCGGCCGACCCGCGACGCGCAGCGACTCGGTCAGGTCGCCGATCTGGCGCTCTCGCTCGGCGATCAGCTTCTCGAGCCCGGCGACGATCGACTCGAGCTGGGTGATCCGCGACCGGGCCTCGGTCATCGCGGCGTTGAAGGCCACGTCGCGGCTCGCGCCGCCGGGCCCGTCGAGCTCGCGTCCACGCCCGGTGCCGCCGGCGGTCAGCTTCAGGCGGTCGCCACCCTCGCGGGTCGCCACCGGGGCGGCCGGTCCCGGGCCGCGCGCACGGTAGGCGTTCTCGGCGATCGGCGCGGGCAGCGCGCGCATCTGCTCCGGATCGGGCACGACCAGGGCCCCGCCCGGACGCGGCCGATGGACGCTGCCGGAGAACGCCTTCGGATTGTTGCGGAACAGCGCGAGCGCGGCCTGCGCCTCGGTCACGTCGGCCGGCTTCACGCGCGCGGCGAGCGAGGCGGTGGTGTCGCCGCGGACGACGGTGATCGTGGACCTCGGCGCGGACGGGGGGCGCGCGGCGGGCCGGGGCTCGGGCGAGACCGACGCCGCGGGCATGCGGGCCGTCGGCAGCGCGACCGCCGGCGGCGACGCGGGCGTGGGCAGCGGCTCGACGCGGACCTCGCTCCGCGGCGGCTCCATCCGCGGCGGCTCCGACGTCGCGGGGGACGACGGGACGGCCGGCACCGCCGCGACCGACGGCGGCTGGGCGGCGAGGGCCGGCGACGCGGCGGGGGCCGGCG
>JBJOKE010000037.1:0-106618 GCA_046046245.1 Pseudomonadota bacterium | reverse complement strand
CGCGGCGCGGACCGCGTGGCTGTCCGCGCCGCCCGGCCGTTCCTCGCCGATCGCCCGTCCACCCCGGGGCGTGGTGAGCTTCCGCGCGTCGTGGCGGTCGCGACGATGATGGGATGCTCCGATGCTCCGGATTGCACTGCTCGCCGCGACGAGCCTCTCCACCTCGCTGATGCTCGTGCTGGTCGTGCTGCTGGCCGGACTCGACGTCCACCTGGCGTCGAAGGGCGCGACGGTGACCAGCCTGTTCGTGGCGAGCCTGTCGGCAGGGCTCGGCGGCGCGCTGCTGTGGCTCCTCTTCCACGGTCCGATCGCCCGGTTCCTCACGCGCGCCCGACTCCTGGAGACGCCGCTGGACGAGACGCAGGTCCGGGCGCTGCAGATCACGGCCGACCTCGCGGCCCGCGCGCGCATCCGCCGCCCCGAGCTGGCGTTCTATCCGGGGCCGCCGGGCGCCTTCGCGACTGCGGCGTCCTGCGACGACTCGATGCTCGTGCTGTCTTCGCAGCTGCCCTACCAGCTGGAGCCCGACCAGCTCGAGGCAGTGATCGCCCACGAGATCGCGCAGATCGCCGACGGTGAAGCGGTCACGCTGACGCTGCTGCAGGGCGCGCTCGCGGTGTTCGTCGATCTGCTGCCCAGGCTCCTCGATCTGGCGCTCGAGCGGGTCGGGCTGCGCGGCCTCGAGCGAGGGGCGTTCGGCCTGACGATCGGCTTGTCGATCCTGCTGCGGATGCTGCTGTGCCTGCCCGCGTCGTTGCTGGTCGCCGCCTTTGCACGCGCCGGCAAGCTGCGCAGCGACGCACGCGCAGCGGCGCTGATGGGGCGCGAGGCGCCGATGATCGCTGCCCTGGAGCGGCTCGATGCGCTGGCGCCCCACGGCGCGCTGCTGTCGACCGGGAGCGTCTACGCGCCGCACTTCATCCATTCGGGCGCGCACGAGGACCGGGGTTGGCTCGGCGGGCTTCGGGACGCGGTTGGGTACCAGCCTCCGACGCGGCGCCGCATCGAGGCCCTGCGGATGCCGCGCTGAGCGCGCGCGGGCGACTGGATCGGTCAGTCCCCGCCGGGCGGCGGTTCGGCGCGCCGGCTGCGCCACGCGGTGGCGAGGATCAGCGCGGCCAGCACCAGCGTGATCGCGTTGGCGAGGATCACCGGCCAGGCGTCGGTCATCAGCCCGTAGGCCAGCCAAAGCGCCACGCCGGCGGTGAACAGCGCGTACATCGGCAGCGAGATCCCGTCGGCGCGGCGGGTGCGCAGGGTGAGCAGCGCCTGCGGCACGAAGGAGGCGGTCGTCAGGGAAGCGGCGACGTAGCCGACCCATTCGGGCGGCAGGGTCTCGGCGAACATGGGCGATCGGGGCGGTCGGGGCGGTCGGGACGGGCACGAGCGCCGCCGGCGGCGTCGCGGAGCCCGCATGGTGCCACCCTCCCGTTCCGGTGTCTGCGCATCCGGCCGGCAATTCCGGCGTCCGGCAGGGATTTGAGGGTCGCCGTGCAAGGCTGGGCTAGCATCGGCGACCCAAGCGTCTCCTACCGAGGAGTCCTCGATGAAGCGGATCGTGCTGTTCCTGGTGACCAACCTGGCCGTGATGCTGGTGCTCGGCGTCACGGTGAACCTGCTCGGCCTGAACCGTTTCCTGACCGCCAATGGCCTGTCCGTGAGCGGACTGCTGGGCTTCTCCCTCGTCATGGGCTTCGGCGGCGCGTTCATCTCGCTGCTGATGAGCAAGCCGATGGCCAAGTGGTCGACCGGCGCGCAGGTGATCAACGACTCGCACGAGCCCTCGCACATGTGGATCGTGCAGACCGTCGCGCGCTTCGCCGACAAGGCCGGGATCGCGATGCCCGAGGTCGCGATCTACCAGGGCGAGCCCAACGCGTTCGCCACCGGCGCGTTCAAGAACTCGGCGCTGGTCGCGGTCTCGACCGGCCTGCTCGAGTCGATGGACCGCGACGAGGTCGAGGCGGTGATCGGTCACGAGGTCGCGCACGTGGCCAACGGCGACATGGTCACGATGACGCTGATCCAGGGCGTGATGAACACCTTCGTGGTCTTCATCTCGCGGATCGTCGGCTACTTCGTCGACAAGGTCGTGCTGCGCAACCAGGACGACGCGCCCGGCATCGGCTACTACGCCACCACGATCGTCCTGGACATCCTGCTCGGCGTGCTCGCGGCCATGGTCGTCGCCTGGTTCTCGCGGCAGCGCGAGTTCCGTGCCGATGCCGGCGCGGCCGACCTGATGGGCCGCAAGGGCCCGATGATCGGCGCGCTCGCGCGCCTGGGCGGGCTGGATCCCGGCTCGCTGCCCAAGAACGTCGCGACGATGGGCATCAGCGGCCGCCCGAGCGGATTGATGGCGCTGTTCTCGTTCTCGTCGCACCCGCCGATCGAGCAGCGGATCGCGAAGCTGCAGGGGCGCGGCTGACGGCCGCTTAGCCCCGCCGCGGCGGGGTGGCCTCCGAACCGGCGCGGGCCGGGCGCGGCGCGAGCCGGCCCGGCCCGCGTGCCTTGGTGGACCGCGCGCGTAGAATCCCGCCCCTGCGCCCGCCGGGGCGCCCGCCCGCGCCGGGCCACCGGGCGCTGCAGCCGGCCCGCCTGCAGCCGTGTTCGAGGACCAACCACGTGAACGACGACCGTCTCGTCGAAAACCTCGCCGTCGCCGGGCCCGTCGCCCCGCCACGGCGGGCCGCTCTCCGTCCGCTCGCTGCCGCCGCGCTCGCCGCCACGCTCCCCGCCGCCCCGCGTGCACAGCCCAAGGGACCGGCCCGCGCGCCGCTGAAGGTCGCCTTCGTCTACGTCAGCCCGGTGTCCGACGCCGGCTGGACCCACCAGCACGACCTCGGTCGCAGGGAGCTCGAGCAGGCCCTCGCCGGCCGCGCGAGCACGAGCTTCGTCGAGAAGGTCGCCGAGGGCGCCGACGCCGAGCGCGTGATCCGCGACCTCGCGACGCAGGGCCACGGCCTGATCTTCACCACCTCGTTCGGCTACATGGACCCGACGATCCGCGTCGCGCGCGACTTCCCGGACACGGTCTTCGAGCACGCGTCGGGCTACAGGTCGGCGCCGAACGTCGCGACGTACAACGCGCGCTTCTACGAGGGCCGCTGGCTCGGCGGCCTGGTCGCCGGCCGCGCGACGAAGTCGAACGTGATCGGCTACGTCGCCGCGTTCCCCATCCCCGAGGTCCTGCAGGGCATCAACGCGTTCACGCTCGGTGCGCGCGCCGCGAACCCGAAGGCGGAGGTCCGCGTCGTCTGGACGAGCAGCTGGTTCGACCCGGGCCGCGAGCGCGACGCCGCGCTGACGCTGGCCAACCAGGGCGCCGACGTGCTGACCCACCACACCGACTCGTCGGCCGTGCCGCAGGCCGCCGAGAGCCGCGGCCTGAGGGTCGTCGGCTACCATTCCGACATGAGCCGCGCCGCGCCCCGCGCCCACCTGGTCTCGGTCACCCACCACTGGGGCCGCTACTACGTGCAGCGCACCCAGGCCGTGCTCGACGGCACCTGGCGCACGCGCAGCACCTGGGGCGGCCTGAAGGACGGCATGGTCCGCGTCGACCCGGTCGCCGCCGACGTCCCGAAGGACACGGTCGCGCTGCTGCGCGCCCGCGAGGCAGACATCGTCGCCGGCCGCCTGCATCCGTTCACCGGACCGATCCGGGACAACGAGGGCCGCGTCCGCCTGCAGCAGGGCACGATGTCGGACGACGACCTGAACCGGATCGACTGGCTGGTCGAGGGCGTGGCCGGCAAGATCCCGCGGAGCTGAGCCCGTGTCCGCCGTCGCGATCCGTGCCGACTTCCTCCACTGCCTGCGCGATCCGGGCCTCGACGGCTCGGACGCGGGCGCGGTCGAGCACGTCCGCGACGGCGTCCTGCTGATCCGCGACGGCCGCATCGAGCGGCTGGGCCCGGCGGCCGCGCTGCTGCCCTCGCTCGGTCCCGACGTGCCCGTGCACGACCGCCGCGGCACGCTCGTCGTGCCCGGCTTCGTCGACACCCACGTCCACTTCCCGCAGGTGGACGTGATCGCCAGCTACGGCACGCAGCTGCTCGACTGGCTCGAGCGCTACACCTTCCCCGAGGAGCGCCGCTTCGCCGATGCCGCGCACGCGCGCGCGGCCGCGTCGTTCTTCGTCGACCGGCTGCTGGAGAACGGCACCACCACCGCGAGCGTGTTCTGCACGGTGCACCCCGGCTCGGTGGACGCGTTCTTCACCGAGACCGAGTCGCGCGGGCTGCTGATGGTGGCCGGCAAGTGCCTGATGAACCGGCACGCGCCCGACGGCCTGCGCGACGACACGCTGGGCGGCGTCGACGAGAGCCGCGCGCTGATCGAGCGCTGGCACGGCCGCGGCCGCTCGCGCTACGCGATCACGGTGCGCTTCGCGGTCACCTCGACCGAGGCCCAGCTCGAGGCCGCCGGACGGCTCGCCGCCGAGCATCCGACGGTCCACGTGCAGAGCCACGTCGCCGAGAACCGCGACGAGGTGGCCTGGGTGGCGCGGCTCTTCCCCGAGCGGCGCAGCTACCTCGACGTCTACGACCATCACGGCCTGCTGCGCGAACGCGCGATCTACGCGCACTGCATCTGGCTCGACGACGCCGACCGCGCGCGGATGGCCGCGAGCGGGACCGCGTCGTCGTTCTGCCCGACCTCGAACCTGTTCATCGGCAGCGGCCTGTACGACCTGCCGCAGGCGATCGCCTCGGGCCACCGGATCGGGCTGGGCACCGACGTCGGCGGCGGCTCGTCGTACTCGATGCTGCGCACGCTGGGCGAGGCCTACAAGGTGCAGCAGCTGCGCGGGCACTCGATGCACCCGGCCTATTCGCTGTACCTCGCCACGCGCGGCGGCGCGCGCTCGCTCTACCTCGACGACCGGATCGGCAGCCTCGAGCCCGGCCGCGACGCCGACCTCGCGGTGCTCGATCCGTCGGCCACGCCGCTGCTCGCGCGCCGCACCGGGCTGCGCGACGACCCGCTCGACACCTTCTTCGCGCTCGCCACCCTCGGCGACGACCGCGGCGTGCTCGAGACCTGGGCGGCGGGCGTGGCGGTGCACCGTCGCGCGGGCGCGGCGCCCGTCGCCCGACCCTGACCGGCGCCGCCTTCGTGCCGAAGGCCGTCGTCGTCCTGGTGCACGGGCCCTGCCTCGGGCCCTGGGTGTGGGACGACGGGCACGACGGCCTGCGCCCGCGTCTCGAGTCGCTCGGGTTGCGCTGCTTCGCCCCCGACCTGCACGAGGTCTGGCCCGCCGGACAGTGGTCGCGCCGCGTGGCGCACCTGCCGCTGTCGCGCTACGTCGACCGTCTGCACGCACTGCTCGTGCGCCTCGAGGGTCCGAAGATCCTCGTCGGCCACTCGATGGGCGCGCGCGTAGTCGAGGGCCTGATCGCGCGCGGCGCGCACGACGGCGCGGTGCTGATCTCGCCGACCCCTCCCGACGGGCTGGAGGTGGCCGCCCGCGGCCTCGCCGCGCGCCACCCCGCGGCGCTCGCCCGCGCGCTGCTCGCCCGTCGCCCGCTGCTGCTGCTCGGCGAGCCCGGACGGCCCGACCCGGCCCGCGTGCGCGAACTGCTGCTCGGGCCGCGGGCGCCCGATGCGCTGGTGGCGCGCGTCGCGGCCGCGCTGCGCGACGAATCGTTCTCGGCCTGCCTCGACTGGCTGCGGCCGCACGAGGTACCGCGTGACGCCAGGGTGCCCATGCTGGCGATTTCCGGCCGCGACGACCCGCTGGTGACGCCCGACGCGTTGCGCCGCACCGCGGTCGCCTGGGACGCGGTCGCACAGGTCGTGCCGCACGCCGGCCATTGCCCGATGCTCGGCGCCGGCGCCGGCATCGTCGCCCGCCACGTCGAGCGCTGGCTGTTCGACACCTGAGCGGCGCGCGACGGACAGCGAACAGGCACCTCGAACGCCCTCGCACGGGCTGGCAGGGGCAGCAGACGCCCTGGGCAGGCGAGCCAGCTTTCCAGAAACGATTGGACCGAGGAAACGGGGCACGTCAGTCACGCGAAACACAGCATGGAACCACGGCGCGAGCAGGAGCACTTCGGACGCTGCCTGTTTCGGGGTCAGCGTGATGGCCGTGCACTCGGCGTGGGCTTGGGTTCGGGCGCGGCGGACACGCCGGCGGTGCGTGCCGTGGGCGTACCCATGTCCATCATCCACCGCAGCTGCGAGAAAGAGCGGCCGAGCAGCATCCGGTCGACCGCCGACCAGTCCTGAATGGGCTGATCCTGCCGGTCGAGGATCGCACTGACGTCGACCTCTCCGTTCCGGTGCGATCGGAAAAGCACCTTATGGCGTGCATCGATCAGCGCCCACTCCCGCGGCCGGTTGGTGTGGGCGTTGTGCGCGACAACAGCGACGGACTCGATGGAGGGCGCGCTCGAGTCGGCGGCCGGCAACAGTCCCATCGCGGTGAGCAGCGCCGGCATCAGCTGCGAGTGTGAGGTCGGTGCGTCGATGGTACCGGGCCTTCCCCCGGGAAGGCTGATCAACATCGGTACGCGAATCTGGCCGCCAAACAGGCCGCTCGCATGACTGAGCCGGCCGTGCTCGAGCAACTCTTCGCCGTGGTCGCTCGTCAGGACTACGATGGTACGGTCCAGATCGATCCCGGCCAGAAGACGAGCCAGCCATGCGTCGGCCTCGTCCAGACAGTTCAGATAGCGGTTCGTGATTTCCTTCCTGAATCGGAGCAGATCCAGTCTCGTGAAATCGAACGCCTCGTCGACCTCGGGCTGCCTGGCGCGATACCCCGCCGAGTGCACATAGGGCCAGTGCGTCGCCGCGTAGTACACCAGTGCAAACTTGGGAGCCGCTCCGTCCGAGAGGAAACGATGAACCGCTGCGATGTTTCCGGCGTCGGTGTCGGGAACGTGGAGCGGATCAGTGAAGTTGGTCGTGTAGTTCTCGAGTCGACCGAATGCCCCGATGTCGATCCCGAAGCGTTTGGCGCGGTATCCCGCTCGCACGAGCGCGTCGACGTAGGCCGACTGGGTCGAATGCGGTGGGCCGTAGAAGAACATCGGAAGGCCATGGGTCAGTCCGAGCAGCCCATAGTGCGTGGCGTTACCCGTCGAATTGTGATCGAGCGCACGCAGGCTCCGCGTTTCGAGGGTACGCAGCGAGGCCATCTCGTTGGCGAGATCCGCATTGAGTCCTTCGATCGCGATGACCACGATGCTTGGGTTGGAGGGTACCGATTGCTCCGTCATCGCGGTGATCAGTGGGTTGGGAGCGGTCCGCTCGTTCGCCGGCTCCGCCGCCCGGTACATCGCACTCAGTTCTCGAGTGAAGTCGTCTCGGCCGACAATGCCGAGGTAGCCGGCTTCGATCCCGGCGAGCCGCATCGGGTGCTGGACCAACAGAGCACGCATCTGGCGATCGCCGTTCGCGCTCAGGTGACCGGTGGTCGCCGCGAAAGTGCACCCTCCCAGCAGCATGGTGATCAAGGGTGCGGCCCAGGTGTGACGGGCGCTGCGTTTCACGGCTACGCGCGAAGCGACGAGCGCCATGGCGGTCACGGCGACCGCGTGTGCCAGCGCCTTGACGGAGAATCGAATCAGATCGGTGCCTGTCAATCCGATGTGTCGGGACCAGTCGCCCTCCATGAACAGGGTGATGTCATCGACCGAGAGGTGCCGGCGCGACAGCGCGAACCAGCCCATGTCGGCCTCGACGAAAGCCAGTCCGACGATCGTGAGCGCGACGACTGCTCGCGGCACTCGATGCCGGTCGCGCGACGCCGGGAGGGAAGCGGCGACAAGCAGCGGCAGCCCCCAGACCGGCACCATGCAGGCAAGCGACATCGCCACCAGCGTGACGGTGTCCGGCGGAGGCCAGCCATAGGCACCGTGCCCGTGGAACAGCGGCCAGCCCAGCCACCGCAGGATCAGGTTCAGGCTGAGGTAGGAAGCGAGCAGGACGGCGAACATCCAGATCGGACGCGGTTCGCGCGATGCTGGAGACGCGGCCTGGGTGGGTAAGGGGAGAGGTACGGAGATCGCCATCACTGTTCGGTGCGGACGTTCATGGCTTGGACATGTGACCGATTGAAGCCACGCGCCGAGTCGTGCGGAGCGCCGACCCGAGTGACATCGTGCGGTCCGTGGGAGACGCGTCGATGCAGTCTGGGCCGTGGGTACGGGTCGCGGTCGTGGCCAGTGATCAAACTGCTCGAGTGGTCGAGGGCCTCGTCGTGGCTCCCGACGATCCGTTTGCAGGTCAGGACCGGCCTGCGCATCGCGTCCTGCAGCACCGGCGCGATCGCGCGGCCATGGGCAACGACGCGAACCGCGACAGCGAGCAGCCTTTCTCGACCTGCAGTCTCGAAACTCCGCGAAGGACACGACCGCCTGATGGAGTCTGCCAACGGCAGGACGATCGATCCGTCGCATTTTCCACTGAGAGCGGCCCCGCCCTGACGGCCGGTCGACGCGGCACGGACGTGCGGCGCCCGGCCTGTTGTGACACCGGAGATCGCGACCTCACAACAGCCGGGCGGATAGGAGTCTCAAACGCCCTCACAAGACCCGGCAGCGGTGGCAAGCGCCCTGCGGGGGGGCGACACGACGCGAAGGCACCGATCTGCACGCACCCGGGGGTGAACGCGGCCTGGCGGCGAGCGGCCGCAGGTCGCGATCCTGGCCGCGATTCGGGGTTCGGGGCTGATGCCGGACATGGCGCACAGCCGTCACCGCCTTGCAGTGCGTGCAGACCGCACGCCCTCGGAGCCGTGCATGTGGTGGTCGCCGAACAGCGGCTTCTTCCAGCCGCCGAACGAATGGAAGGCGAGCAGCCGCCGGGCGCGGTCGGGTCGCCGCGATCTCAGCCATCCGCGCCCGGGGCGCTGCGCCGCGGCGGGCGGAAGGCGTCGAGGCGCCGCCGGGCGGGAGGCCCGCAGCCGCGGTCGCCGGGCCCGTCCGCGTGTGACCGGGAACGCGCGCGTGCCGGCGGAGTCCGAGCCGGTCCGCGTGCCCGACCGATCGCCGGGCCCGCGCGCGCTCCGAGCGTCGGAGGCGGCGCCGCTCGACGCCCTCGAGCCACCCGGCGGAGGCACGCGTCCGTCCGGCCGCGGCCGCATGCGGCGGCGAACCGAACGCTCGACGCTGGACGTCCAGCGCTCCGGGACCGGTGCCGTGCGCGGTGCCGCGTGTGCCGCGTTCATGCGGCACGCGCGTCCGGTCGGCGCGCGAAACGACCTGCCGAACGCGACCATGACGTCTTCCGCCGATACGCCTGCCCGCCTCGTCCCTCGGCTGATCCGATCCGCCCGTCGCGGTCCGGTCGTACTGCTGTTCGCGGTGCTGGCGGCCTGCGGCAGCGGCATCGGGATCCCGACGCCGCCCGACGGCATCGACGCGGCGGCCCCGGCGACCGGTGCCGCGCTCGACACCGCCTCGTCCGCGCCGGCCGCGGATCCGGCCGGCGCGTCGGCTCCGGCCGTCGCCCCGGGCGCGCCCACGCTCACCGCCACGGCGGTCAGCGGCGCGCTCAGGCTCGGCTGGACCGCGTCGGCGGATGCGACCTCGTACCGCGTCCAGAAGCAGCTCGACGGGGGACCCTGGACCGACGACGGCCCGTCGCTGGACGCCGCCACCCTCGCCGCCGACCGGCCGCTGCCCGTGGCGCAGTGGGCCCGTGCGCGCTTCCGGGTCCAGGCCTGCAACGCCGCGGGTTGCTCCGCCTCGGTCGACGTGCAGGCCGCCGCGTCGATGGCCTCCACGCTCCGATACCTCAAGGCCTCCAACACCGGGGCCGACGACCAGTTCGGCTACAGCGTGGCGCTGTCGACCGACGGCGGCACGCTCGCCGTCGGCGCCCGCTACGAGGACAGCGCCGAGACCGGCACGGCCGGCACCGGCGCCGACAACTCGGCGACCGACAGCGGCGCGGTCTACGTCTTCGTGCGCAGCGGCGGCACCTGGACGCAGCAGGCCTATCTCAAGGCCGCCAACGCCGGGGCCGGCGACCTGTTCGGCTTCAGCGTCGCGCTGTCGGCGGACGGCAGCCTGCTCGCGGTCGGCGCCGTCAACGAGGACAGCGGCGAGACCGGCACGGCCGCCACCGGCGCCGACGACTCGGCGACCAACAGCGGCGCGGTCTACGTCTTCGCCCGCGGCAACGGGACCTGGACGCAGCAGGCTTACCTCAAGGCGTCCAACACCGGCGGCGGGGACCAGTTCGGCTGGCGCGTCGCCCTGTCGGCCGACGGCGCCACGCTGGCCGTCGGCGCCCCCGCCGAGGACAGCGCCGAGATGGGCACGACCGGCACCGGTGCCGACAACACCGCGACCGACAGTGGCGCCGTCTACGTCTTCACCCGCGGCGGCGGCACGTGGACGCAGCAGGCCTACGTCAAGGCGTCGAACACCGGTGGCGGCGACCAGTTCGGCATCAGCGTCGCGCTGTCGGCCGACGGCGGCGCGCTCGCCATCGGCGCCAACGCGGAGGACAGCGCCGAGACGGGCACGGCCGGCACCGGCACCGACAACTCGGCGACCGACAGCGGCGCGGTCTACCTGCTCACCCGCGCCGGCGGCACGTGGACGCAGCAGGCCTACCTCAAGGCGTCCAACACCGGCAGCGGCGACCAGTTCGGCGTCAGCGTCGCGCTGTCGGCCGACGGCGGCACGCTCGCCGTCGGCGCCACCTTCGAGGACAGCGCCGAGACCGGCACGACCGCCACCGGCGCCGACGACTCGGCGACCGACAGCGGCGCGGTCTACGTCTTCACCCGCGCCGGCGGCACCTGGACGCAGCAGGCCTACCTCAAGGCGTCCAACACCGGCGGCGGCGACCGGTTCGGCCGCAGCATCGCGCTGGCGGCCGACGGCCGCACGCTCGTCGTCGGCGCCAACCACGAGGCCAGCGCCGAGACGGGCATCGGCGGGACCGGCGCGGACAACTCGGCCGCGAGCAGCGGCGCGGTCTACGTCTTCGGCCGCGACGACGGGGCCTGGACCCAGCGGGCCTACCTCAAGGCCTCCAACCCCGGCACCGGCGACCAGTTCGGCTTCAGCGTCGCGCTGTCGGCCGACGGCGGCACGCTCGCCGTCGGCGGCTCCGGCGAGGACAGCGCGGAGCGCGGCACGACCGCGACCGGGGCCGACGAATCGGCGACCAACAGCGGCGCGGTCTACGTCTTCTGACCTGAAGGACGCGGTCCCGGCGCTGCGGGAACAGCGCGTGGATCGCGTTGTCGGGCGCGCCGTCGACGGTGAACAGCCAGCCGCGCGCCTGGTTGCCGCTGGTGCCGGAGGTGAGGCACGCATGGCGCTGCAGGTCGTCGGGATGCTCGGGCGTGCCGCGGGCCGCGAGGTAGGCGGGGCTCGCGACCACCACGCGCTGGTTGTCGGCGAGCTTGATGCCGACCGGCGAGGAGTCGTCGAGCGAGCCGATCCGCACCGCCACGTCGATGCCCTCGTTGACGATGTCCCCCAGCCGGTCCGACAGGTCGAGCGACACGGTGACGTCGGGATGCGCGGCGAGGAAGGCGGGCACCAGCGGCGCGACGTGGCGACGGCCGAAGCCCGCCGGCGCGGTGACCCGCACGTGGCCGCTCGCCTTCACGCCGCCGGCCGATCACCGCGGGCGCCACGCCCTCGAGCTGCGCCGCGGCCGACAGGCTGCCGCGCGCGGCCACGGCGGCGCAGGTCTCGATCTGCTCGAAGCGGTCCATCGTGCCTCGCGTCAGAACTCGAGTGGCGGGAGTCGGGGCGCGCAGGCCGGTGCCGCCGCGGCTTTCCTCGACCGCCTGGGCGATCAGGCGCTCAGGCGCTCAAGCCCGGCGCGGGCGTAGGGGCCACGCCCGCGAGCATCTCGCCCAGCAGCGTGGTGACGGCCGGCGCCATGCGCACGGGGTCGATGATCGCGGAGGGCAGTGCGCCATCCACCCACAGCGTGGCCAGCCCGTGCACCAGTGACCACGCGGTGAGCACCAGCGGCGTGAGCTCGCCCGCCGGCGCGCGGCCGGCACGCTGGCAGTCCTCGATCGCCTTCGCCAGAAGCAGATAGGCCTGGCGGGCGGCGGTGCTCAGGGCGGGATTGCGGCCCGCCGGGCTGTTGTCGCGGAACATGACGCGGAAGTGGCCCGGATGCGCGACGGCGAACTGCACATAGGCCTGGCAGACGGCGCTCAGCCGCGCGATCGGGTCTGCCGGGTGCGCGGCGCCTTCATGGAGCATGGCCTGGTGCAGGCGCTCGAAGCCGTCCTGGGCGATGGCGGCGAGGAGCTGGCCGCGGTCGGCGAAGTGGTGATAGGGCGCGCCCGAGGACACCCCGGCGCGGGTGGCAAGCGCCCGCAGGCTCAGGGCGTCGAGGCCCTGGCGGGTGATGACGTCCACGCTGACGTCGATCAGGGTCTGCCTGAGGTCGCCGTGGTGGTAGCCCGCCTTCTTCTTGACTCGCATCGGGGGCCGAGTGTCCAACAAGTCGCCCCCTGAAGCAATGCGGGCCGGGCGCGCCGGCGGGTGAACGACCACGGCCGCGGATCAGGCAACCGACTTGCGCGGGCGCATCATGCCGGCGCCCATGCGGGCGACCATGGCCCTGGGCGAGAAGCGGGCCGATTGCGCGAGCAGCCAGTTGCGCAGCCCCACGATGCGCGAGGGCGACCGGCCGTTCAGCGCCGCCACTGCCGCGCGCGCCACCGTGTGGACATCGAGCGTGTTGGCGAAGACGGCGGTATTGCGCACGCCCGGGTCACCGAGCTTGTCGATGAAGCCGGTGTCCACCGCGCCCGGGCACAGCGCGCTCACCCGCACGCCGCGCCCGCGGTACTCGGCCCACAGCGCTTCGCTGAAGCTGAGCACGAAGGCCTTGGTGGCGGCGTAGACCGCCAGGTACGGGGCCGGCTGGAACGCGGCGGTGGACGCCATGTTGAGCACCCGGCCGTGGCCCTGCGCCAGCATGGCCGGAATGAACGCATGGCAGAGGTCGACCACGGCGCTGACATTGACGGCGATCTGTTGCTGTTCGGTCTCGGGGTCGAGGTCCTCGAAGGCCCCGTAGGTGCCGAAGCCGGCGTTGTTGACCAGGATGTCCACGGTCAGCCCCTGGTCGGCTGCGGCCTGTCGCAGCCGCTCGCCGCAGCCGGGCTGGCCGAGGTCGGCCGCGATCACTGTCGGGCGGGAGCCGTGTCGGACCTCGAGCGTTGCTGCGAGCGCGTTCAGGGCGGACTCGGAGCGCGCCACCAGGATCAGGCGCATGCCCTGTGCGGCGAGCTCGCTGGCCAGGGCGGCGCCGATGCCCGAGGAGGCGCCGGTGATGAGTGCGGTGGGTTGGTTCGTGGCGGTCATGGCTCAGTACCCCATCTGGATGTTCAGGCGGGTGACGGCGCCAGCCGAGACCACGAAGGAGGCTTCCTTGAAGCCGGGTGCCGAGAAGCGCGGCCGCACGTTGTTCGAGGCGCCGTAGCCTTCCTGCGGGATGCCCATGAAGTTGCGGTCCATCTTGCCGTTGCGGTTCTCGTCGTGCCAGACCATGGCCGCGTAGGTGCCCGGCGCGAGCCGGTCGAATTCGCAGACCGCGCGATCACCGGCGATGGCGGTGTGCTTTTCGCGCAGGGCCTTGGTGTGGTCCTCCGGATAGCCCTCGGCGGCACTGAACAGCAGGCAGCCGACATCGCCCTTGTCGTTGCGCACGCCGCTGATGTCCAGGCGCACGGTGGCATCGATGGAGGCGACGGCGGGGTTGAGCGCTGAACCGCACAGCAGCGCGGCGGCGAGAAGGGTGCGGGTGAACAGGGTACGTCTGCTACGGGTCATGATGGTGTCCATCGGGTTAATGTAAGCACAGCTTAGATTGCCGCGCGATCGACGTCAAACGAAATCTGATCAGTGCTCAAATTATTTTGATCGGTGCCGATCCGGCCTTGCGCCGCTGCCACCGTCACCCGTGTGTCGTTTCAGGATGGCATTGCCGCGCCCGATGGGCGTGGCGGCACCACCCGCCTCCGGAAAGGACCGCCGCATGCCCGAGCCCCGCCGCCTGGCCACCCCCGCCGCCGAGCGCGCCGCGCGGCTGCAGCGCGGCGAGCTCGGCGGCGGGCAGGGTCGAGGCGGCCAGCGCGACCTCCGCGAAGGGGCGATCGGGCACGAGGGTGCGGTGGAGCGCGTCGGGGTAGTCGATCAGGACGCTGAGCGCGACGCCGTTGCCGTTGCGCAGCACCGGCGTGAGCCGGTTGCCGGGGCGGATAGGAATGCAAGACGCCCTCCCGAGGCTTGCCGCAGCGGCTGAACCCGTCGATGTCGGCGCACAGCAGCTGGCGCGCGGTGGCCTCGCGCGGCATCGCGCCTCTCGGACCGTCACCCCGGACGACATCGCGCAGGCCGCGGCGCGGCTCGCCGGGCGCGTCATGCGCACCCCGTGCCTGCACGGCGAGACGCTGTCGGCGATCGCCGGCTGCGAGGTCCGGCCCAAGGTCGAGAGCTCGCGCGCGCCGAGGGCCTGGTCTTCGTCCATCCCTGCGACGACCCGCAGGTGATCGCCGGCCAGGGCACGATCTCGCTGGAGACGCTCGACGAGGTGCCCGGCCTCGACGCGCGGGTGATCGCGGTGGGCGGCGGCGGACTGTTCTCGGGCATCGCGGTGGGCCTGCCGGGCACGCATGCGTCGCGGATCGTCCGCGCGCACGCGGCGGACCTGCTGCGGGTCACCGAGGCGCAGATCGAGCACGCGATCGTCACGTTGCCGCGAACGTCGAGGAGATCCAGCACCAGCGGATCTTAGGCGCGCTGTCGGCCGAGCGTGCCGCGGTCGAGGTGGTGGTGCACACGCGCGGCGAGACGCACGTGGCCGAGGTGCCGGAGGCGCTGGCGGCGGCGGGGTTCCCGGGCACGCGGTTCCGAGGTCCCGCGCGTATCATCGACGCACTCCGGCCCAACGACCGCATCCGCCATGAACCACCCCTACGCCCACGCCGCCGCGCTGAAGCGCCCGCTGCCCGACGCGCTCGCCGAACGCCTGCGCGCCCGCTTCGGCGACCGCTTCAGCACCGCGATGGCGGTCCGCGAGCACCACGGCCGCGACGAGTCGCCGTTCCCGGTCACGCCGCCCGACGCGGTGGTGTTCGCCGAGAGCACCGAGGACGTGGTCGACGCGGTGAACGCCTGCCGAGAGCACAAGGTGCCGATCATCCCGTTCGGCGTCGGCTCGTCCCTCGAAGGCCACCTGCTCGCGGTGCAGGGCGGCGTGACGATCGACGTCTCGCGGATGAACAGGGTGCTCAAGGTCGCGAACGAGGACCTGCTGGTCACCGTGCAGGCCGGCGTCACGCGCAAGCAGCTGAACGTCGAGATCAAGGACACCGGCCTCTTCTTCCCGGTCGACCCCGGCGCCGACGCGTCGCTGGGCGGCATGACCGCGACCCGCGCATCGGGCACCACCACGGTCCGCTACGGCACGATGCGCGAGAACGTGCTCGCGCTCACCGTGGTCACGCCCGAGGGCAAGGTGATCCGCACCGGCACGCGCGCGCGGAAGTCCTCGGCCGGCTACGACCTCACGCGCCTGTTCGTCGGTTCCGAGGGGACGCTCGGCATCGTCACCGAGGTCACGCTGCGCCTGTATCCGGTGCCCGAGGCGATGACCGCCGCGGTCTGCCACTTCCCGACGCTCGCCGACGCGGTGGCCGCGGTGATCGAGACGATCCAGCTCGGCGTGCCGGTGGCGCGCTGCGACTTCGTCGACGAGGTGATGGTCCGCGCGATCAACGCGCACTCGAAGACCACGCTGCCCGAGGCGCCGACGCTGTTCTTCGAGTTCCACGGTTCCACGGCCTCGGCGCGCGAACAGGCCGAGATCGTCCAGGAGGTCTCGCGCTCGCACGGCGGCCGCGACTTCGAATGGGCGACGCAGCCCGAGGACCGCACGCGGCTGTGGAACGCGCGGCACAACGCCTACTTCGCCGCGCTGCAGATCCGCCCCGGCTCGCGCGCGGTCACCACCGACACCTGCGTGCCGATCAGCCGGCTGGCCGAGTCGATCAACGGCGCGCGGAAGATCCTCGATCGCGCGCCGTGCCCCACCGCGATCGTCGGTCACGTGGGCGACGGCAACTTCCACGCGATCCTGCTGATCGACCCGGAGAACCCGGCGGAGATCGAACTCGCCGAGGAGCTCAACGACGAGATCGTGCGGCTCGCGATCTCGATGGGCGGCACCTGCACCGGCGAGCACGGCATCGGCCTGCACAAGATCGGCTACCTCGTCGAGGAGGCCGGCGACGACGCCATCGACCTGATGCGCCGGATCAAGCGCGCGATCGACCCCGACGGGCTGATGAACCCCGGCAAGATCTTCCGCGCCTGAACGACGTGGCCGCCGATCCGTCGATCGCGGCGCCGGGCGCCACGGGCTGGCACGCGCGCCTGGACCTGCGCTTCGAGGCACGCCATGGTCGCACGCGCCTCGTCCACAACCGCCACGAGGGGCCTCTGCGGCTGATCCGCTCGCTGCCCCTCGACGACGGCGGCTGCCAGGCGGTGATCGTGCACCCGCCCGGCGGCCTGGTGGGCGGCGATGCGCTCGACCTCGACCTCGCGGTGGGCGAGGGGGCGCGCGTGCTCTGCACGACGCCGGGTGCGCAGAAGTGGTACCGCAGCCCCGGCGCCGCGGCGCGCGCCCGCACGCGGGTGACGGTCGGCGCGGGCGGCGCACTCGAGTGGCTGCCCCAGCCGGCGATCGTCTTCGACCGTGCGCGCGTCGACCAGTCGATCGACTTCGATCTCGCCCCCGACGCGCGCGCGATCGGCTGGGAGTGCCTGGTGCTCGGACGTGCGGCGATGGGCGAGCGCTTCGCGACGGGTGAGCTGCGCCAGCGCCTCGGGCTGTCGGTGGGCGGCACGGTGCGCTGGGCCGAACACACGGCCGCGCGCGCCGGCGACCGGCTGTTCGCGTCGCCGCTGGGCTGGGGCGGCCGCACGGTGGCCTGCACCGTCTGGGCCGCCGCGCCCGACGCGACGATCGACGACGCGCTGCGCGACGGCTGGCGCGAGCTGCTCGCGGCCGAGTGCGCGACCCCGGATGCGCGCGCCGCCCGGCTCGACGCGGGCACGACGCGGCCCACGCCGGGCTTGCTCGGTGCCCGCCTGCTCGCCGATGATTCGCAGGTCGCGATGCGCGTCGCGCAGGCGCTGTGGGCGCGGGCCCGTCCCGCGGTCCTCGGCGCAGCGAGCGCGCCGCCCCGCATCTGGGCCACCTGAGCGCCCCGCCTCCCACGGAACCCCCATGGACCTGTCGCCCCGAGAGAAGGACAAGCTGCTGATCTTCACCGCGGCGCTGCTGGCCGAGCGCCGGCGCGCCCGCGGGCTGAAGCTCAACTACCCCGAGACCGTGGCCTACATCACCGCGGCCGTCCTCGAGGGCGCGCGCGACGGCCGCTCGGTGGCCGACCTGATGCACTACGGCACCACGCTGCTCACCCGCGACGACGTGATGGACGGCGTGCCGGAGATGATCCCCGACATCCAGGTCGAGGCGACGTTCCCGGACGGCACCAAGCTGGTGACGGTCCACCATCCGGTCGGCTGACGACCCGGCCCTGGGTTCCTGCGGTGCGCGCGTCGCACCGCGCAGGTGCGCCGTGCGCGCTCCTGTCGATGGCACGGTTGTTGCGAAGTCTGGGTTCGAGCGCGGACACACCGCGCGGCACGGATCGAGATTCGCCCAACACCCCAGCCCACACGAGGACCCCCCGATGACCCAACGTCGCGACTTCATCAAGGCGGCCGCTGCCGGCGCCGCCGTCACGCTCCCCGGCCTCACCGCCTCGAACATCGTCTTCGCGCAGGACAAGACCCCGATCAAGGTCGGCGTGCTGCACTCGCTGTCGGGCACGATGGCGATCTCCGAGACCGCGCTGAAGAACACCGCGCTGATGGCCTTCGAGGAGATCAACGCGGCCGGCGGCGTGCTGGGCCGTCCGCTCGAGGCCGTGGTCGTCGATCCCGCCTCCAACTGGCCGCTGTTCGCCGAGAAGGCCCGCCAGCTGATCTCGCAGGACAAGACCGCGGTCACCTTCGGCTGCTGGACCTCGGTGTCGCGCAAGTCGGTGCTGCCGGTCTACGAGGAGCTCAACGGCCTGCTGTTCTACCCGGTGCAGTACGAGGGCGAGGAGCTGTCGAAGAACGTGTTCTACACGGGTGCGGCGCCGAACCAGCAGGCGATCCCGGCCGTCGAGTACCTGATGGGCAAGGGCGGCGGCAACGCCAAGCGCTTCGTGCTGCTCGGCACCGACTACGTCTACCCGCGCACGACCAACAAGATCCTGCGCTCGTTCCTGAAGTCGAAGGGCGTCGCCGAGAAGGACATCGACGAGAGCTACACCCCGTTCGGCCACAGCGACTACCAGACCATCGTCGCGAACATCAAGAAGTTCGCCGCCGGCGGCCGCACCGCCGTGATCTCGACGATCAACGGCGACTCGAACGTGCCGTTCTACAAGGAGCTGGGCAACGCCGGCCTGAAGGCGAAGGACGTGCCGGTCGTGGCGTTCTCGGTCGGTGAGGAAGAGCTGCGCGGCATCGACACCAAGCCGCTGGTCGGTCACCTCGCCGCGTGGAACTACTTCATGTCGGTGAAGAACCCCGAGAACGACAAGTTCATCAAGATGTACCGCGACTGGGCGATGAAGAACAAGGTCGCCGACGCCGCCAAGGTCGTCACGAACGATCCGATGGAAGCCACCTACGTCGGCATCCACATGTGGAAGCAGGCGGCCGAGAAGGCCAAGTCGATCGAGGTCGACAAGGTCCGCACCGCGATGTACGGCCAGACCTTCAAGGCGCCCTGCGGCTTCACGCTGACGATGGACAAGTCGAACCACCACCTGCACAAGCCGGTGATGATCGGCGAGGTGAAGGCCGACGGCCAGTTCAACGTCGTCTACAAGACCAAGGAGCCGATCCGCGCGAATCCCTGGTCGCCGTTCATCCCGGGCAACGAGAGCAAGCAGGGCGCCTGACGCCCGCCCCGGGCCGCGCGCGTCGGCGCGCGGTCCGCCGGGTGTGTCATGCGCCCGGGCTCTCGACTGTCCGCCGCAGGTTTCCTGGGGCAACGCAGCAGCGATTTCGGGGGGCGGCGCTCGCCGTCGCCCCCCGCCTTTTCTCCAGACCGGCCGTCCTTCGAGGGCGCCGGCACACCGCCCTGAGACGATGACATCGATGGACCGGATGCGCGTGTGGTGCGCGGCGCTCGCCGCCGTGGTGCTCGCGTCGCTCGCGCTGCCGGCGGCCGCGGCGGTCGACGCCGAGGTGCTGAAGAAGCTCGCGTCCGACGATTTCGACGAGAAGGGCGCGGCGATCGAATCGATCGCGGCGAACCCGGATGCGATGACCCTGCCGGTGCTCAAGGCGCTGCAGGACGGCCAGCTGTACGTCGACGGCAAGGGCGCGGGCTGGATCAAGGGCGATGCGGGCGTCGTCGACGCGCTGACCGGCAAGCCCGCGGCGTTGCCCGAGCCGGCGCCCGACGAGGTGTCGATCAACAACATGCTGCGCGGCCAGATCGACGCGGCGGTCGCGGCGCTCAAGCTGTTCGCGCCCGAGCGCGCGGTGCGGCTCGCGGCCGCGCGCGCGCTCCAGTCCGGCGAGGACGAGGCGTTGCGCGACACCCTGGCCGGCGCGCTCGAGAAGGAGTCGGACGCCGACGTGAAGGCGGCGATCGCGCTCGCGCTCGCGGCGATCGACGTGAAGTCCGAGGATCCGAAGCTGCGGCTCGCCGCGGTGACGACGCTGGCGGCGAGCGACCGCGCCGAGATGCGCACGCTGCTGGCCGCGATGATCGAGCAGCGGCCCGACGGCACCTGGGCCGAGACCGACGACGCGGTGCGCACCGCGGCGCGCGCGGCGCTCTCCGAGGTGTCCGGGCGGCTGGCTCGCGCCGAGTGGTTCGGACGGATCTTCGCCGGCCTGTCGCTCGGTTCGATCCTGATGCTCGCGGCGATCGGGCTGGCGATCACCTACGGCCTGCTCGGCGTCATCAACATGGCGCACGGCGAGATGATCATGATCGGCGCGTATGCGACCTACGCGACGCAGTCGTTCTTCCGCGCGACGCTGCCCGAGGCGATCGCCTGGTATCCGGTGGCGGCGCTGCCGGTGGCCTTCGTGGTCGCGGCCGGCGTGGGCATCGTGATCGAGCGCACCGTGATCCGCTGGCTCTACGGTCGCCCGCTCGAGACCCTGCTCGCCACCTGGGGCGTGAGCCTGATCCTGATCCAGGCGGTGCGGCAGCTCTTCGGCCCGCAGAACGTCGAGATCGAGAATCCGCCCTGGCTGTCGGGCGGCATCCAGCTCGGCTCGCTGGTGCTGCCGTACAACCGGATCGTCATCATCGTCTTCGCGCTGATGGTGCTGGGGGCGGTGGCGCTGGTCCTCAACCGCACGCGGCTGGGCCTCTTCGTGCGCGGGGTCACGCAGAACCGCCCGATGGCCTCGGCCGTCGGCGTGCCGACCGACCGCGTCGACATGATGGCCTTCGGGCTGGGCTCGGGCATCGCCGGGCTCGCGGGCGTCGCGCTCTCGCAGGTCGGCAATGTCGGTCCCGAGCTCGGGCAGTCCTACATCATCGACTCGTTCATCGTCGTGGTGCTGGGCGGCGTGGGCCAGCTGCTCGGGACGGTCGTCGCCGGCTTCGGGCTCGGCGTGGCCAACAAGCTTCTCGAGCCCTGGCTCGGCGCGGTCATCGCGAAGATCCTGATCCTCGCGCTGATCATCGCGTTCATCCAGAAGCGTCCGTCGGGGCTGTTCGCCCTGAAGGGCCGCGCTGTGGAAGCCTGACGCCATGCTGCAGGCCCCTCGACGCAGCCTCTTCACGCCCGTCCAGTGGACGGCGCTCGCGATCGCGTTCCTCTTCATCGGCGTCGCGGTCCCGGCCGCGCATGCGTGGCTGCCGGTCGACCACGCGCTGCGGCCCTCGACCTACATGGTGACGCTGTCGGGCAAGTTCATGTGCTACGCGATGGTCGCCATCGCGATGGACCTGATCTGGGGCTACACCGGCATCCTGTCGCTCGGGCAGTCGCTGTTCTTCGCGCTGGGCGGCTACGCGTTCGGCATGTACCTGATGCGCGGCATCGGGCGCGAGGGCCAGTACCAGAGCGACCTGCCGGACTTCATGGTGTTCCTCGACTGGAAGACGCTGCCCTGGCACTGGTGGAACAGCGACTCGTTCCTCTGGAGCCTGTTCCTCGTCGTCGCGGTGCCGGGCCTGCTCGCGTTCGTCTTCGGCTTCTTCGCGTTCCGCTCGCGGATCAAGGGCGTCTACTTCTCGATCATCACGCAGGCGCTGACCTTCGCGTTCATGCTGCTGTTCTTCCGCAACGAGACCGGTTTCGGCGGCAACAACGGCTTCACCGACTTCAAGACGATCCTCGGCTTCCGGATCACCGACCCGTCGACCAAGGCCTCGCTGCTCGCCGCGACGGCGGTCGCGCTGTTCGGCACCTTCGTGCTGGCGCGCTGGCTGGTGACCCGCAAGTTCGGCCGCGTGCTGCAGGCGATCCGCGACGCGGAGTCTCGGGCGCGCTTCTGCGGCTACGACACGCTCGGCTACAAGCTCGGCATCTGGACGCTCGCGGCCGTCATCAGCGGCGTGGCCGGCGCGCTCTACGTGCCGCAGGTGGGCATCATCAACCCGGGCGAGATGTCGCCGGCGAACTCGATCGAGGTCGCGATCTGGACCGCGGTCGGCGGCCGCGGCACGCTGATCGGCCCGGTGGTGGGCGCGTTCCTCGTCAACGGCGCGAAGAGCTGGTTCACCCAGGCGTTCCCCGAGTACTGGCTGTTCTTCCTCGGCCTGCTGTTCGTGCTGGTGACGCTGTGCCTGCCGCAGGGCGTGGTCGCGCTGTTCTCGAAGCTGCGTGGTCGCGGCGCCGGGGCCGACACCACGTCGGCGCCCGCGGCGTCCGCGGTCCGCGTCGCTGCGGCCGAACCCGGCGAGGGCCGCGCATGAGCCCGCCCCTCACCACCGAGGCCCGCGCGGGCGAAGGCAGCGCGCAGGCGATCGGCCACCTGCTGCAGCCCGGCGTCGACGTCTCCCACAAGGCCATCCTCTACCTCGAGGGCGTGACCGTCAGCTTCGACGGCTTCCGCGCGCTCGACGACCTGTCGCTCACGCTCGACGACGGCGAGCTGCGCTGCATCATCGGGCCGAACGGCGCCGGCAAGACGACGATGATGGACGTCATCACCGGCAAGACCCGGCCCGACGCGGGCCGCGTCTTCTTCGGCCAGACGATCGACCTGACCCGGCTCAACGAGTCGCAGATCGCGCACGCCGGCATCGGCCGCAAGTTCCAGCGGCCGACCGTCTTCGAGACGATGACCGTCTTCGAGAACATGGAGCTCGCGCTGAAGACCGACAAGCGCGGGCTCGCCAGCCTGCGCGCGAAGCTCGACTCGGAGCAGCTCGGGCGCATCGAGTCGATCCTGGCGCTCACCAACCTGCTCGGCGAGGTCGACCGGATCGCCGGCACCCTGTCGCACGGCCAGAAGCAGTGGCTGGAGATCGGCATGCTGCTCTCGCAGGAGCCGCGCGTGGTGCTGCTCGACGAGCCGGTGGCCGGCATGACCGACGCCGAGACCGACAAGACCGCGGAGCTCTGCCTGCAGCTGGAGAAGAAGCACACCGTGGTGGTCGTCGAGCACGACATGGAGTTCGTCTCGAAGATCGCCCGCAAGGTGACGGTGCTCTGCGAGGGCAGCGTGCTCGCCGAGGGGGCGATGGACGTCGTGCGCAACGATCCGCGCGTGATCGAGGTCTACCTGGGACGCTGACGCGATGCTGAGAATCGAAGGGCTGAACCAGTACTACGGCGGCAGCCACACGCTGCGCGACGTCTCGTTCGAGGCGCGCACCGGCGCGGTGACCGCCGTGCTCGGCCGCAACGGCATGGGCAAGACGACCCTGCTCAAGTGCCTGATGGGGCTGCTGCCGGTGAAGTCCGGTCGCATCGAGTTCGAGGGCCACGACATCACCCGGATGAAGCCGCACCAGCGGGCGCAGCTCGGCATCGCGCTGGTGCCGCAGGGGCGCGAGATCTTCCCGCGGCTGACCGTCGAGGAGAACCTGCTGATCTCGATGGCCGCGACCCGCCAGAAGGAGCGCGCCGTGCCGGGCTGGGTCTACGAGACCTTCCCGATCCTGAAGCAGTTCGTGCGCCGCCGCGGCGGCGACCTGTCGGGCGGCCAGCAGCAGCAGCTGGCGATCGCGCGGGCGCTGGTGACGAAGCCGCGACTGCTCATCCTGGACGAGCCGACCGAGGGGATCCAGCCGAACATCATCAAGGACATCGAGCACGTGATCGCCGGGCTGGCCGCGCAGCGGACGATGGCGATCCTGCTGGTCGAGCAGTACTACGACTTCGCCCGGGAGCTGGCGGACCGCTACGTGGTGCTCCAGCGCGGCGAGGTGCTGCAGTCGGGCGACGGCAGGTCGATGGACGCCGACGGCGTCCGGGGCCTGCTCGCGGTCTGAACGATCGGTTTCCGTGTCGCGCGGGCGTGACTCGCTCGCGCGTCGGTGTACCCTAACGGTCGAGGCAGCCGTCGCGTCCCGGCAGGGGGGGCGGGGCGCCCCGATGGGATGAGAGCGACATGACCCCAGGCGAACTGCTGGTCGACGACGGCGAGATCGAACTCAACGCCGGACGTCCGAAGATCACCCTGACCGTCCGCAACGCCGGGGATCGCCCGATCCAGGTCGGGTCCCACTACCACTTCGGCGAGACGAACGCGGCCCTCGAGTTCGACCGCGAGGCCGCGCGCGGCTTCCGGCTCGACATCGCTGCGGGGACGGCGGTGCGCTTCGAGCCGGGACAGTCGCGGACCGTGGCGCTGGTGGCCCTGGCCGGCGCGCGGACGGTGTACGGGTTCCGGCAGATGGTGATGGGGCCGCTCGACGCGACACCCCCCAAGGCAACGGTGAAGGCCCCGGCCAGGGTGCCGAGCAAGGCCCCGGCCCGGGCGCGGGCGGCGAAGAAGGCCACCCCGAAGGCCCCCCCCTCGAAGACCGCCGCGTCGAAGGCGTCGACCGCGAAGAAGCCGGCCGCGAAGGCCGCGTCCCCGAAGAAGAAGGCCTGACGTCATGGCGAAGCTCTCGCGCCGCGCGTATGCGGAGATGTACGGCCCGACCACGGGCGACCGGCTGCGGCTCGCCGACACCGACCTGGTGATCGAGGTCGAGCGCGACCTCACCACCTACGGCGAGGAGGTCAAGTTCGGCGGCGGCAAGGTGATCCGCGACGGCATGGGCCAGTCGCAGCTGACCCGCAAGGACGTCGTCGACACCGTCATCACCAACGCGCTGATCGTCGACGCGGTGGCCGGCATCCTCAAGGCCGACATCGGGCTGAAGGACGGCCGGATCGCCGGCGTCGGCAAGGCCGGCAACCCCGATGTCCAGCCCGGCGTCACGATCGCGATCGGCGCGTCCACCGAGGTGATCGCGGGCGAGGGGATGATCGTCACCGCCGGCGGCATCGACACGCACATCCACTTCATCTGCCCGCAGCAGATCGAGGAGGCCCTCGCCTCCGGCATCACCACCATGATCGGCGGCGGCACGGGGCCCGCCACCGGCACCAATGCCACCACGGTCACGCCCGGCGCCTGGCACCTCGCGCAGATGCTGAAGGCGGCCGACGGCTTCCCGATGAACATCGGCTTCACCGGCAAGGGCAACGTGTCGCTCCCGGCGCCGATCGAGGAGCAGATCCAGGCCGGTGCGATCGGCCTGAAGCTCCACGAGGACTGGGGCACGACCCCGGCGGCGATCGACAACTGCCTCGCGGTCGCGGACCGCTACGACGTGCAGGTCGCGATCCACACCGACACGCTGAACGAGTCCGGCTTCGTCGAGGCATCGATCGCCGCGATGAAGGGTCGCGTGATCCACACCTACCACACCGAGGGCGCCGGCGGCGGTCACGCGCCCGACATCATCAGGGTGGTCGGCGAGACCAACGTGCTGCCGTCGTCGACGAACCCGACGCGGCCCTACACGGTCAACACGCTCGACGAGCACCTCGACATGCTGATGGTCTGCCATCACCTGGACCCGGGCATCGCCGAGGACCTCGCGTTCGCCGAGAGCCGCATCCGCCGCGAGACCATCGCCGCCGAGGACGTGCTGCACGACCTGGGCGCGATCTCGATGATGTCTTCCGACAGCCAGGCGATGGGTCGGCCGGGCGAGGTGATCCTGCGCACCTGGCAGACCGCGCACAAGATGAAGCTGCAGCGCGGCGCGCTGCGGATCGACGAGATGCGCGCCGACGGCGAGCGCAACGACAACTGGCGCGCGAAGCGCTACGTCGCGAAGTACACGATCAACCCGGCGATCACGCACGGCATCGCGCATGCGGTGGGCTCGGTCGAGGTCGGCAAGTGGGCGGACCTGGTGCTGTGGCGGCCGGCATTCTTCGGCGTCAAGCCGTCGATCATCCTGAAGGGCGGCACGATCGCGATGTCGCTGATGGGCGATCCGAACGCGTCGATCCCCACGCCGCAGCCGGTCCACTATCGGCCGATGTTCGGCGGCTTCGGCGGCGCGATCGCCGCCGGCTCGCTGACCTTCGTGTCGCAGGCGGCGCTGAAGGCCGGGATCGGCGCGCGGCTCGGCCTCGCGAAGCACCTGGTGCCGGTCAAGGGCATCCGCACGCTGCGCAAGGCCGACATGGTGCTGAACGGCTATGCGCCGAAGATGAGCGTCGACGCCGAGACCTACGAGGTCCGCGCCGACGGGATGCTGCTGACCTGCGAGCCGGCGACGAGTCTGCCGATGGCGCAGCGCTACTTCCTGTTCTGAGAGAAGGCGGCAGACGGATGGGCATCGTGGTGGCGAGGGCGCTCGCGGGAGGCGACGAGCGCGTCGACGAGGTGATCGAGCTGGCGTTCGAGCTGCGCGAGAAGTCGCGGTTCCGCGCGGCGCTGCTGTCGGGCGAGGAGATCGGCGTGGACCTGCCCTCGGGCACGCTGCTGCGCCACGGCGACCGGCTGAAGCTCGCCGACGGCCGAACGGTCGCGGTCGAGGCGGCGCGCGAGCGGCTGCTCGAGGTGCACGCGCACGACGCGGTCGGGCTCGCGCGGATCGCCTATCACGTCGGCAACCGGCACGTGCCGCTGCAGATCGGCCCGGGCTGGATCCGGCTGCTGCCCGACCACGTGCTGCAGGCGATGATCGAACGGCTGGGCGGCCACGTGCACGTCGTCGAGGAGGGCTTCCAGCCCGAGGCCGGCGCCTACGGCCACAGCCACGTCCACCACGCGCACGACGACCAGGGGCACGGCGGTCGGATCCACGTGTTCGATCCGCGGCACGACCACGGCGACGGGCACGGTCATTCGCACGATCACGGTCACTCTCACGACCACCGTCACTCGCACGGACATGGCCACGATCACGCGCATGGCCACGATCACGGGCATGGCCACGGCCACGGCCACGCGCATGCCCACGATCACGGGCACGCGCACGACCCCGCGCACGGCGACCCCGGCCACGTCCACGGCCCCGGCTGCGGCCACGACCACCCGCCCGCCGACGGGCAGGCAGGTCGATGAGCGTCGCCACCGCCGACCTCGCCGCGCTGCTGCAGCTGGCGAGCCCGGCGCTGCCGATCGGCGGCTACAGCTACTCGACCGGTCTCGAATGGGGCGTCGACAGCGGCGCGGTCCGCGACGTCGACGACGCGCGTGCGTGGATCGCCGACGCGCTCGCGCTGTCGCTCGCGTCGTTCGAGGGGCCGCTGATGCGCGACGCGATGCGCGCCGCCCGCGCGCTGCCCGACGCCGCCGCGCTCGAGACGCTGGCCGCACTGAACGCCGAGGCGCTGGCCGCGCGCGAGACCGCGGAGCTGCGGCTGGAGTCCGAGCAGATGGGCTTCTCGCTCGGCCGCTGGCTCGACGCGGTGTGCCCCGATGCGGCCGTCGACGCGGCGCTCGCCGCGCGCATCCCGCAGTTCGCGCTGCCGGTCGCCTGGGCGGTCGCCGCGGTGCGGCTGAACCTCGCCGAGCGCGACGCGCTGCTCGGCCTGTTCTGGACCTTCGCCGAGAACCAGGCGATGGTGCTGATGAAGGCGGTGCCGATGGGCCAGATCGCCGCGCAGCGGCTGCTGCGTGCGCTGACCCCGGACCTGGTCGCCGCGGTCGAGCGCGCGATGGCGCTCGAGCCGGGCGACCGGTCGAGCGCCGCCCCCGGGCTGGCGATCGCGTCGGCCCGCCACGAAACCCAGTACTCGAGACTGTTCAGGTCGTAGCATCCATGAGCGCACACGGACCCCTGAGGGTGGGCATCGGCGGGCCGGTCGGCTCGGGCAAGACCGCGTTGACGCTGGCGCTGTGCCGGCGGCTGCGTGAGAAGTACGACATCGCCGCCGTCACCAACGACATCTACACCCGCGAGGACGCCGAGTTCCTCGTGAAGAACGACGCGCTCCCGAAGGAGCGGATCCTCGGCGTCGAGACCGGCGGCTGCCCGCACACCGCGATCCGCGAGGACGCGTCGATCAACCTCGAGGCGGTCGACCGCCTGGCGCGCGCGTTTCCATCGCTGCAGATCGTGTTCGTCGAGTCGGGCGGCGACAACCTCGCCGCCACCTTCTCGCCCGAGCTGTCGGACCTGACGATCTACGTGATCGACGTGGCCGCGGGCGAGAAGATCCCGCGCAAGGGCGGGCCGGGCATCATGAAGTCCGACCTGCTGGTCATCAACAAGATCGATCTCGCGCCGCACGTCGGCGCGTCGCTCGAGGTGATGGATCACGACGCGCGGAAGATGCGCGGCGAGCGGCCCTTCGTCTTCTCGAACCTGAAGGAAGGCAAGGGGCTCGACGAGATCGTCGCGTTCATCGAGCACCGCGGCCTCTTCGCCTGACCCCGCCCCCCCGATTCGGCCCGTCCCCGGAGACCCCCCATGCCCGTTCCCTTCGCCAGCCTCGTCGCCGCCGCGACGCTCGCCACCGCGGCCCTGCCGGCCCACGCCCACGTCGGTCACCTGCACGATGGCCTGCTCGCGGGCCTGATGCACCCGCTGGGCGGCGCGGACCACCTGCTCGCGACGCTGGGCATCGGCCTGCTGGCCGGCGTCGCCGCGCGGTCCCGCGGCGAGGCGGGCGCTGCCGGGGCCGGTCCGTCGATGCCGGTGCGCGTCGGCCTCGCCGGCGCGCTGGGCCTGGTGGCCGGCATGCTCTGGGCGCTCGCGGTCGGTGCTGCGGGCGAGGCGGTCGAGACGGCGGCGGCCGTCGGCCTGCTCGCGATCACCGTCGCGCTGCTGTGCGCGGACCGCCTCGGCGCCGCCGGGCTCGCGGCGGTCGCGCTGGCGGTGGCGGTGCCGCACGGCATGCTGCACGCCGTCGAGGGCAGCGGCCCGGCCTTCTTCGCGGGGCTCGCGGTCTCCAGCGTCGCACTGTTCGCGGCCGGGGCCGCCTTCGCCGCCGTGGCGGTCCGCGGTGCCCGCGCGCGCGGCTGGACGGCCGGCGCCTACGCCTGGGCCTTCGCCTGGATCGCGACGTCCTGGATCGGCTGACGCATGGCGCGGGTGCTCATCTGCGACGACCATCCGGTCATCCGCGACGCGATCACCGTCTGCCTGCAGTCGATCGCTCCCGGCTGCGAGGTGGGGGTGGCCGCGACCGCGCGGCAGGCGATCGACCGGCTCGGCGAGCCGGGCTGGTGGGACCTGGTCGTGCTCGACCTCGCCCTGCCCGACGCGCGCGGCCTCGACGCGCTGATGCGCGTCCGGGAGAAGGCGCCCGACACCAAGGTCGCGGTGCTGTCGGCGAGCGACGACCGCGAGACCGTGGACCGCGCGCTGCGTGCCGGAGCCGCCGCGTTCGTGCCGAAGTCCTCGGACCGCGAGACGCTGTTCGACTCGCTGCAGCGACTGCTGGGCATCGAGCCGGAGCCGGTGCCGGCGGGCGTCGGCGGATGCCGTCCGCGTCACGACGAGGACACGCTGCAGCGGCTGGCAGGGCTGTCGCCGCGCCAGATGCAGGTGCTGAGGCTGATGGTCCGCGGGCTGCCGAACAAGGAGATCTGCCGTGAGCTCGGCCTGTCCGAGAACACGGTGAAGATCCACATCGGCGCGGTGCTGCGCGGGCTGCAGGCGCGCAACCGCACCGAGGCGGTGGCGCTCGCCGGGCGGGTGGGCTTCGGCGGGGACTGACGGTCGGCGCGGGCACTCGCCCATGCCCTCGGATCGGTTCGTCCCTGCACGTGAATCCGTCACATCGCGGCGGGTACTCCTGCCGTGGCGGCTGCCGTCTCCCTGCCTAAGCTGTCCCGACCGGCGCCGAACGACGGCGCCTCCGGACGAGGGACACCCCCATGCGCAACTCCACCCATGCGTGCAGCGCCTCGACGCAAGCGTTCCGAACGGCCTGGTCGGACGAAGTCGCCGATGCGATGCGGCTGGCGCTCGACGAACTCGACTACGGCCTGATGCTGATGACCGCCAGCGGCCGCTTGCTGCAGTCGAACGAGATCGCATCGTCGCTGCTGGCGGCCGGTCGAGGTCTGCGCCTGGTGGGCGAGCACGTCGTCGGCGTCGGAGACTCGGCGCAGTCGCGATGGATGGCCGCGCTGCGGGACGCGCACCGCGGCATCCGACGCCTGGTCCTGGTCGGGGAGGGCGAAGCCGCCCTGCCGATCGCGGTGTGCCCGCTGGTCGGTGCATCCGGGGGTGCCGGCGACGCACCGCCGCCGCCGCTGCTCGCGATGTCCGCCCGGCGCGGCAACTGCGAGGAACTGTCGATCCAGGCGTTCGGCCGCGAGCACCGCTTGACGCCGGCCGAGATCGAGGTGCTCAGCCGGCTCATGGCGGGCGCCTCGCCGCAGTCGATCGCGTTCGCCCTGGGGCGCTCGGAGTCCACGGTCCGCACGCAGGTGCGCGCGATCCTCGGCAAGACCGCCACCCGCTCGATCCGCAACCTGCTGTTGAGGGTCGCGCGCCTGCCGCCGATCCGGCCCCTGCGCCTGGAGCGCGCTACCAGTGCGCGGGCAGGTCTCGCAGGATGACGTACCGTCGGCCTTCGCGGCGCACGTAACCGCCGGTCTCGAGATCCTTCATGATCCGCGAGACCATCTCGCGCGAGGCGCCGACGATGCTCGCGATCGTCTGGTGGGTCATCGGCTCGGCGAGGGCGCGGGTGCCGTCAGGGCCGGGTACCGCGATCGATTCGAGCAGCCTCGTCAGGCGTCCGTAGACGTCCAGCAGCGCCAGGCCGCGCGCCGTCTCGGTCGCCAGCCGGGCCCGGTGGATCACGCGGGCGAGCAGCACGAACGCGAAGTCCGGATGCTCGGCGATGAAGGCAGTCAGCGTCGCACGGTCGATCACCGAGCACACCGTCGCCTCCTCGGCGATCACCGACGCCGAGCGCGGACCGCCGTCCAGCGCCATCTCGCCCAGACAGTCGCCCGCGGAGTAGAAGCCCAGGGTCAGCTCGCGACCGTCCTCGTTCTCGACGAACGTCCGCACGCGCCCCGAGAGCAGGATGAACAGCGAGTCGCCGCGGTCGCCTTCCTGGATGATCACCGCGCCCGCCCTGAAGCGCTGGCGACGCCCGAGCGGCGCGAGCCGCGCGAACGGGCCGGAGAGCGGCTCGATGGCCGTCTCCGCAGGGCGGGGCGCGCTGGCGCTCATGGTCTGCTGGGCGGCCGGGGCAGGGAGGCCGCGCCGCCGCGGTCCGGCCGGATCGTCCGCCGACCTTGCAGCGGATTCGGCCCGATGGGCGGCGCGAGCGCCGCGAGCGCGTTCCGGGCCCACGCCGGGTCGAAGCCATTCGGGGCACCCGCTGCCGCGGGAGCGGGCGCCCGGTCCAGCAGCCAGCGCGCGACCTGGGGCGCGGCGAGGCTGGTTCCGTTGGCGCGTACCCGCGTGCCGGCGCGCGTGCCGTGGGTCGGGATGCCCGGTCGCGCCGGGCTGTCGTCGGCGACCGCGGTGACCTGCGGCGGGTGGCTGCCGCTCGCGGCCGAGTAGGGCGAGGCCTCTCCGGTCGTCGCGCGGCGGGCGCCGACCACGACCGTGTAGCGCCCGGTGGCGATCGGGTTGATCGTCTCCTCCCGGCTCACCCAGGAGACCGATCCCGCGGGGTCTTCGTCCAGCACGCGGCCGCGGTCATCGAATCGCTGGTAGGCCGCATCGTCGAAGTACGACTGCCGCCCGCCGAGGGTCGCACCCGCGAACCGATCGTCGCGCTGGACCCACGCGGCGACCCGCAGCCGCTCGGCGCCGCGGTTGTGCAGCTCGATCGACCAGGGCCCCGCCGCAGCGGTCGGCCTGTCCGGGGCGAGTGCGAAGGTCGGTGCGACGGCCAGCAGGATCGTCGGACCGTTGCCGGCCGCGCTGCGCGAGCAGTGGATCACGGTGGCCACGGGGCGTCCCGCGGCGTCGTGCATCGCGAGGCGCTCGTCGGGGCCGACCGGCCCGCAGCACTCGCCGGTCGGCGAGCGCAGCGTCACGGTCAGATCCGCGACGTTCGCACCCGAGGGCCGCAACTCGACGAACGACGGCGTCCGGTCGTCCGGCTGGATGCGCCAGTCCAGCGTGTGGCGGGCACCCGGCTGCAGCGTCCCGCGCGCATGGCAGCGCGACAGGTGGCCGTTGCCGGCGGGCAGTACCACCGCCAGCGGCAAGCCCTCGGCGTTGCGCAACTCGAGTGCATCGTCGATCGCGCTGGCGAGCATCCCGCTGCCGTCGTGGGTGCCCGCCAGGCGTCCGAAGCTCAGGTTGACGACGACCGCTCCCGGCGAAAGCCTGGCCGCGGATGCGGACGCGTCGGCCTGCTTCAGCACGAAATGCAGTGCGTCGAGCGCGTGCACGCCGAGGGACAGGCCCGAGGTGTCGTCCGAGGTCCGGCGCGGCAGGTTCACGCCGATGAAGGGCGGGACCGGGCCGGGCTCGGTCGTGCCGCCGAGTGCCGCGAGGCCCAGGACCGCGGCGCCGTGGGTCCAGCTGCGGCGCAGTCGATGCAGGCCCAGGGACTCGTTCACGAGGCCCTCGTCGCGCGGGACGCCGGCCGGGCTCGGATGCCGTGCGAGTGCCGCTTCGATCTCATTGCGGCCGAGCAGCCGGCCGTACTGCAGGAGCCCCGGAGCCTGCGATGCGGCGCCGTCCTGGTCCCACAGTGCGAGGCATCGCGGTTTCCCTTGGGCGTCGATCAGCGACGGATGGGCGACAGGGAGTCCGTCGTCGATCACCGCGAGCACCGGGGGGAATGTGTCGCGGTCCAACAGATCCAAGTCGAGCGGGCCCCAGCCGGCGCCTTTGGATGGATCCACGATGGGCAGGCCGATCTCGAAGCGCTTGACGAGCCGGCGATGGGCGCCCCGGGCGACGGCCAGCAGGAACGCTCGCGTGGCGTAGCCCGTGCAGTACTTGGCGGCGCCCAGGCCGGTCGCGGGTTCGAGGTGGAGCGCGCCGAGCTCGAGGCCCTTCGGCAGAGGGGCTTGCGCGACGTTCTCCACCGTGCCGAAGAGTTCGAGCAGCACGGGGATCCGGTCCGGCCGACGCTGCAGGAACTCGAAGTCCGTCGCTTCGGCCCAGATCCAGTAGGGGTCGACGAGGACGTCCCCGTCGACGACGATCTCTTCGGGTGCGAGGTATGGCATGGGCGAGCCCCCGGACCCGGATCAGAACTCGCCGGCGGCCGCGGCCCACAGCGCGGCGAGCATCGGCGACGTTGCGATCGTCACGGCAGTGTTCTTGCGCGTCGTGCCTGCAGGAGCCGCGAAGTCGCCGTTCGCGTCGATGCAGCGCATGAAGTCGGCCGTCCCGCCGAACGCAGCCGCATCGAAGACGGTCGGCTCGACCCCCTGGAGCACACCGCAGCGCGCCATCAGGAACCGCGCGAGCGCTTCGCCGAGGACGCTGCCCGCGGCGCTGTCGACCGGGTAATGCAGGCCGGCGATCGTGCGGTTGTCCGCGATCCGGTGGGCCTGGCGCAGCAGCTGGACCCGCAGCGGAACGTTGCCGCCCTGCCCCACGAGCCGATCGAGCAGGATCGCGACGAGATGGGCCTCGGTCGAGTGCCCGCTCGGGAACGCGCCGTGCCCGGGCGTCAGCAGCATCGGCTGCACCTGCGCCGACAGCTCGACCGGACGCGGGACGGCGAGCGCGTGCTTGAAGCGCAGCTCGACGCCCCGGGCCATCCGCAACGCGACGTCCAGCAGCTCCATCGTCCGCGGGTGGCGGTCGGGGTGCAGGTTGGCGATCGAACTCCAGAACGGATACGGGATCGAGACCTGGGCGATGATCTCCGACATGCGATCGGCGCGCAGGTCCGCATGGACCGCGACGCGGTCGAGCTGCGCGGCGAGCTGTGCCTTGCCGGGCCGGATCAGCGTCAGCAGTTCCTGCAGTTGCCAGCCGCCCGCGGGCCCGCCCGTCATGAAGCCCATCGAGAAGCCGTCGGCGCCGTGGGCGCCGAACTGCAGCCCCGAGAGCAGCTCCATCTCCAGCGTGGTCACCCGCACCCAGGATTCCCAGCCCGACAGGCGGGACGGATCGTCGAGCCGCCCCGGCTTCGGCACTTGCCTCGCCCCGATCGGCTCCCACGCTCCGGCGATGCCGTCGCGATGCGCGATCAGCGCGGCGGTCGCCATCGGGGCGCTGTAGGCCCCCGCGCCGACCGCGCCCACGGCCCCGACCGCCCCGACCGCCCCGACGGCGCCCACCGCGCCCACCGCGCCCACCGCGCCGACTGCGCCCACCGCGCCGACTGCGCCCACCGCGCCGACTGCTCCCGATTCGAACGACATCCATCCTCTCCTTTCGGGCACCTGCCCGGTCCACTGTCCGGTGACCTATCGCCGCGGTACCCCCGCGCGCTCCAATGCGTCCGCCCAGCGGCGGCCCGTCTCGAAGTCGATGCTCGGCGTCCAGCCGCGATACCGTTCGATCGAGAAGGACGGGTCGAGCTTCATCAGCTCGGAGACCGTCGATCGCGCGGCCTCGATCCGGCCCGACTCGACCTGCGCGATCGCCAGCGATCGCCAGGTGGACGTGTGCGAGCGGTTGCCTCGAAGCGACTGCTTCGCCAGGGCGATCGCCTCGTCCCACCGGCACGCCGACAGCTCGGCGGTCGCGGCGAGCGTCTCGTAGAAGTGGCGCAGGGGGTCGAGCGGCGACAGCGCCAGTGCGCGACGGGTCGCGGCCACGGCCGACCGGGACTCGCCGCGGAACGCGTGCAGCGTGCCCTTCAGCGCCCAGGCGAGCCCCTCGCTCGGATTGGCTTCGACCGCCGCCTCGTAGCGCTGCATGCCTTCGTCCAGCCGCTTCAGCAGGCTGGTGTTCACCAGCCCGTCGATGGCCAGCGCGATCGCGTTGCGGTCGTCGAGCTCCATCGCCCGGCGCGCCGCGTCCTGCGCGCGGCTCGTGTCCTCGACGGGATCCGCCGACCAGCCCTGCGCCACGTTGAGTACGTGCCACTTGGCGATCCACGCGTGCAGCGAGGACTGCCGTGCATGCCGTTCGCGCAGCGTGTCGAGCAGCGCGTGCGAACGCATGAACTCCTCGCGGGACGAGCTGTGCAGCAGCGCGATGCCGCCCATCAGCAGCGCGTAGCTCTCGAGTGTCGGCAGGGGATTGAAGCGTGCGCGGGCCACCTCGTTGAGCCGCACCGACGCACGCACCCGCTCCACCAGCCCGTGCACGAGCTCGCCGTCGCCGGCGAGCAGCTCCGCGACGCGTCCGCGCGCCGAGTCGGCCCACAGCACCTTCCCGCTGCGTGTCTCCACCAGTTCGGGCAGCACGATGAGGCGATCCGCGGCGACGTGCAGGGTGCCGCACAGGACGTAGTCGGCGCCGAGCAGCATGCGGCAGGTCTGCGGGTCGGGCTCGCGTTCGGCGATCGAGTTCACCGACATCCGCGAGAGCACGCCGACGTCCGGGGCGACCGACAGGGCGGCGTTCACCTCGTCGGCCAGCACGCGCCCCAGCAGGAGGGCGTCGCCGACGTCGCCGACCGGCGGGCGCAAGGGCATCACGGCGACCATCGGCTGCAGCGGCTCGGACGCACGCGTGGCCGAATGGACGGCGGTCGCCCGCCCGTTCGCGGTCGGGTTCAACCTGAATGCGCGGACCGGGCCGCTGACGTGCTTGAGGAAGCACTCACCGAGGTCTTCGATGTGCGCGTCCACCGAATCGAGCAGCCGGTCCCGGACCTGCGCCGAGGCGATGATGCCTCCCGGTCCGGCGATCGAGGCCAGGCGTGCGCAGAGGTTGACCCCGGTGCCGTAGATGTCCCGCCGGTCGCCGAGCACGTCGGCCTCGTGGATGCCGATGCGCACCGAGAGCCGCTCCGACGTCGCGGCGTCCGCCTCGGCCTCGAGGAGGGCGGGCACCCGCAGGGCGCAGGCCACGGCTCCGAGTGCGCTGTCGAATTCGAGCAGCAACCCATCTCCCAGGCTCTTCACCAGCCTCCCGCCGTGCTCGGGCAGGATGCGCTCGATCTCGCCGGCAAGTGTGTGCCACCGGGATGCGGTACCCGCCTCGTCGCGTTCGAAGAGCCGGACGGACTCCACGAGATCGACGACGACGAGGCCCCGACCGGACCGGCGGCTCAGACCCGGCGGAGCCCCGATCATCGTGGAAACACACGATGGCGCATCGCCACATTATGTGACGCGCGCGATTCGGTTCCGACCGGTTCCGTTGGCCTTTCGAAACAGGAGGGGGCGATCGTCGCGGATCGGCCCCCCGGGGGGATTCCCAGCGCCGCGGCGCACGCCCCGGGCCCGGCGGCGGTGCGGCATGGCGGGCTCATCGTGTTGGAGACCGCATGCGCCGCGCGGGATCGGCCCGCTGCATCCGCGAAGGTGACGCTCGGGGTCGAGGCGCGCCGCCGGTCGCCCGTGGCGCGCCCGGGCCGCGTCAGCGCTTGTAGCGCTTGGGCACGAAGGGCAGCTTCGTCGTCACGACCGCCGGCCGCTTGTCGCGGACGGCCGCCCTCAGCGCGCGCCCGTCGGCAAGCGCCGCGGCCTGCAGGTAGGCGAGCATCACCGGCTGGCCCCGTGTCGGCGACACCGTGCCGCTGGTGACCTCGCCGACGGGGGTACCGTCGGCGTCGACGATCGCCGCATGCGAGCGGATCGGGATCGCCTCGGGCGAGACGAGCCCCACCAGCCTGCGGGCCGGTCCGTCGGCCAGCTGTGCGAGCACGATCGCCGACCCCGGGAAGCCGCCCGCCTTCGCGCCGCCCGTGCGCCGCGACTTCGGGATCGCGAACGCGAGCCCGGCCTCGACCGGGGTGGTGGACGGCGTGATGTCGTTGCCGTGCAGCGGCAGCCCGGCCTCGAGCCGCAGCGTGTCGCGCGCGCCCAGCCCCACCGGCTGCACGCGCGGATCGGCCAGGAGCCGCCGCACGACGAGCTCGGCGCCGTCCGCCGGCACCGAGATCTCGTAGCCGTCCTCGCCGGTGTAGCCCGAGCGGCTGGTGAAGCAGGCGAAGCCTTCGAGCGAGAGCTCGCGCGCCTGCATGAAGGTCATCGCCGCGGCCGAGGGATCGAGGGCCGCGAGGACGCTCTCGGCGGCCGGCCCCTGCAGCGCGACCAGCGCCGCGTCGACCCACTCGAAGGACAGCGTCGGGCACAGCGCGGCCAGCCGCGCGAAGTCGGCGTCGCGGTTGCCCGCGTTGACCACCATCCGCACCTCGGCGCCGAGGTTGACCAGCATCAGGTCGTCCTCGATGCCGCCGCCGTCGTTCAGCAGGTACGAGTACTTCTGCAGCCCGACGGGCCAGCCGTCGAAGTCGACGGGCAGCGCGGCCTCCAGGCCCGTCGCGAGCGACGCGGCCGAGCCGTCCTTCGCGCGGATCCGCACCTGCCCCATGTGCGAGACGTCGAACAGGCCGGCGCGCTCGCGGGTCGCGGCATGTTCGGCCTTGAGGCCGGCCGGGTACTGGATCGGCATCTCGTAGCCCGCGAACGGGCCGAACTTCGCGCCGAGCTCGCGGTGGACGGATTCGAGCGGGATGCGGCGGATCGCCTCGGCCGTCACGACTCGTACTCCGAGGTCGGCGGGCAGGTGCAGACCAGCTGGCGGTCGCCGGCGGCGTTGTCGATGCGCTTCACGTGCGGCCAGAACTTCGCGTCGCGGACCCAGGGCAGCGGATAGACCGCGGTGTCCCGCGAGTACGGATGGGGCCAGTCGCCGGTCACCTCGAACGCGGTGTGCGGCGCGTTCTTGAGCGGGTTGTCGAGCCGGTCCCACTCGCCCGAGCGGACGCGCGCGATCTCGCCGGCGATCGCGATCATCGCGTCGCAGAAGCGATCGAGCTCGGCCTTCGACTCGCTCTCTGTGGGTTCCACCATCAGGGTGTCGGCCACCGGGAACGACAGCGTCGGCGCGTGGAAGCCGTAGTCCATCAGCCGCTTGGCGATGTCCTCGGCGGTGATGCCGCACTCGCCCTTCAGGTGGCGCACGTCGAGGATGCACTCGTGCGCGACGCGGCCGCTGGCGCCGGTGTAGAGGACCGGGAAGTGGTCCTTCAGCCGCGCGGCGACGTAGTTCGCGTTGAGGATCGCGGCCTCGGTCGCCTTGCGGATGCCCGAGGCGCCCATCATCCGGATGTACATCCACGAGATGGTGGTGATCAGCGCCGAGCCGTAGGGCGCGGCCGACACGCTGTTGGCCGCGTCCGACTCGGCGTACGGATCGCTCGCGAGGTGCGGGGCGAGGTGCTCGGCCACCGCGATCGGGCCCATGCCGGGGCCGCCGCCGCCGTGCGGGATGCAGAAGGTCTTGTGCAGGTTCATGTGGCAGACGTCGGCGCCGATGTCGCCCGGCCGCGTGAGGCCCGCCTGCGCGTTGAGGTTCGCGCCGTCCATGTAGACCTGGCCGCCGGCCTCGTGGACCGCTGCGCAGATGTCCTTGATCGCCGCCTCGAAGACGCCGTGCGTCGACGGGTAGGTGACCATCAGCGCGGCGAGCGCGTCGCGGTGCTGGGCGATCTTCGCGGCGAGGTCGGCGACGTCGATGTTGCCGTCGGCGTCGCAGGCCACGACCACGATCCGCATGCCCATCATCTGCGCGGTGGCCGGGTTCGTGCCGTGCGCCGACGACGGGATCAGGCAGATGTCGCGGTGGCCCTGGCCGCGCGCGGCCTGCCAGTTGCGGATCGCGAGCAGGCCCGCGTATTCGCCCTGCGCGCCGGAGTTCGGCTGGAACGAGACGGTGTGGAAGCCGGTGATCTCGGCGAGCCAGTCGCCGAGCTGGCGCAGCATCTCGGCGTAGCCCGCGGCCTGCTCGCGCGGCACGAACGGATGGATCGCGGCGAACGACGGCCAGCTGACCGGCGCCATCTCGGCGGCGGCGTTCAGCTTCATCGTGCACGAGCCCAGCGGGATCATCGAGTGGACCAGCGAGATGTCGCGGTTCTCGAGCCTCTTCAGGTAGCGGACGAACTCGGTCTCGCTGTGGAATCGGTTGAAGACCGGATGGGTCAGCACCGCGCTGTCGCGGCGCAGCGCCGCGGGGATCGCGGCCGGCTCGACGCCGATGCCGGGCGTGCGCGCGAGCGCCTGCGGGTCGGGGCGGATGCCGGTGAGCACGAACGCGACGTCGGCGACATCGGCCACGCCGACGGTCTCGTCGAAGGCCACCGCGATGCGGCCGTCGCCGAAGGTGCGCAGGTTGATCCGCTGCTCGGCGGCTCGCGCCGCGATCGCCGCTGCATCGAGGCCGGCGGCCCTCGGGTCGATCAGCACGGTGTCGAAGAACGCGGCGTGGACCGGCTCCAGCTTCGTCGCGGCGAGCAGCAGCCGCGCCATCGCGTGCGTGCGCAGCGCGATCCGCAGCAGCCCCTGCGGACCGTGGTAGACCGCGTAGAACGCGGCCATGTTCGCGAGCAGCGCCTGCGCGGTGCAGATGTTCGAGGTGGCCTTGTCGCGGCGGATGTGCTGCTCGCGGGTCTGCAGCGACATCCGGTAGGCGAGGTTGCCGGCCGCGTCCTTCGAGACGCCGATGATCCGCCCCGGCATCATCCGCACGAGGTCGTCGCGGACCGCCATGAACGCGGCGTGCGGGCCGCCGTAGCCGAGCGGCACGCCGAAGCGCTGCGCCGAGCCGATGGCCACGTCGGCACCCATGCTGCCTGCCGACTTCACCAGCATCGCCGCGAGCGGGTCGACGCCGATCGACAGGCGCGCGCCGCCGGCGTGCAGCGTGTCGGCGAGCGCCGAGAAGTCGCGCAGGCGGCCCTCGGTGTCGGGGCACTGGACGTGCGCGCCGAACACCGTGGACGCCTCGAAGGACGCCGCGTCGGCCACCACCACCTCGACGCCCATCCACTTCGCGCGCGTGCGGATCACCGCGATCACCTGCGGGTGGACCGATGCGTCGACCAGGAAGCGCTTCGACGCGTGGCGCGACGCGCGGCGGATCACGCCGAGCGCTTCGGCCGCGGCGGTGGCCTCGTCGAGCAGCGACGCGTTCGCGACCGCAAGCCCCGTGAGGTCGACCACCATCTGCTGGAAGTTCATCAGCGACTCGAGGCGGCCCTGCGCGACCTCGGCCTGGTAGGGCGTGTACGCCGTGTACCAGCCGGGGTTCTCGAGCACGTTGCGCCTGATGGGCTCGGGCGTGAGCGTGCCGTGGTAGCCGGCGCCGATGTAGCTGCGCCAGACCTGGTTGCGCGACGCGATCGCCTCGAGCTCGGCGAGCGCGGCGGCCTCGGTGGCCGGCGGCACGATCGCGAGCGGTTCGTCGCGCAGGATCGCCGCCGGCACGGTGTCGCGGATCAGCGCCTGCCGCGACGCGTAGCCGACGACCTCGAGCATCCGCGCTTCCTGCGCGCCGCCCGGGCCGATGTGGCGGGGGTGGAACTCGTCGTGGCCGAGCAGGGCCTGCAGGTCCTGGCCGACGTTCTCGCCGTGGATCATCGCGGGTCTCCCGTCAGGCGCCGGGGCCGGCGTCGTAGGCGGCCGCGTCCATCAGCGCGGCGAGCTGCGCGGCGTCGGCGGGCTTCAGCCTGAACAGCCAGCCGCCGGCGTAGGGCGCCTCGTTGACCGTCTGCGGCGCGCTGCCGAGCGCATCGTTGGCCTCGAGCACCTCGCCGTCGATCGGCGCGTAGACGTCCGAGGCGGCCTTGGTCGACTCGACCACCGCGACCGCCTCGCCCTTCGAGACCGTGCGGCCCGGCTGCGGCAGCTCGGCGTAGACCAGCTCGCCGAGCGCTTCCTGCGCGTGCTCGGTGATGCCGACGGTGACGGTGCCGTCGCCGTTGTCGCGGACCCACTCGTGGGATTCGGTGTAGCGGAGGTCGGAAGGGCTGGCCAAGGCAGGCTCCGGAGGAGGAAGGTCGCTGCGGGCATCGTGGCCGGCGCGCTGAGGACGCGTCGACGCGGGAACGCAGCCGGGCCACCCGCGTGACCTCGCTGCGCCCCCTCTGTCCGTTTGCCTGAGAGATTGACCTTCGGCGAGGCCGGGCGCCCTACGGGGCGCGCGGCCTACTCTCCAGAGAGTCCGATCCGATGCGGTCCTTTTGCCTGAGAGTTTCCGGGGCGATACACCTTCGGCGCCGGCGCCTGGCCGGACACGGATGTCCGGGGGCCGGTCTCTCCCGCATCGGCGATGAGACTGGGCGCGAAGGTAGTCGCGGGGGCGCGGGGTGTCAAGCGAGCCCGACCGACGCGCTGCCAGTCGGCGCGGGTGGTGGCCAGCAGCCGCGCGAGGGGGTGGGGGGCGGGCTCGGTCGTCGGTCGGGCGGTCCCGATGCGGCGCTCGTCCATCGTCGTCTCCACGTCGTTCCGGAAGGAGCCCCGGATCCTCGCGTCGTACGATGTCGGCCTCATGACGACGAGGTCTCGAATCCGATGAGCCGCATCCTCCATCGACAGGCGCGGGGGCGCTATCCGAAGGTCGCCTCGGGCGAGGGCCCTTGGCTGGTCGGCGAGGACGGCCGGCGCTGGCTCGACGCCTGCGGCGGCGCCGCCGTCTCGTGCCTCGGCCATGGCCATCCGGCGGTGGTCGCGGCGATCGAGGCGCAGGCGAAGCGCCTCGCCTACGCACACACCTCGTTCTTCACCACCGAGGTCGCCGAGCGGCTGGCCGACACGCTGGTCGAGGGTGCACCCGAGGGCATCAGCCACGCCTACTTCGTGTCCGGCGGCTCCGAGGCGATGGAGGCCGCGCTGAAGATGGCGAGGCAGTACTTCCTCGAGCGCGGCGAGCCGCAGCGCACGCTGTTCGTCGCGCGCCGGCAGAGCTACCACGGCAACACGCTGGGCGCGCTGTCGGTGGGCGGGAACATGTGGCGGCGCGAGCCCTTCGCGCCGCTGCTCGCGCCGGCGGTCCACGTGTCCCCCTGCTACGAATACCGCGACCGCGCGGCGGGCGAGTCGCCCGAGGCCTACGGTGAACGGCTCGCGGCGGAACTCGACGCGGCGATCGTCGCCGCCGGCCCGGGCCGCGTCATCGCCTTCGTCGCCGAGCCGGTGGTCGGCGCGACGCTGGGCGCGGTCCCCGCGGTGCCCGGCTACTTCCGACGCGTGCGCGAGGTCTGCGACCGCCACGGCGTGCTGCTGATCCTCGACGAGGTGATGTGCGGCATGGGCCGCACCGGCACGCTCTACGCCTGCGAGCAGGACGGCGTCGTGCCCGACATCGTCACGATCGCGAAGGGCCTGGGCGGCGGCTACCAGCCGATCGGCGCGGCGCTGCTGTCGCGGCGCGTGTTCGACGCGTTCGCCGACGGCTCGGGCTTCTTCCAGCACGGCCACACCTACCTCGGTCACGCGATCGCCTGCGCCGCCGCGATCGCGGTCCAGCAGGTGATCGCCGAGGAGGGGCTGCTGGGCCGCGTGCGCGAGACCGGCGCGCTGCTCGGGCGCGAGCTGCGGCGCGCGCTCGGCGAGCACCCGAACGTCGGTGACATCCGCGGCCGCGGACTCTTCTGGGGCGTGGAGCTGGTGGCCGACCGCGCGACGAAGGCGCCGTTCGATCCGGCCGCGAAGCTCAACGCGAAGGTCAAGCAGGCGGCGTTCGACGCGGGCCTGATGTGCTATCCGATGGGCGGCACGATCGACGGACGCCGCGGCGACCACGTGCTGCTCGCGCCGCCCTACACGATCGACGCGTCGCACGTCGACCTGATCGTGGGCGGCCTGAAGGCGGCGATCGACGCGTCCGTGTCCGCGGTCGCCGTGCGCTGACTCGGCGCGTCACGGGGCCGCGTCGGCGCCCCGCGTCAGCGCGTCGCGAGCGCCGTGGCCTCGGCCGCGCAGTCGCCGTCCGGCGTCGCGCCGGCCGCACGCAGCGCGGCGACCTCGCGGCGCGCCAGCTCGAGCTGCGCGGTGAACACCGGATCGGACTGCAGCCGGGCGACCGCCGCCGCTCCGACCGTGCGACCGGCGTCGACGTCGCTCTGCCAGTGCACGCCGCAGATCATCCGGCTCTGGCCGAACGCGAAGCCGCGCTGCGCGAGCGCATCGGTCCGGTCCGGCGCCACCTGGGCGAGCACCAGCCCCCAGGCCCACCCGAGTGCCGCATGCCCCGACGGATACGAGCCGTCCTTCACCAGTCGCGGCTCCTCGGCCGCCGAGCACGAGGACTCCTTCATCGCGACGAAAGGCCGCACGCGGTTGTAGTGGTCCTTCGCGCTGTAGGTGGCGAGGCCCGCGTCGGCGAGCGTCCGCCGCAGCAGCATGTTCAGGTGCGGCGTGCGCTCGGCACTGACCGGCAGCCCGAGCGCGCAGGAGAAGGTCTTCGCCGCGGCCGGGAACCGCAGCTCGGCGTCCTGCGTGGCGAGGCGCCAGCGCGGGGTGTCGCGCAGCGCGCGGGTGGCGCGGTAGGCGGCGAGGTCGGCCGCCGCGGCGGGCGAGCCCTCGGCCGGCGGCGGCGGCAGCAGCGCGAGCGCGTTCGGCAGCGCCTTGCGCTCGAGATAGCCGTTCAGCACGCCGGAGCCGGGGCGCACCTCGCCCACCTGCTCGGGTGAAACGGTGGGGGCCGCGGCCGGCGGCGCGCTGGCGCAGGCGGCGAGGGCGAGGGCACACGCGGCGACGGCAGCACGCGGGAACGGGGTCGGCATCGGCATGGAATCTCCCTTCGGGCGTCGGTCCGGAGCGGCCGTGCCCTCGTCGGTCGATGGTAACCGGATCGCCGCGCCCGGCGGCACGGCGTTCCGCGGCGGGGCCGCCAGCGCGGCGGTTACAATCGACCGCACCACCACGGAGACACCACGATGGACACGATCCGCAGCGCCCCCTCGCGCCGCCGCACGGGCCTCGCCGCCCTCGCTGCCGCCGCCTTCGCGACCCTCTCGTTCGCGCCCGCGGCCCAGGCCCAGCAGAAGTTCGTCACCATCGGCACCGGCGGCGTCACGGGCGTCTACTACGCCGCGGGCGGCGCGATCTGCCGGCTGGTCAACAAGGACCGCGCGAAGCACGGGATCCGCTGCTCGGTCGAGTCCACCGGCGGCTCGGTGTTCAACGTCAACACGATCAAGGCCGGCGAACTCGACCTCGGCTTCACGCAGTCGGACGTGCAGTTCAACGCGATCAAGGGCCTGACCCAGTTCAAGGACGGCGCGGTCTCGGACCTGCGCGCGGTCTTCTCGGTCCACCCCGAGCCCTTCACGCTGCTGGCCCGCAAGGAGTCCGGCATCCGGACGTTCGCCGACACGAAGGGCAAGCGCGTGAACGTCGGCAACCCGGGCTCGGGCACGCGGGCGTCGATGGAGGAGCTGCTCGTCGGTCTCGGCTGGACGATGAAGGATTTCTCGCTGGCCGCCGAGCTGAAGGCCGACGAGCACGGCCCGGCGCTGTGCGACGGCAAGATCGACGCGTTCTTCTACGGCGTGGGTCATCCGAGCGCGAACATCCAGGACCCGACGACCACCTGCGGCGCGAAGCTCGCGTCCATCACCGGCCCGGCCGTCGACAAGCTGGTCGCCGAGAAGCCGTACTACGCGAAGGTCACGATCCCGGGCGGCCTCTACCCGAACAATCCCGATGCGGCGCAGACCTACGGCGTGCTGGCAACCGTCGTCGCGTCGTCGAAGACCCCGGCCGACACGGTCTACCAGGTCGTGAAGGCGGTGTTCGACAACTTCGACGAGTTCAAGAAGCTGCACCCGGCGCTCGCCAACCTGCAGCCCGAGACGATGGTCAAGGACGGCCTGTCGGCGCCGCTGCACGAGGGCGCGGTGCGCTACTACCGCGAGAAGGGCTGGATCAAGTGACGCCCGGTCGCGCGCGGGCCGGCGCGGCCGCATGCGCGGCCCGCGGGCGACGCGCGTGAGCGGCGCCGAGGTCGTCGGCGGCGTGCCGTCGAGGTCGGCCGCCTCCGACGCGGAACTCGACCGGCTCGTCAAGGAGGCCGACCTCGGCGGCCGCGAGCCGGGCGGCGCGATCGGCCGCGTGCTCGCGGGGGTCGCGGCCGCGTGGTCGCTGTTCCAGCTCTGGATCGCGTCGCCGCTGCCCTTCGTGGCGGGCTTCGGGATCTTCAACGACACCGAGACCCGCGCGATCCACCTCGCGTTCGCGGTCTTCCTGGGCTTCGCCGCCTTCCCCGCGACGAAGCGATCGTCGCGCACGCGCGTGCCTGCGGCCGACTGGCTGCTCGCCGCGGTCGGCGCGTTCTGCGCGGCCTACCTCTTCCTCTTCTACAACGAGCTCGCCACGCGGCCCGGCAAGCCGACGACGACGGACCTCGTGGTGGCGCTCGCCGGCGTGGCGATCATGCTCGAGGCCACGCGCCGCGCGATGGGCGTCGGGATGCTGGTGACCACCGGCCTCTTCCTCGCCTTCGTCTTCGCCGGCCCGTGGATGCCCGACGTGCTGTTGCACAAGGGCGCGAGCGTGCAGCGCTTCGCCTCGCACATGTGGCTGACCACCGAGGGCGTCTACGGCGTGGCGCTCGGCGTGTCGGTGCAGTTCATCTTCCTGTTCGTGCTGTTCGGCACGCTGCTCGACATCGCGGGCGCGGGCAACTTCATGATGCAGCTGTCGTTCGCGCTGCTCGGCCACCTGCGCGGCGGGCCCGCGAAGGTCGCGGTGGTGTCGTCGGCGATGAACGGGCTGGTCTCGGGCTCGTCGGTGTCGAACGTGGTCTCGGGCGGCATCTTCACCATCCCGCTGATGAAGCGCACCGGCTACCCGGGCGTGAAGGCTGGCGCGATCGAGGCCGCGTCGTCGATCAACGGCCAGATCATGCCGCCGGTGATGGGCGCGGCCGCGTTCCTGATGGTGGAGTACGTCGGCATCCCGTACTCGGAGATCATCCGCCACGCCGCGCTGCCCGCGGTGATCTCGTACGTCGCGCTCTTCTACATCACGCACCTCGAGGCGCTGCGCCACGGCATCGAGCCGATCGCGCGGCACCGCGTGCCGACCTGGGGCGAGCGGCTGCGCGGCTGGGGGCTCGGCGCGTCGGGCACCGTCGCCGCGATCGCGGCGGTCTACTACGCGATCGAGGGCGTGCGCGCGCTCGTGGGCACCGACACCACCTGGCCGCTGGTGCTGCTCGGCGTCGCCGCCTACCTCGCGCTGCTGGCGTTCTCCGCGCGCCACCCCGACATCCCCGTCGACGATCCGGACGCGCCGGTGGTGCGGCTGCCCGAGCCCTGGCCGATCCTGCGCTCCGGGCTGCACCTGATGGTGCCGATCGTGGTGCTGCTCTGGTGCCTGTCGGTCGAGGAGCTGTCGCCGGGCACCTCGGCGTTCTGGGCCACCGCCACCTCGATCGCGATGGTGGTGTTCCAGCCGGCGCTGCTGTCGCTGTTCCGCCGGCAGGGCGACGCGGGCGCGCAGCTGAAGCGCGGTGCGGCGGACCTCCGGCGCGGCCTGGTCGTGGGCGCGCGCAGCATGATCGGCATCGCCGTGGCCTGCGCGAGCGCGGGCCTGATCGTCGGCGCGGTCACGCTGACCGGCATGGGCCTGATGATGACCGACTTCGTCGAGCTGGTCTCGGCGGGCAACGTGCTGCTGATGCTGGTGCTGACCGCGGTGATCTGCCTGCTGATCGGCGCGGGCGTGCCGACCACCGCGAACTACATCCTGGTCGCCACGCTGATGGCGCCGGTGATCGTCGAGCTCGGCGCGCGCAGCGGGCTGGTGATCCCGCTGATCGCGGTCCACCTGTTCGTCTTCTACTTCGGGATCATGGCGGACGTGACCCCGCCGGTGGGGCTCGCGTCGTACGCGGCCTCGGCGATCTCCGGCGACGACCCGAACAGGACCGGGCTGCAGGCGACCTGGTACAGCTTCCGCACCGCGGTGCTGCCCTTCGCGTTCATCTTCAACCCGCAGCTGCTGCTGATCGGCGTCGACTCGTGGTGGCACCTCGCGGTGGTGTGCGTGTCGGCCACCGTCGCCTCGCTCGCGTTCGCGGCGGGCACGATGGGCTGGTTCCGCGTCCGCACGACCTGGTGGGAGATCGTGCTGCTGCTGCTGGCCGCCGGCCTGCTGCTGCGGCCCGACTGGGTGATGGACCGCGCGTACGAGCGCTACGTCGAGCATCCGCCGGCCAAGGTCTACGAGGTCGCCGACCGGCTCGGGACCGACCAGTGGCTGATCCTGCGGGTGAAGGGCCAGTCGATCGAGGGCGACGACGTCAGCAAGCTGGTGGCGCTGCCGATGGGCGAGGGCGCGACCGGCCGCGAGCGGATCCGCGCCGCGGGCGTCACGCTGGTCGAGCTGGGCGGGCAGCTGTCGATCGGCAACGTGAAGTTCGGCAGCCGCGCGCGCAAGCTGGGGCTGGAGCCCGGCTACGAGGTCGTGGGCATCGAGGTCCGCAATCCGGCCCGGCCCGACGACGCCTGGGGCGTGCTCGCGGGGATGGTGCCGCTGGCCCTGGTCTGGCTGCTGCAGGGCCGGCGGATGCCGGCGCGAAAGGGTCTCGCGGCGGCGCGCCCGGGGATCGGGCGATAATCGCGCCCGATGAACGCCTCGATCGCCCCCACCGCCGAGCCCGTGAACGCGCCGTCCGCCGCGCACGCCGCCGCGCCGAGCCCCGAGCCCCGCTGGGCCGACCGTGACGACGCGCCCGAGGCGGCCCGCGCCGCGGCGATCGTCGCCGCGCTCCGGCGCCTGCTGCCGGCGCGCTGCGTGCTGGCCGGCACCGAGCAGACCCGACCCTACGAATGCGACGGGCTGTCGGCCTTCCGCAAGCTGCCGGTCGCGGTGGTCCTGCCCGAGACCGAGGAGCAGGTGGTCGCGGTGCTGAAGGCCTGCCGCGAGCTCGACGTGCCGGTGGTCGCGCGCGGCGCCGGCACCAGCCTGTCGGGCGGCGCGATGCCGCATGCCGCCGGCATCGTGCTGTCGCTCGCGCGCTTCAACCGCATCGTCGCCATCGACCCGCTCGCGCGGACCGCGCGCGTGCAGCCCGGCGTGCGCAACCTCGCGATCAGCGAGGCCGCCGCGCCCCACGGGCTCTACTACGCGCCCGACCCCTCGTCGCAGATCGCCTGCACGATCGGCGGCAACCTCGCCGAGAACTCGGGCGGCGTCCACTGCCTGAAGTACGGCCTGACCGTGCACAACGTGCTGCGGATCCGCGGCGTGACCATCGACGGCGAGATCGTCGAGCTCGGCGGCGGTGCGCTGGACGCGCCGGGCCTGGACCTGCTCGCGCTCGCGATCGGCTCGGAGGGCATGCTGCTCGTCGCCACCGAGGCGACGGTGAAGCTCGTGCCCAAGCCGCAGCTCGCGCGCGTGGTGATGGCCTCGTTCGACGACGTGGTGAAGGCGGGCGACGCGGTCGCGGCGATCATCGGCGCGGGCATCATCCCCGCCGGCCTCGAGATGATGGACCGCAAGGCGACCGAGGCGGTCGAGCCCTTCGTGAAGGCGGGCTACGACCTGAACGCCGAGGCGATCCTGCTGGCCGAGTCCGACGGCACGCCCGAGGAGGTCGAGGAGGAGATCGCGCGGATGGAGGCGGTGCTGCGCGAGGCCGGGGCCACCGCGATCGCGGTGTCGGCCTCCGAGGCCGAGCGGCTGCGCTTCTGGTCGGGCCGCAAGAACGCGTTCCCCGCCGCGGGCCGGATCTCGCCCGACTACTACTGCATGGACGGCACCATCCCGCGCAAGAACCTCGGGAAGATGCTGGCCGCGATCGCCGAGATGGAGCGCGTCCACGGGCTGCGCTGCATGAACGTCTTCCACGCGGGCGACGGCAACCTGCACCCGCTGATCCTGTTCGATGCGAACACGCCCGGCGAATGGGAGCGCGCGGACCGCTTCGGCGCCGACATCCTCGAGCTCTGCGTGGAGCTCGGCGGCACCGTGACCGGCGAGCATGGCGTGGGCATCGAGAAGATCAACTCGATGTGCGTGCAGTTCTCTCCGTCCGAGCGCCATGCGTTCTTCGCGATCAAGCGCGCGTTCGATCCGCCCGGCCTGCTGAATCCCGGCAAGGGCATCCCCACGCTCGCGCGCTGCGCCGAGTACGGGAAGATGCACGTGCAGGGCGGCCGCATCGCGTTCCCCGACATCCCGCGTTTCTGAGCGAGGCCGCGTTGTCATCGACCGCTCCCGCCGCGGCCGCGCCGTCGCCCGCGACCACCGTCCCGGTCGCCGCCGACGGCCGGGTCGCCGACCCGGCGCTGCGCGCGCTGCGCGACTGTGTCCGCGCCGCCGACGCCGATCGCGTCCGCCTGCGCCTGCACGGCGGCGGCACCAAGGACTTCTACGGCGAGCCGGCTGCCGGCGAGCCGCTCGACCTGCGCGCGATCTCCGGCATCGTGTCGTACGAGCCCACCGAACTGGTGGTCACCGCCCGCTGCGGCACGCCGCTCGCCGAGCTCGAGGCCGCGCTCGCCGAGCAGCGGCAGTGCCTGCCGTTCGAGCCGCCGCACTTCGGGCCGGCCGCGACCGTGGGCGGCATGGTGGCCAGCGGCCTGTCGGGGCCGCGGCGCGCCGCCGCGGGGGCGGTGCGCGACTACGTGCTGGGCGCCGTGCTGATGAACGCGCAGGGCGAGCTGCTGCACTTCGGCGGGCAGGTGATGAAGAACGTCGCCGGCTACGACGTCTCGCGGCTGCTGGCCGGCTCGATGGGCATCCTCGGTCCGATCGTCGAGGTCTCGCTGAAGGTGCTGCCGGTGCCGGCCGCCGAGGCGACCGTGCTGCTGCCGGCGAACCTGCGCGACGCGCTCGAGCTGATGAACCGCTGGGCCGGCCAGCCGCTGCCCGTCTCGGCCACCGCGTGGCACGCGGGCGACCTCGGCGTGCGCTTCTCGGGCGCGCGCGCGGCGGTCGACGCCGCGGTGAAACGCTTCGTCGACCAGCACGGCGCCGAGCGCGTCGAGCCCGCGCAGGCCGCGTCGGTCTGGTCCGGGATCCGCGAGCACACCGATCCGTTCTTCGACGGCGAGCAGCCGCTCTGGCGGGTCTCGGTGCCCTCGACCGCGCCGCCCTTCGAGTTCCCGGGTCGCCAGCTGATCGAATGGGGCGGCGCGCTGCGCTGGTTCCGCACCGACGCCGAGCCGGCGCGCGTGCGCGAGGCGGCGGCCACGCTCGGCGGCACCGCCACGCTCTTCCGCGCCCGCGACAAGTCCGCCGGCGCCTTCCATCCGCTGCCCGCGCCGGTGCTCGAGCTGCACCGACGGATCAAGCGCGAGCTCGATCCGCGCGGCCTCTTCAATCCCGGCCGGCTCGTCGCCGGTCTCTGACACACGGCCCGACGCGATGGAGACCCACCTCGCCGACTGGCTGCGCGGCACCCCCGAGGGCACCGAGGCGGAATCGATCCTGCGCTCGTGCGTGCACTGCGGCTTCTGCACCGCCACCTGTCCGACCTACCAGCTGCTGGGCGACGAGCTCGACGGCCCGCGCGGCCGCATCTACCTGATGAAGCAGGTGATGGAGGGTGTCGAACCCACGCGCGAGACGCAGCTGCACCTCGACCGCTGCCTCACCTGCCGCAACTGCGAGAGCACCTGCCCGTCGGGCGTGAAGTACGGCCACCTCGTCGACATCGGCCGCAAGCTGGTCGAGGACCGGGTGAAGCGGCCGCTCTCCGAGCGGATCGTCCGCGGGGCGCTGCGCGAGGGCCTGACCCGGCGCTGGCTGTTCGATCCGGCGATGCGGGTCGGTCAGGCGCTGCGCCCGGCGCTGCCCGCGACGCTCAAGGCCAAGGTGCCCGAGCGCCGCGACCCGGGCCCGCGCCCCCGCCGCGCGCACGCGCGCCGCGTGCTGCTGCTCGACGGCTGCGTGCAGCCGGCGATGGTGCCGGCGATCGACGCCGCCACCGAGCGGGTGCTCGACGCGCTGGGCATCCAGGGCGTGACCGCGTCGGGCTCGGGCTGCTGCGGCGCGATCCGCCACCACCTGAGCGACCACGGCGGCGCGCTCGACGACGCGCGCCGCAACGTCGACGCCTGGTGGCCGCACGTGGAGCAGGGCGCCGAGGCGATCGTCGTCAACGCGTCGGGCTGCGGCGCGATGCTCGTCGACTACGGTCACCTGCTGCGCGACGACCCGGCCTACGCGGCGAGGGCCGCGCGGATCGCGTCGATGGTCCGCGACCTGTCGGTCTTCCTCGCCGGCGAGCGCGACGCGCTCGCCGCGAAGGCGCAGGCGGCCGCCGCGGCCGAGCTGCCGCGGCGCGTGGCCTTCCATCCGCCGTGCACGCTGCAGCACGGCCAGCAGATCCGCGGCACGGTCGAGGCGCTGCTCGCCGCCTGCGGTGCCGAGCTCGTGCCCTTCGCCGAGTCGCACCTGTGCTGCGGCTCGGCCGGTACCTACTCCGTGCTGCAGCCGACGCTGTCGTTCGAGCTGCGCGACCGCAAGCTCTCGAACCTGTCGGCCGGCGCGCCCGACGCGATCCTGTCGGCGAACATCGGCTGCCTGACGCACCTGCAGTCGGGCACCGGCGTGCCGGTCCGCCACTGGGTCGAGTGGGTCGACCGGGCGATCGGCACGGCCCGCGGCTGAGCGCGCCGGGACCGCGCACGATGCCGGCCGCCGCCCCCGACGCGCAGGCCGGCGTACCGCTGTGGGTGCGGCTGCCCAACTGGGTCGGCGACGTCTGCATGGCGCTGCCGGCGCTGCGGGCGCTCGCGGCCTGCGGCGCGGCGCCGCGGCCCGTCGGCCGCGGCTGGGCCGCCGACCTGCTGGCCGGGCACGGCTGGACGGTGACGGCGCTGCCTCGTGGGCTGCGCGCGGGCGCGGCCGCGCTGCGCGCTGCGGGCGGGCCCGCGCGGGGGCTGCTCCTGACCAACTCGCTGTCGAGCGCCGCGACCTTCCGACTGGCCGGCGTGTCCGCGCTCGGCCACCGCGCCGACGGACGCTCGTGGCTGCTCGGCCGCGGGATCGCGAAGCCGCCGAGTGGACACGAGGTCGAAGCGTTCTGGCGGCTCGGCGCCGAGACCGCGGCCTGGCTCGGCCTGCGCGGCTGGCCGGCGGTGCCTCCCGCTTCGCTCGGCCTGGTCCTCGCCGAACGTCACCGGGCGGCGGCCGACGAGGCCCTCGCCGCCGCCGGTCTCGCCGGCGCGCGTGTCGCGGTCGTGGCGCCGCTGGCGGCCGGCAGCGCCGGTGGCGTGCCGAAGACCTGGCCCGGCTTCGCCGAACTCGACGATGCGCTGCGCGCGCGCGGCCTCGCGACCGTGGTCTGCCCCGGCCCCGGGGAGGACGCCGCCGCGCGGGCGGCCGTGCCCGGCGCCACCGTGCTGCCGGGGCTCGGCCTCGGCGCGTACGCCGCCGTCTGCGGCCGCGCGGCGATCACCGTCGCGAACGATTCGGGGCCGATGCACCTCGCCGCCGCGGTCGATGCGCCGGTGCTCGGCGTGTTCGGGCCGAGCGACCCGGCCCGCACCCGGCCCTGGGGGCCGCGGGCCGCCTGGATCGGCGGCGGCGACTGGCCGTCGCCCGACGCGGTCCTCGAGGCCGCGCTGCGGGTGATGGACGCATCGCCCGCGTGACAGGCGGTGAACGAGGCGCCGCGGCGCGCCCGAGACGTCGGTCAGCCGCCGCGGCCGCCAGCCTGCCAGCCGACCAGCGCCCAGCGGATCCAGTCCTCGCGCGCGCGGCCGGCGCGGCCGGACGGCGAGCCCGGCATGAACGAGCCGGTCCATTCGCGGGCGACCCAGCGGCCGACCTGCGGTGACACCCAGAGGATGTCGGTGCGCTCGGGCATGAGCCTGAACCGGTCCGGATGCTCGAAGTTCACGGCCCGGTCGATCCGCAGCGCGTCGAAGGTGCCGGCCGGCACCGTGACCCGCTCCCAGCCCACCGCACGCAGCCGTTGCCGCCATGCGAGTTCGCCGCTCGCGCGCTCGCTGCGGTAGCGGCCGGCGGTGGCGACCGCGGCGCCCGTGCGTGCGTCCGGCGGCACCAGCGGCATCGGCACGTCGAACACGATCGGCCCGTCGAAGGTGGTCTCCTCGATCACCCGCCAGGCGTCGGCGTAGCGCTCCTGCTGCGCCGGCTGGCCGTCGCCCGGATCGACGCGCAGCCGCAGCGTCGCGCCGGCCTCGAGCACCTCGACCGTGGTCTCGCCGATCGTGCCGCCGTTGAAGCGGTTGGTGAGCCGGTAGGACCAGCGGTCACCGACGCGCGGCGAGGGCAGGGCGAGCGGCTCGGCGCCGGCCGGGGGCGGCACCGCGGCGCCGCCCGCGCAGCCGCCGGCCAGCCCGCCCGCGGCGAGCGTGGCGATCGCGCCGAGCAGGCGGCGCCGGTCGGGGGCGGGACGGGACATCGGTCTCCTCCGGTCGCGGCCGCGCCGGCGTCAGCGCGGCGCCGGCAGGTAGGCGGTGAGCTGGAGCATCAGCCAGTCGTCCAGGCCGCGCTCGCCCTCGGGCGAGGTGCCGGGGCTGGTGCCGGCGCTGATGTACTCGCCGCGGAGCTCGCGCTGCACCCAGCGGTTGACCGCCGGCGAGTACCACATCGTGTCGGCCAGGGTCGCCGAGCGCCGCCCGCTGTCCGGATGCTCGAACGCGACGGTCCGGCCGATGCGCAGGCAGTCGTAGCGACCGGCGGGCACCTCCACCGATTCCCAGGCGCCGACGCGCAGCTGCTGCGACCACAGCTTGCGCTTCTGCGTGGCCGGATCGACGTAGGAGGTGGACGTGGCGATGATGCGGCCCGGCTCGAGCGTGGCGGGTACCAGCGGCACCGGATCGCGGAACGGATAGGACAGGCCGTAGAGCACTTCGGTCAGCGCGGCCCATGGCGTCGCGTAGCGCTCCTCGAAGGCCTCCGCGGCGGTCGCGCGGCGAAGGCCGACCTTCAGGCGCAGCTCGGGCCCGGCCTCGACGGCCTCCCAGGTCGGTTCGTCGAGCCAGCGGCCGTTGTGCCGGTCCACGATCCGGTAGCGCCAGCGGTCGCCGACGCGCACCGTGGGCGGAGGCACGGGTCCCACGGGCACCGGGCCTCGGGGCGGCGACGCCGTCGGCGCCACCGAGCAGGCGGGCAGCACGGCCGCCGCTGCGAGCAGCGCCCGACGCGCCGGATCCATCAGGCCGGCATCGGCCGTCCGTCGTTGAGCCAAAGCACCCCCTTGATCATCCGGTACAGGAACCACACGCCCGGCACGAAGAGCACGAACCATAGCAGGCCGAGCGTCAGCAGCGCGATCACGCCGGCGGGCACGAACCAGACCAGCGTCCACCAGAACGTCCGGATCATCCAGTTCATGTGCGACTCGTAGATCGTGCCGCGGGCATCGTCGCGCTTGATGTAGTTGACGATCAGCGCGATGACCGACAGCAGCCCGGCCGAGAACAGCGCGCCGGCGATGTGCAGCGCGTAGTCCATCAGGCAGACCTTCTTCAGCGAGTCGAGACGGTCGGACTCGACGACGAGTGCGGGATCGGTGGACATGCGGCCCTCCGGGGTGCGGTGACCCGATGATGGGGCCGCACCGCGCGCGCTTCAAGCCGGCGGACGCCGTGACCGTCCGTCCGGCGCCCCGTCCGCGGCCCGCCCGGGGCGGGCGGCCGCGAGCGGGGCGGGGCCGTCACTCGACGGCCTTCACCATGTCCTCGACGACCTTCTTCGCGTCGCCGAACACCATCATCGTCTTGTCCATGTAGAACAGCTCGTTGTCGAGGCCGGCGTAGCCGGAGGCCATCGAGCGCTTGTTGACGATGATCGTCTTGGCCTTGTACGCCTCGAGGATCGGCATGCCGGCGATCGGGGACTTCGGATCCTTCGCCGCCGGGTTCACCACGTCGTTGGCGCCGAGCACCAGCACCACGTCCGCCTGGCCGAATTCGGAGTTGATGTCCTCCATCTCGAAGACCTGGTCGTACGGCACCTCGGCCTCGGCGAGCAGCACGTTCATGTGGCCCGGCATCCGTCCGGCGACCGGGTGGATCGCGTACTTCACCGTCACGCCGTGGTCGGTCAGCTTCTGCGCGAGCTCCTTGAGCGCGTGCTGCGCGCGGGCGACCGCGAGACCGTAGCCGGGCACGATGATGACCGTGTCGGCGTTGGTCATCAGGAACGCCGCGTCGTCCGACGAGCCGCTCTTGACGCTGCGCTGCTGCTGCGCGCCGCCGCCCGCCGCCGCCGCCTCGCCGCCGAAGCCGCCGAGGATGACGTTGAAGAACGAGCGGTTCATCGCCTTGCACATGATGTAGCTCAGGATGGCGCCCGAGCTGCCCACCAGCGACCCCGCGATGATCAGCATGCTGTTGTTCAGCGAGAAGCCGATGCCTGCCGCCGCCCAGCCCGAGTAGCTGTTCAGCATCGAGACCACCACCGGCATGTCCGCGCCGCCGATCGGGATGATGATCAGCACGCCGAGCACGAACGACAGCGCCAGCATCGCGAAGAAGGCGGTCCAGTTCTCGGTGAACATGAACACCAGGCCGAGTACCACGGTGGCGATGCCGAGCACCAGGTTCAGCATGTGCTGCCCGGAGAACACCACCGGTGCCCCCTGGAACAGCCTGAACTTGTACTTGCCCGACAGCTTGCCGAAGGCGATCACCGAGCCGCTGAAGGTGATCGCGCCGATGGCCGCGCCCAGGAACAGTTCCAGGCGGTTGCCGGCCGGGATCAGCGGACGCGCGCCGGCGTCCTTCGGGAACTCGGTGATGCCGAAGGCCCAGGGCTCGGCGACCGCCGCGATCGCGATGAACACCGCAGCGAGGCCGATCATGCTGTGCATGAAGGCGACCAGCTCGGGCATCTTGGTCATCTCGACGCGGTTGGCCATCATCGCGCCGGCGGTGCCGCCGACCGCGACGCCGGCCACCACCCAGACCAGGCCCGCGCCCGCGGCCTCGGCGCGCATCATGAAGATCAGCGCGACCGTGGTCAGCACGGCGATCGCCATGCCGGTCATGCCGAAGACGTTGCCGCGGATCGACGTGGTCGGGTGCGACAGCCCCTTGAGCGCCTGGATGAAGAACACCGAGGCGACGAGGTAGAGCAGGACGATGACGTTGATGCTCATGCCGCACCTCCGTCGCGCGGGCGGACGGTGTCGGTCGGCGAGCGCCGGCCGGCGAAGTCGACCGCGCCCTTTCGGATCCAGCCGAGCTTCTCGAGCAGCCAGGCGGCCGGCGCGACGATGAACGCGGCGACGACCAGGACCGCGAAGGTGCGCTCCAGGCCGGGTGCCGCGTATTCACGGGCGACGGAATCGCCGACCCAGATCGCGAACACGGTGACGAGCAGGAGGACGACGAAGGCCCGGGCGGTCATTGCGCGCCCTCCTTCTTCGCCTTGGGCTCCTTCTTCTTGAACATCTCGAGCATCCGGCGCGTGACCAGGAAGCCGCCGAAGACGTTGACCGCGGCGAGCGCGACGGCGGCCACGCCCATCGTCTTGCCGAGGGTGGTCTCGGTGAGCGCCGCCGCGAGCATCGCGCCGACGATCACGATCGCCGAGACCGCGTTGGTCACCGCCATCAGCGGCGTGTGCAGCGCGGGCGTGACGTTCCAGACCACGTGGTAGCCGACGTAGATCGCCAGCACGAAGATCGTCAGGTTGACGACGGTATGACTGATCGCTTCCATGCTCAGGCCCTCAGCACCTGCCCGTCGCGCGCGACCAGGCAGGCCTTGACGATGTCGTCCTCGAGGTCGATCTTCAGCGTGCCCTCGGCGGTGACGACGAGCTTCATGAAGTCGATGACGTTGCGCGCGTAGAGGGCCGAGGCGTCGGCCGCGACGCGCGCGGGCAGGTTGGTCTCGCCGACGATGTGCACGCCGTGCCTCACCACGGTCTGCCCGGCCTCCGACAGCGGGCAGTTGCCGCCCTGCTCGACGGCCATGTCGACGATCACCGAGCCCGGCTTCATCGACTTCACCATGTCCTCGGTGACCAGCACCGGCGCCTTGCGGCCCGGGATCAGCGCGGTGGTGATGACGATGTCGGCCTGCTTGACGCGCTCGGCCACGGCCGCCGCCTGGCGCTTCATCCACGACTCCGGCATCGGCCGCGCGTAGCCGCCGACGCCCTTGGCGATCTCGCGCTCCTCGTCGGTCTCGTAGGGCACGTCGATGAACTTCGCGCCCAGCGACTCGACCTGCTCCTTGACCGGCGGGCGCACGTCGGACGCCTCGATCACCGCGCCCAGGCGCTTGGCGGTCGCGATGGCCTGCAGGCCCGCGACGCCCACGCCGAGGATCACGACGCGCGCGGCCTTCACCGTGCCGGCCGCGGTCATCAGCATCGGCATGAAGCGCTGGTAGGTGTTCGCGGCGACCATCACCGCCTTGTAGCCGGCGATGTTGGCCTGCGACGAGAGCACGTCCATGCTCTGCGCGCGGGTGGTCCGGGGCGCGGCCTCGAGCGCGAACGCGACGAGGCCGGCGGCGGCCATCTGCTCGAGGCCGGGTCGGTCGAAGGGCTCGAGCATGCCGACGACGACGGTGCCCGGCTTCATCAGCGCGATCTCGTCGGGGGACGGGCGGCGCACCTTCAGGACCATCTCGGCGGCGAAGGCCGCGGCCGCGTCGACGATCGTCGCGCCGACGGCCTCGTAGGCGGCATCGGGCACGCTCGCGCCGACGCCGGCGCCCGCCTGCACCATCACCTCGTGCTTCGCGGCCACCAGCTTCTTGACGGTTTCAGGCGTCGCGGCGACGCGCGCCTCGCCGGCGCGCGTCTCGGCCGGCACTCCGATCTTCATTGGGGGGATCTCCGGGGGCGGAAGTCGCGCAGGATACCGCGCCGGGCGACGGTGCGGCCGCACGGCGGCACGCGCAGGTCGGGATTGCCGGGCGACTAGAATGCGGAATGGCCTACTGGAAACCCAATTCGACGGTCGCCGCCGTCGTCGAGCGCGACGGCCGGCTGCTGATGGTCGAGGAGCACACCGCGGAGGGGCTGCGACTGAACCAGCCCGCCGGGCACCTCGATCCGGGCGAGTCGCTCGAGCGGGCGGCCGTCCGCGAGACCCTCGAGGAAACCGGCTGGCAGGTCGAGCCGGTGGCGCTGCTCGGGCTCTACATGGCCCGCTACCGCAGCGCCAGGGAAGGGGTCGACGTGACGTACCTGCGCCACGCGTTCGTCTGCCGACCCCTGTCGCACGACCCCGCGCGACCGCTGGACACCGGCATCGTCCGTGCGCTCTGGATGACGCCCGACGAGATCCTCGCGGCGCCCGAGCGCCACCGCAGCCCGGCGGTCGAGCGCACGGTGCGGGACTGGCTCGCCGGCCGGCGCTTCCCTCTCGACCTGATCTGGACCTCGCCGGACGCGATCGACCCGCGCCCGGCCTCCGACGCGGACGGGCCGCGCGCGGCCCCGTGAGCGGGCGGCGCATCGTCGTCGGCCTGTCCGGCGGCGTCGATTCCGCGGTCTCGGCCTGGCTGCTCAAGGAGCAGGGCTGGGACGTGGTCGGCCTGTTCATGAAGAACTGGGAGGACGACGACGATTCCGAGTACTGCTCGACGCGGCAGGACTGGCTCGACGCCGCCTCCGTGGCCGACGTGATCGGCATCGACATCGAGGCGGTGAACTTCGCGGCCGACTACAGGGACCGGGTGTTCGCCGAGTTCCTGCGCGAATACTCGGCCGGCCGCACGCCGAATCCCGACGTGCTGTGCAACGCGGAGATCAAGTTCAAGGCGTTCCTCGACCACGCGATGCGGATGGGCGCCGACTTCATCGCGACCGGCCATTACGCGCGGGTGCGGCACGTGCCCGACGCGGCGGCCGAGGGCGGCATGCGCCACGCGCTGCTGCGCGGCCTCGACGTCACCAAGGACCAGAGCTACTTCCTGCACCGGCTGTCGCAGGCCCAGCTCGCGCGCGCGGTGTTCCCCGTGGGCGAGCTGCCGAAGACCGAGGTCCGCGCCATCGCCGCGCGGATCGGGCTGCCGGTGGCCGCCAAGAAGGACTCCACCGGCATCTGCTTCATCGGCGAGCGGCCGTTCCGCGAGTTCCTGAACCGCTACCTGCCGACCTCGCCCGGCCCGATCCTCGCCGACGACGGCCGCCGCGTCGGCGAGCACGTCGGGCTCGCGTTCTACACGCTCGGGCAGAGGAAGGGCATCGGCGTCGGCGGCCAGAAGGCCGGCAGCGGCGAGGCCTGGTACGTCGCGCGCAAGGACATGGCGAGCAACACGCTGTACGTGGTGCAGGGCCACGACCATCCGTGGCTGCTCGCCGGCACGCTGCGGGCGGCGGACGCGCACTGGATCGCCGGCGCGCCGCCCGGACCGGGCGCGGTGCTCGGCGCGAAGACCCGCTACCGGCAATCCGACGCACCGTGCCGGCTGCGGATCGACGAACGCGACCCGGGTGCCTTCGAGCTCGACTTCGACGCGCCGCAGTGGGCCGTCACGCCGGGGCAGTCGGCGGTGGTCTATTCGGGCGAGGTCTGCCTGGGCGGCGGCGTGATCGCGTCGGCCGCGACCGAGACGGTCGCGGCCTGAGGCCGACGCCCGGTCGCGCGGCCGGGCTACACTCGGCGCGCCCGGTCCGCCGCGGAGCCCGTCGATGCACCGTCACCTGCGTTTCCTGCCTCTCGCGGCCGCCGCGGTCGCCACGCCCGTGCTCGGCATGGCGGCGATCGCGGGCTCGCTGCCGGTCGCGCCCGCCGTCGTCGCCGGCGCGCTGCTCGTGCTGGGCATCGCCGACCTGCTTCAGGCGCGGCACTCGATCCTGCGCAACTACCCGATCCTCGGCCACGTCCGTTTCCTCTTCGAGTCGATCCGGCCCGAGATCCGCCAGTACCTGATCGAGTCCGACACCGAGGCCGTGCCGTTCTCGCGCGAGCAGCGCGCGATCGTCTACCAGCGCGCGAAGCAGGAGCTCGACAAGCGGCCGTTCGGCACGCAGCTCGACGCCTATGCGTCGGGCTTCGAATGGATCAACCACTCGATCTCGCCCGCGCCGGTCGCCTCGCACGATTTCCGCGTCCGGATCGGCGGTGCCGCGTGCACGCAGCCCTACGACGCGTCGGTCTTCAACATCTCGGCGATGAGCTTCGGCGCGCTCTCGGCCAACGCGATCCGCGCGCTGAACGCGGGCGCGAAGCGCGGCGGCTTCGCGCACGACACCGGCGAGGGCTCGATCTCGGTCCACCATCGCGCGAACGGCGGTGACCTGATCTGGGAGATCGGCTCGGGCTATTTCGGCTGCCGCGACGCCGAGGGCCGCTTCGATCCCGAGCGCTTCGTCGAGAACGCGCTCGATCCGCAGGTGAGGATGATCGAGGTGAAGCTCTCGCAGGGGGCGAAGCCCGGCCACGGCGGCGTGCTGCCCGGCCCGAAGGTCAGCGCCGAGATCGCGCAGGCGCGCGGCGTGCCGGTCGGCGTCGACTGCGTGTCGCCGGCGAGGCACTCGGCCTTCGCCACGCCGATCGAGCTGCTCGGCTTCGTCGAGCGGCTGCGCACGCTGTCGGGCGGCAAGCCCACCGGCTTCAAGCTCGCCATCGGCCACCCCTGGGAGTGGTTCGCGATCGCCAAGGCGATGCTCGAGACCGGCATCGTGCCGGACTTCATCGTCGTCGACGGCAAGGAGGGTGGCACGGGCGCGGCACCCGCCGAGTTCATCGACCGGCTGGGCACGCCGATGCAGGACGGGCTGCGGCTGGTCCACGACACGCTGGTGGGGCTCGGGCTGCGCGAGCGCGTGCGGCTGGGCGCGGCCGGCAAGCTCACCAGCGGCTTCGACCTCGCGCGGACGATGGCCTTCGGCGCCGACTGGTGCAACAGCGCGCGGGGCTTCATGTTCGCGCTGGGCTGCATCCAGTCGATGAGCTGCCACACCGACCGCTGCCCGACCGGCGTGGCCACGCAGGATCCGACGCGTCAGCGCGCGCTGGTGGTCGAGGACAAGGCCACGCGGGTGTTCAACTTCCACCGCAACACGCTGCGGGCGCTGGCCGAGCTGGTCGCGGCCGCGGGGCTGCAGCATCCGTCGCAGCTGCGGACCCACCACATCATGCGGCGCGTGTCGCCGCACGAGATCCGGCTGCTGTCGACGCTGTATCCGTCGCTGCAGCCGGGCGAGCTGCTCGACGGCGAGGCCGACGCGCCGGTCTACCGGACGTTCTGGTCCCAGGCGCGGCCGGACTCGTTCGCGCCGGTCTGAGCCGCGCTCAGGCGGCCGGCGGCGCCGTCTCGGCGAAGGCCGGCCGCACGAACAGCCTGGCCGCGTGCTTCTCGAGGTTCGGGTGCTTCGAGCGCCAGTCGATCTGCGGGAAGCGGTAGTCCAGGTAGCCGAGCGCGCAGCCGAACGCGATGTCGGCGAGCGAATACTTGCCCTCGCAGCAGAACGGCTTGTCGCCGAGGCCGCGCGCCATCGCATCGAGCGTACCGTCGATCTTGCCGAGCTGCCGCTCGATCCAGGCCGCGCTGCGGGTGGCGGGATCGGGGCGGTTGTTCTCCAGCCGCGCGAGGATGGCCGCGTCGAGCAGGCCGTCGCACAGGGCCTCCCAGCAGCGGACCTCGACGCGCGAGCGGCCCGACGGGGGGATCAGCCGGTGGATCGGGGTGACCGTGTCGAGGTACTCGACGATCACCCGGGAATCGAAGACCGCGGCACCGTCGTCGGTGATCAGCGTCGGCACCTTGCCGAGCGGGTTCGATTCGCCGATGGTCGACTGCGGCGACCAGACGTCCTCGCGCTCGAACCGGTAGTCGATCTTCTTCTCGGCGAGCACGACCCGCACCTTGCGAACGTACGGGCTCCCGTCGGATCCGATCAGCTTCATTCTGCGGCTTCACTGTAAGGGGCCGTCAACTATATCGCACGCGGGCGCCGGTGCTAGGATCGCGCCTCCATGAGCGCCACACCCGACTCCGCCCCGTCGTCGACCGCCTTCGAGCTCGACGCCCTCTCGCCCCTCGACGGCCGTTACGCGTCGCGCGTGGCCGCGCTGCGCCCGCTGCTGTCCGAGGCGGCCTTCGTGCGCCACCGCGTGAAGGTCGAGGTCGAGTGGCTGATCGCGCTGTCCGACCTCGGGCTGCCCGAGCTGCCGCGCTTCGGCGACGGGGCCCGTGCGCGGCTGCGTGCGATCGCCGACGGCTTCGGCGCCGCCGAGGCCGCACGGGTCAAGGCGATCGAGGCGGTGACGAACCACGACGTGAAGGCGGTGGAGTATTTCCTGAAGGAGCGCGTGGCGGGCGACGCCGAGCTCGAGCGCGCCTCGGAGTTCATCCACTTCGCCTGCACCTCCGAGGACATCAACAACACCTCGCATGCGCTGATGTACTCGGCCGCGCGCGACGCCGTGCTGCTGCCGGCGCTCGACGCGGTGATCGCGCAGCTGCGCGGGATGGCGCACGCGCACGCCGAGCTGCCGATGCTCTCGCGCACGCACGGGCAGCCCGCGTCGCCGACCACGCTCGGCAAGGAGATCGCCAACGTCGTCGCCCGGCTCAGGCTCGCGCGCGAACGGCTCGCCGCGGTGCGGCCGAGCGCGAAGATGAACGGCGCGGTCGGCAACTTCAACGCGCACCTGTCGGCCTGTCCGGACGTCGACTGGGAGGCGTTCTCGAAGGGTGTCGTCGAGGGCGCGCTCGGACTGGGCTTCAATCCCTGGACGATCCAGATCGAGCCTCACGACTGGATGGCCGAGCTGTTCGACGCGATCGCGCGGACCAACACCATCCTGATCGACCTCGATCGCGACATCTGGGGCTACATCTCGGTCGGCTACTTCAAGCAGAAGCTGAAGGCGGGCGAGATCGGCTCGTCGACGATGCCGCACAAGGTCAACCCGATCGACTTCGAGAACTCCGAGGGCAACCTCGGCGTGGCCAACGCGCTGCTGCGCTTCCTCGCCGACAAGCTGCCGGTCTCGCGCTGGCAGCGCGACCTGACGGACTCGACCGTGCTGCGCAACGTCGGCAACGCCTTCGGCCATACGCTGCTCGCCTGGGACGCCTGCCTGCGCGGCCTGCGCAAGCTCGAGGTCAACCCGGCCCGCCTCGCGGAGGACCTCGACGCCTGCTGGGAGGTGCTCGCGGAGCCGGTGCAGACGGTGATGCGCCGCTATGGCGTGCCCAACCCCTACGAGCAGCTCAAGGAGCTCACACGGGGCAAGGGCATCAGCGCGGAGGCGCTCGCCGCCTTCGTCGACGGCCTGGCGATTCCCGACGACGCGAAGGCGCGCCTTCGGGCGATGACGCCGGCGGGCTACGTCGGCAAGGCGGCCGAGCTGGCGCGGCGGGTCTGAGACCGGCGGCGGCCCGGGCGGTGCGCCGTCCGGCCGGACCGCCCCCCGGTGGCGGGACGCCCATGTGATGACATTCCGCCGGGCACGCTGTTAAGATCGTTCGCGTTAGAACGGTTCCCGTCAGGACGGTCGGCCCCCGAACCGATCGCCCCACCCCCCCCATTGGCCCACCCCACGGTCCGACTTTTCCTCACGGAGACTCCATGAAGCGCATCCTCGCCGTCGCCGCCGTCGCCGCCTTCGCCGCCGCGCTGACCCCGTTCGCCGCCAGCGCCCAGTTCGCCAAGCCCGAAGACGCCATCAAGTACCGACAGTCGTCGTTCTCGCTGCTCGGCGCGCACTTCGGCCGCATCGGCGCGATGGTCAACGGCCGCATCCCCTACGACGCGAAGGTCGCCGCCGACAACGCCGCGCTGGTCGCGACGCTGTCGAAGCTGCCGGGTGCCGCGTTCCCGCCCGGCTCGGAGACCGGACTGAACACCCGCGCGAAGCCGGAGATCTGGAAGGACACGGCCAAGTTCCAGGCCGCCTACGACAAGATGGTCGTCGAGATCGGCAAGCTGCCTGCCGCCGCAGGCGATGCCGGCGCGCTGAAGACCGCGTTCGGCGCGGCCGCCGCGACCTGCAAGGGCTGCCACGACGACTTCCGTCGCGACTGATCCCGGTCGTTCCGCCCGCGGCCGACCCCGGCCGCGGGATGCCGGGCACGGCCCGGCCTTGAGAGGCTGTGCGTCCGCGATGTCGCGGTAACACGGCACGAGATGGGCGAACGGTACCAGCGCTCCCTGCGGATCCTGTCCGAGACCTACCAGGCCTTCGAGCGCCTGTCGGGTCGGCACGTCCGCGAACTCGGACTCACGCCCGCGCAGTTCGACGTGATCGCCACGCTGGGCAACACGCCGGGCATGACCTCGAAGGCGCTCGGGCGCGCGACGCTGATCACCAAGGGCACGCTCACCGGCGTGGTCGACCGTCTGGTCCAGCGCGGCTTCGTCGAGCGCGTGGTACCGCCGGAGGACCGGCGCAGCGTGATCGTGCGGCTGACCGAGGCGGGCGACGCCGAGTTCCGGCGGGTCTTCCACGAGCACGTCGCCTATTGCCGGCGCGCATTCCTCGACTATGCGCCCGCCGACTTCGACGCGCTCGACGCCCACCTGGTGCGGATGCGCGACGGGTTCCTCGCCGCCGCGCGACGCGGTCGTCGCGGCGCGGCCGGCGAGCCCGGCCCTCAGCGCACCAGCCAGGCCACGGCCGCGCCGCAGGCCGCGGCGATCACCAGCGCGCGCACGCGAAGCGCCACGTCGTCGCGGCTCGGCGGGAAGGCGCCGTCGAAGGGCGCGTCGCCCGAGATCATCGGCCGCACCAGGTCGCGACCCTTGCCGAAGCGGTAGTAGACGATCGCCGCGAGGTGCAGCGCGACGAGCGCGAGGATCGCCTTCTCGTTCCAGCGGTGCAGCGTGGTCAGCAGGCTCGAGGTGGCGCCGCTCACTTTCGCCGCGAGCGGACCCTCGAACGCGATGTCGTCGTTGGTGAACAGGCCCGAGGCGGCCTGGAAGCCGACGACCGCGAGCAGTCCCAGCACCGACAGCGCGCCCAGCGGGTTGTGGCCCGGCGCGTGCGCGCCGCCACCCCTGAGGTAGCCGAGCACCGCGCCCGGTCCGCGGACGAAGGATGCGAAGCGGGCGTAGCGGCCGCCTGCCACCCCCCAGACGAGGCGGAACAGCACCAGGGTCAGGATCGCGTAGCCGATCCGCTCGTGCCAGACCATCAGGTTGCCGCCGACCTTCACCGTGACGAACGCGGCGGCGATCAGCAGCGCCAGGGTCCAGTGGAACAGGCGCGTGGGCAGGTCCCAGACGCGGAGGCGCTGCGGGGCGGCGGCGGGCATGGCGTGGGGCGTCAGGGCAGCTCGGGCTCGACGCCGTCCTTCTTCTTGACCGGCTTGATCAGGTCCTCGCGCTTGACGCCCAGCCACATCGCGATCGCCGCGGCGACGAACACCGACGAGTAGATGCCGAAGCAGATCCCGATCGCCAGCGCGAGCGCGAAGTAGTGCAGCGTGGGGCCGCCGAAGAACAGCATCGCCAGCACCATCATCAGCGTCGAGCCGTGCGTGATCATCGTCCGCGAGATGGTGGAGGTGATCGCGTGGTCGATGACCTGGACGGTGTCCATCTTGCGCTTGCCGCGGAAGGTCTCGCGGATCCGGTCGAAGATGACCACCGACTCGTTGACCGAGTAGCCGAGCACCGCGAGCACCGCGGCCAGCACCGACAGCGAGAACTCCCACTGGAAGGCGGCGAAGAAGCCCAGGATGATGATCACGTCGTGCAGGTTCGCGACGATCGCGGCCACCGAGAACTTCCACTCGAAGCGGAAGGCCAGGTAGATCATGATGCCGACGACGACGAACAGCAGCGCCATCGCGCCGTCGGTGGCCAGCTCCTTGCCCACCTGCGGGCCGACGAATTCCACTCGACGCAGTTCGACCGACGGATCGACCGCCTTCAGCGCGGTCATCACCTTCTCGCTCTGCTGCGCCGAGGTCGTGCCCTTCTCGGGCGCGAGCCGGATCATCACGTCGCGCGAGGTGCCGAAGTTCTGCACCTGCACCTCGCTGAAGCCGAGCGCGCCGACGGTGCCGCGGATCTTCTCGACGTCGGCCGACTGCGGGTAGGCGACCTCCATCACCGTGCCGCCGGTGAACTCGATCGAGAAGTGCAGGCCGCGGATCGCGAGGAACGCGACGGCCGCGACGAAGAGCGCGACCGAGATCGCGTTCAGCACCAGCGCGTTCCGCATGAACGGGATGTCGCGCTTGATTCGGAAGAATTCCATGCGTCAGGCCTCCTTCGGGCGCCAGACCTGGCCGATCGAGATGCCCGAGAGCTTCTTCTGCCGGCCGTACCAGAGGTTGACGATGCCGCGGGAGACGACCACGGCCGAGAACATCGAGGTGAGGATGCCCAGGCAGTGTACGACCGCGAAGCCGCGGACCGCGCCCGAGCCGAACACCAGCAGCGCGACCCCGGCGATCAGCGTGGTGATGTTGGAGTCGAGGATCGTGCCCCAGGCGCGCTCGTAGCCGGTCGCGAGCGCGGCCTGCGGGGTCGCGCCGTTGCGCAGCTCCTCGCGGATCCGCTCGTTGATCAGCACGTTCGCGTCGATCGCCATGCCGAGCGTCAGCGCGATCGCGGCGATGCCGGGCAGCGTGAGCGTCGCCTGCAGCAGCGACAGCAGCGCGACCAGCAGCAGCAGGTTCACCGACAGCGCGATCGTCGAGATCGCGCCCACCAGCTGGTAGTAGACGATCATGAACACCGCGATCGCGATGAAGCCGTAGAGCGTCGAGTTGAATCCCATCCGGATGTTGTCGGCGCCGAGCGACGGGCCGATCGTCCGCTCCTCGATGATCTCCATCGGCGCGGCGAGCGCGCCCGCACGCAGCAGCAGCGCGAGGTCGTTCGAGGCCTGCGGCGACTCCATCCCGGTGATCTGGAAGCGCGAGCCGAGCTCGGACTGGATCGTGGCGACCGTCAGCACCTCGCCGCGGCCGCGCTCGAAGAGCACCACCGCCATCGGCTTCTTGATGTTCTCGCGCGAGACCTCGCGCAGCCGGCGGCCGGCCGGGTCGTTCAGCGAGATCGCGACCGCGGGTCGCTGGTTCTCGTCGAAGGTCGCGGCCGCGCTGGTCAGCTGCTCGCCGGTGAAGATCGGCTCCTTCTTCAGCACCACCGGTGCACCGCGGCCCTGGCGGAACAGCTCCGAGCCGAAGGGCACGGTGCCGCCGGACAGCAGCGCCGACTGCGCCTCGGCCGACAGGTCGACCAGCCGCGCCTCGAGGGTCGCGGTGCGGCCGAGGATGTCCTTGGCGCGCGCGGTGTCCTGCACGCCGGGCAGCTGCACGACGATCCGGTCCGCGCCCTGCTGCGCGATCACCGGCTCGGCCACGCCGAGCTCGTTGATCCGGTTGTGCAGCGTGGTGATGTTCTGCTTGACCGAGGTGTCGAGCAGGGTGCGCTCGGCGGCCGGCTTGAGCGTGACGACGAGCTTGAACTCGCCGGCGTCGGCCGACTGCTTCGCGACGTCGAGGTCGCCGTTCGCGTCGGCGATCAGCCCGCGCGAGCGGTCGGCCAGCGCCTCGTCGCGGAAGCGCACCTCGACCGTGTTGCCGCTGCGCACGACGCCCGAGTGGCGGACGTTCTTCTCGCGCAGCAGTCCGCGGACCTCGGCGACGTTCGAGTCGATGCGCTTGTTCAGCGCGCCCTTCATGTCGACCTGCAGCAGGAAGTGCACGCCGCCGCGCAGGTCCAGGCCGAGGTACATCGGCAGCGCGTGCAGCGAGCTCAGCCACTGCGGCGAGGCCGACAGCAGGTTCAGCGCGACGACGTAGGGCGGGTCGGTGGGATCGGGCACCAGCGCCCGGACGATCGTGTCCTTGGCCTTCAGCTGCGTGTCGGTGTCCTTCAGCCGGACCTTGACCGACGCGCCGTCGAGCTGGATGCCGGTGTGCGCGACCTGCGCACCCGTCAGCGCCTGCTCGACGCGCGCGAGCACCGCGGCGTCGACCTTCACCGTCGCCTTGCCGCTCGAGACCTGGACCGCGGGCGACTCGCCGAAGAAGTTCGGCAGCGTGTAGATCAGGCCGAACGCGATCGCGACCGCGATCACGACGTATTTCCAGACCGGGTAGCGGTTCAAGCTCGGGTCCCTCCCTCGGGGGTCGGTGCGACGTCAGATCGACTTGATCGTGCCCTTGGGCAGCAGCGTCTGGACGGCCGACTTCTGCAGGTTCATCTCGACGGCGGCATCGCCGCGGTTCGCGACCTCGAGGGTCACGTAGGCGTCGCCCACCTTCACCACGCGGCCGACGATGCCGCCGGCGGTGATCACCTCGTCGCCCTTCGACAGCGCCTCGAGCATGGTCTTGTGCTCCTTCGCGCGCTTCATCTGCGGGCGGATCATCAGGAAGTACAGGACCACGAACATCAGGATGATCGGCAGGAATCCCAGCAGCTGCTCCTGGGCGCCGCCGGCGGTCTGCGCGTACGCATTCGAGATGAACACGGCTATGTCCTTGTTCTATATGGGGGTGTTGGTGAACCGGCCATTGTATCAGCCGGGGCCGCGGGCGCGATCCTCGCGGAAGGTCGCGACCCAGGCGTCGAAGCGTCCGGCGACGATCGCCTCGCGCATGCCCCGCATCAGGTCGAGGTAGTAGTGGAGGTTGTGCAGGGTCGACAGGTGCGCGCCCAGGATCTCGTCGACCCGGTTCAGGTGGTGGAGGTAGGCGCGCGAGAAGGTGCGGCAGGTATGGCAGCCGCAGGTCTCGTCGAGCGGCCGCGGGTCGTCGCGGTGCTTCGCGTTGCGGATCTTGACGTCGCCGAAGCGCGTGAAGAGCCAGCCGTTGCGGGCGTTGCGGGTGGGCATCACGCAGTCGAACATGTCGACGCCCATCGAGACCCCGGCGACGAGGTCCTCGGGCGTGCCCACGCCCATCAGGTAGCGCGGCCGGTCGGCGGGCATCCGCGCGCCGATGTGGTCGAGCACCCGCATCATGTCCGCCTTGGGCTCGCCGACCGACAGGCCGCCGATCGCGTAGCCGTGGAAGCCGATGTCGAGCAGCCCGGCGAGCGACTCGTCGCGCAGGTCCTCGAACATGCCGCCCTGGACGATGCCGAAGAGCGCGTTCGGGTTGCCCAGGGCGTCGAACGCCTCGCGAGAGCGGCGTCCCCAGCGCAGCGACAGCCGCATCGACGCGGCCGCCTCGTCGCGGGTCGCCGGGCGGCCGTCGATCTCGTAGGGCGTGCACTCGTCGAACTGCATGACCACGTCCGAGTTGAGCGAGCGCTGGATCCGCATCGACTCCTCGGGCGTCAGCATGAGCCTGGAGCCGTCGATCGGCGACGCGAAGCGCACGCCTTCCTCGGTGATCTTCCGCATCTTGCCGAGGCTCCAGACCTGGAAGCCGCCGGAGTCGGTGAGGATGGGCCTCGACCAGCGGTTGAAGCCGTGCAGGCCGCCCAGCCGGTCGAAGACCGCGGTGCCCGGGCGCAGCCACAGATGGAAGGTGTTGCCGAGGATGATCTGCGCGCCGACCTCGTCGAGGTCGCGCGGCGCCATCGTCTTCACCGCGCCGTAGGTGCCCACCGGCATGAAGATCGGCGTCTGCACGGTGCCGTGCGCGAGCGTCAGCGTGCCGCGGCGGGCGCGGCCGTCGGTGGCGAGCAGCTCGAACTTCATCGGGTGTCCTTCTCGAGCAGCATCGCGTCGCCGTAGCTGAAGAAGCGGTAGCGGCACTCGACCGCGTGCGCGTAGGCGGCGCGGATGGTGTCGAGCCCGGCGAAGGCCGAGACCAGCATCATCAGCGTGGACTTCGGCAGGTGGAAGTTGGTGACCAGCACGTCGACCGCGCGGAACGCGAAGCCCGGGCGGATGAAGAGCGCGGTCTCGCTCCAGCCGGGGGCGACGCGACCCTCGGCGTCGACCGCGGACTCGAGCGTGCGCATCGAGGTCGTGCCCACCGCCACCACCCGGCCGCCGCGGGCGCGGACGCCGGCGATCGCCGCCGCGGTGGCCTCGGGCACGTGGTAGCGCTCCGAGTGCATCACGTGCTTCGACGGGTCGTCGTCGCGGACCGGCAGGAAGGTGCCCGCGCCGACATGCAGCGTCACGAACGCGTGCGCGATGCCGGCCGCATCGAGGGCCGCGAAGACCGCGTCGTCGAAGTGCAGGCCGGCGGTGGGCGCGGCGACCGCGCCGGGATTCGCCGCGTAGACGGTCTGGTAGCGGGACGCGTCGTCGTCGTCGGGGGCGTGCGTGATGTAGGGCGGCAGCGGCAGCGTGCCGGCCCGCTCGAGCAGCTCGAGGACGGGGGCGTCGAAATCGAGCACGCAGAAGGCGCCGTCGCGCGCGCGAACGGTCGCGGCCGCGCCGCCATCGAGCTCGAGCCGCGTGCCCTCGCGGACCGGCTTGCTCGCGCGGACCATCGCCACCGCCTCGCGCACGCCGTCGATCCGCTCGACCAGCAGCTCGATCCGGCCGCCGCTCGTCTTGCGGCCGAAGAGCCGCGCCTTGATCACCCGGGTGTCGTTGAGCACCAGCAGGTCGCCCCGGCGCAGCAGCGCGGGCAGGTCGGCGAAGGTGCGGTCGTCCAGCCGCGGTCCGGCCGCGCCGGGCACGACGTGCAGCAGCCGGGACGCGCTGCGGACCGCCGGCGGATGCTGGGCGATCAGCTCGGGCGGCAGCACGTAGTCGAAGTCGGACAGCGACGGCAACGGGGTGAGGTCGGGCACGGTCGGGTGGGGCGGGCGGCGTCGGGGCCGGTCGGCCTCGGCGGCCGGCGCGGCGGCACGGCGGCACGGCGGCACGGCGGATCGGCCGGCGGGGCGGGCCGCACCGGATCGGGCCGGATGATACCTGTCGGCCCGCCACGACCCCGCGGCGGGCGGGGTCCGGCCGTCCGGTGGCCGGGCAGGCTGCGGGGCGCGTCGCGGCGCCGCCGGCGGGCGGCGCGGGCCCGGTGTGCCCGCGTGGCGGCCGGGCGGGGCGGTCGGGGCGGTACACTGCGACCCGGGCGCGGCACCCCTGTCGGGCGCCGGCGCCGCGTCGGTTCGCTGCGTCCCCGCGTCCTCCTGCCATGACTCGATCCGGTCCGATCCATCGCCGCCTCGCCTGGCTGCTCGTCGTCGCGCTGCTCGTCGCGACCCTCGCGCCGTGGTCGGCAGTCGTCCGCGCATCGGGCGGGGCACCGGGCCTGCACGACGTCTGCCTGACCGACGGGTCCACCGGGCCGGGCGCGCCCGACGCGCCGACCCCGCCCGCGTCCGGCGGCCACTGCCCGCTGTGCGTGCTGCAGGCCGCGCCCGCGGCGCCACCGCCGTCGGCGGCGGCCGTGCTGCGCGTGCCGCTCGACGCCGCGCCGCGGGCCACCGACGCCACCGTGCCGCCCGCCCGCGGCACGGTCGTTCCCTGGGACACCTCGCCGCCGCGCGCGCCGCCCCGCCTGGGCTGATCCGCCGCCCCCGCCGCCCTGGTCCCCCGGGTGCGGTCCGTCGATCCGCGGGTGCGCGCCCGTCGCGCGCCACGCGCCCAGGAGTCCCGAGGATGTTCCCGTCCCATCCGATCGGCCGCGCGCGGCCGATCGAGGTCGCCGTCGCCGTCGCGGTCGCGCTGCTCGCGCCGGCGACCGCTCCGCACGCCCAGCCCGCCCCGGGCGCCGCCGCCGACGCGTCGCCGCTGCCCGAGGTCACCGTCACCGCGACCCGCGAGCCCGAGCCGATCGCCCGGACCCCGTCGGCCGTGGGCGTGATCCCCGCCGACGCGATCCGCCGCGCTGCGCCCGCCCATCCGTCGCAGCTGCTCAATCAGGTGCCGGGCGTGGCCGTCGCGGTCACCAACGGCGAGGGCCACACCACCGCGATCCGGCAGCCGTTCACCACCGCGCCCGTCTACCTGTTCCTCGAGGACGGCATCCCGATCCGGCCCACCGGCTTCTTCAACCACAACGCGCTGTTCGAGACGAACCTGCCGCAGGCCGGCGGCGTCGAGGTCGTCCGCGGGCCGGGCAGCGCGCTCTACGGCTCGGACGCGATCGGCGGCATCGTCAACGTGCTGACCCGCGCGCCCTCCGCACGCCCGTCGAGCGACGCGCGGCTCGAGGCAGGCAGCTTCGGCTGGCGCCGCCTGCTCGTCGGCGGCGATACCGGCTCGGGCACGCTCGGCGCGCTGCGCGGCGACCTGAACCTCACGCGCACCGACGGGTGGCGCGACGCCACCGCCTACGACCGGCGCTCGGCCTCGCTGCGCTGGGACGCGGGGCTGGGCGACGCGACCGTCGCGAAGACCGTGCTCGCGTTCTCGCGGGTGGACCAGCAGACCGGCGCGAACTCGCCGCTGCCGCTCGCCGACTACCTGGACCGGCCGACCACGAACTACCGGCCGATCGCGTATCGGACGGTCGATGCGTTCCGGCTGTCGACGAGCATCGACCACGAGCTCGGCGCGGGCGGCCTGCTGACCGTCACGCCCTATGTCCGCGACAACGCGATGGACCTGCTCGCGTCGTTCAACCTGCCGTCGGACCCGACGGTCGCGCATACCGCGAGCCGCTCGTTCGGGGTCGCCGCGAAATGGCGGCAAGACTGGACCGGTCCGTGGGCGCCGCGGCTGATCGCGGGCGTGGACCTGGAGGCGAGCCCGGGCGAGCGCCGCGAGGACCGCGTGCTGCCGGTCGTCTCGGGCAGCGGCGCGTCGCGGATGTATTCGTCGTACACGCTGGGCGCGCGCGTCTACGACTACGACGTGACCTTCACGCAGGTCTCGTCCTACCTGCACGGCGAGCTCTCGCCGGTCGAGCGGCTGCGGGTGACCGCCGGCCTGCGCTGGGACCGGCTCGGCTACCGTCTCGACAACCGGATCGACGCACCGGCGGTGCGCGACGCGGCGAGCGGCGCCTGGTACGGGCAGGTCGCCGACACCTCGGTGTCGTATTCGCACCTGAGCCCGAAGCTCGGCGCGAGCTGGCGATTCGACGACGCGCGATCGGGCTGGATCGGCTGGTCCAACGGCTTCCGCGCGCCGTCGGAGTCGCAGCTCTTCCGACCCGCGGTGGCCACCGGCGCGGCGGCCGCGACCCAGCTCGCGCAGCGGTCGGCGCGGCTGCAGCCGATCGAGGCCGACCAGATCGAGATCGGCCTGCGCGGCCGCGAGGGGCTGCTCGCGTGGGAGCTGGTGGGCTACCGGCTCGACAAGCGCAACGACCTCGTCTCGCAGCGCGATCTCGTCTCGAACGTGACGACCACGGTCAACGCCGGCCGCACGCGGCACCAGGGTGTCGAGGCGGGACTCGGCTGGGCGTTCGCGCCGGGCTGGCGGCTCGACGGTGCGCTGTCCTACGCGGTGCACCGCTACGTCGACTGGGTGACGGCCAACGCGGACTTCAGCGGCAGGGAGATGGAGTCCGCGCCGCGGCTGCTCGGCTCGGTGCGCCTCGGCTGGCAGCCGGTGGATCGTGGGGTCGTCGAACTCGAGTGGACGAAGGTCGGCGCCTGGTGGCTCGAGGCCTCGAACTCGGCGGCGTTCGGCCGCTACGATGGACACGGACTGTGGAACCTGCGCGCCGAATGGCCGCTGACGCGTCGCATCGCGCTGTTCGGTCGCGTGATGAACCTGGCCGACAGCCGCTGGGCCGACAGCGCGTCGGTCAGCTCGAACACCGCGGTCTATTCGCCGGGCCTGCCGCGCTCGGTCTACCTGGGGGTCGACGTGAGATGGTGAGCGTGCAGGGCACTTCCCGCAGGCCGGTGCCCGCTGCGCTGCGTAAAGCGGCCCCGCGGGGCCGCGCGCGCGGCCTGGTGCGCGCCGTCGCGGGCTGGGTCGCGGCCGCCGCGCTGGCCGCGGCCGCCGCGGCCCACGCGCACGAAGGGCATCGCAGCGGCCGCGCGCCGCGCCCGGCGCTGGCGGTGTCGGCGGTGTTTTCGCCGGACGGTCGGCTCTGGGTCGCCGGCCTCGACGAGCGTCGCCGACTCTTCGTGCAGTCGAGCGCCGACGACGGCCGCAGCTGGGGCCCGCGGACCCTGCCCGATCTCGGCGACGAGGTCGTCGCGGCCGACGGCGAGCAGCGGCCGAAGATCGCCTTCGGGCCCGACGGCCGAACGGTGATCCTCGCGTGGACGCGCCCGCTCGCGAGGCCGTACACCGGCGAGATCCGGATGGCGCGGTCCGAGGACGGCGGCCGGCGCTTCGGCGCACCGTTCACCGTGCACGCCGACCGCCAGCCGATCACCCACCGCTTCGAATCGATCGCCTTCGACGTGCGCGGCCGGCTGCACGTGCTGTGGGTGGACAAGCGCGACGCCGAGGCGGCGCGGGCCGCCGCCGCGGTCGCCGGCCGCGCGAAGGCCGACTGGCCGGGCGCGGCGATCTGGCGAGTGGTCTCGGAGGACGGCGGCCGCAGCTTCTCGCCCGACCTGCGGGTGGCCGACCACAGCTGCGAGTGCTGCCGGATCGCGCTCGCGCCGTCGCCCGACGGCGGCATCGCGGCGATGTGGCGGCACGTGTTCGACGGCCGCGAGCGCGACCATGCGTTCGCGAGGATCGGCGGCGCCGACGCACCGTCGCCCGCCACCGTCCGAGCGAGCGCCGACCGCTGGGCGGTCGATGCCTGCCCGCACCACGGACCCGGTCTCGCGGCGGCCGACGGCGGCGGCTACCACGCCGTCTGGTTCGGCGAACGCGACGGCGTCGGCGCGGTCCGCTACGGGCGTCTGACGGCCGACGGCGCGCCCGCCGGCGACGCGGTGGCGCTGCCCGATCCCGGCGCCGAGCACGCCGACGTGATCGCCGCCGGGGGCCGCGTCGCGGTCGTCTGGCGCAGCTTCGACGGCGTCGCGACCCGGCTGCGGGCCTGGGTGTCCGACGACGGCGGCACGCGCTTCGCGCTGCGCGAGCTCGCCCGCAGCCCGCGCGAAAACGACCATCCGCGCCTCGCGCGGCGAGGCGACCGCCTCGTCGCCGTCTGGCGCACCGACCAGGAGATCCGGGTTGTCCCGCTCGACTGACCGTCCGATGCGCGCGACCGAGCGTCCGCCCCGCCGCCGCGCGCTCCTGGCCGCCTGCTCGGTCGCCGTCGCGACGGCCGTCCCGACCGTGCCGGCGCCCGCCGCGCCCCCGCCGCGCGTCGAGCCCTTCGACGCCGCGGCCTGGACGCGGCTGCAGGCCACGCTGCCGCGCCCGGCCGTCGTCGTATTCACCCGCACCACCTGCGCCACCTGCCCCGAGGTCTTCGACGGGCTGCGCCGGTCGCTGCGCGAACGCGGCCTGGCCGCGCCGCTGGTTGCGGTGGTCCTCGACGGTGAAGCCCTGGGCCGGAGCCGGCACGATGCCCACCTGGGGCAGGCCGACCGCCTGTACGCGTTCCGCGGCCAGGAGGCGGTGCTGCGCCACGCGGTCGATCCGGCCTGGCGCGGCGTCACGCCGTACGTCGCGCTGCTCGCGGCCGACGGGACGACGCGCTTCGGCGCGGGCACGCCGGCCCCGGAGCGGCTCGACGCCTGGGCGGTCGCACGCCGAGCATCGCCGGACTGAAAATGTGAGCGCTCGCTACGGCCGGATAACCTGTCGTAGCGTCATGTCATGTCGCCGTCATCCGAAACGGATACGCAGGCGTCCGCTGTCACAGTCCTGTCATCGGCCGTCCGTAGCCTGCGGTCTGCCGCTGTTGCCTCCCCATCACACGACAGGACACATCATGAAGCTGACGACACGACTGCTGGCGGGCGCCGCGATCGCGATCGCCGCCGTCTCCTCCTCCCTGGCCCAGGACATCACCGGAGCCGGTGCGACCTTCCCCGCCCCGATCTACGCGAAGTGGGCCGAGGCCTACAAGACCGCCACCGGCGCCCAGCTGAACTACCAGGCGATCGGCTCCGGCGGCGGCATCAAGCAGATCACCGCCAAGACCGTCGATTTCGGCGCCTCCGACGACCCGCTCGAGAAGGACGAGCTCGAGAAGAACGGCCTGGCCCAGTTCCCGGCGGTGATCGGCGGCGTGGTCGCCGTCTTCAACCTGCCCGGCATCGGCGCGAACGAGCTGACGCTGGACGGCGCCGTCCTCGGCGACATCTTCCGCGGCGCGATCAAGGCCTGGAACGATCCGGCGATCGCCAAGCTGAACCCGAACGCCAAGCTGCCCGCGACCGCGATCACGCTGGTCTACCGGTCCGACTCGTCGGGCACCACCTACGTGTTCACCGACTACCTCGCCCAGACCTCGGCGGCCTTCAAGGCCTCGCCCGGCGCGGGCAAGACCGTCAACTGGCCGGCCGGGGTCGGCGGCCGGGGCAACGCGGGCGTCGCCGCCAACGTCACCAAGATCGCCGGCTCGATCGGCTACGTCGAGTACGCGTACGCGAAGCAGAACAGGATGTCGTACGCGTCGATGCTCAACCGCGACGGCAAGGTGGTGAAGGCCGACGACCTGACCTTCGCGGCTGCCGCCGAGAAGGCGGACTGGAACTCGGCGCCCGGCTTCGGTGCGAACCTGAACAACCAGGCGGGCGCGAACGCCTGGCCGATCACCTCGGCGACCTTCATCCTGATGCATCGCAGCGCGGGCGACGCGAAGCGCTCGGCCGAGGCGCTGAAGTTCTTCCGCTGGGCGCTCAACAACGGCCAGAAGCTGGCGACCGACCTCGACTACGTGCCGCTGCCGGCGACGCTGGTCAAGCAGATCGAGGCGTCCTGGAAGGACATCAAGGACGCATCGGGCAAGGCCGTCCTGAACTGACGGCCCGAGCGGTGCGACACTGACGGTTCCGCGGCCAGTGCCGCGGGCCGTCGTCTCCAGCGGGGCGGACGGCCCCGCACGTCGTCACGACGCGCGTTCACCGGACGATCATGAGCATGTCAGCGCAACCCACCGCGGAAGACCTCGACGCACCGGCGGCCAACGCGAAGCGCAGCCCGTCGGCCGAGGCGGCGCTGGCGGCTCGCGTCGCCGCGTTCGGCCGCGCCGACCGCATCTTCGAGGCGACCACGTTCCTGTTCGCCGCGCTGGTGCTGCTGGCGCTCGCCGGGCTGCTGGTCTCGCTGATCCTGCAGGCCTGGCCGGCGTTCGCGAAGTTCGGCCCCGGCTTCCTGGTGGGCACGACCTGGAGCCCGTCCGACGACGAGTACGGCGCGGTGATCGCGATCTACGGCACGCTCGTGACGTCGGCGATCGCGCTGCTCTTCGCGGTGCCGATCAGCTTCGGCATCGCGCTCTTCCTCACCGAGACCTGTCCGCTGTGGCTGCGGCGGCCGCTGGGCACCGCGATCGAGCTGCTGGCGGGCGTGCCGTCGATCATCTACGGCATCTGGGGTCTGTTCGTGTTCGCGCCGCTGTTCCAGGAATGGGTGCAGCCGGTGCTGATCGCCACCGGGCTGCCGATCTTCTCCGGTCCGCCCTTGGGCATCGGCGTCTTCACCGCGGGCCTGGTCCTCGCGCTGATGGTGGTGCCGTTCACCGCCTCGGTGATGCGCGACGTCTTCGAGACCGTGCCGCCGGTGCTCAAGGAGTCCGCATACGGGCTGGGCTGCACCACCTGGGAGGTCGTGCGCCACGTGGTGCTGCCGTACACGCGGGTCGGCGTGATCGGCGGCGTGATGCTCGGACTCGGTCGCGCCCTGGGCGAGACGATGGCGGTCACCTTCGTGATCGGCAACGCGAACCGCCTCGCGCCGAGCCTGTTCGCGCCCGGCAACTCGATCGCCTCGACGCTCGCGAACGAATTCGCCGAGGCCGACCCGATGCTGCACGTGCCCTCGCTGTTCGCGCTCGGCCTGCTGCTGTTCGGGATCACCGTGATCGTCCTCGCGATCGCCCGCTGGCTGACCGCCCGCGGCACGCGCAAGGCCGGCATCTGAGCGGAGCCTCCGACGATGACCGCCACTCCGTCCCCCGCCGCGTCGATCGACGTCGGCCGCTACCGGCGCCGCAAGCTCGTGAACGCGATCGGCCTGATGCTGTCGAGTGCGTCGATGGCCATCGGCCTGATCGGGCTGCTGTGGATCCTGTGGACGCTCGCGTCGAACGGGATCGCCGCGCTCGACTGGAACTTCTTCACGAAGAGCACGCCCGCGCCGGGCACGCCGGGCGGCGGCCTCGCGAACGCGATGGTCGGCAGCCTGATGATCGTCGGCTTCGCGACGCTGGTGTCCACGCCGATCGGCATCCTCGCCGGCATCTACCTGTCCGAGTTCGGCCGGACCTCGCGCTTCGCCCATGCGACCCGGTTCGTCGTCGACGTGATGCTGTCGGCGCCGTCGATCGTCATCGGGCTGTTCGTGTTCGCGATCGCCGTGGCCACGGTCCGGCACTTCTCCGGCTGGGCCGGCGCGTTCGCGCTGTCGCTGATCGCGGTGCCGGTGGTGGTCCGCACCACCGAGAACATGCTCAACCTGGTGCCGGGCAGCCTGCGCGAGGCGGCTTTCGCGCTCGGCATGCCGCGCTGGAAGGTGAGCCTGGCGATCACGCTGCGCGCGGTCAAGGGCGGCGTGGTGACCGGCGTGCTGCTCGCGGTCGCGCGGATGATCGGCGAGACCGCGCCGCTGCTGTTCACCGCGCTCAACAATCAGTTCTTCAGCACCGACATGTCGCGGCCGATGGCCAACCTGCCGGTGGTGATCTTCAACTTCGCGATGAGTCCCTACGAGGACTGGCAGCAGCTCGCCTGGGGCGGCGCCTTCCTCATCGCGCTGATCGTGCTCGGCATCAACATCGCCGCCCGCGTGCTGTTCCGCGACAAGGTGCAGGCCTAGGCCGCACACACCGGACCCCGAGATGAACGACCTCTCCGTCAACGCCCCGGTCCCGGTCGCCGCCCGCGGCGCCGCGCCCGGCCCGCTCGCGCCGGCCGACGTCGCGATCCGCGTCCGCGACCTCGACTTCTACTATGGCAAGTTCCAGGGCCTGAAGAAGGTCTCGATGGACATCGCCCGCGGCAAGGTGACCGCGTTCATCGGCCCCTCGGGCTGCGGCAAGTCGACGCTGCTGCGTGTCTTCAACCGGATGTACGACCTGTATCCGGGCCAGCGCGCCGAAGGCGAGATCCTGTTCAACGGCCGGAACATCCTGGCCAAGGAGCAGGACCTGAACCTGCTGCGCGCGAAGATCGGCATGGTGTTCCAGAAGCCCACGCCGTTCCCGATGTCGATCTACGAGAACATCGCCTTCGGCGTGCGGCTGTACGAGAAGCTCGACAAGCGCGCGATGGACGACCGCGTCGAGTGGTCGCTGCGCAAGGCCGCGCTGTGGGACGAGGTGAAGGACAAGCTGCAGCAGAGCGGGCTGTCGCTGTCGGGCGGCCAGCAGCAGCGGCTGTGCATCGCGCGCACCGTCTCGGTCAAGCCGGAGGTGGTGCTGCTCGACGAGCCGACCAGCGCGCTCGATCCGATCTCCACCGCGAAGATCGAGGAGCTGGTCAACGAGCTCAAGCACGACTACACCATCGCGATCGTCACCCACAACATGCAGCAGGCGGCGCGGATCTCCGACTACACCGCCTACATGTACCTCGGCGAGCTGGTGGAGTTCGGCGACACCAACCAGATCTTCATCAAGCCGACGAAGAAGGCGACCGAGGACTACATCACCGGCCGCTTCGGCTGACCGGCCCCACTGCCCCACCGGGACGGATGCGACGATGACCGACCACACGTTCAAGCAGTTCGACACCGACATCGACGCGATGCGCAGCGCCGTCTCGATGATGGGCGGCCTCGTCGAGCGCCAGCTGATCCGCGCGGTCGACGCGGTACGCACCGGCGACCTCCGGCTCGTCATGCAGGTGCTCGACGACGAGAAGACCGTCAACCAGCTCCACCTCGAGACCGACCTGCGCTGCAACCAGACGATCGCGCGGCGCCAGCCGATCGCGGTGGACCTGCGCGAGATCATCGCGGTGATCCACACCATCAACGACCTCGAGCGGGTCGGCGACGAGGCGAAGAAGATCGCGCTGAAGGCACGGCAGTTCGTCGACGCGCCGCTGCCCATCCCCTTCGAGCCGATCCAGCGGATGGCCGACCTGACCGTCGAGATGCTGCGTTCGGCGATCGACGCGTTCGTGCGGCACGACGCGGCCGCCTCGGGGGCGCTGCATGCGCGCGACGGCGAGGTCGACGCGCTGCGCGACGCGCTGATCGCGCAGCTGGTCAAGCGGATGGGCGAGCAGGTCGACGTCGTGCAGGAGGCGCTCGCGCTGGCCTTCGTCGTGCAGTCGATCGAGCGGATCGGCGATCACTCGAAGAACATCGGCGAGTACGTGGTCCACGTCGTCTCCGGCGTGGACCCGCGGCATTCGCGGCCCGCGGTCGCGGGCGTCTGAGTCGGACCCCGCGTCGGGCCGGGTCGCGTCATGTGATCGCAGGCGCGTCCTTCCCCACGAACCGCAGCCGCAGTGCCCGCTTCAGCACCTTCCCGGTCGCGTTGCGCGGCAGGGCCTCGACCACCGCGACGTCGCGCGGCCACTTGAATCGCGCGAGCCGGTCGCGGCAGTGCGCGAGCACCGCTTCCTTCTCCAGCGCCTGCCCGGGCTTGAGCGCCATCACCGCCAGGCCCGCCTCGCCCCACCGGTCGTCGGGCACGCCGATCACCGCGACCTCGGCGATCTGCGGCAGCTGGTACAGCACATTCTCGACCTCGGCCGGATAGACGTTCTCGCCGCCCGAGATGTACATGTCCTTCCAGCGGTCGACGATGTAGAAGAAGCCCTCGGCATCGACGCGTGCGGCGTCGCCGGTCCTGAGCCAGCGGCCCTCGAAGTTGGCGGCGGTGGCGTCGGGGCGGTTCCAGTAGCCGGGCGTGATGTTCGGTCCGGCGACCCACAGCTCGCCGATCTCGTCCGGGCCGCAGTCCTCGCCCGCGTCGTTCACGACGCGCGCCTCGGTGTGCATCAGCACCTTGCCGGTGGAACCGAGCTTGCGGATCGCATCGCCGGCGTCGAGGAAGATGCACGCGGGGCTGGTCTCGGTCATGCCGAAGCCCTGCATCAGGTTCACGCCGCGCGCCGACCAGGCCTGCAGGATGGGCAGCGCGCAAGGCGCACCGCCGACGCCCGCCGAGCGCAGCCGCGACAGGTCGGTCGTCGGGAAGTCGGGGTGCTGCGCCATGAACTGGTACGGCGCGGGCACGGCGAAGAAGTGCGTGACGCGCTGGTCCGGATCGCCGATGACCCGCAGCGCGTGGCCGGCGTCGAAGGTGCGCATGATCACGACGGTGCCGCCCGCGTGCAGCACCGGGTTCGAGTAGCAGTTCAGGCCGCCGGTGTGGAAGAGCGGCAGCACGGACAGGTGGACGGTATCGAGGCCGACCCCCGCCGGGATCCCGAGGTTCACGCAGTTCCAGAAGTTCATCCCGTGCGTGATCATCGCGCCCTTCGGATGGCCGGTCGTGCCCGAGGTGTACATGATCGTCACGACGTCGTCGTGGGTCATGACCTCGCGCGCGAGGGGACGGCCCGCGCACGCCGCGAGCGCGGCCTCGTAGGGATTGCCGGACGCGTCGGGGCGCGGATCGATGCACAGCGCGGTCGGGATCGCGCAACGCGCGTGCAGCGTGCGCGCGACGTCGCCGAACTCGGCGTCGTGGATCAGCACTTTCGGGGCGCTGTCGTTCAGGATGTACTCGAGTTCGGTCGCCGTCAGCCGCCAGTTCAGCAGCACCGCGATCGCGCCGGTGCGCACGCAGGCGAACTGCAGGTCGAAGTACTCGATGCCGTTGTGGGCGAGCAGCGCGACCCGGTCGCCGCGGCCGACGCCCGCCGAGCGCAGCCACCCCGCGAGTGCGTCGGCGCGGCGGTCGAGATCGGCGTAGGTGAAGCGGCGGCCGGAGGCGAGCTCGCGGACGGCCTCCTTCGCGGGGCGGTGCGCGCGGTGGTTCGCGATCCAGTCGTAGGCGCGGATGGGGCCGCGGCTCGCGGCGGGCAGGGCGCCGCCCATCGGGGCGACGGTGGCCGGGTCGTCGGGGTGCATGGGTCGTCTCCTGGCGGCTGGTCCGCGCAGCGGATGCGGGACGGCACCGATTCTGCGTCGAGGCGATCCCGGGGTCCATCGACGGCCCAGCCGACCGATCGTGTCATCCAGGGCGCGGGCCCGCGTCGCTCGCGGCCCGTGGTCGCGGGCGCCCGGGTCAGCGCCCGCTGCGACCGAGGCGGCGCAGCTCGGCGCGCCAGCCGGCCACCTTCGCGGCATCGGCCTCGCCCACGCCGCCGATCAGCGTCTCGCGCACCGGCGCGAAGCCGACGAAGCCCAGCACGTTGCGCTCGAGCGACTTCACCGAGTGAGCCCGGTAGACCCAGCGGTAGACGAGCGCGGGCATGCCCATCGTCACGACGACCCGCGCCGAGCGGCCGCCGAGCCGCTTGCGGCCGAACGGGTTGGTCGGCGTGGCGCCCTCGAACGCGAAACCCGGCCGCGCGACCTGCTCGACGAAGGCCTTGACCACCGCAGGCATGTCGCCCATCCACAACGGGAAGAGCATCAGCAGGTGCTCGCACCATTCGATGGCGGCCTGTGCGTCGGCGAGCGAGGGCGGCACGGTGCCGTGGTGCCAGTCCTCGGCGCTTCGCAGCAGCGGCACCTCGAGCGTGCCGAGGTCGATGCGGCGCAGCACATGGCCGGCCTCGGTCGCGCCCTCGGCGTAGGCATCGGCGAGCGCGTGCAGCAGGTGCGGGCGCGTCGCGTCGGGGTGGCCCTGGAGGATCAGGATGCGTCGGCTCATCGGGTAGGTCTCGCGGTCGATGGACGCGGCCATCGTCGCGCGGCGACCCCCCGCCGTCGTTGACCGCGCTCAAGCGACCGGGCCGTCGCGCGCGGGCCGCCGGGGCGCCGGACGTCGAGTAGACTGTGCGGCCTGCCTCGGTGGTGGAACGGTATACACAGCTGACTCAAAATCAGCCGCCGCAAGGTATGCGGGTTCGAATCCCGCCCGAGGCACCAGCGCGCGTCGCGCCGCGGCCGGGCCGAGGTCAGCGGCGCTCGATGCGGTAGACCGCCGCGGGCGGCAGGTTGCGCAGGGTGATCGCCGTGCGCGTGGCCTTCAGGCCGAGCCGCTCGAGCAGCCGCTGCGGCACCGGGCAGCGGAACCCGTAGGTGAACTGGTAGAACGCGCCGTCCGGCCGCAGCCGCGCGAACGCGTCCTGCAGCACCCGACGTACCCTGGCCGGGGTCATCGACAGCAGCGGCAGCCCGCTCACCACGGCGCCGGCGAGTTCGCCGTCGAAGAAGCGCAGCGTGCCGAGCCGCGACGCGTCGTGACGGACCAGCTCGGCCCGCGGGTAGCGCAGCCGCAGCGCCGCGCAGAAGTCGTCGCCCAGCTCGACCAGCGCCAGACGGTGCTCGGGCACGCCTCGACCGATCAGGGCCTCGGTGAACACGCCCGTGCCCGGACCCAGCTCGATCACCGGCGCGCAGCAGGGTGCGATCGATTCGGTCATCGCGGCCGCGAGCGCGGCGCTCGACGGTGCGACCGCGGCGATCCGGTTGGGGTCGCGCAGCCAGGCCCGGAAGAATGCCCAGCCGCCCGCCAGCGCGTGCGTCGGGGTCGGTCGCAGCGACGGCGCGCGCGGCAGGCGCGGCGCGACTCGCAGCGCACGGGAGGCCACCCGTCTGCCCGCGGTCCGGATCACGGAAGCCTGGGCCGCGAGCGGCGCGTCGGGAATCGCATCATGGATGGATGGCGGCGTGGGGAAACCGAGCCCGCCGCCCGTCGGTGCGGCGGCGATGCGGCACGCAGGGTACCGCAGGTCGACGCCCGAGCCCAGCGCGGGGCCATCGCGGCCTTGGACGGCGCGCACCCCCGCGTTCCGGCGAGTGTGTCCGGCTCGGCCGCGCCGGCGGGCCGCCGTGTAGCATCGCCCGACCACGAGGAGACGACCATGCTAGACGAAGCCCCGCGGATCCGGCGGCACGACTGGACGCGCCCGGACGCCGCGAGCGTCGACGCGCTGCGCGACGTGCCGACCGGCGCCGTCGTCGACGCGCTCGGCGGCGCAGGCGCGATGGACTTCCGGATCAAGCCGGCGATCGCCGGCCAGTCGCGTTTCATCGGCACCGCGCTCACCTGCGACTGCGGCCCGGCCGACAACCTCGCGCTGTGCGCGACGCTGGAGTCGGTGCAGCCGGGCGACGTGCTGGTCGCCGCCACCGGCGGCCATACCGGCTGCGCGGTGACCGGCGACCTGGTCGTCGGCATGGCGCGCAACGGCGGGGCGGTGGGCTTCGTCACCGACGGCTGCGTCCGCGACCTGCCCGGCCTGCGGGCGGTGGGCCTGCCGGCCTTCGCCGTCGGCGTGACGCCGAACTCGCCGGCGCGCAGCGGCCCCGGCACGGTCGGCGCGCCGGTGGTGGTGGGCGGCGTGCGGGTGGCGAGCGGCGACGTGATCGTCGCCGACGAGGAAGGGGTGGTCGTCGTGCCGCGCGAGCGGCTCGCCGAGGTGATCCAACGGCTGCCTGCGATCCGCGCGGCCGAGGCCGAGATGGACCGCCGCGTCCGCGAGGGCCTGCGCACGCCGCCGTTCCTGACCGGCGTCTGAGCCGGTCGCCCGACCCGTCGCCCGGCAGCGGGGCCGGGCCTCGCGGCCCCGGCCTCGACCGGGATGGCCGTCCCGGCGCAGGACGGGACTCGCCGCTTCGCTTCCGGTGTTTGACCCGTTCCGATGGTATCGATACCATCGGTCACCGCCCCCGGATCCCCCGGCAGGGCGGTACCGCCGCCGAGGAGACGAGATGTCGGCCACCGCCCCCGTTCAGACGGTCCGCGATGCCTGGTGGGAACCGCGGATCGACCGCGCCACGCTCAAGGGCCTGATGAAGCGCTCGGACGCGCCGGGCCTGCAGTTCCTCGCGGTCTGGGCCGTGCTGCTGGTCGCCGGCGGCGTCGCGATCCACCTGTCGCGCGGCACGCTCTGGGTGGTGCCGGCGGTCGTCGCCTACGGCTTCGTGCTGGGCTTCGCCTACGCGCCGTCGCACGAGTGTGCGCACGGCACCGCGTTCCGTACCCGTTGGCTGAACGAGGCGGTGCTCTGGATGAGCTCGTTCATCTGGGGCGAGTCGCCGACGCACCGTCGCTTCGCCCACTCGCATCACCACACCCATACCTGGCACTGGACGGTCGACGCGCAGATGGGCTACTCGAATCCGGTCCGGCTGCGGACCTGGTTCGGCGACGTGGTCGGGCTGCTCGAATTCTGGCCGCGGGCGAAGCTGATGGTCCGTCACGCGCGCGGCCGCATCGTCGACCGCGAGCGCGTCTACCTGCCGGCGAACCAGGAGGCGGCGGTGGTCCGCGAGGCGCGGATCCTGATGGCCGGCTACGTCGGCCTGCTGGCCTGGGCCGCGATCGGCCAGACCTGGGTGCCGCTGCTCTACTTCTTCATCCCGCGCTTCGCGGGCGCGTTCGGGGTCTACTCGTTCATCACCACGCAGCACATGGCGATGGCGCAGGACGTCCACGACCACCGGATCTGCACGCGCTCGATGACCAACGGCTGGCTCGGTCGCGTGCTCTACTGGAACATGAACTACCACATCGAGCACCACGTGTACCCGTCGGTGCCGTTCCACGCGCTGCCGGCGCTGAACGCGGCGATCCGGGACCAGCTGCCCGAGCCGAGCCCGAGCCTGCTCGCCGCACACGTCGAGATCGTCCGCACGATCCTGGCGCAGCGTACCGACCCGACCGCCACCGCCTACCATCCGCTGCCGGCGGCGGCCGCGCCGCGGGCAGGCGCAGGCGGCTGAGGAGGGCGCGCGCGATGTGGGTGCCGCTCTGTCCGACGGCCGACGTGCCCGACGATGACGTCGTCGAGGTCGTCCGCGACGGTCACGTCTTCTGCGCCTACCGGATCGCGGGGCGCCACCACGTCACCGACGGCATCTGCACGCACGCCGTCGCGCGGCTCGCCGAGGGCTTCGTGCTCGACGACGTGATCGAGTGCCCGATGCACAACGGCCGCTTCCACATCCCGACCGGCCGGGTCGACGGTCCGCCCGCCTGCGAGCCGCTGCGCACCTATCCGTGTCGCGTCGACGGCGGCACGCTGATGGTCGAGCTGCCGGGCTGAGCCCCGCGCACGCGATGCGGAGGACGGGGCCGGGTCGGCGGGGCGCGGCCGCGGCGCGCGGTCGTCGATGAGCCGGCGCCCGCCCACCACGCGGCCCCGGATGGCCGACGTGGCCGCACGGGCCGGCGTCGGCACGATCACCGTCTCGCGGGCGCTGAACACGCCCGAGCGCGTGTCGCCCGAGGTGCGGGCGCGGGTGCAGGCGGCGATCGAGGCGACCGGCTACGTGCCGAACCTCGCGGCCGGCACGCTGAAGTCGCGCCGCTCGCGGATCGTCGCCGCGATCGTCCCCACGCTGCGCAGCGCCATCTTCGCCGAAACGGTCGACGCCCTCGCCGCAGGGCTGGCGCCGCACGGCCTGCAGCTGCTGGTCGCGTCCTCGGGCTACTCGCCCCAGGCAGAGGCCGCGATCCTGCGGACGCTGCTCGGCCAGCAGCCCGAGGCGGTGGTGCTGACCGGCACGCACCACGATCCTTCGGTGCGCGCGCTGCTGCGCGGACGCGGGCTGCCCGTCGTCGAGACCTGGGACCTGGCGACGGATCCGATCGACCGTGCGGTGGGCTTCTCGAACGTCGAGGCCGCGCGCGCGATGACCCACGCGCTGGCCGCGCGCGGCCACCGGCGGATCGCCTTCGTCGGCACGCCGCCGGGGCTCGAGCCGCGGGCCGCGCAGCGCGCCGAGGGCTACCGTCGCGCGATCGTGGAGCTGGGCTTCGAGCCCGAGGTCGAGCTGCTCGACGAGCTCGGGGTGACGATCGCCTCCGGCGAGCGCGCGGCCGCGGCGCTGCTGGCACGGCCGCGGCCGCCCGAGGCGGCGTTCTTCGTCAACGACGTCGCGGCCTTCGGCGCGGTCCAGGCCTGCCGGCGGCTCGGTATCGCGGTGCCCGACCGGCTCGCGATCGCCGGATTCGGCGACTTCGAGATCGCCCGCGCCGCGCTGCCGCCGCTCACCACGGTGCGGATCCCCGGGGCGCGGATCGGCGCGACCGCGGCGCGCTGGGTGGCCGAGCGGCTCGCGGCCGGGGGCGAGGCGCCCCCCGAGCGCGCGCCGCGCAGCCTCGACCTCGGCTTCGAGGTGGTGCTGCGCGACAGCGCGTGACGCCGGGCGCGACGTTCAGGCCGAGCGTCCCCGGCCGCCGGCCGGTACCGCGGCCGCGGCACGCGACGGGGGCGGCAGCAGCCGTGCGAGGTCCTCGGCACGGAGGATCCGGATCCGGTTCGAGCGGGCGAAGGCCGTCGCCTGCTCGCTGACCTCGCCGATCGCCACGTACAGGCCCTCGTGCGCCTCGTGCCGCTCGCGTGCGGCGGCCAGCTCCCGAAGCGGCTCGACGCCGGTGCGCGCGACCTTCCAGCGTCGTGCCGACACCACCTTGCGCTGCCAGCCCTGCACGAGCGCGAGGTCGGCGCCGCCGCCGTCGGCATCGGACACGGTCCAGCCCTCGCGGGTCCAGGCTTCGGCGAGCATCGCGCGGAACTCCGGCCAGCCGGCCGCGCGCGCCTGCGCGTCGATCGCCGCCACCCGGGCCGCGCTGGGCGCCTGCAGTCGCCGCCAGCCGGTGATGCCGGCGATGATCAGGAACGGCAGCGCGATCGGGGCCGCGAACGGGAACCAGGCGGGCGGCATCGCGAACCGGCAGAACGCGAGCAGCACGAGCGCGGTCAGCGCGCTGACCCACCAGGGGCGGCGCAGCAGGATCGCGAACAGGGAGTTCTCGGCCATCCGCAGCTTCATCGGTCGGCGTCCGGGGCGGGTGAGGGAGGCCGGATCATACGGCCCGCGGGCTCGCGACCGCGAAGTAGAACCACTCGGCGCCGGGGCGCGCGTCCGGGTTGGGGAACACCACCCGGCCGTCGGCGGGTGCGGCGACCGGCGTGTCGTCGGCCCGCAGGCCGATCGGCTCGCCCGCCCGCACCGGCTCGAAGCTCGTCCAGGGTCGTGCGAGCCGGTCGCCCGCGTCGTCGCGGTCGAAGACCTCGACGAGCCGCAGCAGCTCGCGCGGGGGCGGCGCCGGCGGCGGCGCGTGGCGCGCGTCGATCATCCGCAGGTGGGCGAGCGCGCGCAGCGTCGCGTCGCGGGCGACCCTCGGCGCGTCGGGGTCGGCATGCTGGCCGCACTCGAGCGTGACCGCGATGCCGCCCCGCGAGCGCAGGTACTCGGTGGTGCCCACGCCGTATTCCGGGTCCGCGCCGGGTGCGCCGCGCGCGCGCCGGCGCGCGACGCCGCGCGCATAGGTGTCGAGCCAGCCCTCGACCAGCCGGGGCGCGCCGAGGCAGGCGGCGAACGCCTGCTCGCGGGCGGCCTGCGCGAAGGGCTCGAGCGGGCCGTCGTTGTCCTCGGGGCCGATCATCGCGAACGGTTCGCCACCGGCACCAGGGTGAGCGTGCCGCGTTCCAGCGGCAGCTCGCCCGAGTCGATCGCGGCGGCGATCGCGGCGAGCGCGATGCTGCCGCAGGTCTCGTTGCCGTGCACGCCGCCGAGCACGATCAGCCGTGGCCCGGGAGGCAGCGCGTCGAAGCGGTGGGTGCGCAGGACGCCTTCGTTCATCGGCGCACCGTACGGCCTGACGGGCAGCCGCGCAAGCCGGATCGCGGTGCGTCTGCGCTTCGGGGCGGCGCGGTCAGCCGTCCCGCGCGGCCTCGTCGCGCAGGGTCTGCCGGCGCAGCACGCGGCCCGGCCGCGCGCCGGTGGGCGCGCCGTCGGCCCAGACCGGCTCGCCATTGACGAGCACCAGCTCGATGCCCGCCGACGGGACCGCGGGCCGCGCGAAGTCCGCCCGGTCGACGACCGTCTCGGGGTCGAAGAGGCACAGGTCCGCGTACAGCCCCTCGCGGACGAAGCCGCGCCCGGCGAGGCCGAAGGTCGTCGCCGACAGCCCGGTCATCCGGTGGACCGCATCCTCCAGAGGGAAGAGCTTCAGCTCGCGGCAGTAGTGCCCGAGCACGCGCGGGAACGTGCCCCAGAGGCGCGGGTGCGGATGCGCGTCGAAGGGCAGGCCGTCGGAGCCCACCATCGCCGCCGGGTGCGACAGCGCGGCGCGCACGTCGGCCTCGTCCATCGTGAAGTAGATCGCGCCGGCGGGTGCGAGCCGTCGTGCCGCCTCGTGCGGCGTGGTGCCCCATTCGGCGGCCAGCTCGGCGAGGTCGCGACCGGCGACGTCGTCGACCGCGTCGGACCAGGTGACCAGCACGCGCTCGGCGCGGTCGATCATCTCCGGCAGCAGGATCGTCGAACTCGCGGCGTACGGATAGACGTCGAAGCCCACCGGCCGCTCGGCGCGCGCGGCGTCCATCCTGGGCAGCGTCTCGCGCATGCGGCCGAAGTTCGCGCGGCCGGCGCACTTGTGGTGCGAGACGACCACCCGCGCGCCCGCGCGTCGACCGATCTCGAAGGTCTCGTCCATCGCCGCGAGGATCGCGTCGGACTCGTCGCGCATGTGCGCGGTGTAGAGCCCGCCCCAGCGGCCGAGCGGCTCGGCCACGCGCGCCACCTCGTCGAGCGTCGCGGCCTGGGCGGGCGGGTAGTAGAGCCCGCTGGACAGGCCGATCGCGCCCTGCTCGAGCGCCGCGTCGAGCAGCGCGCGCATCCGCTCGATCTCGTCGTCGCGCGCGGGGCGGCGCAGGTCCTCGCCCATCACCGACAGCCGCAGCGTGGTGTGGCCGACGAGGAAGGCGCCGTTGAGCGCGGGCCGCGCGGCCTCGACCTTCGCGGCGAAGCCCGCGAAGTCGGGCGCGGCATGCGCCGGATCGCGGACGATCAGCGACAGCAGCTCGGCCCCCGCGTCGGGCCGCAGCACCGGCGAGGCGCTCGCGCCGCAGTTGCCGCAGACGACCGTGGTCACGCCCTGGCTGGCCTTCATCGCCATCTCGGGCCGCGCGATCAGCGCGGTGTCGTCGTGGGTGTGCACGTCGACGAAGCCGGGTGCGAGCACGCGGCCGGCCGCGTCGACCTCGCGCGTGCCGAGGGCCGCACGCCGCGGGCCGTCGTGGCGCCATACCGCGGCGATGCGATCGCCGCGCACGCCGACGTCGGCGCGGAAGCGCGGGGCGCCGCTGCCGTCGATGACGTCGGCGTTGCGGATCAGCAGGTCGAATGTCTCGGGCATGGCGGCGACGGGTCGGATCGTGAGGCCGGCGGGACGGCTCGGTGCCGGACGCGGTGCGCGACGGCGGCCGGGACGTCGGCGAGTCTAGCGGACCTCGGCCGGCCGAGCCGCGCCGCGTGCCGCTCGCGCGCGCCGCACGCATCGCGCATCATCGGGCGAGGGCGCCGCGTCGCGGCGTCGGACACGACGAGGCAGGCATGGCGATCACGCAGCTGGTGGAGTACGAGGACGCACCGTCCGAGGTGCGCGCGGTCTACGACGACATCATGGCGACCCGCGGCACGGACTGGGTCAACAACATGTGGAAGGCGCTCGCGCACCATCCGCCGACGCTCGCGCGGGTCTGGTCCGAGGTGAAGGCGGTGATGGCCCCGGGCGGCGCGCTCGACCCGCTGACGAAGGAGCTGATCTACATCGCGGTCAGCGTCACCAACGGCTGCGACTACTGCATCCATTCGCATACCGCGGCCGCGCGGGCGAAGGGGATGACCGAGGCGATGCTCGGCGAGGCGATGGCGGTGATCGCGCTCGCGAACCAGACGAACCGGCTCGCCAATGGCTACCAGGTGCCGGTCGACGCGCGCTTCAGCTCAGCGCCACCTCGAAGCCCCGCTTCGTAGCGGGCCGCGCCATCATCGCGTCGTACCAGCGCCGCACGTGCGGGAAATCGGCGAGGTCGACGCGATGGCGCTCGTGGCGCCAGGCCCAGCCCACGATGGCGAAGTCGGCGATGCTGGGCGCGTCCCCGGCGAACCACTCGACCCGCGCGAGCCGGCGGTCGGCCACGCCGTAGAGACGGCGCGTCTCGGCCTGGTAGCGCTCGAGGCCGTAGCGTCGGTCGGTCTCGTCCTTCACGCCGAGGAAGTGGTGGACCTGCCCGGGCATCGGGCCGAAGCCGCCCATCTGCCACATCAGCCACTCGTGGACGGCCACGCGGGCGCGCGGGTCGGCCGGCAGGAAGCGGCCGGTCTTCTCGCCGAGGTAGAGCAGGATCGCGCCGGACTCGAAGACGCTGATCGGCGCGCCGCCGGGGCCTTCGGGGTCGACGATCGCGGGGATGCGGTTGTTCGGACTGATCGCGAGGAAGGCCGGATCGTGCTGCGCCCCCTGCGTGATGTCGACCGGACGGACCGTGTAGGCGAGGCCCATCTCCTCGAGCGCGACGCTGATCTTGCGGCCGTTCGGGGTGTTCCAGGCGTGGAGCGCGATGGGCATGGCGGGGGGGGCCGGGGCGGGGCGCGCGACGGGCGCGGGGCGCGAGATTCTCGCACGCGCGTCGGCGCGCCTTGCCGTTGCCGCCACCGCCGCTGCCGCCGCTGCCGCCCCGGAGCGCGCGCCCCCCGTCCGGCCATGCCCTGACGAGCTCCGGCCGATGTGCCTATGATTCGGCTTTCCGTCTCCCGCACCTACGCGACCGCGATGACTCCGATCCGTTCGACCCTCCGGCGCGCCGCGATCGCCGCGTGCCTGCTCGGCGGCCTGGTCGCCGCCACCGGCGCCCGTGCGCAGCCGACCTTCATCGTCGTCGCGTCGACGACCTCGACCGAGCAGTCGGGCCTGTTCAGGCACCTGCTGCCGGCCTTCACCAAGCAGACCGGCATCGAGGTCCGAGTGGTCGCGCTCGGTACCGGCCAGGCGCTCGACGCCGGGCGCCGCGGCGACGCCGACGTGGTGCTGGTCCACGACCTCGCGGCCGAGCAGAAGTTCGTCGCCGAGGGCTTCGCGACGAAGCGCTCGGACGTGATGTACAACGACTTCGTCATCGTCGGGCCGAAGGGCGACCCCGCGCGGATCGGCGGGCTGAAGGACACCCTCGAGGCCTTCCGGCGGATCGCGAAGGCGCAGGCGCCGTATGTCTCGCGCGGCGACCGCAGCGGCACGCACGCGGCCGAGCTGCGCTACTGGAAGGACGCCGGCGTCGAGCTCGAGCGCGTCCGGGGCCCGTGGTACCGGGAGACCGGCTCGGGCATGGGGCCGGCACTCAACACCGCGTCGGGCCTGAACGCCTACCTGCTGGCCGACCGCGGCACCTGGCTGTCGTTCCGCAACCGCGGCGAACTGCAGGTGCTGGTCGAGGGCGACCGCCGGCTCTACAACCAGTACGGGGTGATGCTGGTGAATCCCGAGCGGCACCCGCACGTCAAGCGCGAGGCCGGCCAGCGCTTCGTCGACTGGCTGCTGTCGACCGAGGGCCAGCGGACCATCGCCGACTACCGGATCGGCGGCGAGCCGCTGTTCTTCCCGAACGCCGGCAGCTGACCGACCGTCCGGGCGTCGGCGCCGCCCGTCCGGGGCGCCGACGGCGCGCCCTACAGTCGGCGCGGAGGCGGCCGATCACCCGAGGACGATGGTCCGCACCTCGTCCCCGCGCACGTGATCCGCGTCACGCTCCGACTCCTGGCAGCGACGGTCGTCGCGATCGCGCCGTGCCTTCACGCCCAGCCGGCGCCCGAGCCCGGCGCCGGCCCCCGCACGGCCGACGCGGCCGAGGTGATCGCGTCCGAAGGCCAGACGATGCTGGTGCGCGGCAGCTCGTTCCAGTCGCCGGTACGGCGCGACGCGGCGATCCGGACCGGCGACCGGATCCGCACCGGCGCCGATGGCACGGTCCAGCTGCGCTTCACCGACGGCGCGCTGATGTCGGTCCAGCCGGGCAGCGACTTCCGCGTCGAGGCCTATGCGTACGACGCGGCGAGCCAGCGTGGCTTCTTCGAGCTGCTGCAGGGCTCGGTCCGCGCGGTCTCGGGTCGCATCGGCAAGCGCGACCGCGACGACTGGCGGCTGCGGACGCCGACCGCCACGGTCGGCATCCGCGGCACCGAGTTCACCGTCACCGAGACACCGTGCCCGAAGGGCGGGTGCACGCGCACCGGGGACGGGGGCTTCTCGGTCGCGGTGATCGCCGGGCGGGTGTCGGTCGCGAACGAGGCGGGCTCGGTCGAGGTGCCGGCCGGCGCCTCCTTGCGGCTGACCGATGCGCGGACAGTCCCGACGCTCGCGCTCGTCGCCGCCGGGCGGCCCGCGGCGCCGCCCGCGCTCCGGCCGGCGGGCGTGTCGGCGGGGCAGATCGCCGGGCCCGCGGCCGAGCCCGCGACCGGGCCACCGGCGTGGATCGCGCCCGGCACCGGCTCCGCACCTGCGGCGCCGGGCTCGTTCAGCCGGCGCTGAGCCGGTCCGAGCGACGCCGGGCCGCCTGGCGGCGCCAACGGACGTGGCGGTCCGCGCTCCGCCGCGCTTCCGACGAAGAGCGTCGCATCCAGCCGACACCCGCGGCCGCTTGACACCGCCGCACAGGCCCTTCGCGCCGCCGGATCGACCGTCGGGCTAGGCTTCGCATCCGGCGTGCACCGCATGCCGTCGACCGGCGCGAAGATGGCCGGCGACCCTTTCCACGCGTCACCGACCCCGCCATGACCCTGCAGGAACACACCGTCCGAGCGTTCGACGTCGACATCGCCGGCATGCGCCGCGCCGTCCTCGAGATGGGCGAGCTCGCCGAGCGCCAGTTCCGGCGCGCGGTCGACGCACTGGTCCGCGCCGATGCCGGACTGATCGCCCAGGTGCTGGCCGACGAGCGCGTGCTGAACGGGCTGCACGTCCAGGTCGACGAGCTCTGCAACCGGATCATCGCGCTTCGCCAGCCGATCGCGGTCGACCTGCGCGAAGTGATCGGCGTGATCCACACGATCAATGATCTGGAGCGGATCGGCGACGAAGCCAAGAAGATCGCGCTCAAAGGCCGCGCGATCGATCCTGCGGTGCTGTCCGATGTCCATGTCCGCGTGGCCGGGATGGCCGAGCGGGCGGCGGACATGCTGAACCGGGCGATCGACGCGTTCCTGCGGCACGACGCGCGGGTGGCGGTGGAGCTCGGCGCCTGCGACGACGTGGTCGACGACCTGCGCGACGAACTGGTCGACGCGCTCGTCGCGCGGATGACGGCCGCGCCGCAACACGTCGCGCAGGCGCTCGACCTGATCCTGGTCGTGCAGTCGATCGAGCGCGTCGCCGATCACGCGGAATGCGTCGCCGAATACGTCGTCAACGTCGTGCAAGGCGTCGACATGCGCCACGGCAACCTGCCGGCCTGAACGACGCGGGTCGCGGCCCGGCCCTCAGGCCGCGCGGACGTCGCCGGCGCTGTCCTGGCCGGCCGCGGCCGGTTCGCCGTCGTCCGTCGAGGCGGCCGCCCGCCGCTCGGCCGCCGCCTTGAGCGCGGCGGCGCTCGCCACGCGCGCCGGCGGGAAGCGCAGCGTGAACGTGCTGCCCGCGCCCACCCGGCTGTCGATCTCCAGGCGGGCGTGGTGACGCTGCGCCACGTGCTTGACGATCGCCAGACCCAGGCCCGTGCCGCCGGTCTCGCGGGAACGGCCTCGGTCGACCCGATAGAACCGCTCGGTCAGCCTGGGCAGGTGCTCCGGCGCGATCCCGATGCCCGAGTCGCGCACCCAGAGCACGCCTTCACCATCGATCGTCTTCCAACCGACCGTGATCGTGCCGCCATCGGGTGTGTAGCGGACGGCATTGGTCAGCAGGTTCCGGACCGCGCTGTCGATCTCCTTGGGCGCGCCGCGCAGCCCGCCGTCGGACTCGATCTGCAGCGAGATCGCATGCCGGCCCGCCGACAGCGCGCGCGCATCGGCCACCACCGTCTGCAGCAGCGGCTCGACCGGTACCGCTTCGTGCTCGGGCGGCAGGCTCGCGCTCTCGAGCGTGGCGAGGGTCAGCAGGTCGTCGACCAGCCGCTGCATCGTCCCGGTCTGGCGCTGGACCATCTCCAGGCAGCGGCGGCGCTCGTCGGCCGGCAGGTCGACGTCGAGCAGCGTCTCGACGAAGCCGGCAACCACGGTGAGCGGCGTGCGGATCTCGTGCGAGACGTTCGCGACGAAGTCGCGGCGCATCTGCTCGAGCTGGCTCGACTCGGTGACGTCGCGGGTGATCAGCAGCCGGTAGGCGTCGTCGGTCGGGACGATCTTCAGCGAGAAGCGTCGGCCCGGCCCGCTCGGCAGCGCCATCGTCACCGGCCTCGAGAAGTCGCCGTCCTTCAGGTAGGCGAGGAACTCCGGCTGCCGGACGAAGTGATCGACCGGCCGGCGAGTGCCGAAGATGCCGTGCAGGTCCTGTGCGGCGCGGTTGCTCCATTGGACGTGGTCGTAGCGGTCGAGCACCACCAGCCCGTCGGGCAGCAGGTTCACCGCGGCATGCAGCCGCTCGAGCTCGGCCGCCGTCTCGGCGCGCTCGTGCGAGTCCTGCCGCATGTGCCGGCCGATCCGGTCGAGCGCATGGCCCCAGCTCCCCACGCCCAGCGGCAGTTCGCGCTGGCGCGGCAGCCCGGCCCAGTGATGCAGGCGGGCGAGGTAGACGACGTGATAGCCCGCGAGCAGCGCGAGGCCGGCCACCAGCAGCCAGAGCGCGGACAGCGGCGCGTGCAGCCCGTAGAGCACGAGGGCGCCGAGCGCGAGCGCGCCGACGTACAGCAGGGTGCGGACGACGATCAAGACGGGGGGCGGAGCCGGCGGCGGGGGACGGTCATTGTGGCAGGAAGCGGTAGCCGCCGCCACGGACGGTCTCGATCAGCCGGTCGTGCCCGGTCGGCTGCAGCGCGAGCCGCAGCCGGCGGATGTGCACGTCGACGGTCCGCTCCTCGATGAACACCTGGTCGCCCCAGACGCCGTCGAGCAGCTTCGAGCGCGACAGCACGCGGTCGACGTTGCGCATCAGGTAGCCGAGCAGGCGGAACTCGGTCGGACCCATCTTCAGCACCTGGCCTTCGGCGATCACGCGGAAGGTGGCCGGCTCGAGGCGCAGTCCGGCCACCTCGATCGGCGGCGCGTCGCCGTCGCCCTCGGCGACCGGCCGCCGGCGCAGCAGCGCCTTGACCCGAGCGAGCAGCTCGCGCGGCGAGAAGGGCTTGGTGACGTAGTCGTCTGCGCCCGCGTCGAAGCCGCCGAGCTTGTCGGATTCCGCCGAGCGTGCGGTCAGCATGATCACCGGCAGGTCGCGGGTGCGCGGATCGGCGCGCAGCCGCTTCGCGATCTCGATGCCCGGCTGGTCGGGCAGCATCCAGTCGAGCAGCACCAGGTCGGGCACCGCCGCGTCGATCGCGCGGCGGGCGGCGGCGGCGTCGGCCGCGTGCACCGGCTCGTAGCCGGCGTGTCGCAGGTTCAGCGCGAGGAGTTCGCGGATCGCGGGCTCGTCCTCGACGATCAGGATCTTGGCGGTCACGGCGTCGTCGCCTCGGGGAGGGTGGCGCGCAGACTATGACGGCGAGATGACCCGCGGATGACAGTCCGGTGTCGGCGCGGGCCCATGCGGCCTGGTCGATCGGCAGGTCGCGGATCGCGGCGACGCTCGTCGCGGCGATCGCGGCGGTCTCCCGCGCGACGGCCCGGAACGGGGACGGGTCGGGGATCGGGGGGGCGGCGTGCAGCGCGTGCCGCGCGCGGCCGGCAGGGTGTCGATCTCCTCGCGCGTCCGGAACGGGGACTCCCTGTTCGTGACGATGCCCACGCGCTGTCCGTCGTCGGCGAGCGGCAGGCATACCGGCCACGGCCGGCTCCCCGAGCCGCCGGACAGGGTGACCGGGATGACCATGGCGGGTCCGATGACGTGCGGGACGACGCGACAAATTGTACGCGCCGCGACTCGCGTCCATGGGAACATGGTCACGACTCCACTCCGAGAGGGCCCCCATGTCCGGCAGGATCCTGGTGACCGGCGGCGCCGGCTACATCGGCTCGCACACCGTCGTCGAGCTCCTCCAGACGGGGCACGACGTCGTCGTGCTCGACAACCTGTCGAACGCCAGCCCCGAGGCGCTCGAGCGGGTCGCGCAGATCGCCGGCCGGCGCGCCGAGCTCGTGGTCGGCGACCTTCGCGACGGCCCGCTGCTCGCGAACCTGCTCGCCGCGAAGCCGTTCGATGCGGTCATCCATTTCGCCGGCCTGAAGGCGGTCGGGGAGTCGGTCGCGAAGCCGCTCGACTACTACGACAACAACGTGGCCGGCACCGTCACCCTGCTGCGTGCGCTCGATGCCGCCGGCGTGCGGCGGCTGGTGTTCAGCTCGTCGGCGACGGTCTACGGCGACCCGGAGACGGTCCCGATCCGCGAGGACGCGAAGACCGGCGCGACGAACCCGTACGGCCGCACGAAGTGGTTCATCGAGTACATCCTGCAGGACCTCGCCGTCGCCGATCCGCGCTGGGCGGTCGGCAACCTGCGCTACTTCAACCCGGTCGGCGCGCATCCGAGCGGCCTCATCGGCGAGGATCCCGCAGGCATCCCCAACAACCTGATGCCCTTCGTCGCGCAGGTCGCCGTCGGCCGCCGCGAGCGGCTCAGCGTCTTCGGCGGCGACTGGCCGACGCCCGACGGCACCGGCGTGCGCGACTACATCCACGTCGTCGACCTTGCGCAGGGGCACCTCGCCGCGCTGCGTCGGGTGATGGACACCGCCGGGTTCTGGACGGTGAACCTCGGCACCGGCCGCGGCACCTCGGTCCTCGAGATGGTCCGCGCGTTCGAGCGCGCGAGCGGCCGGCCGGTGCCGCATGCGATCGTCGACCGGCGGCCGGGCGACATCGCCGAATGCTGGGCCGACCCGGCGCAGGCCGAGGCGCTGCTCGGCTGGCGCGCGAAGCTCGATGTCGACGCGATGTGCGCCGACGGCTGGCGCTGGCAGAGCGGCAACCCGAACGGCTACCGGGGCTGAGTCCCGCGGCGTCCGCGACACGCGCGCCGACCGTCGGCGCGCCGGCCGGCCGCCGCCCGTCCGCGCATGTCCCCGCGTCGCCTCGAGCGCGACCGTCCGCGTGCCGCGCGTCGCGCACACTGCGGCACATGGGCCTCCTCCCCGACCCCTCGCCGCGGCGACCGCGGTGGCGCGCGGCCATCGCCGCGGTCGCGCTCGCGCTCGCGTCCCTCGCGGGCTGCGTGCTGGCGCCGGCGGCGGGTACCGCGCAGGTCCCCGGGCCGCGCGGGGTCCTGCATGCCGACGCGCCGATCTGGGTGGCCTGGGTCGGCGAGCCGCGGGCGAGCGCGCCGGAGGTGCCGCAGGCGGCATCCGCCTCGGTCGGCACCGGCGCGGCCCGCGGGTTCGCCGGTCCGGCGCTGCTCGCGCTGCCCTGGACCATCGCCTCGGGCGTCGGGCTAGCGCGCGACTGCGCGGGCCGTCGCGACGGCCTGGAGGGCACGGCCGACGCGCTGCGCGCGGCGCTGCCTTCGGCGGGGCCGGCGGTCGTGCGGGCGTTCGCAGACGAGGTCGGCCGCGACTGGCACCCCACGCGCGCCGACCCGTCGGTCGCGCCGGCACGCGACACGGCGGCGGCGCTCGCCGCCGCGCGCGGCGCCGACCATCCGGTCGTGCTCGAGGTCGGCCCGATCGAGCTGCTGCCCGCGCTCGAGCCGCGCCCCGGCGGTACCGGCTGCCGCGCGTCGCTGACCGCGCGCGTGGTGCTGCGCGCGGTCCGCGTCGACGGCGGCGCGGTCCGCTTCGAGTCGGTGCGCCTGCACCGCATCGCCGAGGCCGACGATGGCGAGGCACTGCGCGCCTGGGCCGGCGAGCCGGAACGCCTGGGGGCCGCGCTGCGCGCGCTCGGCGAGCGCGTCGCGGCCGACGTCCGCTGGCTGCTCTGAACGGCGCCGACCCGGTCCGCGCGACCGCTTGACAGCCGTCAAGGCCGCCGCGCGCCCCGGCGCGCAGACTGAGCCCATGGCATTCCCATCGTGCCCCGTCGGTCGCCGTATGCTCGCGACGCTCGCCGCCTGCGGCGCGCTCGCCGGCTGCGTCGTCCCGCCCGACCCCGGGCCGGCGTCGGCCGGGCCGCGCGCGCTGCTGCGCGGCGACGCGCCGGTGCTGGTCGCGCTCGAGGGGCTGCCGGTGGCCGAGCCGAGCCCGGCGGCGGCGACCGCGCAGGCCCTCGTCGTCGCCGGGCCCCCGGTCCGGGCGCGTGCGGTGCCGCTGACGCTCGGCCTGGGGATGCTCTCGATGCCGCTCGCGCTGCTCGGCGGGCTGGACGCGGCCGGCGACTGCGACGCGCGCGCCGCCGGCCTGCAGGACGTGGTCGCCGCACTGCGTGCGGCACTGCCCGGCGCGCAGGGCGGCTTCGTCCGGGCGTTCGACGCCGAGGTCGGAGCCGACGTCGCGCCGGGACGGCCCGATCCGGGGGTCTCGCTGGTGGCCGACGACGACGCGGCGATCGCCGAGGCACGCGCCTCCGGCCATCCGCTGGTGCTGGGCATCGGCCCGATCGTGCTGGCGCCGTCGGGCGGCGCGACCGCGGGCGGCTGCCATCCGGCGCTCGAGGCGAGCGTCGTGATGCGGGCGATCCGGACGGCCGACGGCGAGGTCCGCTGGCGGGTGGTGCGCCGGCTGCCGGTCGCCGATGCGGTCGACGCGGGGGCGCTGCGCGCGTGGGCGGCCGATCCGTCGCGCGTGGGCGAGGCGCTGCGCGCGCTCGGCGAGCGGATCGCGATCGACGTCCGCTGGCTGCTGTGAGGCGCGGCGCGGCCCTCAGCGTGCGAGGTTGAAGAACTCGCGCCGGCCGCGCATGCCGGCCACGTGCTGCAGCAGCAGGTCGAAGTCGGCGTCGCGCTCGATCGGGTTCAGGTGCTCGGTGTTGACGATCAGCAGCGGCGCGGCGTCGAAGTGGTGGAAGAAGCGGCTGTAGGCGTCGGCGAGCGCGCGCAGGTAGTCCTCGCCGATCGAGGCCTCGATCGGGATGCCGCGCTTGCGCACGCGCTCGACCAGCGTGTCGGGCTGCGCCTGCAGGTAGATCACCAGGTCCGGATTCGGCGCCTGCGGCTTCAGGTTGTCGAAGATCTGCCGGTAGAGCGCGAGCTCGTCGTCCGACAGCGTGAGCCGGGCGAACAGCGGGTCCTTCTCGAGCAGGAAGTCGCCGACCGCGGCCGACTCGAACAGGTCGCGCTGCGCGAGGTCACGCAGCTGGTGGACGCGCTGGAACAGGAAGAACAGCTGCGTGGGCAGCGCGTAGCGCGCGCTGTCGCGGTAGAAGCGCTCGAGAAAGGGATTGGTCTGCGGCTCCTCGAGTACCGTCTGGACGCCGAAGCGCTCGGCGAGCCGTTTCGCGAGCGAGGTCTTGCCGGCGCCGATCGGGCCCTCCACGACGATGTGGCGCCAGCGCTCGAACGGGTTCATCGCGACGGTCTCACGAGCGGAAGATGAAGTAGATGGCGCCGAGCAGCGGATCGCACTGCGATCCGGGGCCCGCCCACAGGTCGTCGAGCTTCGGCGGCTGGCCCGTTTAGCGCATCGCGAGGGGCACGAAGACCGCGAGCGTGATCACCTCCCGCACGATCTTCAGCTGCGCGAGCGTGAAGGTCCCGTAGCCGATGCGGTTCGCCGGCACCTGCAGCGGGCACTCGAACAGGGCGATGCCCCAGCTGACCGACGCGGCGACGTATCACGGCTTCGTCGAGAGGTTCTTCAGGTGCCCGTACCCGGCGAAGGTCATGAAGACGTTCGACAGCACGAGCAGCCCGACGGTCTGCAGCGGGATCGGCAGCGAGGCGAGCGGGTTCGACATCGGCGGGGAGATTCACGGCGGCCACGGCACGCAGCGCTGCTCGGCCACGCGGGGCAGGCATTGTCGCACCGGACCCCGACCGGGGACCATCACGTCCGCGTCGATGTCGGCCATCGGCCGCAGCACGAACGCGCGCTCGTGCAGCCGCGGGTGGGGCACGACCAGCGTCGGCGTGTCGATCCTCGCGTCGCCGGCGAGCAGCAGGTCGAGGTCGAGCGTGCGCGGCGCGTTCGGATAGGGGCGCTCGCGGCCGAAACGCGCCTCGATCCGCTGCAGGGCGGCGAGCAGGTCGTGGGGATCGAGCACGGTCTCGAGCCGCGCGACCGCGTTGAGGTAGTCGGGGCCGGCGGCACCCACCGACTCGCTCGCCCACAGTCGCGAGCGGGCCACCAGGCGGGTGCGCGGCAGCACGCGCAGTGCGTCGATCGCCGATTCCAGGGCGACGCGGCGCGCGCCGAGGTTCGCGCCGAGGCCGATCCAGGCGTCCATCGGCGCGCCGCGCGCGCTCAGGCGGATGGATCGGCGCTGCGGGGCGCGCCGCCGGACTGCGTGGGCTCGGCGCGCGACGGCTCGGCGCGCGGACCCGCTGACCGAGGCGTTTCGGCGCGCTGGGCGTCGCCGCCGTCGACCTCGCGCCAGCGCGGATCGTCGTCCGGCTCGCGGGCCGTGCCGTCGTCCGCGCCCTCGCCCTCGCCGACCTCGCCGCCCTCGCCGCCCCCCGCCTTGCGTCCGCCGCGCCGGCGGCGCCGGCGCTTCGTCCCGCCGGTCCGCGGCTCGCCGGGCCGCGCGTCGAGCAGCCGCTCGCGCGTCGCCGCATCGCCGTCGACGAACGCGGTCCACCAGCGACCGAGCTCCTCGGGCAGTTCGCCCGCCTCGACGCGCAGCAGCAGGAAGTCGTAGCCGGCGCGGAAGCGCAGGTGCTCCATCGCGCGCAGCGCGCCGCGGCCGCCCTTCTCGAGCCGAGGCTGCAGGCCCCAGATCTCGCGCATGTCGGCGATGTAGCGGCGCTGGATCGCGAGCTTCGAGGCCTGCTCGTCGAGCACCGAGTCCATCGCCTCCATCAGCGCGGGGATCGAGTGTTCGCCGGCCGCGCGGCGCTCGGTCCAGCGGTCGCTCACCAGCTGCCACAGCAGCGTCGCGAACAGGAAGCCCGGCGACACCGACTTGCCGGCCCGCACGCGCTCGTCGGTGTTGCGCAGCGCCACCTCGATGAAGCGCTCGCCGTGCGGCTGTTCGAGGATCACGTCGAGCAGCGGCAGCAGCCCGTGGTGCAGGCCTTCCGCGCGCAGCCGCTTCACGCACGCCAGCGCGTGGCCCGACTCGAGCAGCTTCAGCATCTCGTCGAAGAGCCGCGCCGACGGCACGTTCTCGATCAGGTCGGCGAGCTCCTTGACCGGTTCGAGCGTGGCCGGGTCGACGTGGAAGTCGAGCTTCGCCGCGAAGCGCACGGTGCGCAGCATCCGCACGGGATCCTCGCGGTAGCGCGTGGCCGGGTCGCCGATCATCCGCAGCGTGCGCGCCTTCAGGTCCTCGACGCCGCCCAGCCAGTCGAGCACCTGGTCGGCGATCGGGTCGTAGTAGAGCGCGTTGACGGTGAAGTCCCGCCGCAGCGCGTCCTCCTGCTGCGTGCCGAAGACGTTGTCGCGCAGCACGCGGCCGTGCTCGTCGGTCTCGGCATCGGACTGCAGCGCACGGAAGGTCGAGGTCTCGATCGTCTCGCGACCGAACATCACGTGGACGATCTTGAAGCGCCGGCCGATGATCCGGGCGCGGCGGAACGAGGCCTGGACCTGCTCGGGCGTCGCGTCGGTGGCGACGTCGAAGTCCTTCGGCGTCAGGCCGAGCAGCGAGTCGCGCACGCCGCCGCCCACCACGAAGGCCTTGAAGCCCGCGCGCTGCAGGATCTCGCAGGTGCGGATCGCGGCGGTGGAGATCTGGTCGTTGCGGATCCCGAGCTCGGCGCCCTTGTAGGTGCGCAGCTTCGGTCCCGTGGCCGCCGGGGCCGCGGGCGCCGGGGCGGCCGCGCCTCCGCCGCCGAACAGCCGCTTGAGGAACGCGACGATCATCGCGGGCATCCTCCGGGCCGCGGCCTCACGTCACGCCCTCGAACAGCCTGATCACCGACCAGCCCCGGTCGATCGCGGTCGCGTGCAGCACGTCGTCGGGATTCGTGGCCACCGGGTCGGTGACCCGCTCGAGCAGCGGCAGGTCGTTGCGCGAGTCGCTGTAGAACCACGAGCGCTCGAAGCCCTCGAGCCGGTGGCCGAGCGACGAGAGCCATTCGCCGGTGCGCACGATCTTGCCCTCGCGGAACGAGGGCGTGCCGTCCGGGCGACCGGTGAACTCGCCGTCCGGTCCGACCTCGACGCCGGTGGCGACCAGGTGGCCGATGCCGAAGGCCCGTGCGATCGGCGCGGTGACGAAGGCGTTCGTCGCGGTCACCAGCGCCACGAGGTCGCCGCGCGCGCGGTGCCTGTCGACCAGTTCGCGCGCCGCCGGCAGGATCCGCGGCTCGATGACCTCGGCCATGAAGCGGCGGTGCCAGGCGTCGAGGGTCGTGCGCGGATGGGCGGCGAGCGGAGCGAGCTGGAAGCGCAGGAACTCGGCGATGTCGAGGGTGCCGGCCTGGTAGTCCCGGTAGAAGCGGTCGTTCTCGCGCTCGTGGTGCTCGCCGTCGAGCACGCCGAGACGGACCAGGAACCGCGACCATTCGTAGTCGCTGTCGATCGGCAGCAGGGTGTGGTCGAGGTCGAAGAGGGCGAGGTGCATCGCGGCCGGCATTCTACGGCATGTCGCCCGGCCGGCCGGCTGAGACCGTCCGCGGCCGCGGGCGGCCTCGTGCGATCCGTCAGCCGACGGCCGCGCCGCCGTCGGTGCCCGGTCCGAGCGGCAGCCCGGCCTGCGCGAACTCCCGCAGCAGCGGCACGGTGATCGCGCGCTTTCGGGCGAGCGCGTAGCCGTCCAGCGCGTCCACCAGCGCCCGCAGGCTGCCGAGGTCGCGCGGCGCGTGGGTCATCAGCCAGGGGACGACGTCGGCCGCGATCGCCAGGCCGCGCTCGCCGAACGCCCGGGCGAGCGCCTGCGCGGTATCGGCATCGGACAGGCGGCGCAGCTGCAGCACCAGGCCCCATCCGAGCCGGGTGGCCAGCTCCGGCATCAGCGCGAGCCGGCCGGGGGGCTCGGCGCCGGCGCTGGCGAGCGCGGCCTCGGCGTGCGCGGCGACCGCGTCGAACAGGTGGAAGGCGGCGGCCTGGCGCGGCGGATCGAGCCGGTCGGCGTCGTCGATCAGCCAGGTCGTGACGGCCGGGTCGTGGACGAAGTCGGCCGGCGGCGAGTCCGGGCCGAGCCGGCGCGTGCTGCCCGCCGGCCGCGCCTGCTCGAGCGCCCGCAGCAGGTGGCTGCGGCCGCTGGCCCGCGGTCCCCACAGGTACAGGAACCGCGCGCCGGCGTCGCGCTGCGGCGCGGCGAGCGCACGGACGGCGTCGAGCGCCTCGCGGTTGTCGCCGACGACGAAGCCGTCGAGGGTCGGCGGCGGCGGCGGGCCGAGGTCGAGGACGAGCTGGGACACGGGTGGGGACGGGGAGGCGGGCCGGTACAATCCGGGCTCGCGCATTGTATCGAGCCCCGTCCGCCGGGGCCCCCCGCCCCCATGAGCTCCACGCCCCCCCCGCTGACCTACAAGGACGCGGGCGTCGACATCGACGCCGGCGACGCGCTGGTCGAGCGCATCAAGCCCCTCGCCAAGCGCACCATGCGCGAGGGCGTGCTGGCCGGCATCGGCGGCTTCGGCGCGCTGTTCGAGGTGCCGAAGCGCTTCCGCGAGCCGGTGCTGGTCTCGGGCATGGACGGTGTCGGCACCAAGCTGCGGCTGGCGTTCGCGCTGGGCCGGCACGACACGGTCGGCATCGACCTGGTCGCGATGAGCGTCAACGACATCCTGGTCCAGGGGGCCGAGCCGCTCTTCTTCCTCGACTACTTCGCCTGCGGCCGACTCGACGTCGACACGGCGGCGCGGGTCGTCGGCGGCATCGCGAAGGGCTGCGAGCTCGCGGGCTGTGCGCTGATCGGCGGCGAGACCGCCGAGATGCCCGACATGTATCCGGACGGCGAGTACGACCTCGCCGGCTTCGCGGTCGGCTGCGTCGAGAAGTCGGCGACGATCGACGGCCGCGCGATCCGCCCGGGCGACGCGGTGATCGGGCTCGCCTCGAGCGGGCCGCACTCGAACGGCTATTCCCTGGTCCGCAAGGTGATCCAGCGCGCGCACGGCTCGCTGACCTCGGCCGCGATGGACGCGCCCTTCGGCGACGCGGGCAGCTTCGCCGACGCGGTGATGGCGCCCACGCGGATCTACGTGAAGCCGGTGCTGGCCCTGGTGGGCGCGCTGCCGGTGAAGGGCATCGCACACATCACCGGCGGCGGCCTCGTCGAGAACGTGCCGCGCGTGCTGCCGCAGTCCTGCCAGGCGGTCCTGCACCGCGACGCCTGGACGATGCCCCCGGTCTTCGACTGGCTGCAGCGCGAGGGCGGCATCGCCGACGCCGAGATGCACCGCGTGTTCAACTGCGGCATCGGCATGGTGATCGTCGTCGACGCGGCGCTGGCCGACGATGCGCTCGCGCGGCTGCGCGCGGCCGGCGAGACGGCGGCGCGGATCGGCGAGATCGTCGCCCGGCCGGACGGCGCGCCCGCCACCGTCGTCGCCTGATCGCGGCCCGCAGCGGGGCCGCCGGGTGACGGGCAACGGGCGTCGCGGCGGAAGGCGGGCGCCCGGGCGTCGTGCCGCGGTGGCGCTCGCCGTCGGCGCCGCGCTCTCTGCGCTCTCGGAAGGCGCGGCGGCGCAGCCTCGGGCGGCGGTCGAACAGGCCGAGCCCGCGGACGCGTCATCATCCCCGGCCTCGTCGTCCGAGCCCGCCGCAGCCGCTGCGCCGCCGTCGAAGGCCGCGGACCTGCTGTCCCGGATTCCGTTCATCGGCCGCTTCTTCCGCGACGCCGACGAGCCCGACCCCGACAACGGCAGGGTCGCTCCCCACTACGCGCTCGAGGTCGACGCGCCCGAGCCGGTCGCGCGGCAGATCCGCGAATTCACGCTGCTCGGCCGCTGGCGGCAGCGCGCCGACTATGACCCGTCGCAGCTGCCGCTGTTCATGCGGCGCGCCGACGCGGAGGTCCGCGAGCTGCTCGCGGCCGAGGGCTGGTTCTCGCCGGAGATCGACGTGCGGCGCGTCGGCGGCGGCGTGCGGATCGCGGTCGTGGCGGGTCCGCGCACGCGGGTCGCGAGCGTCGGCATCGAGCTCGGCGGCGACATCGCCGCGCCCGAGCACGCCGTGCTGCGCGAGCGCGCGGTCCGCGACTGGCTGCTGGCCGACGGCGCTCCGTTCCGCTCGGACGACTGGGACCGTGCCAAGCGCGCGCTGCTCGAGACGTTGCGCAATGGCGGTTTCCTGCGCGCGCGGATCGACGAGGCCGAGGCGCTGGTGGTCCGCGAGGACGCGAGCGCGGCGCTGTCCGTCTCGGTCGAGTCCGGCCCGCGGCTCGCCTTCGGCGAGCTCGAGGTGGGCGGCCTGCAGCGCTATCCGGTTTCGGTGGTCGAAGGGCTCGCGCCGTTCCACCGCGGCGACGCCTTCGACGCGCGGCGGATCGTCGAGTTCCAGTCGCGGCTGAACGGGGGCGGCTGGTTCAGCACCGTCAACGTGCGGCCGGACACGCAGGCGCTCGAGCGCGACCAGGCGGCGACCGAGGTACCGGTACGCGTCGACGTCGTCGAGCGGCAGTCCAAGCGCTGGACGCTCGGCGGCGGCTACGACACAGACCGGGGGGTGAGCCTGCTCGCGGCCTGGGAGAACCGCAACGTCGGCGGCCTGGGCGTGCAGACCTTCAACGGCATCGAGCTCGACGTGCAGCGGCAGTACGTCTATTCGACCTGGGAGACGCCGCAGGACGCGACCGGTCGGCGCTGGCAGTTCGGCGCGCGCGGCGAGCATCGCGACGTGCAGAACGACCTCGTCGACGCGGGCTCGCTGTTCGCATCGCTCAACCGGCGGCGCGGCGACATCGAGACCGCGCTGTCGCTGCAGTACCAGGCAGAGCGGCAGAACGTGGTGTTCGGGCCCTCGGACGAGGCCGTCTACCACAACCGCGCGCTGGTGCTCGGCTGGACCTGGACCCAGCGCCATCTCGACTCGCCGATCTACCCGACCCGGGGCTACATCGTGTCGGGGCAGCTGTCGGGCGCGTCGGCCGCGCTCGGGTCGAACACCAGCTTCGTGCGCGCCTACGCGCTCGGCTACGGCATCCTGCCGCTCGAGGACGCGCAGGGCGAGACCTTCGGTCGCGTGGTGCTGCGCGGCGAGATCGGCTCGGTGTTCTCCGACACCCGCGACGGCATTCCGTCGGCGAACCTGTTCCGCACCGGGGGCAGCCGCTCCATCCGCGGCTACGGCTCGCAGAGTCTGGGCGTGGCGCTCGGCGAGGCGACGGTGGGCGGGCGCTATCTGCTGACCTCGAGCGTGGAGTACCAGCACCTGATCGACCGCGACATCGCGGTCGCGGTGTTCTACGACTGGGGCAACGCGGCCGACAGCCGTTCGACGCTCGACCCGGTTGCCGGCTACGGCGTGGGCCTGCGCTGGCGCACGCCGGTCGGGCCGCTGAACGTCGACGTGGCCTGGGGCGAGGCGGTGCGCGACTGGAAGCTGCACGTGTCGATCGGGGTGGTGTTCTGATGGCCGCGGACACGGTGCCGCCGCAGCCGCAGCCGCAGCCGCAGCCGCAGCCGCAGCCGCAGCCGCAGCCGCAGCCGCAGCCGCAGTTGCCGCCGCCGCG
>JBJOKE010000056.1:0-58949 GCA_046046245.1 Pseudomonadota bacterium | reverse complement strand
TCGGTAACGTCTACCAGGCGGGCACGCTGTCGGGCAACCCGATCGCGATGGCCGCGGGTCTCGCCACGATCGAGCTGATCTCCGCGCCGGGCTTCTACGATGCGGTCTCGGCGCGCCTCGGCCGCCTCCTCGCCGGCCTGCGCGAGGCCGCGGCCGCCGCCGGCGTGACCTTCAGCGCGCAGCAGTGCGGCACGATGGCCGGCCTCTACATGATGGCCACGCCGCCCGCGAGCTTCGCCGAGATCCAGACGCAGGACGTCGAGCGGTTCAAGCGCTTCTACCACCGGATGCTCGAGGCCGGCGTCTACTTCCCGCCGTCGCCGGTCGAGGCGTTCTTCTTCTCGTCGGCGCATGCCGACGCCGACGTGGACTTCACGCTCGAGCAGGCGAAGGCGGCGTTCGGTGGGCTCTGAGCCGCGCGGCGGCGTTCGCCCCGCGTCGTGGGTCACGGCGCTGGTCACCGGCTGCCTGATCCTGGTGATCGCGAACGGCGCCCGCTCCAGCACGGGTCTGTTCCTGCCCGAGATGACGCAGGCGCGCGGCTGGAGCCGCGAGACCTTCGGCTTCGCGATGGCCGTGCAGGCCCTCGCGTGGGGCGCGGGGGCGATCCTGTTCGGCGCGCTGTCGGACCGCATCGGCGCGACGCGCACCCTGATGATCGGCTCGGCGCTGTACGCGGCGGGGCTCTTCGGCATGGGGTGGGCGCAGACCGGACTCGCGCTCTCGCTGACCGGCGGGTTGCTGGTCGGCCTGGGCATCGGCGGTACCGCCTTCGGGGTGGTGTTCGCCGCGATCGGCAAGCTCGTGCCGCCCGAGCGGCGTACCTGGGCCTTCGGGATCGGGACCGCGGCCGGCTCGTTCGGGCAGTTCCTGTTCCTGCCCGCCGCGGCCGAGGGGATCCATGCGTTCGGCTGGCAGGCGGCCCTGTTCGGGCACGCCGTCGCGGCGGGCGCGATCGCGCTCTTCGCGCTGGGGGTACGGGGCGACCGCGCCGCGGGCGCGGCGCAGCCCGGCGGCCTCACCTTCGCGCAGGCGCTGCGGGAGGCGGGCGGCGACCGCAGCTTCCATCTGCTGTTCTGGGGCTACTTCGTCTGCGGGCTGCAGGTGGTGTTCATCGGCCTGCACCTGCCGGCCTACCTGGCCGACAAGGGGCTGCCGCTGACGCTCGGCGCACAGGCGCTCGCGATCGTCGGGCTCTTCAACGTGATCGGCTCGCTGTCGGCCGGCTGGCTCGGCGGGCGCATGTCGAAGAAGTGGCTGCTCGCGGGCATCTACGTCGCGCGCTCGATCGTGATGACCGCGTTCCTGCTGGCGCCGCTGTCGCCCTGGTCGGTGTGGCTCTTCGCCGCGGCGATGGGCCTGCTGTGGCTGTCGACCGTGCCGCTGACCACGGGGCTCGTCGGCCAGATCTACGGCGTGCGCCACCTCGGACTGCTGGGCGGCCTGGTGTTCTTCGGCCACCAGATCGGCAGCTTCCTCGGCGCGTGGCTCGGCGGACGGATCTTCGACCTGACCGGCTCGTACGACTGGGCCTGGGTGATGGTGATCGCCTTCGGCGCCTTCGCAGCGGTGATGCACGCGCCGATCGACCAGCGCCCGGTCGCGCAGCGGCAGCCCGCGGCCGCCTGAGCGCGGCATCCGCCGCGCGGACGCGGCGCCGGCCGCGTCAGTGCAGCGTCGGCCGGCCCGCCGGTATCCGCCCGCGGAACACCGTCTGCATCACCCGCGTGGTGCCGAGGTTGACCATCTCCTGTCCGATCGCGTGCGACTCGTCCTCGACGATGTCGAGGGTCACGTCGGCGCCGACCGCGCGCAGGCCGCGGAAGGCACGGGTCGCGTGCACCGCGGGCACGACGCTGTCGAACTCGCCGTGGATCAGGTGCACCGTCGCGCCGACGTGTTCGCCATCGACCATCGGCCGCGCCAGACGCCCCGCGTAGGCCACGACGATCGCGGCGAGCGCGGGCCGTGCGCGCGCGATCTCGAGCGCCAGCATCGCGCCCTGGCCGAAGCCCACCAGCACCGTGCTCGCACGGTCGACCCCGTGCTGCGCCTGCAGCCGTTCGATGCGGTCGGCCACCTCGCCGGCCGCCGCGCCGACGCGGCGCGGTCCGCCCCGGTCGTCGCGGTCGGTCGCGTCGAACCAGTCGCGCCCCTGCTCGAGGCGTCTCAGCCCCGACAGCAGGACCGCGGTCGCACCGGGGAACTTCAGCTGCCAGGCGATCGCCACCGGCGCGAAGGTCTCGGGCGTGGAGCCCGCGCCGTGCAGGAAGACCAGCAGCCGTCGCGGCGCGCTCGCCGAGATCGGCGGCAGCTCGAGCCAGACCTGCTCGCGCGGATCGGTCATCCTGCCGGGCCTAGAGGACGAAGTGGCCGACGGCCCACGCGGCGGCGGCGATCATCGCCGAGGCCGGGATCGTCAGCACCCAGGCCCAGACGATGCTGCCCGCCAGCCCCCAGCGGACCGCCGAGAACTTCTGCGCGGAGCCGACGCCCACGATCGCGCCGGTGATGGTGTGCGTGGTGGAGACCGGGATGCCGAACGACGACGCGATGAACAGCGTCATCGCGCCGCCCGTCTCGGCGCAGAAGCCGCCGACCGGGCGCAGCTTGGTGATCTTCTGGCCCATGGTCTTCACGATCCGCCAGCCGCCGAACAGCGTGCCGAAGCCGAGTGCCAGGTAGCAGGAGAGCACGACCCAGCCCGGCAGGTGGTCGGGGCCGGTCGCGCCGGCGGCGATCAGCAGCAGCCAGATGATGCCCATCGTCTTCTGCGCGTCGTTGCTGCCGTGGCCGAGGCTGTACATCGCCGACGAGGCGAGCTGCAGCCTGCGGAACCAGCGGTCGATGCGGCGCGGCGACGAACGCTGGAAGAGCCACGAGACGACCACCATCAGCATCGCGCCGAGCGCGAAGCCCAGCAGCGGCGAGACCAGGATGAACGCGGCGACCTTCAGGATGCCGGAGGCCACCAGCGCGTCGACGCCTTCCTTTGCGACCGTCGCGCCGATCATCCCGCCGATCAGCGCGTGCGAGGAGCTCGACGGGATGCCGAACCACCAGGTGATGACGTTCCACGCGAGCGCGCCGACCAGCGCGCCGAAGATCACGAAGTGGTCGACGATCGACGGATCGACGATGCCCTTGCCGACGGTGGCCGCGACCTTCAGCTCGAAGATCGCGAAGGCGAGCACGTTGAAGAAGGCCGCCCACAGCACCGCGTGGTAGGGCTTCAGCACGCCGGTCGACACGACGGTGGCGATCGAGTTCGCCGCGTCGTGGAAGCCGTTCATGAAGTCGAAGGCCAGCGCGAGGAGCACCAGGAACACCAGCGTGGCGAGCGGGATCGACAGCTCCGTCATCGGCGCTCCGCGTCGCGGTTCGGGCAGCCGCGCACGTCAGGCGTTCTCGAGGACGACGCCCTCGAGGATGTTCGCGACGTCCTCGCACTTGTCGGTCAGCGACTCGAGCAGCTCGTAGATCGCCTTCATCTTGATGACCTGCCGGACGTCCGACTCGTCGCGGAAGAGCTTCGACATCGCCGATCGCATCACCCGGTCGGCGTCGGACTCGAGCTGGTCGATCTCGGTGCACAGCTTCAGGATCGCCTCGGCGTTGTCCATGTTCGTGAGCAGCGCGACCGCGCTGCGCACGCGCTCGGCGCACATCTGCGACAGCGACGCGAGCTGCATCGCCTCGGGTGTCACCGTCTGGATGTCGTAGAGCATCACCGACTCGGCCACGTCCTGGGTCAGGTCGAGGATGTCGTCCATCTGCGAGATCAGCTGGTGGATGTCCTCGCGGTCGAACGGCGTGATGAAGGTCTTGTGCAGCAGCGCGACCGTCTCGTGCGTGACCTTGTCGGCCGAGGTCTCGATCCGGTCGATCTCCTCGAGCTCGCGCTGCCGAGCCGCCGGATCGTCGTACGACTGCATCAGGCTCACCAGGTGGGCGGCCCCTTCGACGATGCGCTCGGCGTGCTGGTTGAACAGGTCGAAGAAGCGGCCCTCGCGGGGCATCAGGCGGCCGAGCATGAGCGGATCCGGTCGGTGCGGGTGGCGGGGGAGGGTATCAGAAACGGATGGGCGCCCGCCGGCAGCGCGTCGGCGAGCCGTTTCAGGCTGCGGGGCGCCCCGCGGCGCGGCGCAGCCGGGCGAGATAGGCGTCGTTCGAAGGCGGGCGTCGGTCGCGCTGTGCCTCCCAGATCGTCTCGGCGAGCGCGTCGATCGCGCGGTGTGCGGCCTCGTGCTCGTCGCCGGTGGCATGCAGCAGCACCTGCCAGGCATCGCGGATACCGGGAGGCTGGTCGATCTGCAACTGCTCGACGAGCGACAGGTGCAGGCCGAGGTGAAGGAACGGATTCTCGCGACCCGCGTCGGGCGGGAAGTCCGTCGCCATCGCGCGCTCGGGATCCTCCAGCAGCGCGTGGTACTCGGGATGACGCGCGATCCAGTCGGCGGCGATCGTCTCGAGCGGCGTCAGCGGCAGCGCGTCGCGTCGCTTGCGCCACGCGTCGCAGAAGAACCGGCGAACGTCGTCACGACTCGGATTGAACATCGCGCTTGCGGGGCGTGGGCGTCGGGGCGGCGATCCGGCGGGAGGCCTGATCGGCGAACGGGGGCATCTTCTTCGCGGGGGCCGCCTTCGGCGGATTCGTCTTCGCGGCCTTCGCGGCCTTCGCCGACTTCGCCGACTTCGCTGCGGCGCTCCCCGGCTCGGGCGTCTTCGGCCGGTACGCACAGAGGTCCGACACCGGGCAGCGCCAGCACTCGGGCGTGCGCGCCTTGCAGACGTAGCGGCCGTGCAGGATCAGCCAGTGGTGCGCGTCCTTGAGGAACTCGGCGGGCACCGCCTTCAGCAGCCCGGCCTCGACCGCGAGCGGCGTCCGGCCGGTCGCCAGCTTCATCCGGTTCGCGACGCGGAAGATGTGCGTGTCGACCGCCATCGTCGGTTCGCCGAACGCGGTGTTCAGCACCACATTCGCCGTCTTGCGGCCCACCCCGGGCAGCCGCTCGAGCGACCCGCGATCGCGCGGCACCTCGCCGCCGTGCTCGTCGACGAGGATCCGGCAGGCCTCGATCAGGTGCTTCGCCTTCGAGCGGTAGAGGCCGATCGTCCGGATGTGGCCCTCGAGCCCGTCGATGCCGAGCGCGAGGATCGCCGCCGGCGTGTTCGCGACCGGGAACAGGCGCCGGGTCGCGATGTTCACGCCCTTGTCGGTCGCCTGCGCCGACAGCAGCACCGCGGCGAGCAACTCGAACGGCGTCGTGTACTCGAGCTCGGTCGTGGGCGAGGGATTCGCCGCGCGCAGGCGCGTGAAGAGCTCGATCCGGTCGGCGGCCTTCATCGTGGGACGGTCTCCAGGCGGGCCCGGGCTCGGGCGATCGCGGCCTCGACGATCGCGCGCTTGCGCGCGGTGGCGTCGTCCTGCGGGTCCGCCTCCAGCGCGTCGAGCTTCGCGCGGGCCTCGCCGGCGAGGCGCTCGCGGTCCTCGTGCGCGATCCGCTCGAGCCGCGCCGCGCGGCGGCGGTGCCGGTCGCGCGCGGCGTCCGCATCGGCCCGGGTCCAGGCGGCGAGCGCGGGGGGCGGCTCGACCATCTCGATGCAGTCGACGGGGCAGGGCGCGACACACAGGTCGCAGCCGCTGCACAGTTCGGGGATGACCGCGTGCAGCCGCTTCGACGCGCCGGCGATCGCGTCGACCGGGCAGGCCTGGATGCACTTCGTGCAGCCGATGCACAGGTCGGCGACGATCCGCGCGACGCGCCGCGGGCCTTCGACGCCGCACGACGGATCGAGCGGCACCACGGGCCGTCCGGTGACCGCCGCGAGCAGAGCGATCCCGGCGGCGCCGCCGGGTGGACAGCGGTCGATCGGCGCCCCGTCGACGACGATCGCGGTCGCATACGGCCGGCAGCCGCCGTGGCCGCACTTCGTGCACTGGGTCTGCGGGAGGACGGCGTCGAGCGCGTCGACCCGCGCATCGAGCTCGTCGGGCGCGGGTCGGGGAGGGCGGGGACCGGGGTGGAGCGGGGCAGCGGGGTTCAGGCGTGCTCGCGGATGAAGGCGCTGATCTTCGGTCGGATGATCTCACGCCAGCGGCGGCCGCTGAAGATGCCGTAGTGGCCCGCACCCTGCGCGACCATGTACTGCTTCTTGGCCTTCGGCAGCGTCTTGCACAGGTCGAGCGCAGCCGCCGTCTGGCCCACGCCGGAGATGTCGTCGAGCTCGCCCTCGATGCAGAACAGCGCCACCTTGCGCACATCCTCCGGTGCCACCCGCATCGTCCTGCCCTCGAAGGGCATCTCCCATGTGCCCAGCGGCAGCCGATGCTCCTGGAAGACCGTGCGGATCGTCTCGAGGTAGTACTCGGCGGGCAGGTCGAGCACCGCGTTGTACTCGTCGTAGAACTTGCGGTGCGTCTCGGCGTCGTCGTCGTCGCCGCGCACCAGGTTCAGGTAGAAGTCCCAGTGCGACTCCGCATGGCGGTCCGGATTCATCGCGACGAAGCCCGCATGCTGCAGGAACCCGGGATAGACCAGCCGGCCCGAGCCCGGGTACTTGCCGGGCACGCGGTAGATCACCGTGCGCTCGAACCACGAGAAGCTCTTCTCGGTGGCGAGGTTGTTGACCTGCGTCGGGCTCTGCCGCGTGTCGATCGGCCCGCCCATCATCGTCATCGTCTTCGGCAGCTTCGGGTCGTCGAGCGTCGACATCAGCGACACCGCCGCGAGCACCGGCACGGTCGGCTGGCAGACCGAGATCAGGTGGACGTCCGGACCGAGGTGGCGGATGAACTCCACCACGTAGGCCACGTAGTCGTGCAGGTGGAACGGACCGTTCGACAGCGGCACCATCCGGGCGTCGATCCAGTCGGTCACGTAGACCACGTGATCGGGCAGCAGCGCACGCACCGTGTCGCGCAGCAGCGTCGCGTGGTGGCCCGACAGCGGGGCGACCACCAGCACCACCGGGTCCCGCTCGTGCGACGTCAGCGCGGCGGGCAGCAGCCGCTCGAACTTGACCAGGTTGCAGAACGGCTTGCTGATCTCGATGCGCTCGACGACCGTCACCTCATGGCCGTCGATCGGCGTGGTCTTCAGCTCCCAGCCCGGCTTCTCGTACTCCTTGCCGAGCCGGTGGAGCAGCTCGAAGCCCGCTGCCAGCCGGGGCGCGAAGGGCGAGTACGCGTACGGGCTGTACGGGTTGCTGTACAGCTGGCTCATCGCCTCCGCCCAGCTGGACAGGGGATTGAGGACGGCGCGCTGCGCTTCACGGACCTGATAGAGCACGGTGTCTGCTCCGGTTGACGAAACCGCGCGATTATCGTCCCGGGCGCCTCTTGGTGCAATGCAGCATCGACCATTCCGTCGACAAAGTGTTCCGATCGGACCCTGGGGCCGCCGGGCGGCCGTCCGGCGTTGCGCATCGCACCACGGGCGTCGGCGCCGATCCGGGCGACCCGGCATCGGGCGTTCCCCTGCGGGCGGGGCGTCGGGCGGGGCGTCGGGGCTGGAGCCGGGCCTGGAGTCGGGGCGGTCGGCGGGGACCTGGGTGTCGACGTTCGGCGGGGGCGCGGGTCGGGCGTCGGCCTGCGGGATCAGGGGCCGGCGGTCGGGCTCAGGCAGGCGGCGATCCAGCGCGCGGTGAGCTTCTCGTGGACCGCGTTCTGCCGCAGCCGCGCGTCGAGGGCGCCGAAGTCCACCACGTCGAGCGGCTGGTCCTGCTCGAAGCACGAGAACACGTAGCGCGTCCGGCCGGTGGCCGGGTCCACCTGCGGCTGCAGGCACTGCGCGCAGATCTCCTTCAGCATGCACTGCATCGGCGAGTTGATCGACCCGATCGCGAGGTGCCCGCGCTTGAGGTGCGGTGCGAGCACGCCATGCCGGGCGGCGGCGACCGCGGCCATCATCCGGTCCGAGCCGATCGCGAGGATCCGGTCGGCCTTCGCCAGCGCGATCGGACGTGCACCCTCGTCGACCGTGCCGGCGGGCGCCCGCAGCGGCGCGCCCTCGGCCCATGCGCGCATCGCCTCGACGAGGTTGCCGTCGAACGCGCGATCCTGCGGCCGGGTCGGTGCGAAGCCGGGCGACTCGTCGCAGCACCAGACGACGACGTCGGCCGCCGCCTCGATCTCGGCGACCTTGTAGCGGTCCTGCCGCTTCCTGTAGCCGGCGAAATAGAGCACCCGCGAACCCGCCGCGCGGAAGGCCGCGCCGATCGAGAACAGCACCGCATTGCCGAGACCGCCGCCGGCCAGCACCACCGTCTCGCCGCCGGCGATCCGGGTGGGCGAGCCGGTCGGGCCCATCAGCACCACCGGCTCGCCGGGCTGGAGCCCACGGCACAGGTCCGACGAGCCGCCCATCTCCAGCACGATCGTCGACACCTGTCCCCGTTCGCGGTCGACCCAGGCGCCGGTGAGCGCGAGGCCCTCCATCGCGAGCCGCGTGGGCGGCGCGCCGGGTACCGAGGCGAGCGCCGCGCGCGACTCGAAGTTCTGCAGGCGGTAGAACTGGCCCGGTTCGAAGCGGGCTGCGGCCATCGGTGCGCGGACCACCACCTCGACGATCGTCGGCGCGAGCCGCTCGACGCGCACGACGCGCGCGCGCAGCAGGTCGTCCATCCGCGCGGCGAACGCGGCCGGCGGCTCGTCGGTCTGCGGCGCGCGGGCGGCCAGCACCCGCGAGATCACCGGCCAGCCCTGCTTGGCCGAGGCCATCGCCTTCACCACGTTGCCCGACCAGCTCGGGTGCACGTCGCCGAAGAACGAGACCCAGCGCCCGCCCGGCTCGCCCGACATCAGCACGCGCGCGACCGGGGGCTTCGCGTGACCGCGCTCCGGCTCGACGGGGGCGCCGGTCTCGTCGACCGCGCGGAACCAGCGGCCGTCGAGGGCGAAGCGGTCCGGGTGCTCGCGGGCGAGGACGGTGTTCGGCTGCGTGCCGGCGGCGACGAAGACCGCGCGCGCCGGCAGCTGCGTCTCGCCGTCGGCCGTCCAGCCGCCGGCCTCGTCGCGGCGCATCCTCGCGAGCACGATCGCGCGGACCGCGCCGCGCGCGTCGACCTCGATGCGGCGGGGATCGAGGCACTCGGCGAAGCGCACGCCCTCCTCGAGCGCCTTCTCGACCTCCTCGTGGTTCAGCGTGTAGGCGGGGGCGTCGACCAGCCGCTTGCGGTAGGCGACCGTCGAACCGCCCCATCCCTGCAGCAGCTCGATGATCCGCGCATCGCGGCCCTCGCGCCGCGCGGCCTCGCGCTCGACGCGCAGTGCGCGTGCATGCGCGAGGAACTCGTCGCCGACCTCGCGGTCCTCGTCGGTCCAGCCGGCTCGCACCGCCGCCTCGCCGTGCAGCGCGACCAGCGCCTCGTGCCGCTGCAGGAACCGGTCGACCTGCACCACGTAGTAGGCGAGGGACTCGGTGGCGGTGTCGATCGCGGTCAGGCCGCCGCCGATCACCACCACCGGCAGGCGCAGCTGCATGTTCGCGACCGAGTCGGCCTTCGCCGCGCCGGTCAGCTGCAGCGCCATCAGGAAATCGCTCGCGGTGCGCACGCCGCGCGCGAGGCCGTTCGGGATGTCGAGCACGGTCGGCCGGCCCGCGCCGATCGCGAGCGCGACATGGTCGAAGCCGAGCGCCCAGGCGTCGTCGAGCGTCAGCGTGCCGCCGAAGCGCACCCCGCCCAGCAGCGTGAAGCGATCGCGCCGCTCGAGCAGCAGACGCACCAGCTTCAGGAAGTTCTTGTCCCAGCGGACCGTGATGCCGTACTCGGCGACGCCGCCGAAGCCCGCCTGGGTCCGCGCGTCGAGCGGTTCGCGCAGCACGGCCGCGTCGCGGACCGGCTGGAAGGGCACGCGCGCGCCGTCCTCGGCCACGCCGCCCAGCGACGGCGGCAGCGGCTCGATCTTCAGCCCGTCGACCGCGACGACCTGGTGACCGTCGTTCATCAGGTGGTGTGACAGCGTGAAGCCCGCGGGGCCGGTGCCCACGACGAGCACCTTCCGGCCGCTGTCGGGCGCGGGCAGCGGCCGGCGCAGGTTCAGCGGGTTCCAGCGCGTGAGCAGTGAATAGACCTCGACGCCCCAGGGCAGCTCGAGCACGTCCTTCAGCGTGCGGGTCTCGGCCTGCGGGATGTCGACCGGGGTCTGCTTCTGGTAGATGCAGCCCTTCATGCAGTCGTTGCAGATCCGGTGGCCGGTCGCCGCGAGCATCGGGTTGTCGATCACGATCATCGCGAGCGCGGCGATCGGTCGGCCGTCGTTCTTCAGCGCGTGGAATTCGGAGATCCGCTCCTCGAGCGGGCAGCCGGCGAGCGGCTCGCCGAACGCGCCGCGCCTGAACGCGATCCGGCCTTCGGCGTCGGTGCCCTCGCGCATCCCCTTCGAGCACGAATCCTTGCCCTGCTTGTGGCAGAGGATGCAGTAGTGCGTCTGGTCGAGCGCGCCGGCGAGGCCGACGCCGGGGTCGGTCAGCGCGAAGGGCGCGCGGTCGTGGTTCAGCCGGCGGCGGATGTGCTCGGGGCGGATCGTCGTCACGCGCACGCCGTCGTGCTCGCGAGCCCGTGCGTTCGCGAGCAGCTCGTACGGATCGATCTGGCGGGGATGTCGGAACAGCACGCCGTCCGCGTGGTGGTCGCGGCCGGCCTCGGTGGACGCCGCCCAGGCCGCGTAGACCTTCGCGAGCTCGAGCCGCTCGGCGTTCGCGTCGGGGGCCGCCAGCCAGTCGAGCACGGCCTGCGCGAATGCGAGCTCGTCGAAGCCGGATGGATGCGGCGGCGCGCCGCGCTCTGCGAGCAGCGCGGCCAGTCGCCCTCGGGCCGCCTCCGCATCGAGCGCGGCGACCTGCTCGGTCGTGACGCCCAGCAGCGCCTGGCGCTTGACGAACTTCCACTTGACCCGCCACAGCGGATCGAGTGCCGCGTGCGCGGCGCGCAGGTCGGCGAGCTCGGGCTCGATGCCGAAGAGCCGCGCGACGAAGGCGTCGACGGCACCGCCGGCCTCGATCAGCAGCGCCGCCTCGGCCTTCGCATCGAGCGGGTCGGGCGCGGCCCGGGCGGCCTCGTAACGGCCGGCGAGCGCGGGGGCGGCCTCGCGCAGGAAGGCCAGCCAGGCCGCGTCGAGCCGCAGCAGTCCGTCGCGGTGGTGGAGGTCCCCGAACGACAGCCCGAAGGCCAGCTGGAGCGCCGAGGCCGGGTCGGCGGTCGCGGCCGTCGTGGTGCCGCGATCGGGCGCAAGCGGGGCGCCGGACGCGGGGCCCGCGAGCCCGGCCTGCGATCCGCCGGCGCCCGGAGCCGCGTCAGGCATCGATCACTTCTCCAGGAACTGCAGCTTGTCCTTCACGTCCTTCCACTGGTCCGCGTCGGCGAGCTGGGGCTTGGTGCGGGTGATGCTCGGCCAGGACTTCGCGAGGTCGGCGTTGATCGCGACGAACTTCTGCTGGTCCGCCGGCACGTCCTCCTCCGCCTTGATCGCCTCGACCGGGCACTCGGGGATGCAGACCGCGCAGTCGATGCACTCGTCCGGGTCGATCACCAGCATGTTGGGACCTTCACGGAAGCAGTCGACCGGGCAGACGTCGACGCAGTCGGTGTATTTGCAGCGGATGCAGGACTCGGTGACGATGTGGGGCATGGCGATCCGTGCCGCAGGGGCGCAGGGGGGGAGCGGAAGGCAGTCCCCGATTGACGCAGGATTCTAGCCCGGTTACCGTTGCCGTCCAAGCGCAATGAAGCGTTCGCTTCATTCACGGAGAGGGGACGGTGGAGGGTCGACCGATCGACTTGGGGGCGGCGCTGGAGCGCCTCGCGAAGGGCCGCCGGACCGTCGTCGCCGGCGGCACCGACGTCTATCCTGCCCACGTGGGGCGCCCGATCGCGGCGCCGCTGCTGGACCTCTCCCGCATCGCCGGCCTGCGTGGCATCGAGGCAGCCGACGACCACTGGCGGATCGGCGCCCTCACCACCTGGACCGACCTCGCGCGCGCCGCGCTGCCGCCCGCGCTCGACGCGCTCGTGCAGGCGGCGGTCGAGGTCGGCGGTCCGCAGGTCCAGAACCGCGGCACGGTGGGCGGCAACCTCTGCAACGCGTCGCCCGCGGCCGATGGCGTGCCGGCGCTGCTCGCGCTGGAGGCGACGGTCGAGCTCGCCAGCCTGCGCGGCATGCGCGCGCTGCCGCTCGGCGAGTTCGTGCTCGGTCCGCGCCGCACCGCGCTCGAACCCGACGAGCTGCTGGTCGCGGTCCGCGTTCCGCGGGGCACGCCGGCGCAGCGCTCGCGTTTCCTGAAGCTCGGCCACCGCCGCTACCTGGTGATCTCGATCGCGATGGTGGCCGTATCGGTCGACCTCGACGCGGCGGGCCGCGCGACGCGTGTCGGCGTGGCGGTGGGCGCGTGCTCGGCGGCCGCGCGTCGGCTGCCGGCGCTCGAGGCCTCGCTCGCCGGCGAGCCGCGCGATGCGCTGGGACGCGCCGCCGCCCGCGCGCTGCGGGACCCGTCCGTGCTCGCGCCGCTCGCTCCGATCGACGACGTCCGCGGCACCGCGGCCTACCGGCTCGACGCGGCCGCCACGCTGCTGCGCCGCGCGTTCGAGGACCTCGCCGCATGAACCATCCGTCCGGTCCCGTCCCCGAGCTGCTGCGCGACCGAGCCGCCGATGCCGGGCCGTGCGTCGTGGTCAACGGCATCGAGCGCCCGCTGCGCGCCGCGCCCGCCACGCGGCTCGCCGACTGGCTGCGCGACGATCTCGGCCTCACCGGCACCAAGCTCGGCTGCAGCGCCGGCGACTGCGGCGCCTGTACGGTGCTCGTCGACGGCGAGCAGGCCTGCGCGTGCATCGTGCCGGTCGGCCAGTGTGCAGGCGGCGAGGTCCTGACCGTGGAGGGCCTCGCCCGCGACGGCGAGCTGTCGCCGCTGCAGCGCGCGTTCGTCGCGCATGGCGCCGCGCAATGCGGCATCTGCACCCCCGGCATGCTGATGGCCGCGACCGACCTGCTGCGCCGCGTGCCGAAGCCCACCGAGGCGCAGGTGCTCGACGGCCTCGCCGGCGTGCTCTGCCGCTGCACCGGCTATCGGAAGATCGTCGAGGCCGTCATGGCCGCGGCGCATCCGGACGGCGAGTCCGCGGTCGCGGAGCCGGCTCCCGCGCCGGGCGCCGCGGTCGGCGCGCGGCTGCCCCGGCTGGATGCGCCCGCCAAGGTCACCGGCGCAGAGGTCTTCGGCGCGGACGAAGCGCCCGCCGACGCGCTCTGGCTGCGTGCCATCCGCTCGCCTCATCCGCATGCACGCTTCGGGTTCGGCGACCTCGATGCCTTCGTGCGCGCGCACCCGAGGGTGGCCGGCGTCGTGCTGCCGCAGGACGTGCCGAACAACCGCTTCGCGATCTTCCCCGACCTGCGCGACCAACCGGCCGTGGCCGAAGGCGTCGCGCGCTTCCGCGGCGAGGCGGTGCTCGTGCTCGCCGGCGAGCGCGGCGTGCTCGAGTCGCTCGATGCCGCGGCGCTGCCGATCGCATGGACACCGCTGCCCGCGCTCGAGACGCCCGCCGCGGCGCTCGCCGACGGCGCCGCGCCCCTGCACGCGCGCTACCCCGACAACGTGCTGTGCCGTGGTCGCGTGGTCCGCGGCGACGTCGATGCCGCGCTCGCCGCCGCGCCGCGCCGCGCGACGCTGCGTGTGACGACCTCGCACGTCGAGCACGCCTACATCGAGCCCGAGGCCGGCTGGGCCCGCTGGATCCCGGGCGCCGAGGGCGAGGCGGCCCGCGTCGAGATCTTCGCCTGCACGCAGACGCCGTACATGGATCGCGACGAGATCGCGTGGATGTTCGGTCTGCCGCCGGCGAACGTCAGGATCGTGCCGTCGGCGGTCGGCGGCGGTTTCGGCGGCAAGCTCGACATCTCGGTGCAGCCGCTGCTCGTCGCGGCCGCGCGCAAGTTCGGCCGTCCCGCGCGGATGGTCTACGGACGACCCGAGTCGATGGCCTCGTCCACGAAGCGCCATCCGGCCGACATGACCGCGACGCTGGCGGCCGACGTCGACGGCACGCTCCGGGCCTACGCGTTCCATGGCGACTTCGACACCGGCGCCTATGCGTCGTGGGGGCCGACCGTCGCCAATCGCGTGCCGATCCATGCCAGCGGACCGTACCGCTTCGGTACGGTCCGCGCGACGACCCGGGCGGTCCATACGCACGGTCCGGTGGCCGGCGCGTTCCGCGGCTTCGGCGTGCCGCAGTCGACGGTGGTCGTCGAGGCGCTGCTCGACGAGCTCGCGCTCTCGGTGGGCCGGGATCCTCTGGAGCTGAGGCACGCGCACGCGCTGCGCGCCGGCGACACGACGCCCACCGGCCAGCGGCTCGACGCCAGCGTCGGCCTGCGCGCCTGCCTCGAGGTGCTGCGGCCCGCGTGGACCGAGGCCCGGGCCCGCTGCGAGGCCTTCAATGCCGCGGCCGCCGGCCCGCTGCGCCGTGGCGTCGGCGTCGCCTGCATGTGGTACGGCATCGGCAACACGGTGATCGCCAATCCGTCGACGATGACCGTCGGACTGCGTCGCGACGGCCGCTTCGTGCTCTACAACGGCGCGGTCGACATCGGGCAGGGCACCTACACGATCATGCCGCAGCTCGCCGCCGACGCGCTCGGCGTGCCGGTCTCGGCGCTCGACCAGGTCCGTGCCGACACCGCGCTGACCGAGGACGCGGGCAAGAGTTCGGCGTCACGGCAGACCTTCGTGTCGGGCAACGCGGCTCGCGCCGCCGGCCTCGACCTGCGGGCGAAGCTCGTCGCGCTGTCCGGCCTCGATGCCGAGCCCGAGCGGGCCGCCACGCTGCGCATCGAGGGCGCGACGCTCGTCGTCTCGGCGGGCGGTCGCGAGGCTCGGGTCGATCTCGGCGCGCTGCCGGTCGATGCGAACGGCGACGTCGCGACCGGCCGTGGCCGCTTCGATCCGCCCACCGTGCCGCTCGACGCCGACGGACAGGGCGTGCCCTATGCCACCTACGGGTTCGCCGCACAGTTCGCCGAGGTCGAGGTCGACGTCGAGCTCGGCACGACCCGGGTCGTCGCGATCCACGCGGCGCACGACGTCGGGCGCGCGGTGAACCCGACGCAGGTCGAGGGTCAGGTGCACGGTGGCATCGCGCAGGGCCTGGGCATGGCGCTGATGGAGGAGTACCGAAGCGGCCGCACCGACAACCTGCATGACTACCTGATCCCCACGGTGGGCGACGTTCCGCCGATCGTCGTCCACCTGGTCGAGGACCCGGAGCCGCTCGGCCCCTGGGGCGCGAAGGGCGTCGGCGAGCCGGCGCTGGTCGCGACCGCGCCGGCGATCCTCAACGCGATCCGTCACGCGACCGGCGTGCGGCCGGTGCACCTGCCGGTCACGCCGGACCGGCTGCGCGCGCTGCTGAAGGAGGCGTCGCGGTGAGCGAGGTCGCCCCGGGCAAGATCGAGTGCAACGCCTGCCCGGTGCTCTGCCAGATCACCGAGGGCCGCGCCGGCGCCTGCGACCGTTACGCGAACGTCGAGGGCCGGCTGGTCCGCGTCGACCCGGTGGTGCTGATGTCGCGCGAGCCGGAGAAGGTGGCCTTCGCGACCCGCGAGGACGACTGGGACGGCGACCTGGTGGGCGGCGAGGTGTTCGTCACCGGCGTCGGCGCCGGTACGACCTATCCCGACTACAAGCCGGCGCCCTTCATCGTGTCGAGCGTGCAGGACGGCGTCGACATGGTCACGGTCGTGACCGAGGGCATCTTCAGCTACTGCAGTTTCCGCATCAAGGTCGACACCGACCGTTACCTCGGCCCGGAATGCGCGACGGTGCGCCACCGCGGCGAGGCCGTCGGCCACGTGACGACGATCGAGTACGGCTCGCAGTTCCTGTCGCTCGGCGGCGTCCACCATCTCACCGGCGGCAGCAAGAAGGAAGGCCGCGTCACCTGCGACCTGATGATGGCGCTGGGCAACAAGGAGGCGGTCGAGCTGCAGGTCGAGGGCGGCGCCTCGCTGGTCGTGCAGGCCGGCCGCCCGCCGATCGTCGACGGTGTCGAGGAGCGGCGGATGCGCGTCGGGTGCGGATCGGCCACGATCGGCATCTTCGCGAAGCAGTGGCTCGGTCACGTCGACGAGGTGGTGGTCGTCGACGACCACATCACCGGCGTGCTGACCGAGCACCAGGCGGGCAAGTGTCTCGACATGCCGCCTTCGGGGCTGCGCGTGCGGGGTCGCAAGTCCACGCCCGGCCGCTACTTCCAGGTCGCGAACCCCGGCACCGGCTGGGGGGGCACCGACATCACCGATCCGCTGACGATCGTCGAGTCCTTCGACCCGAAGGTCTCGCGGCCCGGCATGCGGCTGCTGTTCGTCTCGACCACCGGCGACCACCATGCGTGGTACGTGCTCGACGAGACGCTCACCCCGCGGCCCGAACCGATGCCGCCCGAGGTGATGAAGGTGGTCGATCGGATCGGCGAGAACTGCGAACCGTCCGTGGCGACCGTGCTCTTCGTCGCCGGTGCGGGCGGCAGCCTGCGCGCGGGCGTGACCGAGAATCCGGTGCTGCTCACGCGCTCGATCAAGGACCTGCTGACCCGGGTGACCGTCGGCGGCGCGCCGGCCTACGTCTGGCCGGGCGGCGGGATCACGGTGATGGTCGACGTCGCACGGATGCCCGACCGCAGCTTCGGCTGGGTGCCGACGCCGGCGATCGTCGCGCCGATCGAGTTCACGATGCGCGCCGACGACTACGCCCGGCTCGGCGGCCACGTCGACCGCGTGGTGCCGGTGGCCGACGCCATGGCGCGCGCGAACGCGACGGTGGTCGGCTGGGACGCGGCCAATCCATGGCCGATCGAGCCGGTGGTCGCCCGATGAGCGCCATCCGGACACGGCTCGCCGCCGGGCGCGTGCACTTCCAGCACGGGCCGATCGACCTGGTGATCGGCGCCGACGGCGACCCGACGGCGGTCGCGGCCGCGATCGAGCGGGCGTGGGCGTGCTTCGTGCCGCTGCTGGGCGGGCTGGTGGCCGAGCTGCGGCTGCTGCGTCGCTGCGTGGAGCCCGACGACCTGCCCGCGGGGCCGGTGGCCCGCGCGATGCATTCGGCGGTGCTGCCGTTCCGCCCGGCCTTCGTGACGCCGATGGCCGCGGTGGCGGGCGCGGTCGCCGATGCGATCGCGGCCTGCTTCGACGCGCCCGGCGTGGCGCGGGCGTTCGTCAACAACGGCGGCGACATCGCGCTGCGGCTCGCACCGGGTGCCCGTCCCTACGCGATCGGCGTCGCGCTCGAGCGGGGCGCGCTGCCCGGCGACGGCGCGCGCGGCCTCGTGCTGCCGGCCACGCTGCGGCTCGCCGCCGACGCGCCGTGGCGGGGTGTGGCCACCAGCGGGCGCGGCGGGCGCAGCCTGTCGCTCGGCATCGCCGACTCGGTCACCGTCGTCGCGGCCGACGGCGCCCGCGCCGACGCCGCCGCGACGATGATCGCCAACGCGGTCGACGTCGACCACCCCGGCATCCGGCGCGCTCCCGCGTCGAGCCTGCGCGACGACAGCGACCTCGGCGAGCGGCTCGCCACGGTCGACGTGTCGCCGCTGCCGGACGACGCGGTCCGCCGCGCGCTCGACGCCGGCGAGGCCTGCGCGCGCCGCTGCGTGGAACGCGGCCTGGCGGGGGCCGCGCTGCTCGCGCTGCAGGGCCGATGGCGCGTGGTCGGCGATGTCGCTCCCGCGCTCGCGCGGGCCGCCTGAGCCGCCGTACCGACAACGAGGACGAGTGTGATCGAGATCCGACGTTTCCAGACCCAGGTCGAGACGATCCGCCACGAGTTCGGTCCGCCGGTGGCGGTGCCGCTGGTGCGCGGCGCGATCGCGGTGGTGCTGACGAATCCGTTCGCCGGTCGCCACGAGCCGGACATCCTGCCGATGATGGATGCGCTGAACCCGCTCGGCGCCGAGATGGCCCGCCGGCTGCTCGACGCGATGGGCGTCGCGCCGACCCGCATCGAAGGCTACGGCAAGGGCGCCATCGTCGGCGCCGACGGCGAGATCGAGCACGGCGCGCTCTGGCACGTGCCCGGCGGCTACGCGATGCGCGACCTGCTGCAGGAGACGCACGGCGTGCCGACCCGGGCGATCGTGCCGTCGACGAAGAAGGTCGGCGGCCCGGGCACCCGGCTCGACGTGCCGATCACCCACGTGAACGCGAGCTACGTCCGCAGCCACTTCGACGCGATCGAGGTCGGCGTGCCCGGCCATCCGAAGGCCGACGAGCTCGTCTACATCCTGGCGATGACCACCGGCGCGCGCGTGCACGCGCGCGTCGCGGGACTCGCCGCCGCCGACGTCAAGGGCCTCGACGGCCTGCGCTAGACAAGGACCCGCTGCCATGCCCGCATCGATCCGCAAGACGATCGTGATCGTCGACGAGACCCGCCTCGAGATGGGACGCCCGGTCGACCCGCCGGTGCGCCGGGCGGTCGCGATCGCGGTGATCGCGAACCCCTACGCCGGCCGCTGGTCCGACTCGCTCGACGAGCTGGTCGCGATCGGCGAGGCGCTCGGCGGCACCCTCGGCGAGACCTGCGTGAAGGCGCTCGGCATCGAGCCCGGGCAGGCGCAGAGCTTCGGCAAGGCCGCGATCGTCGGCGAGCGCGGCGAGCTCGAGCACGCGGCCGCGATCCTGCATCCGAAGCTCGGCGCGCCCTTGCGCCGCGCCGTCGAGAAGGGGGCCGCGCTCGTGCCCTCGGCGAAGAAGATGGGCGGGCTCGGCACCGCGATCGACGTGCCGCTCGGCCACAAGGACGCCGCCTTCGTCCGCAGTCACTTCGACGCGATCGAGGCCCGCGTGTCCGACGCGCCGCGTGCCGACGAGATCGTCGTCGCGGTCGCGGTGACCGCCGGCGGCCGTCCTCACCCGCGGATCGGCGGCCTGCAGGCCCACGAGATCGAAGGCAGGGACGGCCTGCGCTGACTGCCCGGCCGACCCGCCCCGCCGCCCCGATCGCCACCCTTCGCCCGAATCACGCACCCACCGCCACCGAGCCCTAGCGGCCATCCCGACGGAGCCCTCGCCATGACCCCGACCCGCTTTCCCCTGCTGCGCGCCACCGCCGCGGCCCTCGCGGTCGCCGCCGCGTTCGTCGCCGCGCCCGCCGCCGCGCAGATCCGCATCGGCGAACTGAACAGCTACAAGTCGCAGCCCGCGTTCCTCGACCCGTACAAGAAGGGCTGGGAGCTCGCGCTCGAGGAGATCAACGCCGCCGGCGGCCTGCTCGGCCAGAAGGTCGAGGTGATCTCGCGCGACGACAACGCGAACCCGGGCGATGCGGTGCGCGTCGCCGAGGAGCTGGTCTCGCGCGAGCGCGCGGTCGTGATCTTCGGCACGTTCCTGTCGAACATCGGCCTCGCGGTCACGGACTTCGCGAAGCAGCGCAAGGTGCTGTTCGTCGCCGCCGAGCCGCTCACCGACAAGATCACCTGGGAGAACGGCAACCGCTACACCTTCCGGCTCCGTCCGAACACCTACATGCAGTCGGCGATGCTCGTGCCCGAGGCCGCGAAGCTGAAGAAGAAGCGCTGGGCGATCGTCTACCCGAACTACGAGTACGGCCAGTCGGCCGCCGCCACCTTCAAGACGCTGCTGAAGCAGGCGCAGCCCGACGTCGAGTTCGTCGCCGAGCAGGCGCCGGCGCTCGGCCGCATCGACGCGGGCGCGGTCGCGCAGGCGCTGATCGACGCGAAGCCCGACGCGATCTTCAACGTGACCTTCGGCGCGGATCTCGCGCGATTCGTCCGCGAAGGCCAGACCCGCGGTCTGTTCAAGGACCGGCCGGTGGTCTCGCTGCTGTCGGGCGAGCCCGAGTACCTCGACCCGCTGCGCGACGAAGCGCCGGAGGGCTGGATCGTCACCGGCTATCCCTGGTACTCCATCAAGACCCCCGAGCACGACAAGTTCCTGACGGCCTACCAGCGCAAGTGGAAGGAGTACCCGCGGCTCGGCTCGATCGTCGGCTACGCGACGATGATGTCGATCGCCGAGGGCATCAGGAAGGCGAAGTCCACCGACACCGAGAAGCTGATCGTCGCGATGCGCGGCCTGCAGGTGGACAGCCCGATGGGCAAGTTCACGTATCGCGCGATCGACCACCAGGCGACGATGGGCGCCTACGTCGGCGTCACCGCGGTCAACCAGGGCCGGGGCGTGATGAAGGAGTTCCGCTACATCGACGGCACCGCCGTGCTGCCCTCGGACGCCGAGATCCGCAAGCTGCGGCCGGCCGACGCGATGCAGTGACGTTCGCCCCGTGACCCTTCAGACCCTGGTCGTCCAGCTCCTCAACGGGCTGGCGAGCGCCTCGACGCTGTTCCTGGTCGCGGTCGGGCTGTCGCTGATCTTCGGCGTCAGCCGGATCGTGAACTTCGCGCACGGCTCGCTGTACATGGTGGGCATCTACGTCGCGTACAGCCTGATCGAGCGCTTCGGTCCGTCGAGCGGGCTCGGCTTCTGGTCGGGCGTCGTGCTCGCCGCGCTCAGCACCGCGGTGCTCGGCGCGGCGATCGAGCGGCTGGTGCTGCGGCGTGTCTACATGGCGCCCGAGCTGTTCCAGCTGCTGGCCACCTTCGCGGTCGCGCTGATCGTCCGGGACGTGGTGCTCTGGGGCTGGGGCGCCGAGGACCTGCTCGGCCCGAAGGCGCCCGGGATGAAGGGGGCGGTCGAGATCCTGGGCGCGCGGCTGCCGGTCTACGACCTGTTCCTGGTCGCGGTCGGGCCGGTGGTGCTGCTCGCGCTGTGGCTGCTGCTCACCCGGACCCGCTTCGGCGTGCTGATCCGCGCGGCGACGCAGGATCGCGAGATGGTGGGTGCGCTCGGCGTCGACCAGGCGAAGCTCTTCACCGCGGTGTTCGCGCTCGGCTCGCTGCTCGCCGGGCTGGGGGGCGCGCTGCAGATCCCGCGCGAGCCGGCCAACCTCGCGCTGGACCTGACGACGATCGGCGAGGCCTTCGTCGTCGTCGTGGTGGGCGGCATGGGCAGCCTGCCGGGGGCCTACCTCGCCGCGCTGCTGATCGCCGAGATCAAGGCGCTGTGCTACGCGATCGGCAACGTCGAGATCCTCGGCGTCGCGTTCTCCTTCTCCAAGCTGACGCTGGTCGCCGAGTTCCTGGTGATGGCGCTGGTGCTGGTCATCCGGCCCTGGGGCCTGCTCGGCAAGCCGCAGGGCGCCGTCCGCGGCGCCGCGGCCGTCGAGGCGCCGCTGCGTGCCGCGCCGCCCGGCGTGCGCCGGGGCTGGCAGGCGGTGGTCGTGCTGCTGGCGCTGGTGCCGCTCGCGGCCGGTGCGTTCCCGTACCTGCCGGTGCTCGGCATCGACATCCTGATCGCCGTGCTGTTCGCGGCGAGCCTGCATTTCGTGATGGGTCCGGGCGGCATGCACTCTTTCGGGCACGCGGCCTACTTCGGGCTCGGCGCCTACGGCGCGGCGCTCGCGCTCAAGCTGCTCGGGCTGCCGATGGAGGCCGCGCTCGTCGTCGCGCCGCTGCTCGCGCTCGCAGGAGGCCTGCTGTTCGGCTGGTTCGCGGTGCGGCTGAGCGGCGTCTACCTGGCGATGCTGACGCTGGCGTTCGCGCAGATCGTCTGGGCCGGCGTCTTCCAGTGGGACGCGGTGACGGGCGGCAGCAACGGGCTGGTGGGCATCTGGCCGGCGGCGTGGCTGTCGTCCAAGACCGCCTACTACGTGCTGACGCTGGTCGTGGTCGTGCTGTCGGTCTGGGCGCTGCGCGCGATGCTGTTCTCGCCCTTCGGGCATGCGCTTCGCGCCGGTCGCGACTCGCCGCTGCGCGCCGAGGCCGTGGGCATCGATGTCGTCCGGGTCCAGTGGATGGGCTTCGCGGTGTCGGCCTTCTTCGGCGGCGTCGCGGGGGCGCTCTTCGCGTTCGCGAAGGGAACGATCTCGCCCGAGACGATCTCGGTCGGCCGCTCGATCGACGGCCTGGTGATGGTGCTGCTGGGCGGCGTGCAGACGCTCGCCGGGCCGCTCGTCGGCGCCGCCGCGTTCACCTGGCTGCAGGACTGGGTGATCCGCTCGACCGACTACTGGCGGGCGGTGCTGGGGCTGGCGATCCTCGCGCTGGTCATCGCGTTCCCGCAGGGCATCGCCGGCGCGCTCGGTCCGCGGCTCGAGTCGCTGCTCGAGCGGCTGCGCGGTCGCGGCACCGCGGCGGCGACTCCCGCCGCCGGGCGGGCGCCGTGAGCGTGGCGGCCGGTTCGCCCCTGCTGCGCGTCGAAGGCCTGCGCAAGGCCTTCGGCGGTGTCCGTGCGGTCGACGACGTGAGCTTCGATCTCGCCGGCGGCGAACTGCTCGCGCTGATCGGTCCGAACGGCGCGGGCAAGTCGACCTGCTTCAACTGCATCAACGGCCAGCTCCGTGCCGACGCCGGCCGCGTGCTGCTGCAGGGCGAGGACCTCGTCGGCCGCGCGCCGCGCGAGATCTGGCGTGCGGGCGTGGGCCGCACGTTCCAGATCGCCGCGACCTGGGCCTCGATGACGGTGGCCGAGAACGTGCAGCTCGCGCTGCAGTCGCACGCCGGCCTGATCCGGCGCTTCTGGGGGCGCTCGGCCGACCTGATGCGCGCCGAGGCGATGGAGCTGCTCGACGCGGTCGGGCTCGTCGCGATGGCCGACGCACCCTGCGGCGCGCTCGCCTACGGTGACGTCAAGCGCGTCGAGCTCGCGATCGCGCTCGCCAACCGGCCGCGGCTGCTGCTGATGGACGAGCCCACCGCCGGCATGGCACCGCGCGAGCGCAACGAGCTCGTCGGCCTGGTCAAGCGCCTGGTCCGCGAGCGCGGCATCGGGGTGCTCTTCACCGAGCACAGCATGGACGTGGTCTTCGAATACGCCGACCGGCTGATCGTGCTGGCGCGGGGCAGGCTGATCGCCGCGGGCTCGCCCGCCGAGATCCGTGACGACGCGCAGGTCCGCGAGGTCTACTTCGGCTCGACCGGCGTGCCGACCGCCGCCGGCGGCGCGGCGGCGCGGGCCGCGGCCGGGGAGGGCGCCTGACATGGCCGCGCCGCTGCTGCAGGTCGAGGCGCTCTGCGCATGGTACGGCCGCGCCCAGATCCTCTACGACGTCGGGCTCGAGGTCCGCGAGGGCGAGGTCGTCGCGCTGATGGGCCGCAATGGCGCCGGCAAGTCGACGACGATGAAGGCGATCGCCGGTCTGCTCGAACGCACCACCGGTGCCGTCCGCTTCGACGGCGAGTCGATCGCCGGCTGGCCCTCGTACCGGATCGCGCGCCGCGGTCTCGGCTGGGTGCCCGAGGACCGGCGCATCTTCACCGACCTGACCGTGCTCGAGAACCTCGAGGTCGGCCGCCAGCCGCCGCGGGCCGGCGCACCCACGTGGACGATCGACGCGCTGTTCCGCCTGTTCCCGAACCTCGCCGCGATGCCCACGCGCGCCGGCGGCCGGATGAGCGGCGGCGAGCAGCAGATGCTGACCGTCGCGCGCACGCTGATGGGCAACCCGCGGCTGGTGATGCTCGACGAGCCGTCCGAGGGCGTGGCCCCGGTGATCGTCGAGCAGATGGCCCACTCGATCAACGAGATGAAGCGGCAGGGCCTGTCGGTGCTGCTGTCCGAGCAGAACCTGCATTTCGCCGACCTCGTCTGCGACCGCGCCTACGTGCTCGAGAAGGGCCAGGTGCGCTTCGCCGGCACGATGGCCGAGCTCGATGCCGACGAGGCGGTGAGGCGCGCGTACCTGAGCGTCTGACCCGACCGTCCCGAAACGAACGCCCCGTCACAGGAGACCCCCATGGCCGTCACCGCCGCCGTCCAGACCTCCGGCAAGGTCGTGATCCGCAACGTCGGCCTGATGCTGTCGGGCGACATCGACGCGCCGATCCTCGATGCCGACACGATCGTCGTCGACGACGGCACGATCGTCGCCGTCGGCCGCGCGGCCGACTGCGACACCGAGCGCGCGAAGACCGTGATCGACTGCAAGGGCACGGCGGTCGCGCCCGGCCTGATCGACTCGCACGTCCACCCCGTCTTCGGCGACTGGACCCCGCGGCAGAACCAGCTCGGCTGGATCGAGTCCTCGCTCAACGGCGGCGTGACCACGATGATCTCGGCGGGCGAGGTCCACCTGCCCGGCCGCCCGAAGGACATCGTCGGCGTGAAGGCGCTGGCGATCACCGCGCAGCGCGCGTTCGACGGGATGCGTGCGGCCGGCGTGGGCGGCGGCGTCAAGGTGCTGGCCGGCGCGCCGGTGATCGAGCAGGGCATGGTCGAGCAGGATTTCGCCGAGATGGCGGCCGCCGGCGTGGGCCTGCTCGGCGAGATCGGCCTGGGCACGGTCAAGCAGGGCGCCGAGGCCGCGACGATGGTCGCCTGGGCACGCAAGCACGGGATCCAGAGCACGATCCACACCGGCGGCCCGTCGGTCCCGGGCTCGGGCTTCATCGACGAGAACGTGGTGCTCGAGGCCGACGCCGACGTGATCGGCCATGTGAACGGCGGCCACACCTCGCTGTCGTACAAGGCGGTCTGCACCTTGTGCGAGCGCTCGTCGCGTGCGCTGGAGATCGTCCACAACGGCAACGAGCGGATCGCGATCCTGACCGCGCGGCACGCGGTCGAGCTGAAGTGCCCGCACCGCGTGATCCTCGGCACCGACGGCCCGGCGGGGTCCGGCGTGCAGCCGCTGGGCATCCTGAGGATGATCGCGCTGATCTCGTCGATGGCCGACATCCCGGCCGAGATCGCGTTCGGTTTCGCCACCGGCAATACCGCGCGGATGCGCCGGCTCCGCCAGGGGCTGATCGAGGTCGGCCGGCCGGCGGACTTCGTCTTCATGGACCGCGCGCAGCACACCTCGGGGCGCGACCTGCTCGAGAGCGTGCGGCTCGGCGACCTGCCCGGTGTCGGCATGGTGATGATCGACGGTCTGGTGCGCTGCGGCCGCAGCCGCAACACGCCGCCGGCGGTCGAGGTGCCGGTCGTGCTGCCGGCGCACTGACCGGACGACGGGGAGGGCCCGCGATGCCGGTCGGACCGCGAGCCGCCGAGCCGGATACCGCTCCGGCGGCCCGCGACGGCGGCGCTCGGGAGATCGCGGGCCATGATGCCGCCGGCACTGCGGAGTCGGCCCCCGCGCGAGGCCGCGCGCGGCGTGACGCCTTCGCGACCCGGGCCCGGATCCTGCGTGCCGCGACCCAGGAGTTCGCCCGCCACGGCTTCGGCGGCGCCCGCGGCGACCGCATCGCGAAGCGCGCCCGTTCGTCCGAGCGGATGGTCTACTACTACTTCGGCAGCAAGGAGGGCCTGTTCCGCGAGGTGCTCGAAGCCGCATACGACGCGCTCGGCGCGGCCGAGCAGGCGCTGGTCCTCGACGACAAGGCCCCGCTCGACGCGCTCGCGCACTTCTGCCGCTTCGTGTGGCGCTGGTACGCCGAGCACCCCGAGTTCATCGGCGTGCTGACCGCCGAGAACCAGCTGCAGGCGCGCCACCTGCGCCGTTCGGCGCGGCTCGACGCGCTGGTCGTGCCGGTGGTCCGGATGCTCGGGGCGCTGCTCGTGCGCGGCGAGCGCGAGGGCGCGTTCCGGCCCGGGCTGGATGCGGCCGACCTCTACGTGTCGATCGCCGGGCTCGGTTACTTCCGGGTGTCGAACCGTCACACGCTGTCGGCCGTGCTGGGCCGCGACCTGTCGGATCCCGCCGTCCTGGAGGCCCACTGGCGGGCCTGCGAGGACATGGTGCTTCGCCACGTGGACGCGCGGTTACAATCCGCGCGATGATCATCACGTCGCTGCTCGACACCGACCTGTACAAGTTCACGATGATGCAGGTCGTGCTGCACCATTTCCCCGGTGCGCAGGTCGAGTACCGCTTCAAGTGCCGCAACCCGGGCATCGACCTGGTCCCTTACGTCGAGGAGATCCGCGAGGGGATCCGGCACCTGTGCACGCTGCGCTTCACCGAGCCCGAGCTCGAGTACCTGCGCGGGCTGCGGTTCATCAAGAGCGACTTCGTCGACTTCCTCGGCCTGTTCCAGATGAACGAGAAGTACATCTCGGTCGGGCCCTCGCCGCTCGGGAACGGCGAGATCGACATCACCGTGAAGGGACCGTGGCTGCACACGATCCTCTTCGAGATCCCCGTGCTCGCGATCGTCAACGAGATCTACTTCCGCAACACGCAGAAGTCGCCCGACTATCGCGAGGGCCGGCGCCGGCTGCTCGACAAGATCGGCCTGATCCGCGACGACCCGGGCCTGGTCGGCATGCGGGTGGCCGACTACGGCACCCGCCGGCGCTTCTCGCGCACCTGGCACGACGAGGTGATCGTCGGCCTGCGCGACTCCCTCGGCGAGAACTTCGCCGGCACCAGCAACGTCTGGTACGCGATGCGCCACGGCATCACGCCGCTGGGCACGATGGCGCACGAGTATCTGCAGGCCTGCCAGGCGCTGGGCCCGCGCCTGCGCGACTCGCAGGTCTACGGCTTCGAGGTGTGGGCGCGCGAGTACCGCGGCGACCTCGGCATCGCGCTGTCCGACGTCTACGGCATCGATGCGTTCCTGCGCGACTTCGACCTGTACTTCTGCAAGCTGTTCGACGGCGCCCGCCACGACTCGGGCGATCCCTTCGATTGGGGCGAGCGGCTGATCGGCCACTACGAGGCGCACCGCGTCGACCCGCGCACCAAGACGCTGATCTTCTCCGACAGCCTGAACGTGCCCCTCGCGATCGAGCTCTACCGGCGCTTCCGCGACCGCACGCGGCTCGCGTTCGGCATCGGCACCAACCTCACCAACGACCTCGGGTTCAAGCCCCTGCAGATCGTCATCAAGATGGTCCGCTGCAACGGCCAGCCGGTGGCGAAGCTGTCCGACTCGCCCGAGAAGACGATGTGCGACGATCCGGCCTATCTCGCCTACCTGCGGCAGGTGTTCCAGGCCGAGCCGCGCCACTGACCACCGCCCGTCCCCCGAATGAGCTCCCCCCTCGACACCGCCGCCGCCCGCCAGCGCATCCTCGCACGCATCCGCAGCGCGCAGGGTCGCGGTGCCGCGCCCACCGACGCCGAGCGCCGCGAGGCCGACTCCTGGATCGCGCGTCACCCGGTCGGCCCGCAGCCCACGGTCGACGCCGACCGGGTCGCCCATTTCGAGCGGCAGGCCGCGCGGATGTCCAGCACGACCGAGCGGGTCGGTTCGATGCCCGAGGTGCCGGCCGCGGTGGCCCGCTACCTCGACGCGCACGGGCTGCCGAAGCGCGCGGTCTGCTGGAACACGCTCGGCGACCTCGACTGGGCCGGTGCCGGCCTGGACGTCGAGGCGCGCCGCCCGCAGGGCGATGACCTGGTCGGCATCAGCGGTGCCTTCGTCGCGGTCGCCGAGACCGGCACGCTGATGATGCTGTCGGGTCCGGACACGCCGGCCTCGATGCACCTGCTGCCCGAGACCCACGTCGCGGTCGTCGCCGCCGAGCGGATCGTCGGCCACTACGAGGACGGCTTCGCGCTCGCGCGCGCCGAGCGCGGCAGGCTGCCGCGGGCGACCAACCTGGTCTCCGGTCCGTCCCGCACCGGCGACATCGAGCAGACCATCGTGCTCGGCGCGCACGGTCCGTACCGCGTCCACGTGGTGATCGTCGGCGTGCCGCGCGTGGAGGCCGCATCGTGAGCCGTCCGAAGCTGCTGGTCACCCGCCGCGTGTTTCCCGAGGTCATCGACGCGCTGCGGGACGTCTACGACGTGACGACCAACGACGACGACGCGTTCTGGTCGCCCGAGGAGACGCGCGCACGGGCCGGCGGCTGCGACGCGCTCTACGTGGTGGCCACCGATCGCGTCGACGCCGCGCTGCTCGAGGCCTGCCCGAGGCTGCGGATCGTCGCCACCGGCTCGGTCGGCTTCAACCAGATCGACGTCGCCGCCTGCGCGGCGCGCGGCATCGCGGTCACGAACACGCCCGACGTGCTGACCGAGGCGACCGCCGACATGGCCTGGGCACTGCTGATGGCCACCGCACGCCGCGTCACCGAGTCCGAGCGCTGGCTGCGGGAAGGGAAGTGGGGGCGCTGGGCCTGGGACCAGTTCCTGGGCGCCGACGTGCACGGCGCGACGCTCGGCATCGTCGGCATGGGCCGGATCGGCTCGGCGGTCGCGCGCCGCGCGCGCGGCTTCTCGATGCGGCTCCAGTACACGAACCGCAGCCCCGCTCCGAACGAGGCCGAGCTGGATGCCCTGCGGGTCGACCTCGACACGCTGCTGCGCACGTCCGACCACGTCGTGCTGGTGCTGCCGTACTCGGCGCAGACCCATCACCTGATCGGCGCCGCGCAGCTCGCGTCGATGAAGCCGACCGCCACCCTGGTCAACATCGCGCGCGGCGGCATCGTCGACGACGCGGCGCTGGCCGCCGCGTTGCGCGCCGGCACGATCGCCGCCGCCGGCCTCGATGTCTTCGAGGGCGAGCCGGCCATCCACCCGGCGCTGCTCGAGGTACCGAACGTCGTGCTGACGCCGCACATCGGCAGCGCCACGCGTTCGTCGCGGCTCGGCATGGCGATGCTGGCTGCCCGCAACCTGCTGGCGCACGCGGCCGGCGAGCCGCTGCTCACCCCGGTGCCAGGCTCGCCCGGCGCCCGCTGACGCCCGCGCGTCCCGACGGAGATCCGCGATGTCGACGATCGATTTCAAGCGCGATCACGCGCTCGGACTGAAGAAGGCGAAGGCCGCCGCGCAGCGCGTGGCCGACGAGATGGAGCGCGAGTTCGGCATGGCCCACGAGTGGGAGGGCAACGTGCTGCGCTTCTCGCGGACCGGCGTGTCGGGCGAGATGACGATCGGCAAGGACCACGTCGAGCTCCACGCGAAGCTCGGCTTCCTGCTGTCGGCGTTCAGGGGGAGGATCGAGGAGACCCTCCACAGGAACTTCGACGAGTACTTCGGCTGAGTCTCAGCCCTTCAGGTCCTCGATCAGCGACACGTACTGCTGCATCGCGTCGTCCTTCGAGGTGCCCTTGATCTCCGCCCAGGCGTCGTACTTCGCGCGGCCGACCATGTCGGTGAAGCCCGGGCGCTTGCCCTCGACGTCGCCGTCGGTCGCCTGCTTGAAGAGCGCGTAGAGCTTCAGCAGCGTCGCGTTGTCCGGACGCTCGGTGAGTTTCTTCGAGTCGGCGACGGCCTGCTGGAAACGGGACGCGAGATCGGACATGGGGCGGCCTCCGCAGGGGGCGGGTTCGAGGTTGTCGGGGTGACGGCGACGGTATCATAGCCGTGACCACAATCGCCCGGGCCCGCCGGGCCCGGAGGGACGATGGCCAGCACGCCCGGACGCGAGCGGATGTCGAGTGTCGACACCGCCTGGCTGCGGATGGATCGCCCGAGCAACCTGATGATGATCGTCGGGATCGACGTCTTCGAGCGTCCCGTCGACGCCGCGGCGCTGCGGGCGGTGATCTCCGATCGGCTGCTCGCCTTCGACCGCTTCCGCCAGCGCGTCGAGTACGACGCCGCGGGTGCCGCCTGGTGGGTCGACGACGACCGGTTCGACCTGGATGCCCACCTGCTCGTCCACCGGCTCGACGGCGAGGGCACGGACGCGCAGCTGCAGGCCTTCGTCGCCGAGCTCGCGATCACGCCGCTCGATCCCGACCGGCCGCTGTGGCAGTTCCACCTCGTGCGCGACTACCGCGGCACCGACGCGCTGGTCGCCCGGATCCACCACTGCATCGCCGACGGCATCGCGCTGGTCCGCGTGATGCTCAGCCTCACCGACGATGCGCCCGCGCCGTCGGGCCGGCGCCGCGTGGCCGACGACGACGGCGCCGGCCACGACGACGGCGCGCCGCTGACCAATCCGTGGAAGCCCTTCCTCGACCCGCTGACCCAGGGTGCGGTGCGCGCGATCGAGGTCACCGGCAGCGCGGTCTCGCGCTCGGTGCGGCTCGCCGGCGAGCCGGAGAAGCTCGCCGACTACGCGCAGGTCGGCCAGCGCGTGGTCGCCGACGCGGCGAGGATCGCGCTGATGAGCGCGGACTCGGCCACGCCGCTGAAGGGCGTGCCCGGCGTCGCCAAGGGCATCGCGTGGAACGAGCCGCTGCCGCTCGACGACGTCAAGATCGTCTGCCGCGCGTTCGGCGCGTCGGTCAACGACGTGCTGCTGTCCTGCGTCGCCGGCGCGCTGCGCACCTACCTGCGCGGCCGCGGGTACGACACCGCGGGCTGCGAGGTCCGGGCGATGGTGCCGGTGAACCTGCGGTCGATGGACGGGCCGATCCGCCTCGGCAACCGCTTCGGCCTGGTGCCGCTCGAGCTGCCGGTCGGCATCGCGAACCCGGTCGCGCGGCTTCAGGAGGTGCGCCGCCGGATGGACGATCTCAAGGGCGGCTACCAGGCGGTGCTCGCCTACACGCTGCTCGAGGTGGTGGGGCGCGTGCCGAAGCTCGTGCAGGATCCGATCCTGCATTACCTCGCGAAGAAGGCCACCGCGGTGATGACGAACGTCCCCGGCCCGAAGGCGCCGCTGTCGCTCGCCGGCCGGAAGCTGTCGCGGATGATGTTCTGGGTGCCGCAGTCGGGCGACATCGGGCTCGGCGTGTCGATCCTGTCCTACGCGGGCGGCGTGCAGTTCGGCGTGATCGGCGACCGCCGGCTCTGCCCCGAGCCACAGGCGCTGATCGACGCGTTCCAGCCGCAGTTCGACGACCTGATGCTCGTGGCCTCGATGCTGCCCCCCGAGCTGCTCGGCACCGGCGAGGTCGACGCACGCGTGCTCGAGCACATGCTGTTCGACGAGACAAAGGGAGAGGCCGCTTGACCGATGCGCTGTTCCGCCGCGACGCCTACCTGCGCGACTGTGTCGCGCGCGTGGTGTCCGCCGGCCCCGAAGGGGTGCTGCTCGACCGCACCGTGTTCTATCCGCTGGGCGGCGGCCAGGCCGGCGACGCCGGCACGCTGACCCGCGAGGACGGGCTCGTCGTCACGATCGCCGACACGCGCAAGTCGAAGGCCGAGGGCGCCGGCCCCGACGACGCGCTGCACGTGCCCGCCGCCGATGCCGTCGAGGCCGCTGCCCGGCTGCGCCCCGGCGACCTGGTCACCGCCGCCATCGACTGGGATCGCCGCCATCGCCACATGCGGCTGCACACCTCGACGCACCTGCTGTGCGCGATCGTCCCGCATCCGGTCGACGGCTGCTCGATCACCGCCGGCTACGCAAGGATGGACTTCGCGACCGTCGAGCCGCTCGAGCGCGAGGCGCTGCAGGCCGGGCTCGACCGGCTCGTCGCCGGCGCCCACCCCGTGCGCGTCGACTGGATCACCGACGAGGAACTGGCCGCGCAGCCCGAGCTGGTGCGGACGATGTCGGTCAAGCCGCCGATGGGCTTCGGTCGCGTGCGGCTGCTGCGGATCGACGGCGTCGACCTGCAGCCCTGCGGCGGCACGCACGTCGCGAACACCTCGGAGGTGGGCGCGCTGCGGATCGCGAAGATCGAGAAGAAGAGCGCGCGGACGCGGCGCGTGACGATCGAGTTCGCGGAGCCCTCGGCGTGAGCGACCCGCGGATCGACGGCGTCCTGTCGTTCTGGTTCGGTGCGCCCGGCGCGCCCGAGCGCGGCACCGCGCGCGGCGAGTGGTTCCGCAAGGACGTGTCCTTCGACGAGGCGATCCGCACGCGATTCGGCCCGCTGCTCGGCGAGGCCACGGCCGGCGCGCTCGATGGCTGGTCCGACACCGACGCCGGCGCGCTCGCGCTCGCGATCGTCTGCGACCAGTTCCCGCGCAACCTGTTCCGCGGCGACGCGCGCGCCTTCTCGCTCGATCCGCGCGCGCTCGCGCTCGCGCGGCGCCTGGTGGCCGAAGGCCGCGACATCCGCTTCGCACCGGTCGAGCGCGCGTTCCTCTACCTGCCGTTCGAGCACTCGGAGTCGCTCGCCGACCAGCACGAGTCGGTTCGCCTGTTCGGGCTGCTGCGCGACGATCCTCAGGCAGGCGGCTACCTCGAGTGGGCCGTGAAGCACCTCGCCGTGATCGAGCGCTTCGGCCGCTTCCCGCATCGCAACGACGCGCTCGGCCGCGCCTCCACGCCCGAGGAGCTCGCCTTCCTCGCGCAGCCGGGCTCGCGCTTCTAGGACCGTTCCCCCGATGGCCTCCGTTCCACGCCTCGACGAGACCGCGCGCGGCGCCTACCTGATCGCGGTCACCCCGTTCCTGCCCGACGGCGCGCTCGACCTGGAGAGCGCCGACCGTATGGTCGACTTCTACCTCGGGCACGGTGCCGCCGGCCTCACGCTGCTCGGCGTGCTCGGCGAGGCGCCGAAGCTCACGCAGGACGAGGCGCGGCGCTTCACCGCGCGTGTCGTCGAGCGCGTGGCCGGCCGCGTGCCGGTGGTCTGCGGCGTGTCCGCGCCGGGCTTCGCGGGCCTGCGCGAGCTGGCCTCGGCGCTGCGCGACGCCGGCGCGTCGGGGCTGATGCTGCAGCCGGGCGCGGGCCTGCGCTCGGACGCGCAGATCCTCGACTGGTTCGGCCTGGCGGTCGAGTCGGTCGGCGCCGGCACGCCCTGGGTGCTGCAGGACCATCCGATCGCCACCGGCGTGACGCTGCCCACGCCGGTCGTGCTCGAGCTGCTGCGCCGCCACGAGCGCTGCGTGATGATCAAGCACGAGGACAGCCCCGGTCTCGCGAAGCTGTCGGCCTACCGCGCCGCGAGCGCGCGCGGCGACGTGCGGCGCGTGTCGATCCTCACCGGCAACGGCGGCGGCCTGTTCCTGCCCGAGGAGATGGCCCGCGGCGCGGACGGTGCGATGACCGGCTTCCCGTACCCGGAGATGATGGTCGGCGTGGTCGAGGCCTTCGCCCGTGGCGACGCCGAGCGCGGCCGGGATCTGTTCGACGCCTACCTGCCGCTGGCACGCTACGAGCAGCAGGCGGGGATCGGCCTCGCGGTCCGCAAGCACCTGATGGTGCGGCGGGGGGCGATCGCGCACGCGACGCTGCGCCGGCCCGGGCCGGCGCTGTCCGTCCAGGATCTCGACGAGGTCGAGCGGCTGCTCGAGCGGCAGGCGCGCAGGCTGGCGGCGCTGGGCTGAGCGTCGCGCCGGGGCCCCGCTCCGATGAATCGTTCCAGCCACCCCCGGTCGCCCGTGCGTCGGCGGGCGCTCCACGCGGCCGCGCTGGCGCTGGGGACCGCCGCGGTCCCCGCCGCCGCGGCGGCGACCTGCCCGTCCCGCTCCGGCAACGCGCACGAGGCCGAGCGCTGCCGCGAGCTCGAGCTGATCGCTGCCCGGCCGGGCGTCGCGGCCCGTCGCGGGTCGCGGCTGGTGCTGGTGCTCGACGACGGACGCCGTACCGTGATCGCCGACCGCGTGCCGCGGTCCGGCGGCAACGAGACCGAGATCGCGCTGCACGCTCTGGTCGACGTCCTCGACGCGCCCCGCCTCTTCGTCGTGATGACCAGCTTCTACGAGGGGGGCGAGCTGTCACTCGTCAGCCGCGTGACGGGGCGTCGATGGGTCGTCCGAGGTGATGCGCTCGAGGTGTCGCCGGACGGCCTGCGGGTGGTGTCCTGGAGCGCCCGCAACGGATACGACGACGGCGCGCTGGAGATCTGGCGCGTGGAGTCCGACCGGATGACGGCGGAGTTCCGCGGCGAGACCTCGGCATGGTGGCCGGTGGCGGTCCGATGGGTCGACGGCGCGACCGTGTCGTTCGACCGTGCGACCGGCGACGACCCCGACGCCGCGCGGATCGAGCGTCGCCGCCTCGTCCGCGACGACGCGAGCTCGCCGCCGCGCTGGCGCGCCGGCCCCGATCGCTGATCGCCGGGCTTCAGACGTTCAGGTGGTGGAGCGGCGCGCCCGGCCGCGGCCAGTCGATCGCCACCAGCCGCCCGGTGGTGGACAGGGTGACGAACGCCGTTCCCAGGTCCGGCCCGCCGAAGCACAGGTTCGTCGTGTAGACGTCCGGCATCGGCACGAACGCGAGCTCGCCGCCGCCGGGCGCGACGACCGTGATCCCACCCTCCATCAGCGAGGCCACGCAGACGTTGCCGGCGGCGTCCACCGCGAGCGAGTCGAACAGCCGGTAGCTCGACATCTGGTGCAGCAGCCGGCCGCCCCAGGGCATCGGGAAGGGCTCGCGGCTCAGCTGCCCCGGGCCCGCGACATCCCAGGCCCAGACGCGGCCCGCGCGGGTCTCGGCGACGTAGAGGGTCCGGCCGTCGGGCGACAGGCCGATCCCGTTGGGCGTCATCATCGGCTGCACGACCTCGACGATCGAGGAGCCGTCGGCGCGCGCGTAGTAGACCGCGCCGTAGTCGAGGTCGCGCGGCCGGGTCTTGCCGAGGTCGGTGAACCAGAAGCCGCCGTGGCCGTCGAAGACCAGGTCGTTCGGGCCGCGCAGCGGGCCGTTCGGCCCGTGCGTGTACAGCACCTCGACCCGGCCGGTGTCGAGGTCCACGCGCTCGATGCGCCCGCCGGAGTAGTCGTGCGGCTGGTGCGCGGGGCGCATGCGGCCGCCGCTCATCTCGATCCACTCGAAGCCGCCGTTGTTGCAGATGTAGACCCGGCCGTCGGGGCCCATGGCCGCGCCGTTCGGACCGCCGCCGGTGTGGGCGACGACGTCGACGCGGCCGTCCGGCGACACGCGCGACAGCGTGCCGCGTGCGATCTCGACCAGCAGCACGTCGCCGTCGGGCAGCGCGATCGGTCCTTCGGGGAACTTCAGGCCGCGGGCGATCTCGCGGATCTCGGGGGCGTTCGTGGTCATCGTCGGGTCTCGGGGTCCGGGTCGGTCTCGGTGAGGGGTCCGGTCGCGGTGCGTCCGCGGGCGGCCCGGCTCGCCGGGCCGCCGCGCGTCATGCGATCCTGCGGTCGCGCCCCGCCCAGTACGGCTCGCGCAGCACGCGCTTCAGGATCTTGCCGCTCGGGTTGCGCGGGATCGCGTCGACGAAGTCGACGCTCTTCGGGCTCTTGTAGTGGGCGATCCGCTCGCGGACGAAGTCGACGATCTCGCGCTCCGTGGCCTGCGCGCCGGCCTTGAGCACCACCACCGCCTTCACCGCCTCGCCCCACTTCTCGTCGGGCACGCCGATCACCGCGCCGTCGGCCACCGCTGGGTGGCGCATCAGCGCGTTCTCCACCTCGGCCGGATAGATGTTCTCGCCGCCCGAGACGATCATGTCCTTCAGCCGGTCGTGCAGGAACAGGTAGCCGTCGCGCCAATAGCCGGCGTCGCCGCTGCGGAACCACGGCGGCGCGCCGCGCGGGTCGGGCTCGAAGGCCCCGTCGGTCGCCTGCGCCTTGCGCCAGTAGCCGGTCATGTTCTTCGGCGAGCGGATCCACAGCTCGCCGACCTCGCCGTCCTCGCACGCCTCGGTGGTGCCCGGGCGCACGACGCGGACCTCGACGTCCTGCATCGGCTGGCCGGCCGAGCGCAGCAGCGCGACCTTCGGGCCCTCGGTCGCGTGATCGTGCGCACGCAGCGCGGTCACCGCGCCGCAGGTCTCGGTCAGCCCGTAGACCTGCAGGAAGCCGCAGCCGAACACCCGCATCGCGTCGGTCAGCACGCGCTCGCTGATCGGCGACGCGCCGTACGAGATCATCTGCAGCGACGACAGGTCGCGCGCCTCGACACCCGGCACGGCGAGCATGAACTGGATCATGGCCGGCACGAGGAACGCGTGCGTGACCCGCTCGCGCTCGATCGCGTCGAGCGCGGCGACCGGGTCGAAGTCGGGCATCGTCACGCTGCGGCCGCCGAACGCGTGGGTCATCAGCGCGACGCCGGCGCCGGCGATGTGGAAGGCCGGCAGCACGTTCAGGTTCACGTGCACGCGCGGGTCGTAGGCCCACTCCTGCGAGACGCCGTTGACGTGCGAGTGCGCCATCGCGCGGTGCGACAGCTCGACGCCCTTCGGCAGCCCGGTGGTGCCCGACGAGTAGAGCTGCAGCGCGATGTCGTCCGGTCCGGGCGCGAAGCCCGGGTCGCGGTCCGGTTGCGCCGCGACGTGGTCCTGCCAGACCGGCAGGGCGCCGCCGGGCCGGGTCGCGAGGCTGGCGCGCAGCGACGCGACGTCGAGCGCGGCCACCACGGGCTCGAACTCCGGGTCGGCCAGCATCACCTTCGCCTGCCCGTCGTCGACGATGTAGCGGACCTCGGGCGCGGCGAGCCGCCAGTTGACCGGCATGCAGACCGCGCCGAGCTTCTGCGCGGCGAGCACGAGCATCGCGCACTCGGGCTGGTGGCGGGTCAGGCAGGCGACGCGGTCGCCGCGGCCCACGCCGAGCGCGGCCAGCGCGTTCGCCAGCCGGTTGGTCAGCGTCTCGACCTCACCGAAGGTCCAGGCGTGGTCGGGCGCGGCCCAGGCGACCGACTGCGGCCGCTCGCGCGCCTGCCGGCGCGACATCTCCAGGGTCGAGATCTCCATGCGTCTCCTCGTGGGCCGCGGTCCGTGCGCCGCTCGCCGTCGTGGGCCGCAGTGTGGCCGATCCCCGCGGTGGTGTCATCGGCACGATCCGCAGGGCGCCGTGTCAGACTCGCGTCCATGGAATCGCTGCTCCTCTTCGTCCACGTCGCCTGCGCCGCCGTCTGGGTCGGCGGCATGGCCTTCGCGCACTTCTGCCTGCGGCCGGCGGCGTTCGAGCTGCTGCCGCCGCCTCAGCGGGTGCCGCTGATGGTCGGCGCGCTCGGTCGCTTCTTCCGGATCGTGGCGGTCGCGATCGTGCTGCTCTGGGTCACCGGGCTGTGGCGCTTCGCGCAGGTGGGCGCAGCCAATGCGCCCCCCGGCTGGCACGCGATGGCGGGCATCGCGGCCGTGATGACGGTGATCTTCGGCGTCATCGCGCACGGCGTGTTCCCGCGCGTGCGCGCCGCGTCGGCGGACCAGCGGTGGCCGGACGCGGCCGCCGGGCTCGGCCGCGTCCGGTCGCTGGTCGCGGTCAACCTCGCGCTCGGGCTCGCGACGATCGCCGCGGCGACCCTGCACCGCTGAACGCGGCGGCGAACTCCCGCTCCATCTCGCGACGGAACGCAGCTGCCGGCTCGGCCTCGTCGATCTCGACGTCGCTCCAGCGCACCGGCCGGCCCGCGGCCACCGGCTTCAGCAGCTTCACGCCGTGCGCGAGTCCGAGCGGCAGGCCGCCGGCGGCCAGCGAGTCCGAGGCGGGCATCAGCTTGCCGTAGACGGTGAAGCCGCCTTCGCCGTCTAGCGTCTCGCCGGCCTTCAGGTCGCGCTTGGCGGTGGCCACCACGTCGCCGCGCCAGCCGTCGGCCGCGCCGGTCGGCTCGCGCCGCAGGCCGACCGAGGCCACGCTCATGCCCAGCTCCAGCCCGATCAGGTGGTAGGGCTTGTACATCGCCGTGTAGTTGCCGGAGGCGTCGGTGTGCAGCCCGTACTCCTTGAAGCAGCGACGCACGTAGTCGGTGTCGCCGGCGAAGGTCACGTACACGCCCCATCGCAGGTCGCGGAACACCGGCCGCCGGTCGCGCTCGACGCTCGAGATCACCTCGACCTGGCCGCGGTGGTGCAACAGCCCGCCCTCGCCGGTCGGGCGCATGAGGTGCGGCAGGTCGTCGACCCCGCAGGGCGGGAACGCGAGGCCGTCGGGCGCCGGCGTGAGTCCGGTCGCGTTCGCGACCGCGGCCATCTCGATCGCCGACTTCGTGCCGTCGAGGAACGAGTTGAACATCTGCGCGTTCATCCCGCCGGCCTTCGCGTCCTCGGGCGCGATGCCGTAGTGGGGCCAGACCGTCTCGGGCGTCGACGCATGGTACTCGGGCAGGTACTTCGTGCCCTTGCCGGCGGCCACCACCTCGAAGCCCGCGGTCCGCGCCCAGTCGACCATTTCGCAGATCAGCGCCGGCTGGTCGCCGTAGGCGAGCGAATAGACGATGCCGGCCTGCCGCGCGCGCCGTGCGAGCAGCGGCCCGGCGAGCGCGTCGGCCTCGACGTTGACCATCACGACGTGCTTGCCGTGTTCGCAGCAGGCGAGCACGTGGGCGATGCCGGCGGCCGGGTGCCCGGTCGCGTCGATGACCACGTCCACCTCGGACGCGGCGATCAGCGCGAATGCGTCGTCCACGATCCTCACGGTGCCACGCTTCGCGGCGTCGGCGAAGGACCTGGCACCCAGCCGGTCGGCGGGCCAGCCGACGCGCTTGAGCGCGGCCTTGGCACGCGCCGGCTGCAGGTCCGCGACCGCCACCAGGTGGATCCCGGGCGTGCGCAGCGCCTGCGACAGGTACATCGTTCCGAACTTGCCGGCCCCGATCAGGCCGACCCGCAGCGGCCGGCCCTCTGCCGCGCGCTGCTGGAGCATCCGGTGCAGGTTCATCGCTCAGGCCGCCTTCGCCAGCGGCAGGTCGGCCACGCGGACCGAGGGGTCCAGCAGGCAGTCGTCGGCCAGCGCCACGATCGGCGTGAAGTCGCGGTGGGCGATCCAGTCGGGGCGCTTGAACTGCCGGATGTGGTTCGACACCGCACACAGGCTGAGATACACGATCGTGCGGTTCCAGGGCGACATGTTCGACGGCGAGCCGTGGACCAGGCACGAGTGGAACAGCAGCATCGAGCCGGGCGGACCCTTGGGCGCGACGATGCCGCCGCGGGCGACCAGGTCGGTGATCGTCCTCTCGTCGATCGTCCAAAGCGGGTAGCTGGTGGTCGACAGGTCGTGGCTCGCGTCGAGCGCGCCCGCCTTGTGCGAACCGGGGATGAAGAGCAGCGGCCCGTTGAACTCGTTGACCTCGTCGAGGAACACCGAGACGTTCATCGCGCGCGCCTCGGGCATCGCGTCGTCGGCCTTCCAGGTGCCGTAGTCCTGGTGCCATTGCCAGACGTCGCCGTCGAAGGCCTGCTTGCCGTTGACCTTGAACTGGTGCATGTAGACCGGCTCGCCGAAGAGCTGCGCGGCGGGCTCGATCATCCGCGGATGACGGCCGAGCTTGGCGAAGGCCTCGTTCATCAGGTGTGCGGCGAACACCGTGCGGACGGCGTCCGAGCCCTTCTCGCGGATGATCTCCGGGCGGTGCTGCGCGTACAGGGACGGCACCTCTGCCTTCAGCACGGCCATCTCCTCCGCGCTGAACAGGCCGGGGAAGAACAGGTAGCCGTCGCGGTCGAACTGCTCGAGCTGCTGGGGGGTGAGCTTCATCGTCTCCTCCTGGGGACCGGTGTGTCGCCGGCGGCCGCCGGCACGTCGTGATGGAAGGCCAGGCGCGACATCGACAGCGCCGAGGCCTCGCAGTGCTCGCGGGCGAGCCGCTCGGCGAGGCGCGCGTCGCCGCGCACCACCGCGTTCAGGATCGCCAGGTGCTCGTTCCAGACCGTCCGCAGCGACGGGCCCTGGCGCAGGTAGGTGGCCATCGCACGGCGGGTGTGGTGCCAGTGGACCTCGGCCGTCTCCACCAGCACCGGGTTGTGCGCGGCCTCGTAGAGGAATCGGTGGAAGGCGAGGTCCGCCTCGACCATCGCGGGCAGGTCGCCGGCGGCGGCCGCAGCGCGGCCCGCGCGGATCAGCGCGGCGCCCGGCTCGCGCAGCTCGGGACGCGGCCGGTGGGCGGCCGAACGGGCGGCGAGCGCATCGAGCGCGCCGCGCACGCCATAGAGGTGCTGGACGAAGGCCGGCGTGAGCGCCGCGACCTCGACGCCGCGCCGGTTCGGCTCGTCCTTGACCAGGCCCTGGCTGCGCAGCAACAGCAGTGCCTGCAGCACCGGCTGGCGCGAGACGCCGAGCCGCTCGGCGAGCGCGTCCTGCGTGTGCCGCTCGCCGGGCGCGAGCTCGCCGGTGACGATCGCGTCGAGCAGGGCACGGTAGGTGCGCTCGACCAGCGCGGGCGCGGCGTCGAGGGCGGACAGCTTGGGGGCAGGGCGGGCGGGCATGGGGTGAATACCGTATACGGAACACATTACCCGATGTCGGCCGGGGCGTCGAATCCGGCGTTAGCATGGGTATCGTCCCGCCCGCCGGAGGCCGTCCCGATGTCCCTCTCCCCGACCCCGATCGATGAAGAGCCGATGCTCGATCCGCCGGCGCTGGAACACGCGACGGCGCTCGACCTGATGTGCGCGCGCTTCGCGCTGCGCACGGTGCTGGCGCTGGGCGCGCGCTTCAACCTGCGCCGTGACATCAACAACGTGGTCACGCTCGCCGGCCGCTGGCTGGTCTGGCCGAAGGGCACGTTCGGACGGCTCCAGGGCTACATCGCGCGGCGCTGCGCCGAGGCACCGGCCTGGGCGGGCGCGGGCGAGCTGTCGGCCGAGGAGTTCATGGCGCGTCACGGCGCCTGGAACGGCCTGTACGACGACACCGCGATCCACTACTACCTCGACGAGTTCGTGAAGCTGCACGGCAAGGAGCTGCTGCGCGTGTTCCAGCTCTCGGCCGAGCGGTTCGATGCGCGGCTCTCGAAGCAGCGGGTGCGGCTGGTGGAGAACGTCGACATGCTGGCCCGGGTGCTCGGGCTCACCGAGTGCGAGCGCTCGATCCTGCTGCATGCGTCGCTGTGCCGCTACCAGCGCGACCTGCGCCCGGTGCTGGTCGACTGCAAGGCGGCGAGCGCGCAGGAGGCGTTCGGCATGCTGGCTCAGGTGCTCGGGCTGCAGGCCGCCGAGACCGCGGCCGCGCTGCGCGCCGGCGGCCGCCTGGAGTCGCTCGGCCTGGTCGACACCCCGATCGCCGAGCATGCGATCACCGACCTGGGTGACCTGATGCGGGTCTCCGACAAGCTGCTCGCGGTGCTCACCGCCGAGTACGCGACCGAGAGCGAGATGATGGCCGCGTTCACGCGGCCGGCGAGTCCCTCGGCGCTGACGATGGACGACTTCCCGCACGTCGGCGACGACGCGCGCTACCTGGTCGCGCTGCTCGGCGCCGCGATCCGCGGCCGCGAGAAGGGCGTCAACGTGCTGCTCTACGGACCGCCCGGCACCGGCAAGACCGAGTTCGCGCGCCTGATCGCGACGCAGGCGGGCTGCGAGCTCTACGAGGTCGACTGCCTCGACCGCGAGGGCAACAGCCTGTCGGGCAAGGAACGCTACCGCTCGCTGCAGGTGTCGCAGGCGTTCCTGAAGGGAAGGCAGGGCGCGGCGCTGCTCTTCGACGAGGTCGAGGACGTGTTCCCGCCGATCAGCGAACCGGTGCTGAACCTGTTCGGCGCCGAGGAGGCGCGCGGCGCGGCGGTCAACGGCAAGGCCTGGGTCAACCAGACGCTCGAGCAGAATCCGGTGCCCACGATCTGGGTGTCCAACTCGATCGGCCAGATCGATCCGGCCTACCGGCGCCGCTTCCAGTTCCACCTCGAGCTGGCGAATCCGCCCCAGCGGGTACGCGAGACGATCGCCCGAAAGCACCTGGCCGCGCTCGGCGTGTCCGATGCCTTCGTCGCACGGATCGCGGCGCGCAAGCAGGTCACTCCTGCGCAGATCCAGTCGGCCGCGCGCTTCGCGGCACTGACCCGCGGCGCGGTCGAGGATCCGGTCGAGGCGCTCGTCGAGCGGCAGCTCGAGCGCGCCGACCGCGCGCTCGGCCGCACCGAGGCGGGCCCCGAGTTCCGGCCGTCGCCGACCCGCTACGACCTGTCGCTGCTCAACGTCGAGACGCGCCACCCGGTGGCGCGGATCCTCGCCGCGCTGCAGGCGCGGCCGCGCGCGACGCTGTGCTTCTACGGCCTGCCGGGCACCGGCAAGACCGCGCTCGGCGAACACGTCGCACGCAGCCTCGACCGGCCGCTGATGATCAAGCGGGCCTCCGACCTGATGAGCAAGTACGTCGGCGAGACCGAGCAGCAGATGGCGAAGATGTTCGCCGACGCCCACAACGAGGGCGCCGTGCTGCTGCTCGACGAGGCCGACTCGTTCCTGCAGAACCGCCAGCTCGCGGTCCGCAACTACGAGGTCAGCGAGGTCAACGAGATGCTGCAGGGCATGGAGCGCTTCGACGGCGTCTTCATCTGCACGACCAACCTCTTCGACCGCATCGACGAGGCCGCGCTGCGCCGCTTCTCGTTCAAGCTGCGGTTCCTGCCGCTCACGCCGGCCCAGCGGCTGCGGATGTTCGCGATCGAGGCACTCGCCTGGTCGCCGCCCGCGGAGCTCGCCGCCGGCGACGTGCTCGACGCGGCTGCGGCCGAAGCGGTGCCGGCCGCGCTCGCCGAGCGCCTCGCGCGGCTCGAACTGCTCGCGCCCGGCGATTTCGCGGTCGTCAAGCGGCAGGCCGCGCTGCTCGGCGAGGACCCGGAGCCCGAGGCCTTCGTCGAGCAGCTCGAGCGCGAGCACCGCGCCAAGCCCGACGTGAAGTTCAGCAAGCCGATGGGCTTCGTGCGCTGACGGGCGGGCGGCGGCCGTGGACGACCGTGCGCGCGCACGCGTGCTGGTGGCCGGGCAGTTCACCGCGCTCGGCACCTGGCTGCTGGTCGGACCGTGGGCATCGCCGTGGGCGGCGGGGCTCGTGGTCCAGGCCGCCGGCGTGGCGCTCGGCGCGTGGGCCGGGCTGTGGATGGCCTGGCGGCAGCGCCGCCCGTTCTCGATCACGCCGATTCCCGACGCCCACCCGGAGCTCGTCGTCGACGGGCCGTACCGCTGGGTCCGTCACCCGATGTACACCGCGCTCCTCATGCTCGTGCTGCCGGCCGCCTCCGGCGGTGGGCCGGCGTCCGTCGCAACGGGCGCGGCGCTGCTCGCGGTGCTCGTCGTCAAGCACCGCTTCGAGGACCGGCTGCTCGCAGCCCGCTTCCCCGGTCACGCCGACTGGGCGCGGCGTACCGGCGGGCTGCTTCCCTTCGTCGGCTGAGCCGCTGCGTCAGTCCTCGAGGTAGGCGTGCGCGAGCCGCTCGAAGAGCGTGCGTGCGTCGCCATCGAGGTGGGCGCCGGTCAGTGCCAGCACCTGGAACGCGCCGCGCGCAAGCGCGCGCGACGGATAGTCGGGGTCCGAGAAGCGGCGCGCGTTGCGCACGTACTCGAACTGAAGCCACCAGGTCGCGACCACCACCATGTTCGTCGCGAGCGCGTCGATCTCGAACGGCCTCGCCCGAAGCTGGCCGCGGGCAGCGAGCCCTTCGCACAGTGCGCGCGCGGCGCGGTGCTTGCCGTCGAGGATCGAGCGGAAGTGCATCTCGACCTTGCGGTTTCGGGTCAGCAGGTCGCTCAGGTCGCGGTAGACGAAGCGGTGCTTCCAGATCGTCTCGAACAGCAGGTGCAGGAACAGCCAGGCGTCCTCGACGTCCGCCTCGCGCTCCTGCGGCAGCCGCAGCAGTGCGTCCATGTCGCGCTCGTACTGCTCGAACAGCGCGTCGACGATGTCGTCCTTGTTGCGGAAGTGGTAGTACAGGTTGCCCGGCGAGATGTTCATCTCGTCGGCGATCGCGGTCGTCGTCACCTGCGGTTCTCCCTGCTCGTTGAACAGGCGAAGCGACAGGTCGAGGATGCGTTCGCGCGTGCGTCGGGGCGGCTTGCGCGGCGTGGGCATCGGCGTCTCCGGGGTGCGGCCGGTGCGAGGCGGGGCAGGCGCCGAAGGATAGCACCCGGTCCGGGCGAGGCGTCAGTGCGGGCTGGCGAGCCGCACGATCCGCTCGAGATCGTCGAGCGCGTGTCCGAGGCGGCGGGTGGCTACCGCGAGACGCCCCGCGCGCGGCGGCCGGCTCGTGGGTTCGCGTACCAGCGCGTGCGTCGGGTCGGCGAGGCGGGTCACGTTCAGCCGCAGCCCGTGCCGGGCGAGCACCGGCGCGAGCGAGTGCGCCCGGGCCAGCAGGTCGGCCCGGGTCTGCCGGTAGGCGTGCTCGCAGAGTCCGCGGCGACTCGCGGTGCTGAAGATCCGCGTGAAGAAGGTGGTCGCGTCGTCCGGGCGCGGCTCGAACAGCAGCACGTCGGCTTCGGGATGCGTGACCCGATACTTCTCCAGCCCGACGGTCATCCGCGAGCGGATCGCGGTCCGGACGGTCTGCGCCAGCACCGCGCCGAGGCCCCGCGACGCGATCGCGGCGGGGGGGCCTGCCGGTCCCGCGCTGTACGGCACCAGCGGGTTCAGGCACAGCACGAGTCCGGCGCCTTCCTGCAGCGCGATCGACGCGTGCAGGGTCTTGTTGAGCGCGCCGTCGACGTACCAGCGGCCGTCGATGCGGACCGGTGGAAAGAGTCCCGGCACCGCCGAGGAGGCGAGCACCGCGCGCGAGATCGGCACGTGGTCCGTGCCGGGGCCGCCGAAGGCGACGGACTCGCCGCTGTCGATGTCGGTCGCGACGATGCGCAGCACGCCGGGCAGCGCCTCGAAGCGGTTGCCCAGGCCGTCCTGCGCCAGCAGTCGGGCCAGCTTCAGCTCCGCCGGACTGGCGTCGAGGATGCCGGCCGGCAGCAGGGTCGCGGCGCGGTCCAGTCCACGCCAGACGGCCGTGCCGAGGCCGCCGTGCAGCAGGCCGCGGCGTACCTCGCCGGCGATGTCGGCGGCGACGCCCGGCGCTTCGGCGAACCGCGAGACGATCTCCCGCCAGGCAGGCCGCAGCAGCGACGCCGGATCGAAGGGGCCGTCGTCGACCTCGCTCTCGACGAACAACCGGACCATCGCGTGCGGCGACAGGCCGGCCGCGAGGCCGGCCGCGAGGAAGGCGCCCGCGCTCACGCCCACGTAGACGTCGAGGGCGGTGAGGTCGAGGCCCTCGATCGACTCGGAGAGCGCGGCGAGTGCGCCGAGTTCGTAGGCGGCGCCGAGAAAGCCGCCGCCGGCCAGCGCGATGCCGATCGACGGAGCGGGGCGGGGCGGGGGCATGGTTCAGCCGGGCGGCTCGCCGGGGCGCGCCGCCCGACGGGTCACTCGGCCGCGGCCGGCGCCGCGGGCGAGGCGGCCTTCTTCGCGGGCGCCTTGCGGGCCTTCGCGGCGGCCTTCGGCGCCTTGGTCGCCCTGGCCGGCTTCGCGGCCTTCGCAGCCTTCGGCGCGCGGGCCGCCGGCGCCTTGCGGGTGGCCGCGGCGCGCGGCGCGCGCGCAGGCTTGCCGCCGAGCGCCTGCACGCTGGCGTTCAGTGCCTCGACGCGAGCCGTCAGCGCCTGCACGTCCGCGTTCGTCGGCACACCCAGGCGGTTCAGTGCCCGTGCGACGCGCTCCTCGAAGACCTGCTCGAGGCGGTCCCACGAATCGGTCGCCTGCTTCGACAGGTCGCCCGCGACCTTGCCGACGCGACCCGACACCATGCCGGTGACCTTGCCGAGCGTCTCCTCGGCGTTGGCGCGGCTGCGCTTCTGGATGCCCTTGCCTTCCTTGACCAGGGCCTCGAAGACCTTGTTGCCTTCCTCCTGCGCCTTCGCGAACGCGCCGAGACCGGCCAGCCAGATCTGCTGGGCGGAATCCTTGATCGCGGCGGCGAGCTGGTTGTCCGCCGGGGTGGCCTCGGGGGCCGGTTTCGTCTTCTTGACCATGTCGCTGCTCCTGGGCTGCGGGGTTGAGGGACCGCGCCGCACGCCGGGACGGGGTGGGCGATGACGACAGTGTAGGGAGTCGCTCTAGAGGGGGCCCCCTAATCGTGACCGCGGGCGCGGCCGATCTGTTGCCGCAGGCCGGCGCGCGGTGCAATCATCCGTCACCGCACGCCGGCCCCGATGCCGCGCCCCAAGACCAACGACCAGGAGGGTTCGAGGATGATGTACTTCGTGACCGGAGCCAGCGGCTTCATCGGAAAGCGCCTCGTCCGCAGGCTGCTCGAGCGCCGCGGCGCGGTGGTCCACTTCCTGATCCGCGACGCGTCGCCCGAGCGCGTGCAGCCGCTGCTCGACTACTGGGGCGTCGACGCCAGCCGCGCGATCGCGGTCCAGGGTGACCTGACCCAGCCGGGGCTCGGCATCAAGGCCGCAGACCGCAAGAAGTACGACGGCAAGGTCGCGCACTTCTTCCACCTCGCCGCCATCTACGACCTGAAGGCCGACGCCGACAGCCAGCTGCGCGTGAACGTCGACGGCACGCGCAACGTCGTGCAGTTCGCCAACCAGATCAAGGCCGGCCGGTTCCACCACGTCTCGTCGATCGCCGCTGCGGGCCTGTACGAGGGCATCTTCCGCGAGGACATGTTCGAGCAGGCCGAAGGGCTCGACCACCCGTACTTCGCGACCAAGCACGACTCCGAGAAGATCGTGCGCGCCGAGTGCAAGGTGCCGTTCCTCGTGTTCCGGCCAGGCCTGGTGGTCGGCGACTCGAAGACCGGCGAGATGGACAAGATCGACGGTCCCTACTACTTCTTCAAGCTGATCCAGCGGGTGCGGCAGATGCTGCCGCCGTGGATGCCGACGATCGGCATCGAGGGCGGGCGGATCAACATCGTTCCGGTCGATTTCGTCGTCGACGCGATGGACCTCATCGCGCATGCGAAGTCCCACGACTCGGACTGCTACCACCTCGTCGATCCCGAGCCGATGCGCGTCGGCGACGTGCTGAACACCTTCGCCGAGGCCGCGCACTCGCCGCGGATGACGATCCGCGTGAACGCCGCGCTGCTCGGCTTCATCCCGCGCGGCGTGAAGAAGAGCCTGATGGCGCTGACCCCGGTCCGCCGGATCCGCGGCGCCGTGATGAAGGACCTCGGCCTGCCCGACGACATCCTCGATTTCGTCAACTACCCGACGCGCTTCGACTGCCGCTACACCACGGCCGCGCTGAAGGGCAGCGGCATCGCGTGCCCGCGGCTGAAGGACTATGCGTGGACGATCTGGGACTACTGGGAGCGCCACCTCGACCCGGACCTGCAGATCGACCGCACGCTGCGCGGCCAGGTCACCGGCAAGGTCGTGCTGATCACCGGCGGCTCGTCGGGCATCGGGCTCGCGGCCGCGCGCAAGATCGCCGAGGCGGGTGCGGTCACCATCGTCTGTGGTCGGGACCAGGAGAAGCTCGACGAGGCGAAGGGCATCGTCGAGGCCGACGGCCACGTGCTGCACACCTTCTCCGTCGACCTGTCGGACATGGCCGACGTCGATCGCATGGTGAAGTGGCTGGTCGAGACCCACGGCGGCGTCGACATCCTCGTCAACAACGCCGGCCGTTCGATCCGCCGGGCGATCGAGTCGAGCCAGGAGCGCTTCCACGACTTCGAGCGCTGCATGCAGCTGAACTACTTCGGCGCGATCCGCACGACGATGGGCGTGCTGCCGGGCATGGTCACGAAGAAGCGTGGCCAGGTGATCAACATCTCGTCGATCGGCGTGCTGACCAACGCGCCGCGCTTCTCGGCCTACGTCGCCTCGAAGTCGGCGCTCGATGCGTGGACGATGTGCGCGTCGTCGGAGTACGCCGACCTCGGCGTTCGCTTCACGACGATCAACATGCCGCTGGTGCGCACGCCGATGATCGCGCCCACCAAGCTGTACAACAACGTGCCGACGCTGTCGCCCGACGAGGCCGCGGACATGATCGTCCAGGCGATCGTCCACAAGCCGGTGCGGATCGCGACGCGGCTCGGCATCGTGGGCGCGGTGCTGCACGCCACGGTGCCGCGGATCGCGCAGATCGTGATGAACACCTCGTTCCGGATGTTCCCGGACTCCGAGGCGGCGAAGGGCACGAAGGGCGACAAGGCGCCGCAGCTGAGTGCGGACCAGGTGGCGTTCCAGCAGCTGATGCGGGGCATCCACTTCTGACGCCGGCGGGGCCGCCCTCGCGGCCCCGGCTCCGCCCGCGGTGCCCGACTCCGACCGGCGGATCCCGCGCGGCGGATCGCGCGCGGATCAGCCGACCGCGCCGGGGATCGCCTCTCGCGCCGGCAGGCCGTGCTCGGCTGCGTGCAGCGCCTCGAGCACCAGGCCCGCCACCCGCCGGTCGTAGGCGAGGCTGATGTGGCCGAGCCCCTGCAGCATCACCGTGCGTGCGCCGGGCAGCGTCTGGATCGCCTGCGGCGCGACGATGTTGTCCTGCCACGAGAGCACGACGGTGAAGCGTGCGAGCCGTCCGGGCGGCTCCGCGGCGGCCAGCGCGCGCAGCCAGTCGCTGTCGCGGCGCATCTGGCGGACGTTGCGGCCGCGGCCGAATCGGGCGTGGACCGTGCCATGGTGAGGCGTGCCCAGCGTGACGACACAGGCGACCGCGTCGTCGCCGTGTGCCCGGAGGTAGGCGCGCGCCGCCAGGCCGCCCATGCTGTGGCCCACCAGCGCGACCCGCGAGGCGCCGGTGCGCGCCCGAAGCGCATCGACCGCGGCCGAGATCCGCGGCGCGTAGTCGTCGATCGATGCGAACGGCGGCTCGAGGTCGATCGCATCGACGGCGTGGCCGGCCGCCGCGAGCCGTGCGGCCATCGGCCGCCACAACGCGCGGTTGCAGAAGTAGCCGTGGATCAGCAGCACCGGCAGCCGCGCGTCGGCCGGCGTGCCCGCGGCGAACGCGCGCCGCGCCAGCAGCGGTTGCGCGACGCTGAAGGTCCGCGTCGAGTCGACGATCTCGCGGACCCAGGCGCCGGTCCAGTCGCGAAGGCCGCGCAGGAACGCCGGCCGCGGACCGTCCTGCGGCCGGGCGCCGCGGACCGACCAGGCGAGCGCGAAGTCGATCGTGAGCACCGCAGCGTGCAGTGCGAGCGGCAGCAGCAGGCCGATCGCGACGGCCATGCCGACCGAGGTGCGCCCGCTGCCGGACAGCCAGGCGGCGATCGCGACACCCAGCACGATCTGCCCGGCGAGCAGCCAGCGCTGCAGCCGGGCGATCACGCGAGCGGCTCCGGCTCGCGTCCGGTGAGTCGCTTCGCGAGGCCGGCCGCCATGCGGGCGACGATACCGTAGATCGAGAGCTGCGGGTTCGCGCCGATCGAGGTCGGGAACAGCGAGCCGTCGTGGACCGAGAGGTTGTCGACGTGATGGTGGACGCCGTCGGGGCGGACGAGGCCGAGCGTCTCGTCGCCGGACATCGTGCAGCCGCCCATCACGTGCGCCGACACCACCTTGGTGTCGTGCGGCGCGAGCACCAGTCGGTCCAGCTCGGCCACGAGACCGGCCAGGCTCGCCTGCGACCTCGCGCGGTCGTCTCCGATCCGGACGCTGCGCGCGCCGGCCGCGAACTGGATCTCGGCCATCGTACGGAACGCGCGCCGGGCTGCCTCCAGGACCAGGTCGTCGACCGGGTAGTCGAGGACCGGCGTGCCGTCTTGGCGCAGGCGGACCCGCCCGCCGGTCGAGCGCGGGTGGAACCCGTCGCGGATCAGCGCGAGCAGCGCGTGTGCATGGTCGAAGCGTGCCATCGACGCGGCGTGCTCCTGCCCGAAGCCCGCGAGGTTGACCGCGAACAGCACCGGGTGCAGCGGCGGCGCCTCGAGCTTGAACCCGAGCGGCCCGTCGATCGGGTCGGTGCCGAGGAAGTGGTCGGTGTAGATCGTCTGCGGCGCGCCCTCGAAGCCGCGGACCGGACCGTCGTGGTCGGCGACCGACATCACCACCGGATGCAGGAAGGTCCGCGTGCCGGCGAGGCCACGCGGGTCGGGCGCGTGCGACCGCAGCAGCACCGCGGGCGAGTTGATCGCGCCGCCGGCCAGCACGACGTGCGCGGCGCGGACCTCGACCCGCGCGCCCGAGGGCCTCAGCCCGGCCGCGTCGAGCCCCGCCACCTCGATCGCCTCGACGCGCCGGCCGGCCAGGCGCAGCCGTTCGGCGCGCGCGCGCACCAGCAGCGTCGCGCCGCGATCGAGCGCCGCGGGGATCGTCGTCACCAGCATCGACTGCTTGGCGTTGGTCGGGCAGCCCATGCCGCAGTAGCCGAGGTTGAAGCAGCCGCGGACGTTGCGCAGGATCGCGGGCGCCGCGATGCCGAGCTTCATCGCGCCGCGCCGCAGCAGGTCGTTGTTCTCGTTCGGCGGCGCGAGCCACGGACCGATGCCCAGGCGCCGCTCGGCCTGGGCGAACCACGGCGACAGCGCGTCGGGCGAGAAGCCGGGCAGGGCCCATCGGTCGACCCACCACTGCAGGGTGGCGTCGGGCGTGCGGAAGCTCGAGGTCCAGTTGACCGTGGTCGAGCCGCCGACGCAGCGGCCCTGGAGGATCGTGATCGCGCGGTCGAGCGTGCTGCGGCCGGCGGAGTCCTGGTAGAGCTGCGGATACGCGTCGGACTCGCGCAGGGAGAAGTCGCGCGAGGATTTCAGCGGGCCTTCCTCGATCATCACCACGCGCAGGCCGGCGCGTGCGAGCACCTCGGCCGTCGTCCCGCCACCGGCGCCGGTGCCGACGATCGCCACGTCGGCGTCGATCCGCTCGGGCAGGGGGCCGCGCGAGGCGTCGATCACCGACCAGCCGCGGGCGAGCCCCTCGGCCACCGGATCGGGGAAGCTGCCCATCGTCGTCGCTTCACAGGGCCGGGGGGCCGTCGTAGCCGATCGCCGGCCACGCGGCCGCATCGGCATACCAGCTGCCCAGCACCAGGTCGTGCAGCGCCGCGTAGCCGGTGCGCAGCAGCGTCGCGGAATGCCGGCGCCATCCTTCGAGGAAGGCGGCGACCTCGGTCGTCGAGGCCTCGGCCCAGTCCTCGCGAACGCCCGCCAGCAGCCGCCGCCCCGGTGCCGAGCCCAGCAGCGCGAACAGCTGCGCGAGCTCGGCCTGCGACGCGGGGGTGAGGCCTTCGATCGCGGCGACGGTGGCGTCGACGCAGCGGCGCACCGCCGCCTTTCGGGCGTCGGCGTCGCCGGGCAGTGCGCCCTCGAGCAGCGCGGGCACGACCGCGCCGAGCACCGTGGCGCGGTCGCGCGTGGCGTCGCGGCCGGCCAGGATCGCGACGCCGCCGGCCGCGAGCAGGGCCGCGCCGCCGAGGCCGGCCTGCAGCAGGGTCCGTCTTCGCATGAGGACCATCGTAGCCACCGCCGCTAGAGCGGGGGCTCTAAAGCGCGCCGGCCGGCGCGGTTGCCGGGTATGTCTGCGGCATACTCGGCGCACGTTCCTACACGGCCGACGCGCGATGGATCCCTCGCAACGACTCCGCATCGGCGCGGCCGAGGTCGCCGCGCTGCGCGCGCTCGACGACATCGACGCCGACACGCGTGCCCGCCGCGACGCGCTGCGCGCCTGGCAGGCCGAGCGCCTGGCGTTCACCCACGCCGACCTGCTCGCGTCGCCGCGCTACGGCGCCGCGACGCGCTTCTTCCTCGACGAGCTCTACGGCGCGAAGGACTTCTCGCAGCGCGACGCCGAGCTCGCCCGGGTCATCCCCACGCTGACCCGCTTCCTGCCCGGGGCCGCGCTCGAGACGATCGCCGATGCGGTCGAGCTCGACGCGCTGTCCGAGCGGCTCGACCTGGCGATGGCGCGGCGCCTCGCCGCCGACCCGGCGATCGTCGGCCGGCCGATCGACGACGAGGCCTACGCGCGGGCGTTCCGCGACGCGGGCGCCCGGACGGACCGGGAACGGCAGGTCGAGCTGGTCGAGCACGTCGGACGGGCGCTCGACCGGCTGGTCCGGCATCCGCTGCTGGGCGGGCTGCTCGGCGCGATGGAGGGGCCGGCCCGGCTGGCCGGGCTGTCCGCGATGCACGAGTTCCTGGCCTCGGGCTTTCGGGCCTTCAGGGCGATGCGGGGCGCCGACGGATTCCTGAAGACCGTGGTCGACCGCGAGACGGCGCTGATGCGGCGGATCTGGGCCGACGACCCGGACCCGATCGGGCGGCGGACGGTGGCCTGAGTTCGCGGGCGACCGCTTCGACACCCTGGACACTGCCGGGTTCCCCGGTCTACACTCTTGGGTTCCTCGCCGCACGGACCTGTGCCGGCGCGCCCGGGTTTCATCCCTGCGCACCGGACGGACACCCCGACACGAGCCGGCGGCCGGCTCCGAGCGCCTCGTGCGTCCGGCGCCGCCTTCGAGGAGCACGGGGGCTCGTCCGCGGACACGCGTTCCACGCGCGCCGCGGATGCGCCCGTCATCAGAACACTCCTAAATTGGGGAATCGATGCGTCATTACGAGATCGTCTTCATCGTCCACCCCGATCAGAGCGAGCAGGTGCCCGCGATGATCGAGCGGTACAAGACGCTGGTCGAAGGCCAGCAGGGCAGGATGCACCGGGTCGAGGACTGGGGGCGCCTGCAGCTCGCCTACCCGATCCAGAAGGTCGCCAAGGCGCACTACGCGCTGATGAACATCGAGTGCGCCCAGCCGACGCTGGACGAGCTCGAGCACGCGTTCCGCTTCAACGACGCCGTGCTGCGCCACCTCGTGGTCAAGATGCCGAAGGCCGAGACCGGCCCGTCGCCGATGCTGCGCCGTATCCAGAAGGAAGAGGCGCGCAAGAGCGCGGCCAGCGCCGAGGGCGCGACGGAGCGGGGTGACCGTGGTGATCGCGGTGACCGGGGCGAACGGACCGAGAGGACCGAGCGCGCCGCTTGAACCGGGTCGGATTGACCGCGGCGCTCGTCGAGCGCGAGGCGATCCGCTACACGCCCGCGGGCGTGCCGATCGTGGGGCTGAAGCTCTCGCACCGCTCGGTGCAGCGCGAAGCCGGCGCCGATCGGACGGTCGAGCTGGAGATCGCCGCGATCGCCGCCGACCGGATAGCGCTGAGGATCGAACGCGTCCCGCTGGGCACGGCGCTGAAGCTGGAAGGCTTCCTCGCCCCGCGACGCCGCAACGTCAAGGCCCTGGTCCTGCACGTCACCGAGTTCGAGCTGGACACGACAGCCGATCGAAACGCATAGAGAGATAGAGGAACCGTCATGGCATTCATGCGCCGAGGCAGCAAGGACAAGAAACCGAAGCGTCAGTCGCAGAGCGCGCTCTTCAAGCGCAAGCGCTTCTGCCGCTTCACCGCCGAGAAGGTCGAGTGGATCGACTACAAGGACGTCGACACGCTCAAGGACTTCATCACCGAGACCGGCAAGATCATGCCGGCCCGCCTGACCGGCACGAAGGCCCGCTACCAGCGCCAGCTGTCGGACGCGATCAACCGCGCCCGCTTCCTGGCCCTGCTGCCCTATACCGACAACCACTGAGCGGAGCACTGACAACATGCAGATCATCCTGCTCGAGAAGGTCGTCAACCTGGGTGGCCTGGGTGACGTGGTGCGGGTCAAGGACGGCTACGCCCGGAACTACCTGATCCCCGGAGGCAAGGCACGCCGCGCCACCGACGCGGCGATCAAGGAGTTCGAGGCGAAGCGTGCCGAGCTCGAGAAGGTCCAGGCCGAGAAGCTGGCCGCCGCGCAGGCCGCGGGCGCCAAGCTCGAGGGCATGACCGTCGCGATCTCGCAGAAGGCCGGCGTCGACGGCCGCCTGTTCGGCTCGGTCACCAACTTCGACATCGCGACCGCGCTGGGCAAGCAGGGCTTCCCGCAGGTCGAGAAGGCGATGGTGCGCCTGCCGAACGGCCCGCTGAAGGCCGTCGGCGAGTTCGACGTCAACGTCGCGCTGCACGCCGACGTGGTCGTGCCGATCAAGGTCGCGGTCTCGCCCGAGGCCTGATCCCGCGGACGGGGCACGCCCCGTCACGCCGCGTCCGAGAAGGGGCCCGCGAGGGCCCCTTCGTCCTTCACGGTGCCGCCTTTCTGCACCCCCGCGCCGCGAGTACCATCGACGCCATGTCCGCCCAGCCCGCCCTGCGCTCCGGTTCCGGCCCCGTCGACGCCGAAGTGGCCTCGCTTCGCGTCCCGCCGCACTCCATCGAGGCCGAGCAGTCGGTGCTGGGCGCGGTGCTGCTCGACAACGAGGCCTGGGAGAAGATCGGCGATGTGCTCCGCGAGGAGGACTTCTACCGGCACGATCACCGGCTGATCTGGCAGCACCTCGCGAAGCTGCTGGAGCGCAACCATCCGGCCGACGTGCTGACGCTGACCGACGCGCTGAAGTCGACCGGGCGGCTGGAGGAGGCGGGCGGGCTCGCCTACCTGAACGCGCTCGCCACCGGCACGCCGTCGGCGGCGAACGTGCGGCGCTATGCCGAGATCGTCCGCGACCGTGCGGTGCTGCGCCGGCTGATCACCGTGTCAGACGACATCGCCACCACCGCGCTGAATCCGCAGGGGCGCGACACCCGGCAGATCCTCGACGAGGCCGAGTCGAAGGTCTTCCAGATCTCCGAGGACGGCTCGCGCGGACGGGCCGGCTTCCAGGACCTGCAGTCGGTGCTCGCGCAGGTGGTCGAGCGTGTCGACGACCTCTACAACCGCGAGAACCCCAACGACATCACCGGCGTGCCCACCGGCTTCGCCGACCTCGACCGGATGACCTCGGGCATGCAGCCCGGGGACATGATCATCCTCGCGGCGCGACCCTCGGTCGGCAAGACTGCGTTCGCGCTGAACATCTGCGAGCACGTCGCCATCGACCAGGGCATGCCGGTGGCGGTGTTCTCGATGGAGATGGGCGCGGCGCAGCTCGCGATGCGCCTGGTCTGCTCGGTCGGCCGCATCGACCAGCAGCGGCTGCGCACCGGGCGCCTCACCGAGGACGACTGGCCGCGGCTCACCGCCGCGATCCAGAAGATGCAGGACGCGAACCTGTTCATCGACGAGACCCCGGCGCTCAACCCGCTCGAGCTGCGCGCGCGCGCGCGGCGCCTCGCGCGGCAGTACGGCAAGCTCGGCCTGGTGATGGTCGACTACCTGCAGCTGATGTCCGGCACCGGCAACTCGAACGAGAACCGCGCGACCGAGGTGTCCGAGATCTCGCGTTCGCTGAAGGCGCTCGCGAAGGAGCTGAACGTCCCGGTGATCGCGCTGTCGCAGCTGTCGCGCGAGGTCGAGAAGCGGACGGACAAGAAGCCGATCATGTCGGACCTTCGCGAATCGGGGGCCATCGAGCAGGACGCGGACGTCATCCTGTTCATCCACCGAGAGGACCGATACGACCCCGACTCGCCGAACAAGGGCATGGCCGAGATCATCATCGGCAAGCAGCGGAACGGCCCGATCGGCTCGGTGACGCTGACCTTCCTCGGCCAGTACACCAAGTTCGAGAACTACGCGCCAGCGCAGCCGTACTGAGTCGACGCCGGACGACCGGAATCCGGTCCGGCTCCGCACGGGGGGGCGCCTGTCTCGACGACAATCGTGTGTACGGACGACAGCCCGGGGGAGGGCGCCCGATGCGGACCTCGACGACTTCGCCCGCCGCGGCCCGCCTGCGGCGCGATGACGTGCTGATGCGCGTGCAGCGTCGGATCGGGCTGGCGTCGGCCGACGGCCTCGGCGTCGTCCGCCGCGCGATCTTCTGGGGGCTCTTCGGCTGGCTGCCGGTCGCCGTCTGGGCGATCGCCGGCGGGCACGCGCGCGGCCTGGACGAGGGGTCCCTGCTCTCGCACTTCGGGGTGACGGTCCGCCTGCTGGTCGCGGTGCCGCTGCTGATCGTTGCCGAGGCCGCGTTCGCCGGCGCGCTCCTGCGCGTCGCGCCGCAGTGCGCCGAGGCCGGCCTCTTCCACGGCGATCCGGTGGCGCTCGGCGCGACCGCGGGCGGCCTGATCCGGCTGCGCGACCGAACGCATCCCTGGGTGATCGCGGCGGGCCTGGCCGCGGGCTGGGCGATCGCGCGCATCGAGACGGTGGGCGATGCGGCCGCGCTGCATGACCTCGCATGGGCCGGCGCGGACGCCGCCTCGGGCTTCGGCGCGCGCTGGTACCTGTGGGTCGCGCGACCGATGTTCGTCGCCTTCGCGCTCGCGTGGCTGTGGCGCGTGGTGCTTCTCGGCGTCGCGATCCGCCGGCTCGCCGCGACCGGGTTGAACGTCGTACCCACCCATCCGGACCGCTGCGGCGGGCTGGGTTTCGTCGACGGGCTCGCGGGCGGCTTCGGCCTCGTGGCGTTTGCGCTGTCCGCGGTGATCGCCTCGGGATGGGCGCACGAGGTCGCGGTCCACGGCGGCAGCGTCACCGCGCTCGCCGTGCCGATGGCGGCCGCGGTCGTATGGCTGGTGGGGATCTTCGTCGCGCCGTTCCTCGTGCTCGTGCCGACGATGGTGCGCGCGAAGTCCGCCGCGCGGCTGCGCTACGGCGCGCTGGTGGCGCGGCACGGCGACGCGCTGCACCGGCGCTGGATCGGCGGCGAGGTGGTCGACGACCCGCTGCTGGACGCGCCGGAGGTCGGCGCCGCCGCCGACGCCGCGATGCTCTACGAGTCGGTGGTCCGGATGCGGCTGGTGCCGATCGGCGCGCCCGCGCTGGGCGCGCTCGCGGTACCGGCGGCGCTGCCGATGCTTGCGGTGGCGGCGATGCAGGTTCCGGTCGTCGAGCTGCTGAAGACCTTGCTGCGTGCGCTGGTCTGACGTGCCCGCTGAGGTCGCCGCCACGCGGCCGCCCGGCTATCCTGCGGCCACCCTTGCTCCCGACGACGAGGTCCGATCTTGACCGATCCCCGTGACCCGCGGCCCCGTGCCGGCGCGGTCGCCGTGCTGAACGCGGGCTCCTCGAGCCTGAAGTTCTCGGTGCTCCGCCTGCGCCACGGTACGCTCGAACCGGCATTCGCCGGCCAGCTCGAGGGCCTGTTCACCGCGCCGCGCTTCGTGCTGCGCGATGCCGCCGGGTCGATCCTCGACGAGCGGGCGTGGGGGCAGGGCGTCCGGCTCGGTCACGACGGCGCGCTCGCGCACCTGCTCGAGATGCTCGACGCGCGGCTCGCCGGCGAGTCGGTCCTCGGCGTCGGCCACCGCGTCGACACGGACCGGCTCGGCGAAGCGCGCGCCCCTGCACCAGCCGCACAACCTCGCGCCGATCGCCGCGCTGCTCGAGCGTGCGCCCGGGCTGCCGCAGGTCGCCTGCTTCGACACCGCGTTCCATCGGACCAACCCGGAACTCGCGCAGATGTTCGGGTTGCCCTGGGCGCTCCACGAGGAGGGCGTCCGCCGCTACGGCTTCCACGGGCTGTCCTACGAATACGTCGCGTCGGTGCTGCCGTCGATCGATCCGCGGGCCGCGGCGGGCCGCACGATCGTCGCGCACCTCGGCAACGGCGCGAGCCTGTGCGCGATGCACGGCGGGCGCAGCATCGCGAGCACGATGGGCTTCACCGCGGTCGAGGGGTTGCTGATGGGCACGCGCTGCGGCACGCTCGATCCGGGCGTGGTGCTGCACCTGATGCGCGAACGGGGGATGTCGGTGGCCGACGTGCAGTCGCTGCTCTACGACCGCTCCGGGCTGCTCGGTGTGTCCGGCGTGTCGAGCGACATGCGAACGCTGCTGGCGAGCGACGCGCCGCGCGCGCGGCTCGCGATCGAGCTCTACTGCTACCGGATCGGTCGCGAGATCGGCTCGCTCGCAGCCGCGCTCGGCGGGCTCGACGCGCTGGTCTTCACCGCAGGCATCGGCGAGCACGCGGCCCCGATCCGCGAGGCGGTCTGCCGGCATGCGGGCTGGCTGGGCGCGCGGCTCGACACGGCGGCGAACGCCTCGGGCGCGATGCGCCTGCACGCGCCGGACAGCGGCCTGTCGATCTGGCGGGTACCGACGGACGAGGAAGGGATGATCGCGCGGCACACCACCGCGGTGCTCGGTCTCGGCTGAGGCCTACAGCGCGTCGGCCGCGAAGTCCGCCAGCCGCGAGCGCTCGCCGCGCTGCAGGGTCACGTGCCCCGCGTGTGCCCAGCCCTTGAACCGGTCGACGACGTAGGTGAGGCCCGACGAGCTCTCGGTGAGATACGGCGTGTCGATCTGCGCGATGTTGCCCAGGCAGATCACCTTGGTGCCCGGACCCGCACGCGTCACCAGCGTCTTCATCTGCTTGGGCGTCAGGTTCTGCGCCTCGTCGATGATCAGGTACTTGTTCATGAACGTGCGGCCGCGCATGAACGACAGCGCCTTCACCTTGATCCGCGAGCGGATCAGGTCGGTGGCCGCGGCGCGGCCCCATTCGCCGCCGGTGCCGTTGCCCTGGGTGAGCACCTCGAGATTGTCCTCGAGCGCGCCCATCCACGGCTGCATCTTCTCCTCCTCGGTGCCCGGGAGGTAGCCGATGTCCTCGCCGACCGGCACGGTCGCACGGGTCACGATGATCTCGGTGTAGCGCTTCTGCTCGAGGGTCTGCGCGAGGCCCGCCGCCAGCGCCAGCAGCGTCTTGCCGGTGCCGGCCTGCCCGAGCAGGGTGACGAAATCGATCTCCGGATTGGTCAGCAGGTTCAGCGCGAAGTTCTGCTCGCGGTTGCGCGCGGTGACGCCCCAGACCGCGTTCTTCAGGTGCGAGAAGTCGCGCAGCGTCTGCAGCACCGCGGTCTTGCCGTTGCGCTCCTTGACCTGCGCGGCGAGCGGCATCTCGCCGTCGAGGTAGACGAACTGGTTGAGCATCAGGCCCGGCACGACCGGCCCGGTGATCCGGTACCAGTTCGAGCCACCCTGCTGCCACGACTCCATGCCCTTGCCGTGCCGGTCCCAGAAGTCCGGCGGCAGCGCGAGCGTGCCCGCGTAGAGCAGTTCCAGGTCATCGATGACCTGGTCGTTGTGATAGTCCTCCGCGGGCAGCCCGAGCGCGCGGGCCTTGATCCGCATGTTGATGTCCTTGGACACCAGCACGACCTGGCGGTCGGGGAACTTGTGCTGCAGCGCGCGGACCACGCCGAGGATCTGGTTGTCGGCCTTGCCGGCGGCCAGCGACTCGGGCAGCGACGAGGACAGCACCTGGGTCTGCAGGAACAGTCGCCCGCCGGCGTCGCGGTTGCCGAGCTTGTCGAGCGGGATGCCCTGCTCGATGCCGCCGTCGACGTCGGCGACCAGCGCGTCGAGCGAACGGCTGACCTGACGCGCGTTGCGCGCCACCTCCGACATGCCCTTCTTGTGGTTGTCGAGTTCCTCGAGCGTGACGATCGGCAGGAAGACGTCGTGCTCGGCGAAGCGGAACAGGCTCGACGGGTCGTGCATCAGGACGTTGGTGTCGAGCACGAACAGCTTCGACTGCTCGTTGGCCGCCTTGCGGCCGCCGCGGCCGGTGGCGCCGGCGGCCGGCATCCGCGCGACGTTGGCCGCACGTCCGCCGGCGCGCGCCGCGTCGCCGGGCGAGCGGGCCTCGACCGGCAGCGGCGCGACCGCGGCGACCGGCCC
>JBJOKE010000045.1:0-89386 GCA_046046245.1 Pseudomonadota bacterium | reverse complement strand
CCGCGCGGCACGGCCGGCCCGCAGGATCGACCGATCGGCCCCGCCGTCCGTCCGAGTCGTCGCGATGTCACGCCTTCCGTTCGCCGCCGTCCTGGTCGCCACCGCCCTGGCCGGCTGCGGCACCTGGACCCATCCGACCAAGCCCGCCGCGGCCTACGAGGTCGACCGGAACCAGTGCAACGCGTCGGCGATCGCCCGCTTCCCGGTCGCGCTCGCCCAGCGGATCGACAGGCCCGGCTACATCGAGCCGGGCCGCTCGAGCTGCACCACCACCGGCAACACGACGAACTGCGTCAACTACCCGCCGCGAGAGGTGCCGCCGACCTACGTCACCTACGACGTCAACGAGCACCGGCGCAGCGAGGCGAGCAACAGCTGCGTGCGCGCGGCCGGCTGGACCTACACGCTGCGCGACTGAAGCGGGCGGCGCGGCCGCGCCGCCTGCCCTGGGCCGTCGCGACGGGCCCGGTCGCGGCCGGTTCGGGCTAGCGGTCCCGCGAGCCGAAGAGCATCGTGATGTTGACGCGGCGGTTCGCGTAGCCGGGCGCGAAGCGGAACGTGTCGGTCTCGTGGAACAGGTCCGAGTCGAAGATCAGCGCGCGGTTCGCCCGGTACGGCACGCGCGTCGCCACGCTGCCCGAGTCCTCGAGCAAGCGACGGACCTCGTCGGGCGCGGCGTTGAAGCGCCGGAAGCCCCAGTCGCGCGGCGCCTCGTGCGCATGCACCAGCAGGCCGCCGGTCTCCGGGTCGAGGTTGGCCTCGTCGGGCGTGATCCAGAAGTTCACGTTGACCGCGGCCTCGTCGGCGTGCGGGCCGATGCCGGCGAAGTGCCCGTCGTACTTGAAGGCCCACATCGTCTTCAGCGGCCGGTCGCCGATCACCCGCGGCATGCGCTCGCGCAGCTCGGCAGCGATCCGCAGCAGCAGCGGATGCGCGAAGCCGTCGTGCATCAGCGCGCCGAGGTAGCCGGTCTTCACCTCGTTCCAGACGGTGGCGCCGAGGCACCAGGTGCGTACGGCCGCGAGCGCGTCCGGCGCCAGCAGACCGTCGACGGTGGCGAGGTTCGGCGTCGTGCCGAGGTAGCCGGCCTCGACGGCCTCCCAGTCGAGACCGTCGTTCAGCAGCGGTCCGGCAGGCACGTCCAGCTCGGGCAGGTGCAGCGGACGCTTGTAGGTGGCCGCGAGCAGCGGATAGCGCGCCGGGTCGAGCGCGACCAGCCGGTACGGATCGCCGGCGAGCGCCGGGTCGGCCGCCGCACGCCGGTAGTCGTCGATCACCCGGTCCCAGCCGGCACCGAGCCGCCCCGAGGTCCGCAGCCAGTCGAGCTGCTCGGCGTCGTGCTGCAGCTTGACGCGGGTGCAGCCCCAGTCCGGATCGCGCGGATCGCTGCGCCGAGCCTGCAGCAGTCGCTCGAGCGTGGCGTCGCTCCACGGCTCGCCGCGTCGCAAGGTGCGCGCGGCCTCGAAGTCCCGGGCGGCGGCATCGAGCCCGCCGCGGTCCATCCGCACCAGGCCGAGGTTGAAGATCGCGTGCGTCGAGTCGGGAAGGGCGCGCAGCGCGCGCTCGAGCAGGGCCTCGCTCTCGTCGCCGCGACCGAGTTCACGCGCGGAGATGCCGGCGCAGATCAGCGCGTCGGCGTTGTCCGGCTCGAGGGCGACCGCGCGCGCGTACGCGCGCAGGGCGTCCTCGCTGCGGGCGGTCTCGTCGTGCAGCGAGCCGAGCGCGATCAGCAGGTCGACGCGCTCGCCGTGCGCGGCGATCACGGCCTCGTAGGCCGCGGCCGCCTCGGCGGCGTGGCCGGCGGTGGCGAGCGCCGCCGCCAGCGCGATCGCCGGCTCGGACGCACCCGGTTCGAGCCGGGCCCACTGCCGACAGGCGTCGAGCTCCAGCCCGGCGTCGCCGACGCGGCGCGCGAGGTGCGCGGCCGAGCGGGCGGTCCGCACCGCCTCGTCGCTCCGGCCGGCGCGCTCCAGGCCCTGCGCGAGCGCGAAGCTCGCGCGCGGATCCTCCGGCGACAGCACCACCGCGCGGCGCAGCGCGAACAGCGCCTCGTCGGCGGTCGGTGCGGCGACCCGCGCGGGCACCGGGCCGCCGAGGCCACGGGTCAGCAGGTCCGCGCGTCGCTCGAGGCGTCCGCGCACACGGTCCAGCAGCGTGCCGAGCCCCATCGTTCAGACCTTCGCGCGGGCGACGTTGACCAGATAGCGGCGCATCACCGTCTCGCGCGAGCGCGGATCGACGCCAGCCTCGGCCAGGCACTCTCCGAGCGTCCGGCACAGCCTCGCCTTGCCGTAGATGCCCAGCCGCTGCTCGCGGGCGAAACTCACGGCGCGCCCCTCGACGTCCTCGATCAGCGCGTCGACCGCCTTCGCATCCCGGCGTCTGGCTTCCGACGGCATCAGCCCCGGCGCCAGCGTTTCCGACAGCCCCTGTGCGAACCGATCGATCTCGCGCGACTTGAACAGACCTCCCAACACGGCGACCCCCGAAGACGACGACAAAGTGGGTCGATCTTAGGTGTCGGCACCGTGGCCGGGCGACGGTCCCGGCGGGTCGGGCGACGAGCGGCGGCCCGCGACCCGACGAACCGCGTCGGCGCGGTGCAGGCGCGACGACTTGACGGCCGTCAATGCCGGCGGCGGCCGGCGCGGAACAATCGGGCCGTGGACGCCGCACCGACCGACTCCTCGCCGATCGTCTTCCGCGCCCGCGGCCTGTCCAAGGTCTACGGCAGCGGTGCGGCGCGCGTGGTCGCGCTGCGCGACGTCGATCTCGACGTCCGGCGCGGCGAGTTCATCGTGCTGCTGGGGCCGTCGGGAAGCGGCAAGTCGACCCTGCTCAACATCCTGGGCGGGCTGGACGCGCCGACCTCGGGCGACGTGCGCTTCGAGGACCACCCCCTCACCGGCGCCACGGACGCCGAGCTGACCGCGTACCGCCGCGAGCACGTCGGCTTCGTCTTCCAGTTCTACAACCTGATCCCCAGCCTGACCGTGCGCGAGAACGTCGCGCTCGTGACCGATATCGCCCGCGATCCGATGCCGGTCGACGAGGCGCTCGAGCGTGTCGGTCTCGGCCCCCGCGGCGATCACTTCCCGGCGCAGCTCTCGGGCGGCGAACAGCAGCGGGTCGCGATCGCACGGGCGATCGTCAAGCGGCCGCAGGTCCTGCTGTGCGACGAGCCGACCGGAGCGCTCGACTACCGGACCGGCAAGCGGGTGCTGGAGACGATCGCCCGGATCAATGCGGAGCTGGGCACCACCGCGATCGTGATCACGCACAACGCGGCGATCGCGGGCATGGCGGACCGGGTCGTCCACCTGGGCGACGGCACGATCCAGCGGATCGACGTCAACGCGACGAAGCTGTCGCCGTCGGAGCTGTCGTGGTGAGGTCCGCGTGAAGGCGCTCGATCGGAAGCTGCTGCGCGACCTGCGCCGGATGTGGAGCCAGGCGCTGACGATCGCGCTGGTGGTGGCGAGCGGCGTGGGCAGCTACGTGACCGCACTGTCGGCGGTGGATTCGCTCGAGGACGCCCGCGACGCGTTCTACGTCCAGGGCCGGTTCGCGGACGTGTTCGCGGCGGTGCGGCGCGCGCCGCGCTCGCTCGAGCACGACCTGAGCGCGATCCCCGGCGTGGCCGACGTGCAGCTCACCGTCGAGCGCGTGGTACGCCTCGACATCGACGGCGTCGACGATCCGATGCTCGGCCGCCTGATCGGCGTGGACCCCCTGCGGCCCCGGCGGCTGAACGCGGTGACGGTGCGCAGCGGCGCGCCGCTCGAGGCCGAGGGCACCGGCGTGCGGGCGGACGGCGCGATCGACGCGCTGGTGTCGGCCTCGTTCGCGCAGGCCCGCGGGCTCGTGCCCGGATCGCGCGTGAACGCGCTGATCAACGGACGCCGGCGCACGCTCGTCGTGCGCGGCATCGGGCTGTCCCCCGAATACGTGTTCGCCGGCCTCTCGGGCATGCCGGACCTGCGCGGCTTCGGCGTCTTCTGGGTCGACGAGCGCGTGCTCGCCGCGGCCTGGGACATGACGGGCGCCTTCGACCACGTGTCGGTGCGCCTCGCGCCGGGCGCCGACGCCAGGCCGGTGATCGCCGCGCTCGACCGGCTGCTCGGGCGCTACGGGGGGCGCGATGCGCACGACCGCGAGCACCAGAGCTCGAACGCCTTCCTGCAGCGCGAGATCGACGAGCAGCGGGTGTTCGCCGCGGTGCTGCCGACGATCTTCCTGGCGGTCGCGGCGTTCCTGCTGAACGTCGTGGTGTCGCGGCTCGTCGCGACGCAGCGCGAGCAGATCGCCGCGCTCAAGGCGCTCGGCTATCCCGACCGGACGATCGTGGCGCACTACGTGAAGTGGGTGTCGGTGATCGTCGCGGTCGGGCTGCTGATCGGCTTCGCAGGGGGGGACGCGTTCGGGCGGATGATGACCGGGCTGTACGCCGAGTTCTTCCAGTTCCCGTCCTTCGGCCACCGGCTGGCGCCGCAGCTGCTCGCCACCGGCGCGGTGGTGGCGGCCGTCACCGCGCTCGCCGGGACGCTGAACGCCATCCGAGCGACGGTCCGGTTGCCGCCGGCCGAGGCGATGCGGCCGCCCGCGCCGGGCCACTACCGCCGGGGCCGGATCGACCGCGCGGGCGCGCGGCTGCTCGGGCCGGCGCAACGGATGATCGTGCGCACCCTGCGGCGCCGCCCGTGGCGCAGCACGCTGTCGATCGCGGCGGTGGCCGCCGCGGTCGCGATCGTGATGCTGGGCAACTTCGCGCGCGACGGCATCGCGGTGATCGTCGACACCGCGTTCTCGGTGGCGATGCGCGCCGACCTCGAGGTGCGTCTGTCCGAGCCGGCCGACGACGCGGTGCGACACGCGCTCGCTCGGCTGCCCGGCGTCATCGCGGTCGAGTCCCGGCGCGAGGTCGCGGTCCGCTTCGTGTCGGGACACCGGAGCGAGCGCGGCGCGATCCAGGGCGCGGACGAGCGCGGCGAGCTGCGTCGCATCGTCGACGTCGACGGTCGCATCGTCCGCGCCCCCGACGAGGGCCTGCTGATGACCGATCGGCTCGCCGCCAAGCTCGGGCTGCGGCCGGGCGACACGGTTCGGGTGGAGGTGACCGAGGGCCGCCAGCGCAGCCTGGCGCTGCCGCTCGTCGGCACGGTGAGCGAGATGATGGGGCTGAACGCCTACATCGAGCGGCGCGCGCTGAACCGGCTGCTCGGCGAACCCGACGTGTCCTCCGGCTACTCGCTGGCCCTCGAGCGCGGCGCCGAGCCGGCCACGCTGGCCGCGATCCGCGCCGTGCCGGGCCTGGTCGGCACCTTCAGCAAGGCCACGCTGCAGCGGAACATGAACGAGGTCAGCGCCCGGAACATCCGCATCATGAGCTCGATCATGACGGGGTTCGCGGTGGTGATCGCCGTCGGCGTCGTCTACAACAGCGCGCGCATCGCCCTCGCCGAGCGGAGCTGGGAGCTGGCCAGCCTGCGGGTGCTCGGCTTCACCCGCGCCGAGGTGTCGGCGATGCTGCTGGGCGAGCAGGCGGTGCTGATCGGCCTGGCGCTGGTGCCCGGGATGCTGCTGGGCGAGGGACTGGTGCGCGGCGTGGTGTCGCTGCTCGCCTCCGACCAGTTCGCCTTCCCGGTGTCGCTGCAGCCGCGCACCCACGCCTGGGCCGCGCTGTGCGTGCTCGCCGCGGGCGCCGGGAGCGCGCTGGTCGTGCGGCGACGGATCGACCGCCTGGACATGGTGGCCGCGCTCAAGACGCGGGAATGACGCGGCCGGGACGGGACCGACATGACACGCACCACGCTCCTCATCTCCGCCGCGGCCGGCGCCGCGGCGCTCGCGCTGCTCGCCTGGGCCTTCGCGCCGCGGCCCGTCTCGGTCGAGTCCGTCCGCGCCGACCGCGGACGGTTCGAGCAGACGATCGACGAGGATGCGCGGACGCGCCTGCGCGAGCGTTACGTGGTCGGCGCGCCCCTGGCCGGCCGGCTCGCGCGGATCGCGCTGCGCGAGGGCGACGAGGTCGCGGCCGACGCGGTCGTGGCGATGCTGACGCCGGCGCTGTCGCCGCTGATCGACGAGCGCACCCTCGGGGCGCTGCAGTCGCGGATCGAGGCGACCGAGGCGGGCGTGCTGCGCGCCGCCGCCCGCGTCGAGCGGGCCCGCGCCGTGCTCGCGCAGGCCCGCGGCGAGGCCGAGCGCAGCGCCCAGCTCGCGCAGAAGGGCTTCGTCTCGCCGACCCGGCTCGAGACCGACCGGCTCGCGCTGGCGGCCGCGCAGGCGGACCTCCAGGCCGCCGAGCAGGAGCGCCACGTCGCGACCCACGACGTCGACCAGGCCCGGGCCGCGCTCGGCACCGCGCGCGGCGGGCGCGGCGGACGGCCCTTCGAGGTCCGGTCGCCGGTGGCCGGCCGCGTGCTGAGGATCGTGCAGCCGAGCGAGGCCTCGGTCGCGCTCGGCGCACCGCTGCTGGAGCTCGGCGACACCGGCCGGCTCGAGGTGATCGCCGAGCTGCTCACCGTCGAGGCGTTGCGCACGAAACCGGGCGACCGGGTGTCGATCGAGCGCTGGGGCGGGCCCGACGCGCTCGAGGGCCGGGTGCGCCGCATCGAGCCCTCGGCGTTCACCAAGGTCTCGGCGCTCGGCGTCGAGGAGCAGCGCGTCAACGTGCTGATCGATTTCGCCGGCCCGCCGGAGCGCCGCGCGGCGCTCGGCGACGGCTACCGGGTGACGGTGCGCATCGTGGTGCTCGAGGTCGCCGACGCGGTGCGCGTGCCGGTGGGAGCGGTCTTCCCGCTGCCCCGCGCCGCCGACTCGAGCGGTCCGGCGCGCTGGGGGGTGTTCGTGCCGCGGGATGGCCGCGCGCGGATCGTCGAGGTCGACCTGGGCGCACGCAACGGCGTGCACGCCTGGATCCGCTCGGGACTGGCGGCGGGCGACGCGGTGGTCGTCTATCCGCCCGCGTCGATCGCCGAGGGCACGCGGATCGCGGAGCGCGCGGCGCCCAGGTGACCCGGGCGCGCCCCGGGACGCCGGCGGCGTCGCATCCGCGCCGCGCGCGCCCGCCGATCGGCGCCGCCCGGACGCCTTTCGCGCACCGGCCGTCGCGCGCCCGCGCCGGCCGAGGGGTCGCGGTCGGCTACCCTTGGCGGATGAGCTGGTCCGCCCCCGCCCCCGAGCTGGTCGAGCTGTTCGAGCAGACGGTCGCCACCGATCCCCGGATCGAGCGGCGCACGCTGTTCGGCTGCCCCGCCGCGTTCCTCGGCGGGCACCTGGTCGCCACCGTGTTCCGCGAGCAGTTCGTGCTGAAGCTCGGTCCGGCCGACTTGACGCGGCTGCACGAGGGCCGCGTGCCGGTGCCCTTCGAGCCGCTCGAGGGCCGCCGCATGCGCGAGCTCTACGTCGTGCCGCGCGGCGTCGTGGGCGATCGCGAGACGCTCGACGAATGGATCGCCGCGGCGCTCGACCGCGTGGCCGCCTGGCCGCCGAAGGACGGCGCGGTGCGCCGCGCCGCCAAGGCGAAGGCCGCGGCGAGCGCCGATCCCGACGCGCTGCCCAGCCTCGGCCCGAAGTCGCGCGAGATGCTCGAGCAGGCCGGCATCGGCTCGATGGGCCGGCTGCGCGAGGCCGGCGCGGTGCGCGCCTACATCGCCGTCAAGCGCGCCGGCGGCAAGCCGAGCCTGAACCTGCTGTGGGCGCTGGAGGGCGCGATCACCGGCCGGCGCTGGCAGGACGTGGCGCGCGACGACCGGACCACGCTGCTGCTGGCGCTGGAGGACGCGCTGGCGTTGCCGCCGGGGGCGTACGACTGACGGACGTCTGCACCCGCGCGAGCCGTTCCGTGACGCGAACCACGCGGGCCGCGGCTAGCGTCCCACGAAGGTCGGCAGCGAGAACGCCTCCACCTCCGGAACGTTTCCGCTGAAACGTTCGATCTCCACCAGGCAGGACTGCGCCGCGCAGCCCTGCGACAGGCTCGACGCTCCCGCGTCCCGCGTCAGCGTGTTCGGGTTGCCGTGTCGATCGATCGAGGCCGGATCGCCCGGCACCTCCGGATCCCACCACGCGCCGGTCGACAGCTTCACCACGCCGCGCAGCAGCCCCGCATCGAGCCGTGCGCCGGCGAGGCACGCGCCGCGGTCGTTGAACACGCGCACCACGTCGCCGTCGGCGATGCCGCGCGCCGCGGCATCGTCCGGATGGAGATGGATCGGCTCGCGCCCCGCGACCTTGTTCGCGAGGCTGTAGGACGAGTGGTCCAGCTGCGAGTGCAGCTTCGTGTACGGCTGGTCGGACAGCAGGTGCAGCGGATGCCGCGCGGCCAGCGGCGCGCCGAGCCACTCGACGGGCTCGAGCCAGACCGGATGCCCCGGGCAGTCGGCATAGCCGAACGACGCGATCCGCTCGGAGAAGAGCTCGATCTTCCCGCTCGGCGTGCCCAGCCGGTGGGCAACCGGGTCCGCGCGGAACGCGGCGAAGCCGGTGACCGGCTCGGGGTTCGCCGGCACCTTCACGCCGCCCGAGGCCCGGAACGCGTCGAAGTCCGGCAGCTCCACGCCGGCACGCGCCCACTGCTCCGCGCTGCGCTCGTACAGCGCCCGCAGCCAGCCGGCCGCATCGCGCCCCTCGGTGAACGCCTCGCCCGCGCCGAGCCGCGCGGCCAGGTCCGCGAAGATCGCGTAGTCGTCGCGCGCCTCGCCCGGCGGCTCGATCACCCGCCGCATCGCGATCAGCAGCGCGTCGCGCGAGCCGTAGCCCAGGTCGTCGCGCTCGAGCGTGGACGTCGCCGGCAGCACGATGTCGGCCATCCTCGCGTGTGCGTTCCACACCTGCTCGTGGACGATCACCGTCTCGGGGCGGCGCCATGCGCGCGCCAGCCGGTGCAGGTCCTGATGGTGGTGGAACGGATTGCCGCCGGCCCAGTAGACGAGCCGGATGTCGGGATAGGTCCGCCGCGCGCCGTTGTAGTCGAAGGGCTCGCCCGGCTTCTCCAGCATGTCCGCGATGCGCGCGACCGGGATGAAGGCCTCGACCGGATTGCGCCCCTGCGGCAGCGTCGGTCCCGGCAGCAGCCGGTGCCCGCTGCCCACCGAGTTGGTCGGTCCGTACGACAGCCAGGCCCCGCCCCCGGGCAGGCCGATCTGCCCGAGCACCGCGCCCAGCGCCAGCGCCGCCCAGAACGGCTGCTCGCCGTGATCGGCCCGCTGCAGCGCCCAGGCGACGCTGACCATGGTCCGCGTCGCCGCCATGTCGGCCGCGAGGGCGCGCAGCCGCGCCGCCGGCACGCCGGCGATCGGCGCGGCCCAGTCGGCGTCCCGGACCAGGCCGTCGGTGCCCCCCAGCAGGTACTCGGCGAAGCGCTCGAAGCCCGTGCAGTGCGAGGCGAGGAAGGCCGCGTCGTGCCGACCCGCGCGCACGGTCTCGCAGGCGAGCGCGAGCATCACCGCGGTGTCGGTGCCGGGCCGGATCGGGATCCACTCGATCGCGTCGGCCGGCGCGTCGAGGTCGGCGCGCACCGGGCTGAAGTTGACGAACCGGCAGCCGGCCGCGGCCATCGCCGCCAGCCCGGGCCGCAGGCCGTGCTCGGACGCGCCGCCGGCGCCCACCTGCGCGTTCTTCGCGGGCGCGCCGCCGAAGGTCACGAACAGCCGTGTGTGCGCGGCGAGCGTGCGCCAGTCGGGCGCCTGCGTGAGCAGGGTCTCCATCGGCGCGATCACGTGGGGCAGCAGCACGCGGCCGGCGCCGAGGCTGTAGGAATCGACGTGCCGCACGTAGCCGCCCAGCACGTTCAGGAAGCGGTGGACCTGGCTCTGCGCGTGGTGGAAACGGCCGGCGCTCGACCAGCCGTAGGAGCCGCCGAAGATCGCGGCGTTGCCGTGGGCGTCGATCACGCGGCGCAGCTCGTCCGCCACCAGCCCGAGCGCCTGCTCCCACGACACCTCGACGAAGGGCTCGCGCCCCCGCCCCTCGCCGCGGCGCGGATCGGTCGGCCCGCGCTCGAGGACGCCCGCCCGCACCGCGGGGCGACGCACGCGCAGCGGCGACCGGTAGGCGTCCCACATCGCCGGTCCGATGGGCGACGGATCCGGATCGCCCCGCCAGGGCCCCAGGCCCACCGGGACTCCCCCCTCTCGGCGCACCTCGAAGGCCCCCCAATGCGACGACGTCAGCTCGACGTCCAACGGCTCCGCCCGTGCCATGCGGCCCTCCTCCCGTCCGTTCCGGCAGCGTCCGGGCCGCCGGTTGCAATCGTCGGGCCACTCTAGCATCATTCCCCAAGGCGGACCGGATGTTCCGCATTACAGAACGCATCTCGAGCCGCATCCCGGACCGCCCCGATGAACAACACGCTGATCAAGGGCCTCGGCCTGCTCGAGGTGCTGGCCCACTCCGACCGGGCCCTCGGCGTCACCGAGCTCGCCACGCGGCTGGGCATCGGCAAGAGCAACGTGCACCGGTTGCTGCAGGCACTGGTCGAGCTGGGCTACGTGCGGCGCGACGGCGACGGCGGCACCTATGCCGCGTCGATCCGGCTCTGGGAGCTGGGCTCGGCGGTGCTCGCGAACCTGGACCTGCGCCGCGCCGCGCAGGGCTGGATGGACTGGCTGCTCGACCGCAGCCGCGAGACGGTCCACCTGTCGGTGCTCGACGGCGACGAGGTGGTGTACGTCCACAAGCTCGACAGCCCCGAGCCGGTCCGCGCCTACACGCAGATCGGCGGTCGTGCGCCGGCGCACTGCGTGGCCACCGGCAAGGCGATGCTCGCCTGGCTCGACGCGGGCGTGCTCGCGTCGATGTCGGACCGGCTGCAGGCCGCGTCGCCGCGCACGATCACCGACCCGGTGGAGTTCCTGCGCGAGATGGAGCGGGTCCGCCAGCAGGGCTACGCGGTGAACCGCGGCGAGTGGCGCGAGACGGTGGGCGGCATCGCCGCGCCGGTCCGCGATCCGTCGGGCCGGGTGGTCGCCGCGGTCGGCCTGTCGGGCCCGATCGACCGGCTGCGTCCGTCGAACCTGAAGGCCCTGTCGGCCGACGTGATCCGCGCGGCCGCGGGCGTCGGCGCGGCGCTCGCCGGCGACGCGGGCCTGCCCTCGCGCGGGACCGCCGCGCGGCGCGCCGCCTGAACCCCTTCCCCCGTACCCCGCCGGCATGCACGCCCCCATGGAGACGCACCGATGACCCATCGCCCAGAGCGCCGACGCCTGGTGGCCGCGGCCGCCGCCGCGCCGCTCGTCGCGGCCGCACCGGCCGCACGCGGGCAGGCCCCGCGCTGGCCCGACAAGCCGATCCGCTTCGTCGTGCCGTTCCCGCCCGGCGGCAACAGCGACGTGCTCGCGCGCGTGCTCGCCGAGCGGCTGCGCGAGCACCTGAAGGCGACGATCGTGGTCGACAACCGTCCCGGCGGCACGACGCAGGTCGGCACCGAGTCGGTCGCGCGCGCCGAGCCCGACGGCTACACGATGCTGCTCGCCGCGGCGACCTCGTTCACCGTGCTGCCCAACCTGCGCAAGCTGCCCTACGAGCTGAACGCGAACTTCGAGATCGCCGGCGGCATCGCCGACTACATCGCGGTCGTCACCGCGCGCAAGGGCCTGGGCGTGAAGTCGATGACCGAGCTGGTCGAGCTCGCGAAGCGGCAGCCGGGCAAGCTCACCTGGGGCTCGGCGGGCAACGCGTCGGCCGGCCACATCTACGGCGAGCAGCTGAAGAAGCACGCGGGCATCGATATGCTGCACGTGCCGTTCAAGGGCTCGGTGGATGCGGCCAACGCGCTGGTCGGCGAGCAGATCGACCTGATCATCGACGGCGTGGGCCTCGGCCTCGCGCGCAACGGCCGGGCGGTGGCGCTCGCCACCTTCTTCGGCCAGCGCCACCCGGACCTGCCGGACGTCCCCGCGATCACCGAGACCGGCCTCAAGGTCGAGCTGCCGGCGGGCGGCTGGGGTATCGCGTTCCCGAAGGGCACGCCGCAGCCCGTCCTCGCGCAGGTGTCGGCCGCGCTCGAGAAGTCGCTCGGCGAGTCCGAGACGAAGGAGAAGCTGATCCGGGCGAGCGTCGTCGCGATGTGGACGCCGCCCGCCGACTATCGCCGAGCGCTCGAGGTCGCGCGCGGCTACTACGCCGAGCTGCTGCAGTCGATCGGCATGAAGGAAGGCTGATGCGCCCCGAGACTCTGCGTCCCCTCGCCGGCGTGCGCGTCGTCGAGTTCTGCCACGTCGCGGCCGGCCCCTTCTGCGGGATGCTGCTCGCCGACTTCGGCGCCGAGGTGATCAAGGTCGAGCCGCCCGACGGCGATGCGATGCGGCAGTGGCCGCCGGTCACGCAGGGCTTCTCCGAGAACTTCGCGTCGATCAACCGCGGCAAGCGCTCGGTGGTGCTCGACCTGAAGGATGCGGCGGCCCGCGACGCCGCGCGCGCGCTGGTGCTCGAGGCCGACGTGCTGGTCGAGAACAGCCGCCCCGGCGTGATGAGGCGGCTGGGCCTGGGCTGGGACTGGTTCGCCGAGCGCAGGCCCTCGCTGGTCTACTGCTCGATCTCCGCCTTCGGGCAGGACGGCCCGCGCGGCGCCGAGGGCGGCTTCGACCTGACGATCCAGGCGGCCGCCGGCGTGATGAGCGTGACCGGCGAGCCCGAGGGCGCGCCGGTGAAGGCCGGGGTGCCGCTGGTGGACTTCGGCTCGGGCCTCTACGCGGCCTTCACCATCGCGTCGCTGCTCGCGCGGGTGCGCGCCGGCGGGCCCGGCGGCCACGTCGACGTGCCGATGTTCGCCACGACCATCGCGATGTCGGCGCTGCAGACCAGCGAATACTTCGGCACCGGCCGCAATCCGCGCAAGCTGGGCTCGGCGCATCCGCGCAACGCGCCCTACCAGGCCTTCCGCGCGTCCGACGGGTACTTCGCGATCGCCGCCGGCAACAACAAGCTCTGGCAGCAGGTCTGCGAGATCGCCGGCACGCCCGAGCTGCTCGCCGACCCGCGTTTCACCACGCCCACGCAGCGTGCCGCGAACCAGACGGCGCTGCGCGACCTGCTCGAGGCCCGCTTCGTGCACGACACCGCGGCCGCCTGGCTCGGCCGCTTCGCGCCCGCGGGCGTGCCGAGCGCGCCGATCAACGGCTATGCCGAGGCGCTCGTCGATCCGCAGTCGGGCCACCTCGGCCTGGTGCAGCCGATGACGCTGCCCAACGGCGTGGCCACCCGCACCGTGGGCTGCCCGGTGCGGCTCGACGGGCAGGTGGTGCCGGTGGACACCCGTCCGCCCGCGCTCGGCGAGCACACCGACGCGGTCCTGGGCGCGCTGCCCGAGCGCCGCTGACTTCAACGCTTCCGGAGGACCCCATGAGCGCCGCCGACCGCCACGATCCGCTCGACCCGATCCGCCCGCTGCGCACGTTCGTCGCCGGCATGACCCGGCTCGTCGGGCGCACGACCGACGAGCCGACGATCCTCGCCGAGGGCCGTACCCTGCTCGCCGAGCTGCTCGCCGACGACCGCTGGCTGCCCGAGGCCTACTCGAAGGCCGACCCCGGCGTCTATCGCCAGTACCTGCTGCACTGCGACCCGCTCGAGCGCTTCTCGGTGGTGAGCTTCTGCTGGGGCCCCGGCGCGCGCACGCCGGTCCACGACCACACCGTCTGGGGCCTGGTCGGCATCCTGCGCGGCGCCGAGCGCTGCCACGAGTACGAGCCCGAGGGCCCCGCGTCGATCCGCGACCTGGACCGCAGCCACGTGATGAGGCCGGGGAACATCGAGGCGGTCTCGCCCACGGTCGGCGACTGGCACGTGGTGGCCAACGAGATGACCGACGCCACCTCGGTCAGCATCCACGTCTACGGCGGGAACATCGGCGCGGTGCGCCGCCACCGCGTCGACGCGGCCACGGGTGCGATCGTCGACTTCGTCTCGGGCTACTCGCTGCCCAGCACGCCGAACCTCTGGGATCGCTCGGCGGCCGTGCTGGCCGCGGCGGCACGATGAGCGCGTCGGGCGACCTGCCGGCGCCGATCCGGACGGGGCGCACCGATCCCACGGTGCCGCATCCGGCGGAGGCGCTGCTGCACGTCGAGCAGGGCGTGGCCTGCATCGAGCTGAACCGGCCGGCACGCGGCAACGCGCTGTCGGCCTCGATGGTCGAGGCACTGCTGGCCGTGGTGCATCGCGCCTGCTCGGACCCGACGGTGCACACGCTCGCCTTCGGCGGCGCGGGCCGGCACTTCTGCACCGGCTTCGACCTGGGCGACCTCGAGTCCGCCACCGAGGGCGACCTGGTGCTGCGCTTCGTCCGCGTCGAGGCGCTGCTCGACGCGGTCTGGCGCGCGCCGGTGCGCACGGTGGCCATCGCCACCGGCCGCGCCTGGGGCGCCGGCGCGGACCTGTTCGCCGCCTGCGACGTCCGCGTCGCAGCGGCCGACGCTACCTTCCGCTTCCCCGGCGCGGCCTTCGGCATCGTGCTGGGCACGCGTCGGCTGGCCGAGCGCGTGGGCACCGAGCGCGCGCGCGCCTGGGTCGCGACCGGTTCGACGCTGGACGCGCCCGAGGCCGCGGCCGCCGGGCTCGCGAGCCGCGTCGCCGCGGCGCCCGAGGCCGACGCCCCGATCGACTGGCGCGCCGAGGCCTTCGCCGATGCCCCCGCGCTCGATCGCGAGACGCTCGCCGCGATCCGCGCGGCGAGCCGGCCGGCTGGCGGCCCCGGCGGCGACGCGCTCGCCGACGCCGACCTCGCCGCGCTCGTGCGCTCGGCGTCGCGCCCCGGGCTGAAGGCGCGGATCGCCGCCTACCGCGAACGCAGCCGGCCGCCGGACAGGCGCGGCGGCTGAGCAGCCCGCCTGCGATGCGGACGACGCCCGCCGCGTCGACCGACACGCCCCCGGCACACCGAGACCGACGGATTCACAGGGAGACCACGAGATGACGACGCACTACGAGATGATCCGGGTGACCGACTTCGACGACGGCACCACGCTGATCGCGATCGACCGGCCCAAGCGCAAGAACGCGATCTGCGCGGTCACCGCGGTCGAGCTGCAGAAGGCCTTCGCCGCATTCGACGCGTCGCAGACCCAGCGGGTGGCGGTGATCACCGGTACCGGCGACGACGCGTTCTCGGCCGGCGCCGACGTGGCCAACGTGCCCGAGCTCTGGCGCTGCATCCCGACGGTGGGCATCACCACCGAGAAGCCGGTGATCGCGGCCGTCGGCGGCTGGTGCATCGGCGGCGCGCTGGTGCTGGCGATGATGTGCGACCTGCTGGTGGCCGCCGACAACGCGAAGTTCTCCTATCCCGAGGCGAAGCTCGGCTTCACCGGCGGACTGATCTCGGCGCTGCCCACGCGCATCCCGCACAAGATCGCGATGGAGCTGATCATGCTGTGCAACACCATCGACGCGAAGCGCGCCTACGAGGTGGGCTTCGCGAACCGCGTGGTACCCACCGGCACGCAGGCCGAGGCCGCGCTCGGCCTCGCCCGCGAGATCGCCACCTTCGCGCCGCTGGTGCTGAAGACGATCAAGCGCTTCGTCACCACCGAGGTGATGCCGCAGGGTCCGTCGGAGCGGATGGCCCGCGCGGCGCGCGACCTCGCCGCGGTCCGCGAGAGCGAGGACGGCCGCGAGGGCCAGCGCGCGTTCCTCGAGAAGCGCGCGCCGGTCTGGAAGGGCCGCTGAGCGCGGCCGCTGCACCGCGGGCCGCCGCGCGCGGCCCCGTCTCGAAGGAGGACACCGATGACGATCGACCCCATCCGCCGCGCGCTGCTCGCGCGCGCGGCCACCACCGCCGCGGCGGGCGCCGCCGCGCTCGCCGGCCCGGTCCGCGCACAGCCCCGCTGGCCCGATCGCCCGCTCAAGCTGATCGTCCCCTACCCGCCCGGCGGCAATGCCGACGCGATCGGCCGCTGGGCGGCCGAGAAGCTGTCGGCCGGCCTCGGCCAGCAGGTGGTGGTCGAGAATCGCGCGGGCGCGGGCGCCAGCATCGGTGCGCAGGCCGCGGCGCGCTCGCCGGCCGACGGCTACACGCTGCTGCTCGCGCCCACCGCGGTGATGGCGATCACCCAGCACCTGCGGAAGATCCCCTACGATCCCGAGGCGGACTTCGCCGCGATCTGCTGCGTGTCGAACAGCTACGGCCTGGTCGCCGCGCGCAAGGACCTGCCGGCGAACACCTTCCGCGAGTTCGTGCCGCTCGCGAAGGCCGCGCCCGGCAAGTTCACCTTCGGCTCGGTGGGCCCGGGCACCGCGACCCACCTGTCGGGCGAGATCGCCGCGCTGCGGGCCGGCATCCGGCTGCTGCACGTGCCCTACAAGGGCTCGGCCGAGTCGCTGACCGACCTGGTCGCGGGCCGCATCGACCTGATCTTCGACCCGGTCGCGCTGCAGCAGGTGAAGGCCGGCAACGTGAAGGCGCTCGCCACCACGTCGCCGGGGCGCCATCCCGAGCTGCCCGACGTGCCGACGCTGAAGGAGCAGGGCATCGAGATGCCGGACTCCGGCTGGTTCGGCCTGTTCGCGCCGAAGGGCACGCCTGCGGAGGCGATCGTGCGGATGGCCTCGGAGATCGAGCGCGCGCTCGCCGCGCCCGGCACCCGCGAGACGCTGCTGAAGTTCGGCCAGCACCCGCAGTACATCGGGCCGGACGCGTTCGCGGCCCGCGTGAAGGCCGACACCGCGATGTTCAGGGACCTGATCGCCCAGGCCGGCATCAAGCTCGACTGACCGGGCGAGGAGGAGAGACGACATGAACGACCGCGCCCCCGCGATCCACGTGAAGCGTACCGTCCGCGAGCAGGTGTCCGAGGCGGAGTGGCGGGCCCGCGTCGACCTCGCGGCCGCCTACCGGCTGGTGGCCGACCTCGGCGTCACCGAGTTCATCGCGAACCACATCTCGGTGCGCGTGCCCGATGCGCCCGACCAGTTCCTGCTGAACCCCTACGGCCTGCTCTACGAGCAGATGACCGCCTCGTCGATGGTCAAGGTGGATCACGACGGCAACGTGCTGATGGACGATCTCGGCATGGGCGTGAACCGCGCCGGCTGGGTGATCCACGACTGCATCCACCGCGCGCGGCCCGAGGTCCACGCGGTGGCGCACACGCACTCGCTCGCCGGCATGGCGGTCTCGGCGATGACCTGCGGGCTGCTGCCGATCGCGCAGAGCTCGATGCGCTTCGTCGACATCGCCTACCACGACTTCGAGGGCATCGCGCTGCGCACCGAGGAGCAGGAGAAGCTGGTGGCGGACCTCGGCGACCGCGAGGCGATGATCCTGCGCAACCACGGGCTGCTGGTGGTCGCGCCCGGCATCCCCGAGGTGTTCAACAACCTCTGGCGCCTCGAGCGCGCCTGCGAGCTGCAGGTGATGGCGCTGTCGTGCAACACCGAGCTGCGGATGCCGAGCCCCGAGGCCGTCCGGTACACCAACGAACAGTTCCGCCAGGGCATCCAGAAGATGCCGCTGGGCCGTCGCGAGTGGCCGGCGCTGCTGCGCAAGCTCGACCGGATGGACCCCTCCTTCCGCGAATGACCTCACCGCAGGGCCGCCCCCGGGGCGGTCCGGCGCCGGACTCCACAGGACACCGCACCATGACCGACCCCAAGGCCTTCGCAGGCATCCGCGTGCTGGACTTCACGCACGTGCTCGCCGGCCCCTACGCCACCGCGCAGATCGCGATGCAGGGTGCCGACGTGATCAAGATCGAGCCGCGCACCGGCGACGGCATGCGGCTCACGCCGGTCTCGCGCGAGTGGTCCGAGCGCGGGCTCGGCCCCGCGTGGATGGCCGTCAACGCGAACAAGCGCAGCGTGACGCTCGACCTCGCCAAGCCCGAGGCGAAGGCGATCGTGCACCGGCTGGCGGACACCGCCGACGTCGTCGTCTCGAACTTCCGCCCGGGCGTGATGGACAAGCTCGGCATCGGCTGGGACGCGCTGTCGGCGATCAACCCGCGGCTGATCTACGTCGAGATGTCGGGCTTCGGCTCGAGCGGCCCCGAGCGCCGCACCGCGAGCTTCGACGGCAAGATCCAGGCGATGTCCGGCCTGATGAACCTGACCGGCGAGGCGGTCAACGGGCCGATGCGCGCGGGGTTCGCGGCGGCCGACATCGCGACCGGCATCACCGGCGCGTTCGCGATCGCGAGCGCGCTCTTCCAGCGCACCCACACCGGCCGCGGCCAGTTCGTCGACGTGGCGATGCTGGACTCGATGCTCGGCTTCCTCAGCGGCCAGATCGCCGAGTGGACGGTCACCGGCTACCGCCACCCGCAGTACGGCAACCGCTCGGTCAGCATGAAGCCGACCGCCGACCGGTTCCGCTGCGGCGACGGCTACGTGGTGCTCGCGGTGCTGACCGAGCCGCAGTTCCAGCGGCTGATGACCACGCTCGGGCGCCCCGACGCGCTCGCCGATCCGCGGTTCGCGGACTGGTTCTCGCGGATGGAGCACGACGTCGCGCTGCGCGAGGTGATCGAGGGTGCGCTCGCCGGGGGCACGCCGGCCGACTGGGTGAAGCGGCTGACCGAGGCCGACGTGCCGAGCGCCGTGGTGACCACGATCCCGGAGATCCTCGAGCACCCCCAGCTGGAGCACCGCGGCTTCCTGCAGCAGGCCGAGACGCCGCACGGCCCGGTGACGCTCGCCGGACCCGCGTTCCGCTTCGCGCACGGCACGGGGGGCATCGACCGGCCGATGGCCACGCTGGGGATGCACAATGACGAGGTGCTGGCCGAGCTCGGCTACGACGCCGCGGCGATCGCCGCGCTGCGCGAGGCCGAGGTGATCTGACCCGCGGGTCGGGCCGCCCCACGAGAACCGAGACCGAGGACGAGACGAGATGACGACCCCCTACGAAGACCTGTGCCTGTACATCGACGGCGAGTTCATCCAGGGCGGCGGCCGCCGCGAGCAGGAGGTGTACGACCCGGCCACCGGTCAGTCGATCGGCAAGCTGCCGCACGCGACGACCGAGGACCTCGACCGCGCGCTCGCCGCCGCGCAGCGCGCGTTCGAGACCTGGCGCCACGTGTCGCCGATGGAGAAGAGCCGGATCCTGCGACGGGTGGCGGACCTGACCCGCGAACGCGCGCAGGCCATCGGCCGCAACATCACGCTCGACCAGGGCAAGCCGCTCGCCGAGGCCGTGGGCGAGGTGCTGCGCTGCGCCGACCACTGCGACTGGCACGCCGAGGAATGCCGCCGCATCTACGGCCGCGTGATCCCGCCGCGCCTGCCGAACGTGCGTCAGTTCGTGCTGCGCGAGCCGGTCGGCGTCTGCGCCGCCTTCACGCCCTGGAACTTCCCGTACAACCAGGCGATCCGCAAGATCGCGGCCGCCGTGGGCGCCGGCTGCACGATCGTGCTGAAGGGCCCCGAGGACACGCCGAGCGCGGTCGTCGCGATCGCGCGGATGTTCCACGAGGCCGGCCTGCCCCCGGGCGTGCTCAACGTCGTCTGGGGCGTGCCGGCCGAGGTCTCGAAGCACCTGATCGAATCGCCGATCGTCCGCAAGGTCTCGTTCACCGGCTCGGTGCCGGTCGGCAAGCAGCTCGCCGCGATGGCCGGCGCGCACATGAAGCGCGTGACGATGGAGCTGGGCGGTCACTCGCCCGCGATCGTCTGCGACGACGCCGACATCGAGCGCGCGGCCGACCTGCTGGCGGCGCAGAAGTTCACCAACGCCGGCCAGGTCTGCGTCTCGCCGAACCGGATGTTCGTGCAGCGCAAGGCCTTCGACCGGTTCATGGCGCGCTTCATCGAGAACGCCCGGAAGATCAAGGTCGGCTCGGGCCTCGAGGCCGACACGAAGATGGGCCCGCTCGCGCACGAGCGCCGGCTGCCGGTGATGGCCGAGCTGGTCGAGGACGCGACCGCGCGCGGCGCCAAGGTCGAGATCGGCGGCGCCCGGCTCGGCCAGCGCGGCTACTTCTGGGCGCCGACGGTGCTGACCGGCGTGCCCGAGGACAGCCGGATCATGACCACCGAGCCCTTCGGACCGGTCGTGCCCTGCGTGCCCTTCGACGACCTCGACGACGCGATCCGGCGCGCGAACGCGCTGCCCTACGGGCTGTCGTCGTACGCGTTCACCTCGTCGACGAAGCGCGCGCTGGCGCTTCAGAACGGCATCCAGTCGGGCCTGGTCAACATCAACCACTTCGGCCAGGCGCTGCCCGAGACGCCGTTCGGCGGCATCAAGGACAGCGGCATCGGCAGCGAGGGCGGCACCGAGACCTTCGACGGCTACCTGGTGACGAAGTTCGTCACGCAGATGGACTGACGCGGGATGCGTGCGCGGGTCGGCTCGCGCCCCGCGCGCGCGGCGCCGGGCGAACGACGGATCGGATCAGTCGAGGTACGGCGCGAGGTAGCGCTCGAGCGCGGTCGAGCCCTCGCGGACCACGGCTCGCCGCTGCGCGGGCTCGAGCATCGCCTGGTCGAGCAGGCCGATCAGCATCGTCAGCATCGTGACCGCGATCAGCTCGGCACGCGGCTGCGTGAGCGTCGGGACGCGGGTGCGCATCGCGGTGGACAGCCGCTCGGCCATCCGCGCGAAGCCCTGCCGCTCGGTGACCCACAGCTGGGGCGCGGAGTGCAGCGCACGCCGCAGACCCCGCACGCCGATGCGCTTGACCCGCAGGTCGAGCAGCTTCTCGAAGATCGCGCGCAGGTCCTTGCGCCAGTCGGCCGAGGTGCCGAAGGCGGCCAGCATCGGTCCGACCTTCTCGTAGCGCTCGGTCTCGATGGCGAGCGCGAGCGCCTCGATCAGCGCGAACTTGTCGGGGAAGTAGCGGTAGAGCGTGGCGATGTTGACGCCGGCCCGCTCGGCGACCGCGGTGGTCGTGAGCGCGTCGAAGCCGGCGTCGTCGAGCAGTTCGCCGGTGGCCCGCAGGATGCGGTTGACCGCCGCGCGCGCGCGCTGCTGGCGCGGCACCGTACGCATGCGGGCGCCCGACAGCGCCGGATCGGGGTCCGGCACGGGCACGGGAGGCGACGAGAAGGGGCCCGGAGCGGGCGGCTTGCCGTGATTGCGCATGGCATCGGGAACTCAGACGAATTCTATCAGTCCGGTCGGCGACGCACCGGGCATCCGCGCCGCGATGACGGTCATCGCGGAACCATTCGACACACCGCATCCGACCGCCGGTCCGATGCACGCACGACAACGAGGAGGCACACGCGATGACGCGCACCCACGACGACAACGTCCGACAGGACGTCCGCAACCTGCTGCACCCGTACACGCCGCTCGACAAGATCGCGGTGACCGGCCCGATGGTGATCCGCAAGGGCGACGGCGTGTACGTCGAGGACGACCAGGGCCGCCGCTATCTCGAAGGCATGTCGGGCCTGTGGTGCACCGCGCTCGGCTTCTCCGAGCAGCGGCTGGTCGAGGCCGCGATCCGCCAGATGCGCGAGCTGCCCTACTACCAGATCTTCGCGGGCCGCTCGAACGAGCCGTCGATCGAGCTGTCGGAGCGGCTGCTCGCCATGACGCGCCACCTCGGGATGGACAAGGCGCTGTACGCGAACTCCGGCTCCGAGGCGAACGACGCCGCGGTCAAGCTGATCTGGTACTACTTCAACGCGATCGGCAAGCCCGGCAAGAAGAAGCTGATCGCACGCGAGCGCGGCTACCACGGCGTGACGGTGATGACCGCGAGCCTCACCGGGCTCGCCGGCAACCACGCCGACTTCGACCTGCCGATCGGCCGCGTGCTGCGCACCGGCTGCCCCAGCGCCTACCACTACGCGAAGCCCGGCGAGACCGAGGAGCAGCTGGTCGACCGGCTGATGGCCGAGCTCGAGGCGCTGATCGAACGCGAGGGCGCCGACACCATCGCCGCGTTCTTCGCCGAGCCGGTGCAGGGCGCGGGCGGCGTGATCGTGCCGCCGGCGAGCTACTTCCCGAAGCTGCAGGCGGTGCTGCGCAAGCACGACATCCTGCTGGTGGCCGACGAGGTGATCTGCGGCTTCGGGCGGACCGGCAGCATGTTCGGCTGCGACACCTACGGCATCCGGCCCGACCTGATGACGGTCGCGAAGGCGCTCTCCAGCTCCTACCTGCCGATCTCGGCGACCCTGGTGTCGGCCCAGGTCTACGAGGGCGTGGTCGAGGGCAGCAAGCGCAACGGCGCGTTCGCGCACGGCGTGACCTACGCCGGCCACCCGGTCGCGTCGGCGGTGGCCGTCGAGGCGCTCAAGCTCTACGAGGAGCGCGACATCGTCGGCCACGTGCGCGCGATGTCGCCGCGCTTCCTCGAGCGACTGCACGCGCTCGATGCGCATCCGCTGGTCGCGGGCGCGCGCGGCGTGGGCCTGATCGGCGCGATCGAGCTGGTCCGCGACAAGGCCTCGCGCACGCCCTTCGACCCGACCTCGGGCGTGCAGGCGCGGCTGTCGGACGCGGTGCTCGAGGAGGGCCTGATCACCCGCGCGCTGCGCGACACGATGGCGCTGTGCCCGCCGCTGATCATCACCGAGACGCAGATCGACGAGATGTTCGACAAGCTCGGCCGCGCGCTCGACACCACGCTCGCGTTCGCGCGCTCGAAGTCGCTCGTCGGCTGACGGGGAGGCCCGGGCGATGCAGGTCTTCCATTCCGACGCGCAGGCCGGGCACGCGCCGCAGCGCTACGCGATCGGCGGCGAAGTGGTGCCGGCGCGCGAGACGCCCGAGCGCGTCGACGCGCTGCTCGCCGCGCTGCGCGGCGCGGGCCACCCGGTGCTCGCGCCGCGCGCGCACGGCCTGGCGCCGCTGCGCCGGCTTCACACCGAGGGTTACCTCGAGTTCCTGCGCACCGCGCACGCGCGCTGGAAGGAGGCGTTCGCGAGCGGGCCGCGCAGCGACTGGGTGCTGCCCTACGCCTTCCCGAACCGACACATGGACGCGCGGCCCGGCTCGGTGCTCGGGCAGGCCGGCTGGTACCTGTCGAGCACCACGGTGCCGATCGGCGCCGGCACCTGGGCCGCGATCGCGGGCGCGGCCGACTGCGCGCTCGACGGCGCCGAGGCGCTGCTCGCCGGCGAGCGCGAAGCCTATGCGCTGTGCCGTCCGCCGGGCCACCATGCGTACGCCGACGTGGGCGCGGGCTTCTGCTACGTCAACAACGCGGCGGTCGCGGCCGAGCACCTCGTGCGGCGGCTCGGCCGCGTCGCGGTCCTCGACGTCGACGTTCATCACGGCAACGGCACGCAGGGCCTGTTCTACGAGCGCGCCGACGTGCTGTTCGTCTCGGTGCACGCCGATCCCGACGCGGGCTTCCCGTTCTTCGCCGGGCGCGCCGACGAGACCGGACGCGGCGCGGGTGCCGGCTTCAACCTGAACCTGCCGCTGCCCGCGGGCACGCGCGACGCGGGCTGGCTCGACGCGGTGGCCGCGGCCGCGGCGGCGGTCCGGCGCTTCGAGCCGGCGGCGCTCGTCGTGTCGCTGGGCTTCGACGCGTTCGAGCGCGATCCGTCGGCGCTGCTGTCGGTCTCGACCGAGGGCTTTCGCGCCTGCGGGCGGACGGTGGGGGCGCTCGGGCTGCCGACGCTGCTGGTGCAGGAAGGCGGCTACGCGGTCGACGCGCTGGGCGCGAACCTGCTGGCGTTCCTGGAGGGGTTCGGCCGGTCGCGGTCCTGAGGCGCGGGCGCTTCGGGCCGCGCTCAGCTCCGCTGCGCCATCTTCGGGTCGAGCGTGTCGCGCAGTCCGTCGCCGAGCACGTTGACCGCGAGCACCGTCAGCGCCAGACAGGCGCCGGGAAAGAAGATCACGTGCGGATGGACGCGGAACAGCGCGCGCCCCTCGGCGATGATGTTCCCCCAGCTCGGGATCTCCGGCGGGATCCCCACGCCGAGGAAGGACAGCGCAGCCTCGGCGAGCATCGCCGACGCGCAGACGAAGGTGCCCTGCACGATCAGCGGCGACACGGTGTTCGGCAGCACGTGCCGCCACAGCAGCGCGACCGCGGGCGTGCCGACCGTCACCGCCGCCTCGACGTAGGGCTCCTCGCGGACCGACAGCACCACCGAGCGCACCAGCCGCACCACGCGCGGCACGTCGGGCACGACGATCGCGAGGATCACGGTGACCAGTCCGCCGCCCCAGATGCCCACCAGCGCGATCGCGAGCAGGATGCCGGGAATGGCCATCAGCCCGTCCATCACCCGCATCACCGGCCCGTCGAGCCTGCGCCACCAGCCGGCCGCCAGGCCGATCGCCAGCCCGATCGACACCGACAGCACCGCCACCGTCACGCCCACCACCAGCGACACCCGCGCGCCGTAGACCACGCGGCTCCAGACGTCGCGGCCGAGGTGGTCGGTACCGAGGCGGGCGACGCGCTCGCCGGTCTCGCCGTCGTCGCGCAGCACCTCCACCACCTGTCCCGGCTTCGCGTTGCGCGCGCCCGGGTCGAGCTCGGCCGGGTCCACCGTGTCGAGCCAGGGCGCGAGCAGCGCCATCGCGAGGATCAGCACCAGCACGATGCCACCGGCGATCACGCCCTTGTGGCGCAGCGCCACGCGCCAGCGCGAGGGACGGGACGACCCGGCCACCGCCGCCTCAGTACCGGATCCGCGGATCGAGCACCGCGTAGCCGATGTCGATCGCGAGGTTGACGAACACGTAGGCGGTGGCGAACAGCAGGATGAGCGCCTGGATCACCGGGAAGTCGCGCGACAGCACGGCCTCCACCGTCAGCCGGCCGAGCCCGGGGATCGCGAACACGCTCTCGGTGACCACGGCGCCGCCGATCAGGACCGCCAGGCCGATGCCCACCACCGTGAGGATCGGCACCGCGGCGTTGCGCAGCGCGTGCCGGGTCAGCACGTCGCGCTCGCGCAGGCCCTTCGCGCGTGCGGTGCGCACGTAGTCCTCGTTCAGCACCTCGAGCACGCTGGTGCGGGTGATCCGCGCGACCAGCGCGACGTAGACCAGCGCGAGCGTGAGCGCCGGCAGCAGCAGCCGCTCGAGGAAGGGGCCCAGGCCGTCGGCGATCCGCGCGTAACCCTGCACCGGCAGCCATTCGAGCTGCACCGAGAAGATCCAGACCAGCAGGTAGCCGAGCACGAACACCGGCATCGAGAAACCGGCGACCGACAGGCCCATGACCGCGCGGTCGATCCAGGTGCCCTGCCGGAATGCGGCGACGACACCGAGCGGCACCGCGACCGAGACCGCGATCGAGAGCGCCGCGAGCCCGAGCGCGAGCGTGGGCTCGAGCCGCTGCACGATCAGTTCGGCCACCGGCTTGCGGAAGTAATAGCTCTCGCCGAGGTCGCCGCGCAGCACCCCGCCCAGCCAGATGACGAACTGCGTGACGATCGGCTTCTCGAGCCCGAGCTTCTCGCGCAGCGCGGCGACCTGCTCGGGGGTGGCCGAGTCGCCGGCGATCACCGCGGCGGGATCACCGGGCACCGAACGCAGTATCCCGAAGACGATCACCGCGACCACCAGGAGCACCGGCACGACCGCGGCGACGCGGCGCGCGACGAACCCGATCACCGGCGTGCCCCGCGCGCGCCGCCCGTCCCCGCCCCGGCCGCCGTCGTCACTTCTTCTTCAGGCCCCAGAACACCGTGAACGGCGCGTCGAACACCTGCTCCAGGCTCTTCGAGACCGCGCCCACGAAGCTCGCCTCGCCGAGGGTCACGAACGCGACGAACTCGTTGTTGCGCTCCTGGATCTGCCGTGCGAGGTCGCGCTTGGCCTCCATGTCGGAGGCGCGCGTGAACGCGTCGCGCAGCGACTCCATCTTGTCGTCGCAGGGCCAGCCGAGGAACGAGGTCCTGCAGTTCGTGTTGAGCATGGTCCGGCCGATCGGGTCGAGCGCGTCGCGCGTGTCGTAGAACGACATGAAGAACGACCAGCCGCCGTCGGCCGGCTTGTCCTTCTTGCGCAGCCGCGCGCCCATCGACTGCCAGTCGGACGGCGCGAGCTGGACCTTGAAGCCGGCGCGCTCGAGCTGCTGCTTGGCGAGCGGGCCGAGCGGCGCCAGCAGGGTCACGTCGGTGGGATACGGCAGCACCACCGGCGTGCCGTCGTAGCCGGCTTCCTTCAGCAGCGCGGCCGCGCGCTTCGCGTCGCCCTTCACCAGGTCCTTCATGCCGACGTCGGTGGCGAGCGGGCTGCCGCAGGCGTACATCGATCGGCAGACCTTGTAGTACTTCGGGTCGCCGACCGTGCCCTTCAGGATCTGCTCCTGGCTGAGCGCGATCATCGCGGCCTGGCGGATCTTCGGGTTGTCGAAGGGCGGATGCGCGTGGTTCATCCGCGCGAAGTACTGGCCCGAGGTGAAGGGCTTGAGGAACAGCCCCTTCTCCTTCTCGAGCAGCGGCAGCAGGTCGGGCGGCACGTTCTCCACGGCGTCGACCTCGCCCCGGACCAGCGCGTTGACCGCGGTCTGCGGGTCGGTGATGTTGACCCACTCGACGCGGTCCACCATCGCGACCTTGCCGCCGGCCAGGCCCGAAGGCGGCTCGGCGCGCGGCCGGTACTTCGGATTCTTCACGTAGACCACGCGCTCGCCCGGCTTCCACTCGTCGCGCTTGAAGACGAAGGGGCCGGAGCCGATCACCTGCTCGGGCTTGATCGGCTCGGCCGGGTCGGTCTCGGCGACGCGCTTCGGCATGATCAGCAGCGGCGCGAGGCTGGGCTTGGACAGCGTCTCGAGCACCAGGCCGTAGGGCTCCTTCAGCACGAGGCGGAAGGTCTTCGCGTCGACCGCGTCCATCGACGCGACGAAGGGCGCGAGCCGCAGCCCGGTGGGGTCGCGGCGGATGAAGCGCCTCACCGACGCGATGCAGTCCTCGGCGGTGACCGGCGTGCCGTCGTGCCACTCCAGGCCGTCGCGCAGCCGGAAGGTCCAGGTGAGCCGGTCGGCGCTCACGTCCCACTTCTCCGCCATCTGCGGACGGACCGTGCCCTTCGCGTCCACCGCGAGCAGCTGGTCCCAGACCAGGTAGCCGTGGTTGCGCACGATGTACTGCGTGCTGACCGTCGGATCGAGGATCTTCAGGTCGGAGTGCATGACGATCCGCACGGTCTGCGCCGAGGCCTGCTGCAGGGGCAGCGCGGCGAGCGTGACGAGGGTGGCGGCGAGCAGGCGCTTCATCGGAGTCTCCCTGCGGGGCCCGGCGATTCGGGCTGTTCTTGATGATGGAACACGCGTTCCGTTGTGGGGTCAGTGTCGGGAATCGGGCCGACCCCGTCAAGGCGCGGCGAAGCGCAGGTAGGGCTCGCGTTCGAGCTGCTTCAGCAGATCCACTTCCCAGGTCAGGTACTGGCGCATCGCCGCCTCGACGTCGTCCCCGCGGGCCCAGGGCGGGTACCACATGTCGTCGGTCCCGGTCAGCAGCAGCGGATCGTCGTCGCCGGGGCAGGCCTCGACCGGCCGTCCGGACGCGCGCCAGGCGGCGCGACCGCCCGCGAGCCAGCGCACGTCCGACCGGCCGAGCGCGAGCGCATCCTGCGCGGCATGGCGGGCGAGGCGACCGTCGTTGCAGCAGAAGACCAGCGAGGCGTCCGACGGCAGCGTCGCGAGGCCCGCGGCGAGCTTCGAGCGCATCGCATACGCCGAGCCGGGAATGCGCGCGCTCCGGTACCAGTAGCTGTCGCCGACGTCGACGACGCGGACCGCAGCGCGAGCGAGCGCGTCGGCCAACCCGGCGACGTCGATCGCCTCGGCCGTCAGCCGGTCCTCGCCGAGAGCGGGCACGCGGACCGCTCCGGACTCGAGCGGGCCGTCGAGCCCGCCCGCGAGCACGTGCACGTCGGACCAGCCCATCTGACCGAGCCAGTGGGCGGTCATCGGCGCCTGCACCGCGTGCCGGTCGACCAGCACGATCCGCGCGTGGCGGACCGCGGCGAAGGTATCGGTGGCCTGCACCAGCTGCCCGCCCGGCGCGTTCAGGCTGCCGGGCAGATGACCCGCCGCGAACGCCTCGGGCAGCCGCACGTCGAACACGTAGGTGGTGCGGGACGCATCCGCCCGCCAGCGCTCGAGGATCGCGCGGTCGACGACGGACACGCCCCAGCGGCGGGCGACCTCGGCCGCCATCCGCTGCGCGCGGGCCAGGCCCTCGCCCGTCGGCTCGTCGAGGAGGTTCTCGCGGCCGCGGTCGGTCCGCAGCCCGGCGAGGTGCCAGCCCATGGTGCCGTTCTTCAGCGCGTAGACCGGATTCGGCAGCCCGGCGTTGCGCAGGCTCTGCGCGCCGAGGATCGACCGCGTGCGGCCCGCGCAGTTGACCACGACGATCGTGTCCGGCGAGCGGACCGCGCCGGGCACGCGCAGCACCAGCTCCGCACCCGGACAGTCGGTCGCGCCGGGGATGCTGACCTGCCGGTACTCCTCGAGCGGACGCGAGTCGAAGACGACGAGGTCGCGGCCCTCGGCACGCCAGCGGTCGAGTTCCCCCGGCTCGATGCGCGGCGTGTCGAACGCGTGCTCGACATGCTCGCCGAAGGCCTTCGACGGCACGTTGGTGCCGGAGAACACCTCGTGGCCGGCCGCCTCCCAGGCGGCGAGGCCGCCGGCCAGCACCGACACGTCGGTCCAGCCGTGGCGCGCCAGCAGCGCGGCCGCGCGCTCGGCCTCGCCGCCGGGTGCGCCATCGGCGTCCATCGCGACGACGCGGACGTCGCGCCGCGGCAGCAGCACCGGCGCGCGCAGCTCGACCTGGGCCAGCGGCAGGCTGCTGGCGGTCAGCAGGTGACGACGGGCGAAGGGGCCGCCGTCGCGGACGTCGACGAGCGCGATCTCGGCGCCGTCGCCCAGGCGCTCGCGCAGCGCGGACGGGTCGATGCGGGCTGGCGTCGTGGCGGTCATCGGTGCTCCTTCGGGGTCGGACGGCTCAGCGCTCGGCGGCGAGCGCGCGATCGAAGGCGTCGAGCCACTCGTCGCAGTCGCGCGCGGTGATGCACATCGGGGGGTTGATCCGGAAGCAGTTCCGCGTCGCGCTGCCCTTCACGTTGATGAAGCCGGCCGCCCGCATCCGCTTCTGGATCCGGTCACCGGCCTCGACCGCGGGCTCCCGGGTGAGGCGGTCCTTCACCACCTCGATGCCGAGGATCAACCCGGTGCCGCGGACGTCACCGATCAGCGGGTGGCGCGCCTGCAGCGTCCGCAGCCCGGCGAGCAGCTGTTCGCCGCGGGCGTGCGCGTTCTCCTGCAGGTCCTCGTCGTCGATCACCTGCAGCACCGATCGCGCGGCGGCCACCGCGACCGGATTGCCGCCGAAGGTGTTGAAGAAGCGCACCTTCGTGAACGACTCGGCGACCTCGCGCCGGGCGATCACGCCGGCGATCGGGAAGCCGTTGCCCATGCCCTTGCCGAGCACCACGATGTCGGGCGTGGCGCCGTGGGCCTCGAAGCCCCAGTAGTGCGAGCCCATCCGGCCGAAGCCGGTCTGCACCTCGTCGACGATGCACAGCCCGCCCGCCGCGCGGACGATCTCGAACGCACGCGCGATGTAGCCCGGCGGCATCGGCACCACGCCGCCGAAGCCCTGGATCGGCTCGACGATCATCCCGGCGACGCGGCCGGAGGTCGACGAGAAGATCGTCCGCTCCAGCTCGGCGAGATAGGGCTCGATGCCGGCATCGGGGCCGAACGCGCCCTTGTACTGGTCCGGATGCATCGCGTGGACGAAGCCCTGCATCGCCGCCGTCGGCATGCGGCACGGCGAGAACGCCGCGCTGCCCGACGCGCCGAAGTGCAGCCCGTGGTAGGCGTTGCGCAGCGAGACCATCTCGAAGTGGCCGGTGTGCATCCGGGCCATCGCGTAGGCGAGGTCGATCGCCTCGGCGCCGCTGTTGACGAGGTGGACGACCCAGTCGCCGCCTTCCGGCATCCGCGCGACGAGCTCCTCGGCGTAGCGCGCCGGCGCGTCGTGGAAGAAGAGCGAGGTGCAGTGCTGCATCTCGTTCATCGCCTGCCAGGCCATCCGCAGCGTGACCGGATGCCCGAAGCCCAGGCTGATGCAGACGTTCTGCGCGGTGCCGTCGAGGTAGCGCCGGCCGGTCTCGTCGAAGACGTACTGGCCCTCGCCGCGGACCAGCACCAGCGGATCGTCGGCGAACAGCGGGAAGGTCTTCAGCGACGGGCTGAGGAAGCGCTCGCGTCGCGCGATCAGCGCGGCGCGGTCGACGGCGGGCGGGGCGGACTGCGGCAGGGCGGACATCGGGGTCTCCTCGCCGGACCGACCGGCGCACGACGGGATCCTAGGGTCGGAGTCGGCGATCGTCAAAAAAACTTCTTTCCGATCGGCAGGCGCGGCGGATCAGGCCGCGTGACATGCGACCAGCCGGCCGTCGAGCTCGCGCAGCGCCGGGCGCTCGCTCCGGCAGCGCTCGACCGCCTGCGGGCAGCGCGGGTGGAACGCGCAGCCCGCAGGCGGATCGAGCGGCGACGGCAGCTCGCCGCGGATCGGGATCGTCGGTCGCGCACCGTCGTGGCGGAACCGCGGCCGCGCCGCCAGCAGCGCGCGGGTGTACGGATGGGCGGGCGCGCCGAACAGGGCCGGCGCGGGCGCATGCTCGACGACGCGACCGAGGTACATCACCAGCACCTCGTGGGCCACGTGCTCGACCACGGCGAGGTCGTGCGAGACGAACACGTACGCGGTGCCGTGCCGTTCCTGCAGGTCCATGAACAGGTTCAGCACCTGCGCCTGGATCGACACGTCGAGCGCCGAGACCGGTTCGTCGGCGACGATCACCGCGGGCTCGAGCGCCATCGCCCGCGCGATCGCGATCCGCTGCCGCTGGCCGCCGGAGAACATGTGCGGATAGCGGAGCGCCTGCTCGGCCGACAGGCCCACGCGCTCGAGCAGGACCCGCACGCGCTCGCGCCGCGCGGCCGCGTCGAGCCTGCCGGCGATCGCCAGCGGCTCGTCGAGGATGCGGGCGACCGTCCTGCGCGGGTTCAGCGACGCGAACGGGTTCTGGAAGACCAGCTGCACGCGGTGGCGCAGCCGGCGCAGCGAGGCCTCGTCCGCGCCGGGCGCCTCGCCGCCGATCCGCAGCGTGCCGGCGGTGGGCCGCTCGACCAGCGCGAGCTGGCGGGCGAGCGTGGTCTTGCCGCAGCCCGACTCGCCGACGACGGCGAGGGTGCGGCCGGCGGGCAGCACGAAGCCGACCTCGTCGAGCGCGCGGACGGTGCGCGGCGGACGCCCCCAGCCGGCGGGCACCGGGTAGTGCTTCGACAGGCCGATCGCCTCGAGCGCCGGGACGGCCGTCATCGGGCACCTCCGTCCGGCGCGCCGGACCCGGCGATCGCGCCGGGCGTGCCGGCCGCCGCGGAACCGCCGGAGGCGTCGCCCACGCCGCCCGCGAGCCGGCAGGCCACCTCGCCGCCGCCGGCCAGCGGACGCGGCGCCGGACGCGCCACCCCGCAGGCGGCCTCGGCCATCGGACACCGCGGCGCGAACAGGCATCCGCCGGGCCGCTCGCCGCGTGCCGGCACGGTGCCGGCCAGCGCCTGGAGCCGGCGGCGGCCGCGGTTCGCCTCGGGCAGCGCCGCGAGCAGCGCCCGCGTGTACGGGTGGGCGGGCGACTCGAACAGGCGGGCGGGCGCCCCCGTCTCCATCGCCTGCCCGGCGTACATCACCGTCACGCGGTCGGCCACGCCCGAGACCAGCGCGAGGTCGTGGCTGATCAGCACCATCGCCATCCCGCGCTCGCGCTGCAGCCGCAGCAGCAGCTCGACCACCTGCGCCTGGACGGTCACGTCGAGCGCGGTCGTCGGCTCGTCGGCCACCAGCAGCTCGGGCTCGCCGGCGAGCGCGAGCGCGATCATCACCCGCTGGCACATCCCGCCCGACAGCTGGTGCGGCCATGCGCGCAGCCGCGCCTCGGGGTCGGGGATCTCGACCGCCCGCATCAGGTCCAGCGCCCGGTCGCGCAGCTCGGCGCGGGATCCCGGCCGCTGCGCGGCGAGGACCTCGGTCAGCTGGGCGCCCACGGTCCAGCACGGGTCCAGGCTCGCCACCGGGTCCTGGAAGATCATCGAGATCCGCCGACCCACGCGCCGGCGGCGCTCCTGCGCGGTCATCGTCCGCAGGTCCAGTCCGTCGAAGGCCAGCCGGTCGGCGCTCACCCGGCCCGGCGGATCGACGAGGCCCATCGCGGCGAGCATCGACACGCTCTTGCCCGAGCCCGACTCGCCGACCACGCCGAGCACCTCGCCGCGCGCGACGTCGAGGTCGAGCCCGTCGACCGCGACCGCCGGGCGGTCCGCGCGGCCGAACGCCACCTTCAGTCCCCGGATCGACAGCAGCGGCTCAGCCATGGTCCTTGAGCCGCGGATCGAGCGCATCGCGCAGCCCGTCGCCCAGCAGGTTGATCGCCAGCACCGTGACCAGGATCGCGAGCGCGGGCAGGATGACCAGCCACGATGCGCGCTCGAGGTAGTCGCGCGAGGTCGAGAGCATCGTGCCCCACTCCGGCGTCGGCGGCTGAGCGCCCAGGCCGAGGAAGCCGAGCGCGGCGGCCTCGAGCACCGCGGTGGAGAACCCGAGCGTGGCCTGGACGATCACCGGCGCCGCGCAGTTCGGCAGCACGCAGTCGAACATCAGCCGCAGCCGGCTCGCGCCCGCCAGGCGCGAGGCCGTCACGTACTCCTTCGCCTGCTCGGCGATCGCCGACGCGCGGACCAGCCGCACGAACGGCGGCAGCAGCACCAGCGCGATCGCCAGCGTGGTGTTGCCCAGCCCCGGACCGAGCACCGCCACCACCGCGATCGCCAGCAGCAGCCCGGGCACGGCGACCAGCAGGTCGACCGTGCGGCCGATCACCGTCGCGGGCCAGCCGGGGTAGAACGCGGCGACCAGCCCCAGCGCCACGCCCGGCACGAGCGCGAGCGCGATCGACGCCAGCCCGACCGCGAGCGAGACGCGCGCGCCCCAGAGCAGGCGCGACGCGACGTCCCGGCCGAGGTCGTCGGTGCCGAACGGGAAGCGCCAGTCGCCCCCGGCCCAGACCGGCGGCGCGAGCAGCGCATCGCGGTGCTGGACGACCGGGTCGTGCGGCGCGATCCAGGGCGCCGCGACCGCGAGCACCGCGAGCAGCAGGCAGGTCGCCAGCCCGACCGCCGCCGCCGGCCTGCGCCGCAGCGCACCCGCCGCCTCGAGCCACCCCGCCACCGCCACCTCAGCGCCTCGGATGCCGGATCCGCGGATCGATCGCGCCGTAGAGCACGTCGACCGCGAGATTGACCGCGACCACGACCATCGACACCAGCAGCAGCCCGCCCTGCAGCACCGTGTAGTCGCGCCGGTAGATCGCGTCGACCAGCCAGCGGCCCACGCCGGGCCAGGAGAAGATCGTCTCGGTGAGCACCGCGCCGCCCAGCAGGCCCCCGACCTGCAGCCCGATCACCGTCACCACCGGGATCAGCGCATTGCGCAGCCCGTGCAGCCCGATCACCCGCCAGGCCGGCAGCGCGCGCGCGCGCGCGGCCCGCACGAAGTCCGACCCGAGCGTCTCCAGCAGCGCCGAGCGCGTCATGCGCGCGACCATCGCGAGCGCGTAGGTGCCCAGGACCGCGCTCGGCAGCACCAGGTGACGCAGCGCCGAGCGGAACGCGCCGGGCTCGTCGGCGAGCAGCGTGTCGATCAGCATGAAGCCGGTCCGCGGCGGCACGTCGAAGACGATGTCGATCCGCCCCGAGACCGGCAGCGCCAGCGCCGGCAGCGCGTCGCGCATCCAGACCGAGCAGACCATGATCGCCACCAGGCCCCAGGCGTAGATCGGCATCGAGTGGCCGAGCACCGACAGGCCCATCAGGCCCTGGTCGAGCCAGCTGCCGCGCCGCACCGCGGCGAGGGTGCCGACCAGCACGCCGCCCGCGACCGAGATCAGCAGCGCGCAGGCGGCGAGCTCGACGGTGGCCGGGAACAGCGCGAGGAACTCGTCGAGCACCGGCTGCCCGTTGACCATCGAGCGGCCGAGATCGCCCTGCGCGAGGCGGCCGAGGTAGGCGAGGTACTGGGCCGGCAGCGACCGGTCGAGACCGAGCCGCGCACGCTGCTCGGCGATCAGCTCGGGATCGCCGACCCGCTCGCCGAGCATGGTCTCGACCGGGTCGCCGGGCAGCAGCCGCGCGAGCGCGAAGGCCAGCAGCGTGATGCCGAGCAGCACCGGCAGCGCGGCGGCCAGCCGACCCGCGACGTAGCGAAGCATCGACGGCGCCGCGGGCGGGTCAGCGCAGGGTGACGCCGTGCAGGATCGTGCGGGTCAGCGGATCGACGCGGAAACCCTGGACCTCGGCGCGCACCGGCTGCCAGCGCTTGCCGTGCGCGATCGTCAGGTACGGCTGCTCGGCCTGGACCATCGCCGCGACCTGCTGGTAGGCCTTCTGCCGCTGCGCCGGGTCGGTGGTGCCGCGGGCGGTGCGCAGCAGCGCCTCGACGCCCGGCGGGCACCAGCGCGACGCGGTGGGACGCGAGCAGGTCACCAGGGGCACGAAGAAGTTGTCGGGGTCGGCCATGTCGGCCGCCCAGCCGATCAGCGCGACCGAGTGCTCCCCGCCGCGCACGCGCTTCAGGAAGTCGCCCCACTCGTAGGTCACCACCTTCGCGCGCACGCCCACCTTCGCCCAGTCGGCCTGCAGGATCTCGGCCGTCTTGCGCATGTCGGGGTTGTACTGCCGGGTGATCGGCGGGGCCCAGATCTCGAGCTCGAAGCCGTTCGGGAACCCGGCCGCCGCGAGCAGCCGGCGCGCCTGCTCGGGGTCGTTGGGCAGCGCCCGGATCGACGGGTCGTGGCCGAGCATGCCGGGCGGGACCAGCTGCGCGGCCGGCAGGCCGGTGCCCTGGTAGACCGCGTCGAGGATCGCCTGCCGGTTCGTGGCCATCACCAGCGCGCGGCGGACCTCGCGGTTGTCGAGCGGCGGGCGCTGGGTGTTGAAGCCCGCGTAGCCGATGTTCAGCCCGGGCGACTCGAGCAGCACGACGTTTCGGTCGCCCCGCAGCGCCTCGACCTCCTGCGGCTTCGGATCGGACGAGACGTGGCACTCGCCGGTCTTGAGCTTCTGCATCCGGACCGCGCTGTCCTTCACGGTCTGGATCACCAGCCGGTCGGTCTTCGCGCGGCCGCGCCAGTGGCCGGGGTGGGCGTCGTAGCGGACGGCGACGTCCTTGTCGTACCGGCGCATGACCCACGGGCCGGTGCCCACCGGCTTCGTGTCGAGCTCGGCGAGCCGGCCGGCCGCGCGCAGCGTCTCGGCGTACTCGGCCGAGATCACGTGCGAGGTGACCATCGCGAGGTTGGCGAGCAGCGTGGAGTCCGGCTCGTTGAGGACCAGGCGCACCGTGGACGCGTCGACCTTCGTGACCGAGGCGAGGTTGGCCGCCCAGGTGTTGTTGTAGGGGTAGCCGGCGACGCCGTAGGCCTTGTTGAATGCCCCCTGGCGGTCGCGGTAGCGGTCCAGCGAGAGCACGACATCGTCGGCATTCAGCTCGCGCGTGGGCTTGAACCACTCGGTCGCGTGGAACTTCACGCCGCGCCGCAGGTGGAAGGTCCAGGTCCTGCCGTCGCCGCTGGTCTCCCAGCGCTCGGCCAGGCCGGGCACGAGCTTGAGGGTGCCGGCCTCGAACTCGACCAGCCGGTCGTAGAGCGCCATGCCGGCGGCATCGATGGTCTGGGTCGTGACCCAGCGGGCGGCGTCGAACCCCTCCGGATCGGACGCGGCGCAGTACACCAGGGTCTTCGCCTGCGCGGCGGCCCACGGGGCCGTGAACGCGAGGCAGCCAGCCACGGCGGCGAGACGGACGGCACGGTGCATCGGACTCCTCCCTTGGGATCGGTGCGGCGTCGCCGGGTTCCGGTCGCGCCGCCGAATCGACGGACAGCCGATTCTGTGGGGGCGAGCCCCGCTTGTCAAAGCTTCGGGCAGCGTTTGCAAAAAATTCTCTTTCCTGATCGCCGGCGCTCCGGACAGCCTGCGCTTTCCGGAGCGGGCCGCCTTGACACCGCGCCGGGAGGCGACCGAAGCTCGTGCGCAGCCCCCTCCCCCGACGACCGAGAGCGCCCGATGACCCGAGCCCCCGACCCGAACCTGTGGCGCCTCGACGCCGTCGATCTGGCCGCGCTCGTGCGCAACGGTCGCGCCTCGGCGCGCGAGGTGACCGAGTCCGCGCTCGCGCGGCTGCACGCGGTGAACCCGGTGATCAACGCGATCACGCTCGCGCTCGACGGCGAGGCGCTCGACGCCGCCGACGCGGTCGACGCGGCCCGCGCGCGCGGCGAGGCGCTGGGCCCGCTCGCGGGCGTGCCGGTCACCACGAAGATCAACGTCGACCAGAAGGGCCTGCCCACCGACAACGGCGTGCCGGCGCTCAGGGACCTGATCGCCACGACCGACTCGCCGGTCGTGGCCGCGCTGCGCGAGGCCGGCGCGGTGATCGTCGGGCGGACGAACTCGCCGGCGTTCGCGATGCGCGGCCACACCGACAACGCGCTGCACGGCCCGACCTTCAACCCGTGGAACCGGACCGCGACGCCGGGCGGCTCGAGCGGCGGCGCGGGCGCCGCCACCGCGGCCGGCATCGGCACGATCGCTCACGGCAACGACATCGGCGGCTCGATCCGCTGGCCGGCCTACTGCAACGGCGTGGTCGGGCTGCGCCCGGGTTTCGGCCGCGTCGCGCGCGTCAACGACACGATGGCGGTCGGCCGTCCGATGTCCTCGCAGATCATGGCGGTCGACGGACCGCTCGCGCGGACGGTGCGCGACGTGCGGCTGGGCTTCGAGGTGATGGCGGGACGCCCGGACGTCCGGGACAACCGCTGGGCCCCGGTGCCGCTGCGGCTCGCCGCGCCTGCGCGGCCGATCCGCGTCGCGCTGGTCACCCGCGTCGACGGCGCACCGCCCGTGGCCGAATCGTGCTGGAACGCGGTCCGCACGGCCGGCCGATACCTCGCGGCCGCGGGCTGCGCGGTCGAGGAGGTGTCGCCGCCCGACATGCACCGCGCGAACACGCTGTGGGCCGAGATCGCGACGACCGAGCAGCAGGCGATGCTCGGGCCGCGCCTGGCGCAGTCCGGCGACCCGGGGATCGCCGAGTTCCTCGGCCACTGGTGGGCGCTGCGCCCGCCGATGGACCTGCAGGGCTACATGAACGCGTTCATCGACCGCGACGACCTGCTGCGCCGCTGGCAGCGCTTCTTCGAGGACTTCCCGATCGTCGTCATGCCGGCCTCGGTCGAGCGGCCGATCCCGGCCGGCATCGACGTGCGGGGCCGCGACGGCGCGCGTCGGATGATCGACGCGATCTACTTCCAGCTGATGCTGCCCGCGCTCGGGCTGCCCGGGCTCGCCGTGCCGGTCGGCATGGACGGCGACCTGCCGATGGGCGTGCAGGTGTTCGGCGCGCGCTGGCGCGAGGACCTGCTGCTCGACGCGGGCGAGATCATCGAGGCGCACGAGGGGCGACGCGCGCCGATCGACCCGCGTTGAGCGCGGGCACGGGCGCATCGCGCAACCGCATCCGTTAACATCGTCGGCATGGCCCCACGTTCCCAGAGACGGACCGCGATCGCACCCGAGGCCGGGTCCGCGAAGGCGTCCGCCCCGCGCCGTCGAACGCCGCGCCCCGCTGCGCAGCCGCCCGTCGAGCCCGAGGCATCCGACCCGGTCCGCACGATCCTCGACGCCGCCGGCGCACTGCTCGACGAGCACGGCATGGAAGGCCTGAACACCACCGCGGTCGCGAGCCGTGCCGGCATCAGCACGGCCACGCTCTACCGGCACTTCCCCGACAAGCACGCGGTGCTGCACGCGCTGGTCCATTCGCTGCAGGAGGAGCGGGCCGAGGCGGTGAAGGACGTCTACCGCCGGGTGGCCTCCGACGCGGACTGGCGGGTGCCGCTGCGCGACGCGACCCGCACGCTCTACCGGATGCGCCTCGCCCGCCCGGGCGGCCGCTCGAGCCGCCGCGCGCTGCAGACCTCGGCCGAGCTCTGGCAGTGGGACCTGGAGCAGAACGAGGAGGTGGCCGCCGCGCTCGCACGCGCCCTGCGGCGGCGCAACCCGACGCTCGGCCGGACGGTCGCGGCACGGATCGCACTGGTCACGGTGACCGCGTCGATCGCGCTGCTCGACCTCGCCTGTCTCGACGACCGGCGCGGCCCGGCGATCGTCGAGGAGGGGATCGCGATGCGCGAGGCCTACCTGGCGCTGTTCCTCGACTGAGGAAGCGTCGGGGCCGGGTCGCGCGCACCGCCGCACCTGCCTCGATCCACCCGGACGAGGGCGGGCCTGGTGGCCCGTCCCCGGGGCGATCCGGTAGCATCGACCGCATCGAACCGGCGCCGCACGCCGGCCCCTTCCGAGGAGACCCCCGATGACGCCCGCACCGTCCTACGACCACGGCACCAGCCCTGCCCGCCTGATCGGCGAGACGATCGGCGCCGCCTTCGACCGTACCGTCGGTCGCTTCCCCGAGCGCGAGGCGCTCGTCGTCCGCCACCAGGGCGTGCGCTGGAGCTGGGCCGAGCTCGGCCGCCGCGTCGACGCGCTCGCCGCCGGCCTGCTCGCCCTCGGTCTCGAGCCCGGCGACCGGATCGGCATCTGGGCGCCGAACTGCGCCGAGTGGACGCTCACCCAGTTCGCCACCGCCAAGGCCGGCCTGATCCTGGTCAACATCAATCCGGCCTACCGGCGCGCCGAACTCGAGTACGCGCTGAACAAGGTCGAGTGCCGGGCGCTGGTGATGGCGCCGGCGCTCAAGACCAGCGACTACCTCGCGATCGTCAACGACCTCGCGCCCGAGCTCGCTTCGGCCGCGCCGGGCGCGCTGCAGTCGAAGGCGCTGCCGCACCTGCGGATCGTCGTGCGGCTGGGCGACGAGCGCACCCCCGGCATGCTGAACTTCGACGACGTGCCGGCGCGCGGCGGCGAGGCCGAGCGCGCGCGCGTCGCCCGGATCGCCGGCGGGCTGCAGTTCGACGACCCGATCAACATCCAGTTCACCTCCGGCACCACCGGCTTCCCGAAGGGCGCGACCCTCACCCACCAGAACATCCTCAACAACGGCTTCTTCGTCGGCGAGGCGATCCGCCTGACCCACGAGGACCGGCTCTGCATCCCGGTGCCGCTCTACCACTGCTTCGGCATGGTGATGGGCAACCTCGGCTGCGTGACGCACGGCGCGACCATGGTCTATCCGAACGACGCGTTCGACCCGCTGACCGTGCTGCAGACCGTGTCCGAGGAGCGCTGCACCGCGCTCTACGGCGTGCCCACCATGTTCATCGCCGAGCTCGACCATCCGCGCTTCGCCGAGTTCGACCTGTCGTCGCTGCGCACCGGGATCATGGCCGGCTCGCCCTGCCCGATCGAGGTGATGAAGCGCGTGCAGTCGCAGATGAACATGGGTCAGGTGACGATCGCCTACGGCATGACCGAGACCTCGCCGGTGTCGACGCAGAGCTCGGTCGACGACCCGCTCGAGCGGCGCGTGTCGACGGTCGGCCGCGTGCAGCCGCACATCGAGGTGAAGATCGTCGACGCCGAGGGCCGGATCGTGCCGCGCGGCGTCACCGGCGAGTTCTGCACCCGCGGCTACTCGGTGATGCGCGGCTACTGGAACGACGAGGAGAAGACCCGCGAGGCGATCGACGCCGGCGGCTGGATGCACACCGGCGACCTGGCGACGATGGACGACGAGGGCTACGTGAACATCGTCGGGCGCCTGAAGGACATGGTGATCCGCGGCGGGGAGAACATCTATCCGCGCGAGATCGAGGAGTTCCTCTACCGGCACCCGAAGGTCCAGGACGTGCAGGTGGTGGGCGTGCCCGACCCGAAGTACGGCGAGGAGCTGTGCGCGTGGATCAGGCTGCGCGAGGGCCAGTCGTGCACGCCGGACGAGATCCGCGAGTTCTGCAGGGGGCAGATCGCGCACTACAAGGTGCCGCGCCACATCCGCTTCGTCGACGCGTTCCCGATGACCATCACCGGCAAGGTCCAGAAGTTCGTGATGCGCAAGGAGACGATCGAGGCGCTCGGGCTCGCCGAGCAGAAGACGGCATGAGGTCCGCCTTCGTCGCCGCAGCGGCCCTCGGCACCCTCGCCGGGCTGCACGCCGGCGAGGCGGCCGCGCAGCAGACGGTCCGCGAGCTGATGGACGGCGGCGGGCGGATGGCCTCGCCGGCGGAGTTGCGGGGGCTGCTGGGGATCGCGCCGGGCCCGGCCGCGGGCGTCGCCGCCACCGGCCCCCGTGTCGACGAGGCCGGCCGCGGCTGCGTCGACGGCGACTGCCGGTACTACTGGCGGACCGCGGACGGCCGCTGGTTCGTCTCGGGCTCGCCGGATACCGCCGCGCCGGTCTCGCCGCGGCGCGCGCCCTGAGGGCCCTGCAGCGCGCGTTCAGTCGCTCGCCTGGATCCCCGTCCGCCGGATGATGTCGCGGTAGACCGCGAGATCGCGCGGGATCCGCTCGGCGAAGGCCTTCGGCCCGAGGTAGAGCGGATAGAGCGCGAGCGGCAGCATCTGCGCCTCGAAGTCCGGCGAGCGGGTCACGCGCTCCACCACCGCTGCAACGCGCGCGACGACCTCGGGCGGCGTGCCGGCCGGTGCGAGCAGACCGAACCAGGTCTCGGTGCCGGTGGGTGCGCCGACCTCGGCCAGGCCCGGGACGTTCGGCAGCTCCGGATAGCGACCGTCGTCGCGGCCGCGGGCGGCGATCGCGCGGACCCGGCCCGACTTCACGTACGGCAGCGCCGCCGGGTCGAGGACCATGTCGATGACGCCGGCGGCCAGGTCGCTCGCCGCGGGCCCCGATCCCTTGTAGTGGACCGGACGCAGCTCGATGCCCAGCTTCTCGGCGAACATCACGCACCCGAGGTGGGTCGCGCCGCCCGCCCCGGACGTGCCGCAGGTGAGGCTGCCGGGCGCTCGACGCGCGAGCTCGACGAATCCCTTCACGTCGTCGGCCGGCAGGTCCTTGCGGACGGCGACGATGGCATACGAGCCGACCGCCACCGCGATCGGCACGAAGCTGCGGACCGGATCGAAGCCGGCCGGACGCAGCTGCGGCGTCAGCGTGATCACCGCGGCGTTGCCGAGCAGCAGCGTGTGACCGTCGGCCGGCGCCTTCGCGACGAACTGCGCGCCCAGCGTGGCCGCGGCGCCGGGACGGTTGTCGACCACCACCGGCTGGCCGAGCGCGTCGCCGAGCGCCTTGCCGAGCAGGCGCCCCACGGTGTCGCTGGCGCCGCCCGTGGGGAACGGGACGACGAGCCGGATCGGCTTCGACGGCCACGGCGGGTCGGCGGCGCTCGCCGGAGACGCGAGCAGCGCGCCGCCGAGGAGCGCGGCGGCGGCGAGCCGCAGCACACGCACGGCGCTGCGGGAACGATGCGAGCGCACGCAAGCCATGAGGCCCCTCCCGCGTCAGGCCGGCACCAGCCGTCCGTCCGCCATCGTCATCCCGCGCGGCAGGATGCCCTCGCGCCGGCTCCAGCCGGTCCCGGCGTCGAGGTCGATCTGCGTCTCGTCCAGCGCGCGGATGCCCTCGACCTTCAGCCACAGACGCAGCATGTGCCGCTCGCGCCCCGGCTGCGGCCAGTCCTCGTACGCGGTCCGGGAGTGCAGCACCAGGTGGTTGTTGCAGAACTGGACGTCACCCGGCTCGAGCATCACCGCGAAGCTGTTCTCCGGCCGCGCGGCGGCCTCGTCGAACGCGTCGAGCGCCGCGCGCTCCGCGTCGGTGAACGGCACGCCGGTCTTGATCCGCGCGGTCTTGATCGGCTGGCGCACGTAGCCGCAGCTCAGCTGGCCGTCGCGGACCGCGAAGATCGGCCGGCGCGTGCTGATCTCGGACTGGAACGGCGCGGCTTCGCCGCGGCGGTCGTACTCGAAGCCGCGGAACAGCACCGGCAGGTGCTGCGGCGCCTCGGCCAGCAGCGTGTTGAAGACCGCGTGCGCGCACGACACCGACGACAGCCCGCCCGACTTCGCGCGGCGCAGGCACATCAGGCCCACCAGGTCGCTCGAGTCGGTGTGGTAGTTGAGCCTGTGGCTCGTCTGGTAGCCGCGGACGTCGAGCGCCTCGTAGTCCTTGCCCTGGTCGAACACATGGCCGAGCCGGTGCCCCATCGCGTTCTGCGAGACCGGCACGCCCATGTGCGTGCCCATCCCCCAGAACAGCATGCCGGCCTCGTCGTCGCCGCACCGCTCCAGGGGGAAGCCGCGGATCATCCCGAAGCCGATGCCCTCGGCGAGCGGCGTGCGCACGAAGCGCCTCAGCCAGGGTCCGAGGCGAGGGAACGGGAAGTCGGCCGGGCCGACGGTCTCGAGCGTCCGACGGTTCGCCCGCAGGCCGGCGAGCGCGGCATCGAGGTCGGCGAGACAGTCGTCGGGCAGCACGGCGACCGCGGTCGGATCGTGCTCGACGGCGGCGCGGGTCCACACGTGCGGGCCGCGGAACGGGGTGACGGGAATCTCGGCGGGCGCATCCATCGGTGAAGGCCTCCAGCAGGGCGTTGCGGGGTCACACGTTCCGACATGCAGAACACGCGTTCCACCACGGGCCATCGTCGGTTGCAGCGGCACGTGTCGTCAAGAAAAATTCCCTTTCCGACGAATCCGACGGGAGCGCGCCGTGCAAGTTCCGGAACCCTGGGCCCACCCGAGCGGCTGGACCGCGGCCGAGCTGCGCGCCGACCCGTCCTGGCGCCACGTCCTCGACGACGAGGACGTCCGCGAGCTCGACGCGGCGCTCGCCGCCGCGCGCGCCGCCGGGCTCGGCATCCCGTCGCTCGACCGCGAACGCTTCCCCCTGCCGCGCCTCGCCCCGCGCCTCGCGCGGATCCTGCGCGAGCTCGAGGACGGTCGCGGCATCGCGACGATCGAGGGCCTGCCGGTGCACCGCTGGTCGAAGGCCGACGCCGCCCTGGTCTACTGGGGGCTGGGCGCGCACCTGGGCCCGGCGTTCGCCCAGAACATGCAGGGCGACCTGCTCGGTCACGTCCGCGACCTAGGCGTCGACGTGCGCGATGGCCGCGCGCGCGGCTACCAGTCGCGCGCGCACCTGTCCTTCCACAACGACTCGACCGACGTGGTGGGGCTGCTGTGCCTGGCTACCGCGCGCGAGGGCGGCCTGTCACGGGTGGCGAGCTCGGTCGCGATCCACGACGAACTGGTCGCGACCCGCCCGGACCTGGCCGCCGCGCTCTACGGGCCGTGGCACGTCGACCGCCGCGGCGAGCAGCCCGACGGCGAGCCGCCCGCCTTCGTCACGCCGTTCTTCGTGCGACACGGGGGCCGGCTGTTCGCGAAGTACAACCGCCGCTACGTCGAGACCGCGCAGCGCTTCGACGGCGTGGCGCCGCTGACCGCGACGCAGATCGAGGCGCTCGACGCGGTCGACCGCCTCTGCGAGGACCCGCGCTTCTGCCTGGAGATGGCGCTGAAGCCGGGCGACGTGCAGTTCGTCTGCAACCACGCGCTGCTTCACTCGCGCACCGCCTACGAGGACTGGCCCGAGCCGTCGCGCAAGCGTCACCTGCTCAGGCTGTGGCTGCGCACGCCGGGCTTCGCCGACCGGCCGCCGGCGTTCGCCGCGCGCGACCGCGACATGCTCGCCTGGCAGCGCTCGCCGCGCGCGCCGGTGTTCGACGACGCGGAGATCCGCACGGCGCTGTCGCACTGAAGCCGGTGCGTCCCGCCTGCGACGGCCGGCGGGACGCGCCGCGTCAGGCCTTCTTCGCGTAGGCGCTGCACCAGCCCTTGGCGGCGACCTGCTTGCCGGGGAACAGCGCGCACGGACCGGCCGCGTCGTTGCCCTTGCCCTGATAGACCGCGCAGTTCGAGCACAGCTGGCCCGCCGCGTACTTCGGCTGCTTCGCCTTGTCGACCTTGGTGGCATCGGCCTTGTAGCCCAGGGCCTGCGCCTGCGGGTCGTTCTCGGCGACCATCTGCGCCTGCGCGTGCGCGGTCGTGCCGAGGACGGCGGCGCCGGAGACGCCCACCGCGCGGATCAGGAAGGTACGCCGGTTTTCGAACGAGTTTTTCACGATTCTCTCGGTGATTTCAGGGAGTTACGCCGCAGCGTGCGACGACGTGCAGGGTAGCGCCGGGCGGCGATCCGCCGTCCGTATCCCCACTGCCGCAGTCACCTTCAACGCGCGCGGGCGAATCACGCCGACACGCGCGCACGGCAGGACAGAAGACGCCGACCGGCGGCGGAGGTTGCGCGCCGCCCGCGCGGCGGCCGGCGCGCCCGCTCAGAACGAGCGTGGCAGGCCGAGCACGTGCTCGGCGACGAAGGACAGGATCAGGTTCGTCGAGATCGGCGCGACCTGGTAGAGCCGCGTCTCGCGGAACTTGCGCTCGACGTCGTACTCGCAGGCGAAGCCGAACCCGCCGTGGAACTGCAGGCAGGCGTTGGCCGCCTCCCACGAGGCCTTGGCCGCCAGGTACTTGGCCATGTTCGCCTCGGTGCCGCAGGGCTGGTGGGCGTCGTACAGCTGGCAGGCCTTCCAGCGCATCAGGTTCGCCGCCTCGACCTCGATGTAGGTCTCGGCGATCGGGAACTGCACGCCCTGATTCTGGCCGATCGGACGGCCGAAGACCTCGCGCTCCCTGGTGTACTTCACGACCCGGTCGACGAACCAGTAGCCGTCGCCGATGCACTCGGCGGCGATCAGCGTGCGCTCGGCATTGAGCCCGTCGAGGATGTAGCGGAAGCCCTTGCCCGCCTCGCCGATCAGGTTGTCCTCGGGGATCTCGAGCTCCTCGAAGAAGAGCTCGTTGGTCTCGTGGTTGACCATGTTCGGGATCGGCCGCACGGTGAGCCCGCGGCCCACCGAGGCCTTGATGTCGACGAGGAACACGCTCAGGCCGTCGGCCTTGCGCGCCACGTCGGCGAGCGGCGTCGTGCGGGCGAGCAGGATCATCCAGTCGCTGTGCTGCACGCGCGAGGTCCAGACCTTCTGGCCGTTGACGACCCAGCGGTCGCCCTTCTTCACCGCGGCGGTCTTGATCTTCGTGGTGTCGGTGCCGGTGGTGGGCTCGGTGACCGCCATCGACTGCAGGCGCAGTTCGCCCGTCGCGATCTTCGGCAGCAGGCGCTGCTTCTGCGCCTCCGAGCCGTGCCGCAGCAGCGTGCCCATGTTGTACATCTGGCCGTGGCAGGCGCCGGCGTTGCCGCCGCAGCGGTTGACCTCCTCCATGATCACCGAGGCCTCGGCGAGCCCCAGGCCCGAGCCGCCGTATTCCTGCGGGATCAGCGCGGCCATCCAGCCCGCCTTCGTGAGCGCGTCGACGAAGGCCTCGGGGTAGGCGCGCTCGGCGTCGACCCTGCGGAAGTACTCGTCGGGGAACTGCTGGCAGAGCGCCCGGATCGCGTCGCGGATCTCGACGTGGTCGGTGGCGGTCGGGGGGGTCATGCGTGTCGTCTCCTCGGAAGGCGGGCAGTGTACCGCCGGCGCCGACGGCGGGCGGCGCCCGCGCGCCGTCTAGGCGGCCCCGCCGGACGCCGGCCCCGGCCGCGGCGGCGGGGTCGCGACGGCGAACGCCACCGCGCCGGTCGCGGCGACCAGCGCGAGCACGGTGAAGCCGGTCCGGTAGTTGCCGGTCAGGTCGGCGAGCGCACCGGCGACCATCGGGCCGCAGACCTGGCCGACCGCGATGATCACGGCCGACAGCCCCATGATCATGCCGATCGAGCGGCGGCCGAAGTAGTCGGCGCGGATCGCCTGCATGAACGGGCCGCGCAGGCCCCAGGCCGTGCCGTGCAGCACCGCGAAGGCCGCGAGCATCGCCGGTCCGGTCGCCCAGGTCAGCATCAGCAGGCCGCTCGCGTGCATCACCATGCAGGTCGCCGCCACGAAGCGCTTCTCGAAGCGGTCGCCCAGGGTCATGCCGGTCAGCACGCCGGCCACCTGCGCGGCGGTCATCAGCGTGATCACCAGCGAGGCCTGTGCGACGGTGTAGCCCAGCGACTCCTTCATGTGCGTGATCGCGTGGACGTTGACCGCGGTCACCACGAGCAGCGCGAAGCCGTGGCCGACCGACAGCAGCCAGAATGCCTTCGTGCGCAGCGCCTCGCGGGCGGTGAACTCGGCCGGACCGGACTCGCCGGCCCCGTCCGCGCCGGACGCCGGCGCGGGCAGGCCGTCGACCGTCTGGCCGTAGAGCGCGGGCGGTCCCTTGAACATCCGCGCGAGCGGCCAGCCGACGGCGATCGCGAGCACGCCCGAGCCGATCGCGGTCGCGCGCCAGCCGAAGGCCACGATCGAGCCCGCCACCACCGGCACGAACAGTCCGCCCAGCGCGAGCCCGAGGCCGACGGTCGACAGCGCCCGCGCGCGCTTCCTCTCGAACCAGTGGATGATCGCGACGTTGATCGGGAAGTAGCCGCACAGGCTGGTGCCCAGCGCGATCACGATCACTGCCGCGTAGAGCGCGCCGATCGAATCGACGAAGCCGAGCCCGATCAGCCCGAGGCCGAACGCGAGCACGCCCCACCGGATCAGCCGCTGGGCGCCGAGCCGGTCGATCAGCCAGCCCAGCAAGGGGCCGATGATCGCGGTCTCGACCGACTGCAGCGCGGCCGCACCCGACAGCGCGCTCTTGCTCCAGCCGCGCTCGGTCGCCAGCACCGCGACGTAGGCGCCGAACGACTGGTGCATCAGCATCGACTGCAGGAACTGCAGGCCGGTGCCGGCCCCGACCATCCGCCATCCGTGGAATGTCGCCATGCTGGAGGCATTGTCCGGGCGACCGGGCCGCAGCGCGACCCGGCGTTCCACGACCGCGCCCCGCCGAGCCGCCCGGGCGGTGCGCGCCCGGCCAGGGCGGTGCCCGCTCAGCCCGGGCGGATCCCGGTCCGGTCCCAGTCGGCGAGCGGGCCCCAGATGCCCGACGGCGGCTCGAGCACCCGCCGGTTCATCGCGACGACCGAGTTGGTCTCGTAGACGAAGGCCGCCGGGCAGTCGTCGACGATCGTCTTCTGCGCGCTCGAGTAGAACGCCTTGCGCCTGGCGGCGTCGACCTCGCGGCCGGCCTGCTCGAACAGCCGGTCGATCTCCGGATTCGAGTAGCGATGCGTGTTCGAGAAGATCACGCCCTCGCGGATGTTCGACGTGATCCACGAGCGGTGGACGCCGATCACCGGATCGCCCCAGTTGAAGACGCCCTCGATGTTGAGGTCGAACTGGTAGGCGGAGACGCGCCGCGCCCAGGTCGCACCGTCGGGCGATACCCGCGGGTTCGCGACGATGCCGACCTTCGCCAGCGCGGGCTTCAGGTACTCCTGGATCGTCCGGTGCTCGCCGCTGCCCGGCGTCGCGTCGACGGTGAGCGCCAGCCGCGTGCCGTTCGGGCCGGGCTTGAGCCCGGCGGCGTCGAGCAGCGCCGCCGACTTCGCGAGGTCGAGCCGGTAGGGCTCGACCTTCGGCTCGTGGAAGGGGCTCGCGCGGCTGATCGGCCCGGTGGAGCGCCAGTGCGCGCCGCCGAACAGCGACCCGACCACGAATTCCTTGTCGATCGCGAAGTTGATCGCGCGGCGCACCCGAGGATCCTGGAGCTGCGGGTGTCGGCAGTTGAACGAGATCCAGCACAGCGAGCCGACCGCCGGCCCGACGTTGTCGGCCACCGAGAGCGAGGGTACCTTGCGCAGCCGCTCGGCGTCGCGCGGATCGACGGCGAGCGCGTAGTCGACCTCGCCGCGCTCGAGCGCCAGGACCATCGTCGTCGGGTCCTTGAAGAAGCGGGTGACCAGCCGCTCCAGCCGGGGTTCGCCGGGCATGAAGTGGCGTGCATGCCGCTCGAGCACCAGCACCTCGCCGGGCCGGAACTCGGCGACGCGGAACCCGCCCGAGCCCACGACGCCGGTCACGTTGCGCGGATGCGTGGGCAGCGGCGTGCCGTCGCCGTAGACATGCTTCGGCAGGATCGGGCACAGCGAGGTGCTCATCGCGAGCAGCAGCGCGGGGTGCGGCTCGCGCAGCCGAACGACCGCGGTGTGCCGGTCGGGCAGCGTGACCGCGTTGACCGGCCCGAACATCGTCCGGAACGGATGGTGGTCGCGCAGCTGCTCGATCGAGAACTGCACGTCCTCCGAGGTGACCGGCCGGCCGTCGTGGAAGACGGCGTCCTTGCGCAGCCAGAGGGTCACGCTGCGCTGGTCGGACGACAGCTCGAAGCGCTCGGCGAGATAGGGCCGGGGCTTCCAGTCGGCGCCCACCTTCAGCGGCGACGCGAACACCTGCGCGCCGGGCAGCATCGCCGGGATGCCGGTCGCCACCGCCGGGTTCAGGTTGCGCGACGCGAAGCAGTGGCCGATCACCAGCGTGCCGCCGCGCGGCGGCTCCTGTGCGCCGGCGACGCGCACCGCCGACAGCCCGCCGAGCGCGGCCAACGGCACCGAGGTCAGGATCCGCCTGCGTGGTCCGAGCATCGGACTTCCTCCGTGGTGCCCGGCGGAAGCCGGGCCTTCGGAAAAAAATATCCCTTTTTCACACCGAAAGCTCACGAATCCGATCCGATAATCGGAACGCCGGATTCCGCTCCGGCGCGGGTCGGCCCACGCTTGCGCTCTTCCACCTGGAGTCCGAGCCATGGAGACCGTCGTCTACCGCGCCCGCTGCATCGTCACCATGAACCCGTCGCGCCCCGAGGGCACGCACGTCGCCGTGCGCGGCGGCCGGATCGTCGCGGTGGGCACCGCGGCCGAGACCGGCGTCGGCGCCGGCGCGCGGCTCGACGAGCGCTTCGCGGACAAGGTGCTGCTGCCCGGCTTCATCGAGGGACACGGCCACGTGACCGAGGGCGTCTACTGGCGCCATCCGTACTGCGGCGGCTTCGACCGGACCGACCCCGACGGACGGACCTGGCCCGCGGTCCGTACCCGCGCGGCGGTGATCGAACGGCTGCGCGAGGCCGAGGCCGCGCTCGCCGACCCGCAGGCGCCCCTTTTCGGCTGGGGGCTCGATCCGCTGCACGTCGATGGCGTGCGCTTCTCCCGCCACGACCTCGACGCGGTCAGCACCAGCCGCCCGGTCGCGGTCATCCACGCGAGCGGTCACATCGTCAACGCGAACAGTCGCGCACTCGAGGTGGCCGGCCTGCTGCGGCCCGGCGTCGACCACCCCGGCGTGCCGCTCGGCGACGACGGGCTGCCCACCGGCGAGTTGCGCGGTCCGGACGCCTACACCCCCGCGCTGACCGCGGTGCGGATCGACCGCGCGGCCTTCGCCGGCGACGAGCGTGGCCTGCGCGCCTACGCGCGCCTCGCGGTGCGGGCCGGCGTCACCACGTCGACCGACCTGGTCAACCCGATGACGGACGACTCGCTCGAGACCCTGCTGCGGGTCACCGGCTCGGCCGGCTTCCCGCTGCGCCTGGTGCCTGCGATCCGCGGCAACGGCCGCCCGGCGGACGCGCTCGTGGCGCTCGCCGCGCGCGTGCGCGAGCGCTCCACGGACGGGCTGCGGCTGGGCGCGATCAAGCTCGTGGCCGACGGTTCGATCCAGGGCTTCACCGCGCGGCTGCGCGAGCCGGGCTATCACGACGGCTCGCCGCAGGGGCTGTGGTACCTCGCGCCGGAATGGATGCAGGCGGTCTACGAGGGCGCGCTGCGCGAGGGGCTGCAGGTGCACACCCACACCAACGGCGACCAGGCGACCGAGGTGGCGATCGAGCGCACCGAGGCCGCGCTGCGCCGTCACCCCTTGGCCGACCACCGCTTCACGCTGCAGCACTGCCAGCTCGCCGATCGTGCGCAGCTGCGTCGGATGGCCACGCTCGGGATGTGCGCGAACTTCTTCTCGAACCACCACTTCTACTGGGGCGACCAGCACTACGCGCAGACCGTCGGCCCCGAGCGCGCCGAGCGGATGAACCCGTGCCGTTCGGCCGAGGAGCTGGGCGTGCCGTGGACGATCCACTCCGACGCGCCGGTCACGCCGCTGGGTCCGCTGCACGTGGCCTGGTGCGCGGTGAACCGCCTGACCGCGAGCGGTCGCCGGCTGGGCGACGGCGAGCGCGTGGACGTGGCGACGGCGCTGCGCGCGATCACGCTGGGCGCGGCCTACACGCTGAAGCTCGACGGCGAGCTGGGCTCGATCGAGTGCGGCAAGCGCGCCGACTTCGCCGTGCTCGAGGACGATCCGCTCGCGGTCGCGCCGGAGCGGCTGAAGCACGTGCGCGTCTGGGGGACGGTGCAGGGCGGCCGGGTGTTCCCCGCGGCAGAGGCCTGACGCCACGAGGGCCCGGGGGCCGAGCACGCCCCGGGACGAACGACCCGCGCGACGCGGCGCCGCGGTCGGCCGGGCCCGCCTGGCGCCCGGCCCGACGCGGTCAGAGCACCGCCTCGACCAGGTACGGTCCCGTCGATGCGAGGCCGCGGCGCAGCTCGCGGGCGAGCTCGCCGAGATCGGTCGCCCGACCCGCCTCGACGCCCATCGAGCGCGCCAGGCCCACCCAGTCGATCGTCGGCCGGTCCAGGCTCAGCATGTCGGTCGCGCGGGGACCCGGCGTGCCCGCCCCCACCCCCGCGTATTCGCCCTGCAGGATCCGGTAGGCGCGGTTCGCGAAGACCAGCACGGTCACGTCGAGACCCTCGCGGGCCATCGTCCACAGGGACTGCACGGTGTACATCGCGCTGCCGTCGCCCTCGAGGCAGAGCACCTTGCGGTCGGGCGCGGCGATCGCGGCGCCGATCGCGGTGGGCATGCCGAAGCCGATCGAGCCGCCGGTGCCGGTCAGCCAGTCGTGCGGCGCGGCGTGCGCGGTGGGCGCGCCGAAGGCGCGGCCGGAGGAGACCGACTCGTCGACCACGATCGCGTTCTCCGGGATCAGCGCGGCGACCACGCGGCCGATGCCCTCGACGCTCATCGGCCCCTCGGGCACGGCCAGCGCGTCTCGCGGGGCGACGTGCGCCGGCTTCGCGCCGAGCGCACCGGTCGCGTCGGCGAGCAGCGCGAGCACCGCGGGCAGGTCGTGCGAGGCGTCGGCGAGCGACAGGATCCGGGTGCCGGGCGCAGCCTGCCGGCCGCGCTTGCCCGGGTACGCGAAGAACGACACCGGCTCGGGCGCGCCGACGAGCACCAGGTTGCGGTAGGGCGCGAGCGCGGCCTGCGCGGCCTCGACCACGTAGGGCACGCGCTGCGCGGCGACGCGGCCCGCGCCGCGCGCGACCCGCGCGACGCCGAACTCGGTGAGCAGCGCGCAGCCGGTGGCCGCGGCGATGCGGCCGGCCATCTCGAGCGCCTCCTCGTGGCAGGCGTCGGCGCCGAGCAGCAGCGCGCCGCGCTCGCCCGAGCGCAGCACCGCGGCCGCCGCCTCGACGAGCACCGGATCGGGGGCGCGCGGCGCGAGCCGCTCGATCCGCGGGCCGCGCAGCGCATCGGCGCCGGGCACCTCGCCCCACGCGCAGTCGGCGGGCAGCACCAGCGTGGCGATCCGGCCGGGCGGCGTGGTGGCCGCCTGCACCGCCGCCCGGGTCGCGGCCTCGACGCCCACCGGCGAGCCGATGGTGTGCACCCAGTGAGACATCGGCCGCGCGATGCCCTCGATGTCGGAGGTCAGCGGCGCGTCGAGCGCCACGTGCGGGATCGCATGCTCGCCGACGATGTTGAGCACGCCCGAGCGCGCCTTTCGCGCGTTGTGCAGGTTGGCGAGGCCGTTGGCCAGGCCCGGCCCGAGGTGCAGCAGCGTGGAGGCCGGCCGGCGCGCCATCCGCCAGTAGCCGTCGGCCGCGCCGGTGACCACGCCCTCGAACAGGCCGAGCACGCAGCGCATGCCGGGGATCCGGTCGAGCGCGGCGACGAAGTGCATCTCGGAGGTGCCGGGATTGGTGAAGCAGACGTCGACGTCCTCGTCGAGCAGCGTTCTGACCAGGTGTTCTGCGCCGTTCATGCGGGGGGTGTCCTTCGGGGGATCGGGATCGGGGAGCGGGCGACGGCCCGGCGGATCAGCTCGCGGCGAGGCCGGCGAGTCCCTGCCGCCAGACCTGCCAGGACCGGAACAGCACCATCTCCTTCCAGTCGTCGTGCGGCGGGTAGAAATGGTCGCGGATCGCGGTCTTGATCGCGGCGGCGGCGGCGCCTCGCGGGTCGCCGTGCGCGTGCAGCCAGTGGTCGTCGCGCAGCACGCGGCGGCCCTGTGCCTCGGGGTAGGTGCCGAACTCGAGCGCGACGAACGCGATGTCGGCGTGCGCGAGCGCGCGCTCGTAGCCGAACTCGGACAGTCCCCACTTCTCCTGCGACGACGAGGTGCCGAGCAGCGGCTCGGTCACCGAGTCGCCCCACCAGGCGCGCGCCCGCTCCACGCGGTCGGAACCGGGCGCATGGTTGCAGATCGGCTCGCCGTAGCCGTAGGGCCCGAGGCCGGTGTGCATGTCGACGATCGCGACCGTGCGGGCACGTCCGACGCATTCGGCGAGGATCGCCTCGCTGGTGCGGCGCGCCCAGGTGGGGCCGCTGCCGCCGTAGAAGACGCCGTCCGGGTGGGTGTACTGGCCGCTCGAGGCGGCGACCCGCGCCGCATGCGCCCCGTGCTCGGCCGCGTAGGCGGCCTGCGCGGCGTCGGCCGCGGCAAGCGCATCGGGCTCGAGCGAGGCGGGCGCGAGATGAGGGTGCAGCGCCGCGTAGCCGGGGTTCTCCGGCACGGGTCGCGAGAAGTCGACCCAGTTGCGGTTCAGGTCGACGTTCTCCTCGGTCACGCGGCGCAGCCAGGCCCAGCCGTGCGGGTTGATGCCGTGGATCAGCAGAGCGGCGGTGCGCGCGGGCAGCGCGAGGCCCGAGTCGCCGCGCAGAAGGCCGACCTGCGGTCCCGAGCCGCAGAAGCCCTCGACGCCGTGCGTGCCCGAGATCACGACCAGCACGCGGTCCGCGTCGCGCGGGCCGAGCCACGCGGTGTCGACGGACAGGGCCTCGCCGGCCGGTCCGGCGAGCGGATGGGGCCACGCGCGGTGCACCGCGCCGGCCCGGCGCGCGGCGTCGACGAACTTGGCGCGGGCCTCGGCCCAGTCGCACGAGAACGCGCGCGGATCGAAGACGGCGGTCATCTCGCCGCGGGCGCGCGGCGGCGGGCCGGCGTCCGATCGGGTTCGTCGAACATGGGTCCCCTCCCTGGGTCGGACGATTCTAGCGAAGGCGCCGGTGCGGACCCGCGGGCGGCGGGGGGAATCGGACCGGGGCGGCGTCGCCCGGACCCGCGCGAGACGTCGAAATGACCCATCGGTCATTACGTGACCGATTGTAAGACTTTCGATCGCGACATGACCTATCGGTGCATTTCACGACCGACCGGTCACAACCTGCGAGGAAACACATCATGTCCCGATCCCTGATCCACGGGGCCCGCGCGCTCGCGCTCGCCTCGATCGCTGCCGCTCTCGCCGCCTGCGGCGGCGGCGGCGGCGACGCTCCGGCCAGCCCCGCCACAGCGGTCCTCGGCACGACCCAGACGGTGGCATCGACCGCCGCCGCCCCGTCCCCCGCGCCGACGGCGACCGCGCCGTCCCCCGCGGGCGCGGCGGCCTCCGTCAAGAGCGTGGTCGACACCGCGGCCTCGCTGCCACAGTTCTCCAGCCTCGTCGCTGCCCTGGGCTTCGCCTCGAACGACGGCGACCTGGTGAAGGCGCTGTCGGGCGCGGGCAGCTTCACCGTGTTCGCCCCGACCAACGCCGCCTTCGATGCGCTCGCGCGCGAGCTGACCCGCACGCCCACGGCGACCGCCGCCGACCTGCTGGTGCCCGCCAACAAGGCACTGGTCCGGGCCGTCCTGCAGTATCACGTGCTCGGCGCGACCGTTCGCCGGGCGGACGTGCCGCTGGGCACGCCGATCGATCCGACCCTCGCCGGCGCGGACACGTTCCGCATCGACGCCGCCGGCGACGCGCTGGTGATCACGGACGCCCGGTTCCGCACCTCGCGGATCGTGACGACCGACGTCACCGCGACCAACGGCGTGATCCACGTGATCGACAAGGTGATCCTGCCGTCCGCGCCCGCGGCGGACCGCACGATCGTGGAGATCGCCTCCGGCAACGAGAACCTGACCAGCCTGGTGGCCGCGCTGGGCTTCGCGTCGAACGACGGCGACCTCGTCTCGCTGCTGTCGGCGGCCGGCACGTTCACCGTGTTCGCCCCGACCAACGCCGCGTTCGACGCCCTCGCCAGGGAGCTCACGGGCAATCCCGACGCGACCGCCGCGGCGCTGCTGGTACCGGCCAACAAGGCGCTGGTCCGCGACGTGCTGCGCTACCACGTGCTCGCCTCCGAGGTGTTCGCCGCGCAGTTGCAATCGGGTCGCGCGGTCACGCCCGCGCTGGGCAGCAACACCTTCTTCAAGGTCGAGCTCGGCGGTGCCCGTCCGGAGATCGTCGACGGCCGGGGCCGGCGCGCAGGCATCGTCGCCACCGACATCGATGCCACCAACGGCGTGGTCCACCTGATCGACCGTGTGATCCTGCCGGCGGACCGCTCGATCACGCAGGTCGCGGCGTCGACGCCGGGCTTCTCCAGCCTGGTCGCGGCACTGTCCTTCGCCTCGGTCGACAACGACCTGGTGAACGCGCTCTCGGGTCCCGGCGCGTTCACCGTGTTCGCGCCCACCGACGCGGCCTTCGACGCGCTCGCCCGCGAGCTGACCCACGATCCGAAGGCCACCGCGGCCGCGCTCCTGGTCCCGGCGAACCGCGCACTCGTGCGGGCCGTGCTCCAGTACCACGTGCTCGGGGCGCGCGTGCTGCGTGCCGAGGTGCCGCTCGGCGCGCCGATCGACCCGCTGCTCGCGGGCAACGCCACCTTCGTCGTGACCGCGGCGAACGGCGGCCTGGCGATCACCGACTCGCGCGGGCGCATCGCGAACATCGTGGCCACCGACGTGTTCACGACCAATGGCGTGATCCACGCGATCGACCGCGTGATCCTGCCGCCGCCCGCGCACTGAGCGCCGGGCCGGGCCGCGACTCCGATCGCGGCCCGCGGCGGGCCCCGCCCGCCGGTTAGCGACCTGCGCGGCGCGCCGACTCCGTCAGCGCGCCGCCAGCTTCTGCAGCAGCGCCAGCTGCGACACCAGGCGCCGCGCGCCGCGCGGACGCCGCCGCTCGTAGGCGCCGTCGGCGTCCATCGTCCATGCCGACGCGTTGTCGCGCAGGTGGATGGCCAGTCCCTCGGCCAGCACCCGCGCCTTCAGGCGGCGGTCTCGGACCGGGAAGGCGACCTCGACGCGACGGTAGAAGTTGCGCCCCATCCAGTCGGCCGACGCGAGCCAGACCTCGTCGGCGCCGTCGGCGTGGAAGTGGTAGATCCGGCTGTGCTCCAGGAAGCGGCCGATCACCGAGCGCACGCGGATCGTCTCCGACAGCCCGGGGACGCCCGGCCGGAGCGCGCAGACGCCGCGCACGATCAGGTCGATGCGCACGCCGGCGCGGCTCGCGTCGTAGAGCGCGTCGATCACGTTCGGCTCGAGCAGCGCGTTGACCTTGGCCGCGATGTAGGCGCGGCGGCCGGCGCGCGCCGCCTCGGCCTCGCGGCGGATCGCGGCGAGCACGTGCGCCGCGAGCGTGAACGGGGCCTGCAGCAGGCAGCGCAGCTCGACCGCCCGCCCGGTGCCCGTGAGCCGGCGGAACACCTCGTGGACGTCGGCGCAGATCTCCTCGTCGGCGGTGAACAGGCCGAAGTCCTCGTACAGCCGCGCGGTCCGCGGGTGGTAGTTGCCGGTGCCGAGATGCGCGTAGCGGCGCAGCCCGCCCTCCTCGCGGCGCAGCAGCAGCGTGAGCTTCGCGTGGGTCTTGTGGCCAACCACGCCGTAGACCACGTGCGCGCCGACCTCCTCGAGCCGCCGCGCCCAGTTGATGTTCGCCTCCTCGTCGAAGCGCGCCATCAGCTCGACGACGACGGTCACCTCCTTGCCGGCGCGGGCCGCCGCCACCAGGGACTCCATCAGCGCGGAATCGGCGCCGGTCCGGTAGATCGTCTGCTTGATCGCGACGACCCGCGGGTCCGCGGCGGCGCTGCGCAGGAAGTCCATCACCGGCGCGAAGGACTCGTACGGATGGTGCAGCAGCACGTCCTGGCGGCGGATCGCGGCGAACAGGTCGCGGTTCGCGAACGCCGCGGGCAGCCCGGGCTCGAAGGACGGGAACTTCAGGTCCGGGCGGTCGACCACGTCGATCACCTGCTGGAGCCGGACGAGGTTCACCGGACCGTCGACCCGGTAGCAGTCGGCCGCGCCGAGATCGAACTCGGTCATCAGCCGCTGCAGCACCGTGTCGTGCATCGCGGCCGACACCTCGAGACGCACCTCGTCGCCGTAGTGCCGCTGGACCAGCTCGCTGTGCAGCGCCTGGCGCAGATCGGTGATCTCCTCCTCGTCGACGAAGAGCTCGCTGTTGCGCGTGACCCGGAACTGGTTGACCGAGCGGACCGACAGCCCGGGGAACAGCCGCGCGACGAAGCCGCCGACGACCGAGGTGAGCAGCATCACGCCGTGCGGCACGCCGGAAACCTCCGAGGGCACCGGCAGCACCCGCGGCAGCGCTCGCGGCGCCTGAACGATCGCGATGCCCGCCCTGCGGCCGAACGCGTCGGTGCCCTCGAGCTCGATGACGAAGTTCAGCGACTTGTTGAGGATGCGCGGGAACGGATGCGCCGGATCGAGCGCGATCGGGGTGAGCAGCGGCTCGATCTCGGCGACGAAGACGCGCTCGGCCCAGGCGCGCTGCGCGTCGGTCCAGGTCGAGCTCAGGTGCATCACGATCCCCTCGGCGGCGAGCGCGGGGGTGAGCGTGCGGTTCAGCAGCGCGTACTGCCGGGCGACGAGTCGGCCGGCACGCTCGGACACCGCGGCGAGCGTCTCGGCCACCGGCGCGTCGTCGAGCACTGCGGCGGCATCGGCGCGGACCAGCTCCTTCAGCTCGGCGACGCGGACCTCGAAGAGCTCGTCGATGTTGCTGCTGACGATCGTGAGGTAACGCAGCCGCTCGAGCAGCGGGATCTCGGGATCCTCGGCGAGCGCGAGCACGCGCTCGTTGAACGCCAGGATGCCGAGCTCGCGATTCAGCAGCCGAGCCGGACCAGACCGATCGAGAGGGATCATCGGTTCGAGTGTGTCGCGCCCAGATGACGGTTCGGTGACAGACCCCCGGGGTGCGATCCGGGCTCGGACGCGCCGGTCGGCACCGGGGACCTCGCGGATTCTGCGGCAAAATGCACGCGATGCCCTCCTCCTCCCTGCTGGCCGCCGTCGACCTCGGGTCGAACAGCTTCCGGCTGGTCGTCGCCCGGATCGAGTCGACGCCGCTGGGAGAACAGGTGCGTCCGGTCGACCAGCTCAAGGAGACGGTCCGGCTGGCCGCCGGACTCGGCGACGGCAACACGCTGTCCGAGGCCTCCCAGCACCGCGCGATCGACGCGCTGCGCCGCTTCGGCGAACGGCTGCGGACCTTCCAGCCCGAGCGGGTGCGGGCGGTCGCCACCAACACCTTCCGGGTCGCCGCCGACGCGCGCCGCTTCCTCGAGCGCGCGCAGCACGCGCTGGGCTTCCCGATCGAGGTCATCGCCGGACGCGAGGAGGCGCGGCTCATCTACCTCGGCGCGGCGCACGCGCTGCCGGCCGACGGTCGGCGGCGGCTGGTCGTCGACATCGGCGGTGGCTCCACCGAGTGCATCGTGGGCACGGACTATGCCCCCGCGCTGCTGGAGTCGGTGCCGCTGGGCTGCGTGAGCCTCACGCGGCGCTTCTTCCCGGGCGGGGTGGTGGATCGCGGCGCGTTCGACGCGGCACGCTGGGCCTGCCGCGCGCAGATCGCCTCGCACGCCGAGCGCTACCGCGCGGCCGGCTGGCGGATCGCGATCGGCACCTCGGGCACCGCGAAATCGCTGTGGCAGGTCGCGCAGGCGGACCTCGGCGAGACGGCGATCACCCGGGAGGCGCTGGGCACGCTCGAGTCGATGCTGCTGAAGGCCGGCCACGTCGACCGCCTGCGGGTGACCGCGCTGAAGCCGGACCGCCGGCCGGTGCTGCCCGGCGGACTGGCGATGATGATCGCGGCCTTCGACGAGTTCGGCATCGAGTCGATGGACTACTGCGACGGCGCCCTGCGCGAAGGCGTGCTCTACGACCTGCTCGGCCGCTCGAGCGGGGCCGACATGCGCGAGATCACCGTCGCGCGGATGATCCGGCTGCACGGCCTGGACGAACGGCACGGGGCGGCCGTGGCCGAGCTCGCCGCCCGGCTGTACCGCGAGACCGCGCGCGGCGACGCCGACGAGCTCGCCCGCGGCACGCAGCTCGTCGGCTGGGCCGCGCAGCTGCGCGAGATCGGCCTGTCGATCGCACACGACGACTTCCACAAGCACGGCGCCTACATCCTCGAACACTGCGACATGCCGGGCTTCTCGGAGGACGAGCAGGCGCGGCTCGCCGCGCTGGTCCTCGGCCAGACGGGCGGGCTGACCAAGATGCGCCCGCTGCTGGTCGACGCCGACGACTGGCTGCGCGTGCTGTGCCTGCGGCTCGCGGTGATCCTGCACCGGCGCCGCGACGGCGTGCTGCCGCCGTCGATCCGGCTGCGGGTGAAGAACGCCGGCGCGCGGATCGAGCTGCCGGCCGGCTGGGCCGCCGCCCACCCGCTGACCGACCACTCGCTCGGCCAGGAATGTGCGGAGTGGGCGAAGGCCGGCGCCTGGCCGCTCGCCTACCAGACGGCCTGAGCCGTCGCGCGCGGGCGGGCGGTCAGGCCTCGCGCTGCAGCCGCTCGTACTTCACCAGCAGCTGCTCGCGGGTCTCGGGGTGGCGCGGATCGTTGGGGATGCAGTCGACGGGGCAGACGACGCGGCACTGCGGCTCGTCGAAGTGGCCGACGCATTCGGTGCACTTCGCGGGGTCGATCCCGTAGATCTCCTCGCCCATCGAGATCGCGCCGTTCGGGCACTCGGGCTCGCAGACGTCGCAGTTGATGCATTCATCCGTGATGAGCAGGGCCATCGGCGATGCCCCCGCTCAGCTGGTCTGCGGCGGCCCGCCGAGCTGCTCCATCTTCCGCTTCAGGCGGGCCTCGACCGACGGCGACACGAACTTGCCGACGTCGCCGCCGAACATCGCGATCTCTCGGACCAGGGTCCCTGAGATGAACTGGTACTGGTCGGTCGGCGTCATGAAGATGGTCTCGACGTCGGGCAGCAGGTAGCGGTTCATCCCCGCCATCTGGAACTCGTACTCGAAGTCGGCGACGGCACGCAGGCCGCGGACGATCACGTCGGCGTTCTGGGCGCGCACGAAGTCGCGCAGCAGCCCGGAGAAGCCGGCGACCTGCACGTTCGCATAGGGCGCGAGCACCTCGCGCGCGATCTCGATCCGCTCGTCCTGCGTGAAGATCGGGCCCTTGGCGCGGCTGCCGGCGACGCCGACCACGATGCGCTCGAAGATGTTCGCGGCGCGGCGGACGATGTCCTCGTGGCCACGGGTCAGCGGGTCGAAGGTTCCGGGGTAGACGGCGATCGCCATCGTCAGGCTCCAGGGGCCGGGGTCGTCAGGAGCAGCAGATGATAGTGGACTTGTCCGGCCTTGTCGGCGCGATGCAGGACCAGGCCCGGCACCGCGGACAGCGGCGGTGCATCGGCGGCGAGCGGCCGATCGGCCTCGACGTAGACGGCGGCATCGGGTGCGAGCACGGCGGCGAGGCGCGGCAGCACGCGCTCGAGCTCGGTGCCGCCGAAGGGCGGATCGAGGAAGACCAGGTCGAAGCGGTCGCGCGCGTTCGACAGCCAGGCGAGCGCGTCGGCCTGCACGACCTCGACCGCGTCGGCCGCCAGCCGGGCCTTCGCGTCGCGCAGCGCGGCCACCGCGCGCGGCTCGCGCTCCACGCAGACGACGCGCGACGCGCCGCGCGACGCGGCCTCGAAGCCCAGCGCACCGGTACCGGCATACAGGTCGAGACAGGTCCAGCCCTCGAGCCGCTGGCCGAGCCAGTTGAACAGCGTCTCGCGGACGCGGTCGGGCGTGGGGCGCAGGCCCGGGGCGTCGACGACGGCGAGCGGCGTGCGCTTCCAGTCGCCGCCGACGATGCGGACCTTCGCGGGGGGCTCGCGGCGGCCGCCGGCCGGACGCTTCGCGGGCGCGCCGGCGGCGGCGCCGCGTCCCCCCGAGGGCCCGCCGCGCGCTGCGCGCTCAGGGCTTCGCGCCACCGCCGTCTCCGACCACGACGGTGACCAGCCGGTCCGGCTTCACCTTGCGCGCGAACGCCTCGCGGATCTGCACGACGGTGACCGCCTCGACGCGGTCGGTCCAGCGCTCGAGGTAGTCGAGCGGCAGCCGGTACCAGCCGATGTTCGCGAGGTTGTCGAGGATCTTGCGGTTCGAGTCGATCCGCAGCGCGAAGCCGCCGACCAGGTTCTGCTTGGCCGCGCGCAGCTCGTCCTCGGTGGGGCCGTCGGCGACGAAGCGCGAGAGCGTCTCGCGCACGACCTTCAGCGCGTCGTCGGTCTGCTCCTTGCGGGTCTGCAGGCCGACGGCGAACGGCCCGGGCTGCGCCATCGGCGAGAAGTACGAGTAGACGCTGTAGGACAGGCCGCGCTTCTCGCGGACCTCGGCGGTGAGCCGCGACACGAAGCCGCCGCCGCCCAGCACGTAGTTGCCGACGAAGAGCGGGAAGAAGTCGGGGTCGTCGCGGGCCATCGCCGGCGCGCCGACGAGGATGTGGCTCTGCGTGGCCGGATGCGCGATGCGTCGCTCGACGGGCGGCGGCGCGACGACCGGCGGCATCGGCGCGCCGGGCATGCCCTCGGGGAGGTCGCGGGTCAGGCGCTCGGCGATCGCCTCGGCCTCGGCGCGCGAGATCGCGCCGATCATCGAGACCACCGCACCGCGCGCGCCGTAGCGCGCCCGGTGGAAGGCGACGAGATCGTCGCGGCCGATCGCCGCGACCGACTCGGGCGACTGCGAGAGACCGTAGGGATGCGACGGATAGAGCAGCGCCTCGAAGGTGCGCTGCGCGATCGCGTCGGGCCGCGTCAGCGACTCGCGCAGCGCCTGGATCGAGCGCTCGCGCTCGCGCGCGACCACCACGTCGGGAAAGGTGGGCCGGGCCATCATCCGCGCGAGCAGGTCGACGGCGGCATCGCGCTCGCGCGGCGCCGACAGCGTGCGCAACGACACGCTCGCCCGGTCGTCGCCCGCGCCGCCGCCGCGCGATGCACCGAGGTCGGCGAAGCGCTCGGCGAGCTGCGCCTCGTCGAGGCCCTCGACGCCGCGCGCGAGCAGGCCCGCGGTGAAGCCGGCGAGGCCCGCCTTCGCGGCCGGATCGTGGCGCGCACCGGCATCGAAGTCGACCTGCACGTCGAGCATCGGGATCGCGTCGGCGCGGACGAAGTGGACGCGCGCGCCGCGCGACGTGCTCCAGTGCTCGATCGGAAGCACGGCCGAGGCGAGCGGCGCCCACAGCAGCAGCACGAGCGGCAGCAGCAGCGCGGCCGACGAGCGCGCGCTCACGCGCAGCCCGCGCCGGGCCGGGCTCGGCCCGGCGGAGACGGCCGGCCCGCGCCGCGGGGCGAGGACGGTGGGAACGGTCGGTGCGGTCATGGCGTCAGTGCCTCAGGCCGGCGGGGGCCGCGGCCGGCTTGCGCTCGCCGATCGGCTGCGGCAGCAGCGTGGCCACGGTGAGCGTGTCGTCGCCGAACCACTTCGCCGCGGCCGCCTTCACCTCGTCGGCGGTCACGGAACGGATCTTCTCGAGGATGCGGTCGGCGTCGCGGTGCGACAGGCCGACGATCTCCAGGCTGGCGAGCTCCATCGCCTGCGCGAAGACCGAGTCGCGCTTGTAGACCTGGCCGGCGACGTACTGGACCTTGACGCGCTCGAGCTCGGCCGCGGGCACGCCCTCCCTCGCGATCCGCTCGATCTCGGCGCGCATCGCGCGCTCCACGTCCTCGGTGGTCCGCCCCTCGGCGGGCACGCCGGCGAGGACGAAGAGCGCCGGGCCGCGCTGCGTCATGCCGTACCCCGCGCTCGCGCTGTTGGCCACCCGCGAGCCGCGGACCACGTTGCGCGTGAGGCGCGTGCTGTCGCCGCCGTCGAGCAGCGTGGACAGCAGCTCGAGCGCGTAGGGCTCGCGGTCGCCGTCGACCGACTCGAGCTTCGGTGCGCGCCAGGCCAGGGTCACCGACGGGTTCTCGGCCGGCGCCTTGACCTGGATGCGGCGCAGCCCGCGCTGCGGCGGCTCGGCCTGCGGCTTGCGGGCGGGGAGCGCGCGCGCCGGGATCGTCCCGTAGGTCTCCTGCGCGAGCCTCCAGACGGCCTCGGGGTCGACCGCGCCGGCGACGACCAGGATCGCGTTCGACGGCGAGTACCAGGCGTCGTACCAGGCGCGCGCGTCGTCGACGGTCATCGCCTCGAGGTCGGCCATCCAGCCGATGACCGGATGGCGGTAGGGATGCGCGGTGAACGCGGTGGCCATCAGCTGCTCGTAGACCAGCGAGGTCGCCCGGTCCTCGGTGCGCAGCCGGCGCTCCTCCATGACGACCCGGATCTCCTTGGCGAACTCGTCGGCCGACAGCTGCAGGTTCGCCATCCGGTCGGACTCGAGGCGCATCACCTCGGGCAGGCGAGAGGTGTGGATCTGCTGGTAGTAGCCGGTGTAGTCGCGCGAGGTGAAGGCGTTCTCGCGGCCGCCGATCGCGGCGACGCGGCGCGAGAACTCGCCGGGCGCGAGCGTCTTGGTCCCCTTGAACATCATGTGCTCGAGCACGTGCGCGACGCCGGTGCGACCGTTGACCTCGTCCATCGAGCCGGCGCGGTACCCGACCATGTGGACCGCCGTGGGCGCGCGGTCGTCGCGCTTGACCAGCACCTTCATGCCGTTGGGCAGGGTCCGCTCGAAGGCCTGCGCGGCCGCGACCGGCGCGGCCGCGGACGGCGAACCGACCGGCCGGCCGGGGGACTCGGACTGCTGGGCGGACGAGGGGACCGCCGCGAACGCTCCGAGGGCCAGGGCGGCGAGGCGCAGCGCGAGCGGGCGCGCGGACGGAGGGGTCATGGTGCGGCGTAGAATCGAGGCTCCCGAGTGTACTCCGGGGCCCGAAGCCCCCTGCGGCCGCACGGGCCCCGCCCCCGAGACGCCCCGATGTTCGGATTCCTTCGCCGCAAGAAGCCGGCCGATGCGGAGGTCGCGCCCGGCGCGGTGCCCGCCGACGCGCCGCCGCCCGCCGCGGTCGCCCCCGCACCGGCCGGACCGCCCCAGGCGGCCGATCCGGGCGAGCCCGCGCGCGGCGGGTTCTGGTCGCGCTTCATCCCCGGCGGCCGCGGCGCGCCCGAGCCCGGCCCGCCATTGCCGGAAGAGACGGCCGCGAGCCCGGAGGAGGCGGCGGCGATCGAGGCCGAGGCGGCCGCCGCGGCCGAAGCGGCCTTCGAGGAGGATGCGCGCGCGCGCGCCGCGGCCGAGGCCGAGGGGGTCCGCGAGGCCGAGGCGCTGCGCACCGCCCGCGTGGCGCGCGAGGCGGACGCGGTCCGCCGGGCGCAGGCCGAGAGCGAGGCCCGCGCCGGGCGCGACGCCCAGGCCGCACGAGACGCCCAGGCCACGCGCATCGAGCAGCAGGTGGCACGCGACGCGGGCGACACGGCTCGCCCGGTCCCCGCACCGGGCGTGCCGCCGGTCCCCGGCGCGGCCACGGCGGCGGCCGCGCCGGTCGAGTTCGTCCCGGCGCCGCTGACCGACCGCAAGCCCTGGCTCGCGCGGCTGAAGCAGGGCCTGTCGCGGACCAGCTCGAACCTCGCGGGCCTGTTCGTCGGCGTGAAGGTCGACGAGGCGCTGTTCGAGGAGCTGGAGGCCGCGCTGCTCACCAGCGACACCGGCGTCGAGACCACCGGCTGGCTGCTCGAACGCCTGCGCGAGCGCGTGCGCAAGGAGCGGATCACCGACGCGATGCAGGTGAAGGCCGCCCTGCGCGCGCTGCTGATCGAGCTGCTGACGCCGCTCGAGCGGCCGATCGACATCGACCGCGCCGAGCCGCTGGTGCTGATGATCGCGGGCGTCAACGGCGCCGGGAAGACGACCTCGATCGGCAAGCTCGCGAAGCACCTGCGTGCCGAAGGCAAGACCGTGCTGCTCGCCGCCGGCGACACCTTCCGCGCGGCCGCCCGCGAGCAGCTCGCGCAGTGGGGCAGCCGAAACGAGGTCGAGGTGATCGCGCAGCAGGGCGGCGACCCGGCGGCGGTCGCCTTCGACGCGGTCTCGGCGGGCATCGCGCGGCGCACCGGCGTCGTGATGGTCGACACCGCGGGCCGGCTGCCCACGCAGACGCACCTGATGGACGAGCTGCGCAAGGTGCGCCGCGTGATCGGCAAGGCGATGGAGGGCGCGCCGCACGAGGTGCTGCTGGTCCTCGACGGCAACACCGGCCAGAACATGCTCGCGCAGGTGAAGGCCTTCGACGACGCGGTGCAGCTGACCGGGCTCGTCGTCACGAAGCTCGACGGCACGGCCAAGGGCGGCGCACTCGCCGCGCTCGCGCACACGCGGCGTGACCGGCCGGTGCCGGTCTACTTCATCGGCATGGGCGAAGGGATCGACGACCTGCAGGCCTTCTCGGCCGAGGAGTTCGCGGGCGCGCTGGTGGGCTGAGTCGCGCGGGGCGCGACACGCGGAGTCGCCCGCGGCGCCGCGCCGGCCTAGACTCGCGAGCCCGGACCGAGGAGACGCGAGCATGGACATCGAGCACGCCGCCGACACGCTGTGGGCGGGCATCCGCCGCGGCGAGCACATGCCCGCCGACTGGTTCGGACGCCTGTCGCTCGCCGAGGGCTACGCGGTGAACCTCGCGATCCTGAGACGGCGCATCGCCGACGGCGACGCGCAGGCCGGCTGGAAGGTCGGCCTGACCGCGGACGCGATGCGCGCGCAATGGGGCATCCCCGAGCCGTGCTTCGGGATCCTGCTGCGCTCGGGCCATCGGTCCTCGGGCCACCGCTTCGCCTTCGACGACCTGATCGCGCCCGGCATCGAGAACGAGCTGTGCGCGACGATCGGCGCGACGCTGCGCGGCCCGGGCGTGACCGCGGCCGACGCGGCACGTGCGATCGCATCGGTCGCGCCCGCCCTCGAGGTGGTCGAGGTCCGCGGCGACTTCTCGCGCGATCTGCCGCTCGCGATGGCCGACAACGCGCAGCAGAAGGCCTTCGTGACCGGTGCGGACACGCGCTTCGATCCCGCGGTCGGCCTCGAGCGCGCGACGGTCGTGGTGCGCTTCGGCGACGCGGTGCGCGACCGCGCGGCGGGCGCCGAGGTGATGGGGTCGCCGCTCAACTCGATCGCCTGGCTCGCCAACAAGCTCGCCGAGTTCGGTCTCGCGCTCGAGGCCGGCATGCGGGTGATGTCGGGCAGCTTCACGAGGCAGCACCGTGTCGCGCGCGGCGACGCGGTCCGCGCCGACTTCGAACCCTTCGGCGAGGTACTCGCGCGCTTCGACTGAAGACGCCGCGTGCCGGTCAGCCCAGCGCGCGCCGCACCGACCACGCGAACAGCGGCGGCGCGACCGGGTCGCCGGCGAAGTGCCCCCAGGGCTCCGCGCCGAGGCGCTCGACGAAGGCACGGAAGACGGTGCGCTGCTGGCGCTGCACGGGCAGCACGAACAGCATGCGCGTGACACCGTGGCGAGCATTCAGCCAGCGGAACAGCGCCCGCGCGACCATGACGCCGAGACCGCGGCGCCGATGCGGGCCGGTGATCGAGAAGTGGGCGATCTCGGCGGTGGTCTCGCCGTCGGCGCCGATCGAGATCGAGCCGCCGCGGACGGAGGCGATCACGTGGCCGGCCACGCGCACGTCGAAGGCGAACGACGTGCGCCCCCCGGACTGCACCCGCAGGTCGTCGTCGCCGATCGACGCGGCCAGGTAGAAGTCGGGGTCCTCCCGGAAGCGTTCGGCGATCTCGGCAGGCAGCAGGTCGGGCGGCGCGGCGCGGCCGGCGGGCGGCAACGCCCGAGCGGGCACCGTGCGCAGCTTGGAAACAAGCCAGCGCGTCATCGCGCCGGAAGGAATACGCACGGACATCGTCGGGAACCGGAACGGGGCCGCAAGGCCCTGCGACCCGGAGGATAGTCCCGCAGCCGCCGGCCGAGCCGGGCGGCGAGCAGTGCCCGGACGCGGCCGACCGACGGGCGGTCGACGCGGCGCCGCGCCGGCAGACGGCGCCCCGGACGCGTCAGCCGCCGAAGCCGCTCGCCGCGCTCCCCTCCGGGCAGGCCGGCAGCCGGGCACGCAGCGACTTCACGAGCGCGCTGTCCTCGAGCCGCGGCACGCGGCTGAAGCGGCAGCCGTAGGTCGGGCTCGCGACCACCGCCGGGTCGAGCACCTCGTCGCCGTTCGGCCGCCGGCCGAACAGCGCCCAGACCGCCATCGCGTCGAAGGCCTCCTCCTCCTCGGCGAGCGTGAAATCGCAGTGTCCGACCCCGCGGACCGCACGCTGCACGACGTGCGTCGAGCTGCCCGCCGCGTCGGCGCGACGCCGGTAGTCCTGCTGCATCGAGAACCAGACGTAGCCGTCGCCGAGCGTGTGGATCGACACCACCGGCACCGCGACCCGCGCGGGCAGCACCGGCACCCAGCGCAGACCGTCGGTGCGCGGCAGGTTCGCGCGCGGGTCGCCGCTCACGCGCAGCGCCGAGCGGTTCAGCTCGGCCTCGGTGGCGGCATCGCCGGGCACCCGGTAGACGATCCGGCGCGTGTCGACACCGTTGCGGGCGAGCATGCCCTGCATCGTGCCGTCGCGCGAGAACGCGCCCCAGACGGTCGGCGTGTAGCCGCCGCCGCCGGGGGGCAGGGTCAGCGCGAGATCCGCGCCCGGCCGCTCGCCGCCCGACAGGCCGACCCAGACGCGCCTGAGCGTCTCGCCGTCGCGGGTCAGCACGCCCTCGCGGCCCTCGGCCGGGAAGGTCGAGAAGAAGCGCCGACGCAGCACCGGCTCGACCGCGCTCCAGTCCTTCGGCGGCAGCTCGGTCGCCTTCACGCCGGCGAGCTGCAGCGCCGCGGCCTGGTAGGCGGCGAAGCCGTCGTAGAGGGCGGTGTCGCCCATCACGCCGCACATCGGCACGGCGCCGTCGTACTTCACGCGGTGGCGCGCACGCTCGAGGGTCTCGCGCTCGACCGCGGCCGCGCTGATGTGGCCCCCCATCGAGTGGCCGGTGACGAAGCGGTGGGTCGGCTCGGCGAGCGTGCGGCCGTTGTCGCGCGCGATCCGGGTGAACGCGAGCGCGAGCGCGTTGGTGTCCTCGACGCCGGCCCGCACGTCGTAGTGGTTCGCCGAGTAGCTCGACGCGGCCCACGCGTAGCCGTTGGCGATCAGGTGCCGGCGGATCCGCGGCGGCGCGACGGTCAGCGCGGCGCCGGTGCCGCGATAGCCGTGCGCGTACATCACGAGGCGACCGTTCCAGTCCCTGGGCACCTCGATCTGGTAGGCCGCGCCGTCGAGCACCCCCACCCAGCGGTCGGTCGCGATCGACTCGATCGGGCGGAAATCGCCGTGACCGCCGCGCGCGGCCGCATCGGCGGTGGTGAGCGTGGCGCGCAGCGCGGCCTGGTCGACGGTGTAGCGGCGCGCGTCGTGCGCGCGGGGCTCGTCGGGGGCGGTGGCGGGGCCGGCAGTGCAGGCGGCGAGCGCGAGCGCGGCGAACACGGGAGCGGCGAGCGCGCGCAGCGCGCCACGGCCTCGGGGGCGGATCATCGGTTCGGGGTCTCCATCGTGGAATCGGATCGGGGGGATCGGCCGGCGCCGCCGGCGTTCAGTCGATGCGCCCGCCCGCGTCGACGAGCTCGCGCCACTGCGCCTCGTCATGGCCGAAGACGAGCAGCGCGCGCTGCCGGTCGCGCATCGCGCGCAGCCGCGCCATCGAGTCGGACATCGCGGCAGCGTGCCAGACCGCCGCGGGCGGCGGCAGCGCGTCGTCGTCGAGGTGGCGACGGGTGTAGACGGCGTCGCCGGCCAGCACGACGACTCGGCCCGATGCGGTCAGCGCGCGCAGCGACTGGTGGCCGGGCGTGTGCCCGGGCGTGGGCAGCAGCACGACCGTGCCGTCGCCGAACACGTCGTGCTCGCCCTCGACGGTCTCGGGCGGTCGCGCCGGGTCGTCCCAGTCGCCCGGGTCGTCGACACCGGCGGCGCACGCGGCGCGCATCGCGTCGAGCTCGGCGCGCTGCACCAGCACCCGGGCACGCCGGAAGCAGCGGTTGCAGCCGCAGTGGTCGAAATGCAGGTGCGAGTTGACGACGTGGGTGACGTCGTCGGCGTGCAGGCCGAGCCGGGCGAGCGAGGCGACCGCATCCTCGCCCGGCGGCGAGACGACGGCGAAGCGGGACGCGCGGCGCGCGCCGAGCCGCCCGACCGGATCGGCCGCGGTGTCCGGGTGCAGGCCGGTGTCGAACAGCAACCGGCCGCGCGGATGCACGACCAGCCAGCAGCCGATCGGCAGGATCATCCGCTCGTCGGCGGACGCCCCCGCGACCATCAGCGAGCGCCGCGTCTCGAGGCGACCGCCGGACAGCGCATGGAGGACGACGCCGGACGCCACGGCGTGCCCTCAGGCCTTCAGCCGTGCCGCGTCGGGCTGCTTCGAGGGCTGCGCCGCATCGAACGCGGGCAGCGCCATCAGCGCCTCGAAGATCCGCATCGTCCGAGGGTAGGCGTCGAGCGGACAGTCGAAGCGCTTCGCGCCGAAGACCTGCGGCACGAGGCAGCAGTCGGCCATCGTGACGGTGTCGCCGTGGCAGTAGCGGCCGGTGCGCGGATCGGCGAGCTCGGCCTCGAACGCGGCGAAGCCCTCGGCGATCCAGTGCCGGATCCACGCGTCGACCTCCGGCTGCCCGTGGCCCAGCGTCTGCTTCAGGTACTTCAGGATGCGCAGGTTGTTGATCGGGTGGACGTCGCAGGCGAGCAGCAGCGACAGCGAGCGCACGCGGGCGCGGCCGAGCGGGTCGGCGGGCAGCAGCTTCGGGCCGGGCCGGGTCTCGTCGAGGTACTCGATGATCGCGAGCGACTGGGCGATGCGGCTGCCGTCGTCGTCGACGAAGGCGGGCACCAGCGCCTGCGGATTGGTCGCGCGGTAGGCGTCGGCGCGCTGCTCGTCGGACAGCAGCCAGACCACCTCGGGCGTCCAGGCGATGCCCTTGTGGTTCAGCGCGCAGCGCACGCGGAACGCGGCCGAACTGCGGAAGTAGGTGTAGAGCGTCGGCATCATTCGCCCTCGTGCTCGCGCCACAGGTGCAGCGCCTGCTGGATGGGTCGGTCGGAGAAGCTGAAGAGCACGCAGTCCTCGCGTGCGTGCAGCCGGTGGCGGTGCCACGACGGGATCACGAAGGTGTCCTTCGGGCCGACCTCGAACGTGCGGTCGTCGAGCTCGACGCGTGCCGAACCCTCGACCACGGTGAAGATCGTGCCGTCGGTGCTGCGGTAGGGCGCGCCGGCGAAGCCCCCGGGCAGCCACTGCAGGAACGCGCCGATGGTGGCGATCGGCGCGCCGCCGGTGGCCGGGTTCACGTAGCGCATCTTGATGCCGTGGCAGCGGTGACGCGGGCCGTCGGCCATCGTCGCGAGCGCGGCCCGCGAGCTGCGGTACGGATAGCAGAAGACCGGCGTCACGCCGTTGCGCGGCGTGTAGTCCACCGGCAGCATGCCCGAGCCGTAGCGCGCGGCCGCGTCGCCTTCGGGGCGCGAGACCGATTGCGACTCGTGACCGTGGTTCTCGCGGAACTGCGCGCCGAGCATCCGCACCACCGCGATGTCGAGGCCGTCGAGCCAGACCACCGGCTCGGTGCCCGGGTTGCCGTGGTCGTGCCAGGTCCACATCGGCGTGATGATGAAGTCGCCCGGCGACATCGTGACCCGCTCGCCGTCGACCGCGGTGTAGGCGCCCTCGCCGTCGACGACGAAGCGCAGCGCCGACTGCGTGTGGCGGTGCGCGGGCGCGACCTCGCCGGGCAGGATCAGCTGCAGGCCGGCGTACATCGTGGAGGTGGTGGTGGACTGGCCGGGCAGGCCGGGGTTCTCCAGGATCAGCACGCGGCGCTCGGCCTCGCGCGCGGTGATCAGCGAGCCGGCCTCGGCGATGAAGGGCGCCACGTCCGCCCAGCGCCACAGCGCGGGCACGGCCTCGGTGACCGGCGAAGGCGGCACCAGCGCGGCCAGCACCTCCCACAGCGGCTTCAACGAGTGCCCGGCGATGCGGTCGTAGTAGGCGCGGCGCGCGGCCGCGTCGTCGACGCGTGCGTTCATGGTCGTCTCCCTGCGATCCGGATCGACCGATGATACGCGCGGCGCGCGCCGGCCTCAGCCCGGCGGGTAGACGCAGCGGAAGCCGACGTAGACCGCGAAGAACCGCGCCGGCTTCCACTGCATGCCGCTCTCCTGCGTCTGCGAGGCGCCGTACCACCACGAGCCGCCGGCGGTCAGCCGGTCGTCGCCGCGCGCGTCGGCGAGCCACTCCCAGACGTTGCCGGCCATCTCGTGCAGGCCGTTGACGCCGGCGGCGGTGGCGCCGGCGGGCGCGTGCCGCTCCCAACGGTCGCCGGGCCCGGAGAGGTTCGCGCCCTCGGGCGTCTCGCCGGTGGGGTACGGATAGCGGCGGCCGGCGACGAAGGGCGCGGGCGGCGGCGCGCGGCGCTCGACGTAGGCGGCCTCGGCCCATTCGTCGCGGGTGGGCAGGCGACCGCCCGCCCAGCGGCAGAAGGCCTCGGCCTCGAACCAGCTGACGTGGGCGGCCGGGTCGTCGGGCCGCGCCGGCGCACCGGACGGCGCGCGGAAGGTCCAGCCGGGGCGGCGTTCCCAGCCCGCCCCCCATTCGTAGCCGCCGCCCTCGCGCTCGGCCGTGCTCGTGCGGCCGGTGGCCTTCAGGAACGCGTCGAAGCGCGCGACGGTGACCTCGGTGCGGTCGATGCGGAAGGCGGGGCCGATGGGGACGACGTCGGCGGCGACGGCGGACGAGGCGACCTGCCACGCGAGGAGCGACGCGGTCGCCGTTCGGATCGACGGTCTCATGAGGGGATGCTAGCGCCGCGGCGAGCCCGTCGCGGCCATGGCCCCATCGGGCCGGGGACCGCTGGCGACGCACGCACGCGGGCGGCACGACCGTCGATCCGCCGCGCGCGGCCGCCGCACCGATTCCGCTCGAGCGCGTTCGCCCGGCCGCCGATACCCGATGTCACCGTCCGTGGCGCCGAAGTCCGATGCCCCCTCCCCCGTACACCGACTCGTTGCGCCCGCCGCGGGCGACCCTGTTGCCGCCCGGCACCGCACGACCGGCCGCCTCCGACGCCCATGACGGTCGGCTCGGCGATCGCCCGTCCGTCCGATCGCCGAGCGTCAGACGGACCGTGCTGCTCGCGCTGTCGATGCTGTTGCTGCTCGCCGCCGCGGCCGCGCTGGTCACCCGTCACCAGCTGTCGTACCGCATCCACGACTACGCGATCCTCAACCTCGCGGGTCAGATGCGGGAGATGGCCGGCTCGATGGCGCTCGACGCGGCGCAGATCCGCGGCACCGAAGCGCCGGGGCTGTCGGAGCGGGAAGGGGCCGCCTACCTCGAACGTCTGTCGCGTCAGGTCGCGCAGTACGACCGGATCGTCACGAGCTTCGAGACGCGCCAGCTGTCGCCGGACCTGACCGGCCTGGACGCACCCGTGAGCTGCAACTGGGACGCCCCGTCGCTGCGGACGCTGCGCGAGACCGCCGCGGTCTGGCACCGGATGCATCGATCGATCGGGCCGGCGCTCGCGTCGCCGCCCTCCGCCGAGCGGACGCTCGAGATCGCCGGGATCGTGGCGACCGAAGGCCCGGCGGTGCTGGAGGCCTCGCGCGAACTCAGTCATGCCTTCAAGGCGATGATGCAGGCGAAGCTCGACGCCGTCATCCGCCTGCAGCTCGGCGTGCTGGTCGCGACGGCGGCAGTGGGCGTGGCGGTGCTCGCGTGGCTGCGTCGCCGGGTGCTGGGGCCGCTCGCGACGGTGGAGCGGGCGGCGGTGCGCCTGATCGACGGCGACCTGACGGTCGCGCCGGGCGGCTGCGGCGACCGCGAGATCGCAGCCGTGGGCACGGCGCTGGAACGGCTCGCGACGCGACTGCAGCTGCTGTTCGACGTGGCCGAGCGCACGAACGCCGGGCTCACCACCGCCGAACTGCTCGACACGCTGCGGGACACCCTGCATGCCGCGGTGCCGATCGACCTCGTCGGCGTCGCGGTGCGCTCCGCGATCCCGGGCGAAGGCTGGCGGATGCATCGCACCTCCGGCTCGGCGCGAGGCACCCTCGCCGACGGCGCGACGCTGTCGCCGGACTGCAGTGTGCCCGACCTCGAGCGCCTGCTCGCGGCCGCGGCCGCTGCCGAGGGCTTCGGTTCCGTCCTCGTCGTGCCGCTGCGCGACGAGCCCGAAGACGCCTCGGTGCTGCTGTTCGCCGCGACCGGACGGGACGCGTTCCCGGCGTCGAGCCGGGCGCTGCTGCGCACGGTCGCCGGGCCGGTCCGTGCCCAGATCGATCGGACGCTGTCGACCGAAGCGCTCGTGGTGGCGGCGGTCGAAGGTCTCGCGAAGCTGGCAGAGAGTCGCGATCCGGAAACCGGCGACCACCTCGTCCGAATGAGCGCCTACTCGGCGATGCTCGGCGCCGAACTGTCCTCCGACCCGAGCCGCGGCGCGGAGATCGACAGCCGCTACCTCGACGACCTCCGCCGGTTCGCGCCGATGCACGACATCGGCAAGGTCGGCGTCGCGGACCAGATCCTGCTCAAGCCCGGACGGTTGACCGACGAGGAGCGCGACGCGATGAAGCGCCACCCGGTGATCGGCGGCGAGGTGCTGCGGCGGTGCGAGGCGCAGATGCAGGCGCGCGGGCGCAGCGTCTTCCGGCTCGGCATCGAGATCGCCGAGGGTCACCACGAACGCTGGGACGGCGCCGGCTATCCGAACGGCCTGGCCGGCGAGGCGATTCCGCTCGCTGCGCGGATCGTGGCGGTGGCCGACGTGTTCGACGCGCTGACCTCGAAGCGTCCCTACAAGGAGGCCTGGTCGTTCGAGCGTGCCCTGGAGACGATCGATGCCGACTCGGGTCGTCACTTCGATCCGGCGGTCGTCGCCGCGCTGCACCGCAGGCTCCCGGAGATCCGCGCGTTCTACGAACGCCACAAGCACGTCTGAGCGATCGGAGCGGCGGCCGGCCGGAGGCCCGTCGCCGCCCCCCTGCGGCGCCTGCGCGTCAGAGACCGCTCGCCGCTCCGTCGCTGCGCGGATCGGCCGCGCCTTCGATGCGTCCGTCCGGATGTCGCACCAGCGCCCCCGCGTGCCCCATCGTGTCGCTGAACGCCGCCGGCAGCACCTCGACGTCGTGACCCGCGGCGCGCAATGCGTCGACCAGCGCCGGCTCGAAGCGCGACTCGAGCTTGAGCGTGGTCGTCACGTCGCCCCAGGTGCGGCCGAGCAGCCAGCGCGGCGCGGTCACCGCCTGCTGCAGCGTGGACCCGAAGCGCGCGTACCGCGTGAAGACCGCGGCCTGCGTCTGCGGCTGGCCCTCGCCGCCCATCGTGCCGAAGGGCATCGTGCGGCCGTCGTCGAAGAGCGCGAGCGACGGGTTCAGGGTGTGGAAGGGCTTGCGACCGGGCTCGAGCGCGTTGAGCGCGCGCTGATCGAGCGAGAAGCTCGTGCCGCGGTTCTGCCAGCACACGCCGGTCCCCGGCACGACCACGCCCGAGCCGAACTCCCAGTAGACGCTCTGGATGAAGCTCACCGCACGGCCCGCGCGGTCGACGGCGCCCATCCAGATCGTGTCGCCGGGCTTCGCCGGATCGGGCCAGGGCAGTGCGCGCGCCGGATCGATGTCGCGCGCGAGCGCATCCAGCACCGCGGGCTCGAGCTGAGCGCGCGGGTCCGAGGGCAGGCGGTCCGGGTCGGTGACGAGCCGGTCGCGGACGCGGAACGCGCGCTTGGTCGCCTCGACCAGCCCGTGCAGGTGCGCGAAGCCCTCGCCCTCGCGCACGCCGAGCCGGTCGAAGATCCCGAGGATCATCAGCGTCGACAGGCCCTGCGTGGGCGGCGGCAGGTTGAAGACCCGAGCATCCGACAGCCGCACCGCGAGCGGCTCGACGACGCGGGCCCGATAGCGCGCGAGGTCCTCGCCCGAGACCGGGCTGCCGGCGGCGGCCAGGCCCGCGGCGAGCCGCTCGGCGACGCCGCCGCGGTAGAAGTCGTCGAGGCCGCGCGCGGCGAGCGCCTCGAGCGTCGCGGCGAGCTCGGGCTGCCGCAGCAGGTGGCCCACGCGCGGCGGGGCGCCGTCGACCAGGTAGGTCTGCGCGAACCCGGGCGCGTCCTTCAGGCCGGGCAGCTTGTCGCGGGTCAGCGCCGACTGGCTGGCGCTGACCGCGACACCGTCGCGCGCATGGCGGATCGCGTCGGCGAGCAGCCGCGGCAGCGGCAGCGCCGGACCCCAGGCGCGCGCGGCCTCGAGCGCGGTCGCCCAGCCCGAGACGGTGCCGGCGACGGTGAGCGCGGCGGTGGGTCCGCGCGACGGGATCACGTCCAGCCCCGCGTAGAACGCACGGTCGGCGCGGGCCGCGGCCGGGCCGCAGGCCTCGACCGCGATCGGCTCGCGGCCCGGCTCGTGGATCACCCAGAAGCCGTCGCCGCCGATCGCGTTCATGTGCGGATAGACGACGGCGATCGCCGCGGCCGCGGCGACCATCGCCTCGACGGCATTGCCGCCGTCGCGCAGCACGTCGCGGCCCGCCTGCGCGGCGAGGTGGTGGGGCGCGACGACCATGCCGCCGAGGGCGGCCGGTGTGTTCAGCATCGGAAGGTCTCCGGGCTCACCACCCGATGGCCTTCGGCAGCCACAGCGCGAGCTGCGGATAGAAGAACACCAGGACCAGGGTGATGCCCTGCAGCAGGATGAAGGGCACGACCCCCTTGTAGATGTCCTTGATCGTCACCTCCGGGGGTGCGACGCCCTTCAGGTAGAAGAGCGCCCAGCCGAACGGCGGCGTGAGGAACGACGACTGCAGGTTCACCGTGACGAGGATCGCGATCCAGACCGGGTCCACGCCCTGCGCGAGCAGCACGGGCAGGAACAGCGGGACCGCAATGTAGCTGATCTCGATCCACTCGATGAAGAAGCCGAGCACGAAGATCAGGGCCATCATGAACCAGATGTCGGCGTTCACGCCGCCGGGCAGCCACTCGAAGAGACGCGTGATCACGTCCTCGCCGTGCAGGCCGCGGAACGCGAGCGCGAAGACCTGCGCGCCCACCAGGATGAACATCATCACCGCGGTGATCTTGCTGGTCTCGAGCGCGACCTGCTTGAGCACGCTGATGTTGAACCGGCCCGAGATCACGGTGATCAGCACCGAGCCCACCGCGCCCATCGACGCGGCCTCGGTGGGCGCGGCGACGCCGCCCACGATCGAGCCGAGCACGGCGACGACCAGCGCGATCGGCGGTACCACCACCTTCCACACGCGCCGCCGGAGTTCGGCGCGGCTCACCTGGCTGCGTTCCTCGATCGGGATCGGCGGCATCGAGTCGGGCTTGAGCCAGCCGAGGATCAGCAGATAGGTGATGTAGACGGCGGCGAGCAGCAGGCCGGGGACCACGGCCGCCGCGAACAGCGTGCCCACCGACAGCTGCATGATGTCGGCGAGCAGGATCAGGATCAGGCTCGGCGGGATGATCTGGCCGAGCGTGCCCGACGCGCAGATCGCGCCGCAGGCGATGCTCTTGTCGTAGCCGCGGCGGATCAGCGTGGGCAGCGTCAGCAGCCCTAGCGTGATGACCGTCGCTCCGACGATGCCGGTGGTCGCGCCCATCAGCACGCCGAACAGGATGATCCCCACGCCCATGCCGCCGCGCACGCCGCCCGCGAGATGGCCCATCACGTCGAGCAGGTCGTCGGCGAGCCGCGACTTCTCGAGCATCACCCCCATGAAGACAAACAGCGGGATCGACATCCACTGGTAGCCCGCGACCACGCCGTACACGCGCGCCGGCAGCAGGTTGAACAGTGAATCGCCGAAGCCGAGCCAGCCGAAGACGAAGCCCACGGTGGCGAGCGAGGCCGCCACCGGGATGCCGATCATCAGCATCCCGAAGAACGCGACCACCATCAGGATCGCGTAGTTGGAGAGGTCAGCCACGGCCCGCCTCCACGGTGGCGACGGCGGGGCGACGGGCGACCAGCCGCAGGATCGCCGCGACGGCATGCAGCGCGATCAGCCCGAATCCGATCGGGATCAGCGACTTCACCGCCCAGCGCCACGGGATGCCGCCGGGGTCGTTCGAGCGCTCGCCGATCGCCCACGCCTGCGCGACGTAGGGCAGCGACAGCTTCGTCAGGATCGCCGCGATCGCGAGCAGCAGCAGCAGCGACACCAGGTCGACCCACCACTTCGTCGCCGGACCGAAGCGCGCGTAGAACAGGTCCACGCGCACGTCGTCCCCGCGCTGCAGCGCGTGGCTCATGCCGAGCATGATCATCGCGGCGAGCAGGTGCCACTCGAGCTCCTGCGCCCAGACCGAGCCCAGGCTGAGCGAGTAGCGCAGCAGCACGTTGATCGCCACCAGCGAGATCATCGCGAGCGCGAGCCACAGCGTGAGCCGACCGGCGCCGTCGATCAGCGCCTCGATGCCGGCCGCGACGCGCGCGGCCGGTCCCTCCCCCGTCGGTCGCATGGAATCAGCCGCGGACCTTGACGTGGTAGTGCTCCTCGCTGGTCTCGGACCAGCGGTCGAACTTCGCCTTGAACGCGAAGTACGATTCGTGGACCTTCTTCGTCAGCGGGTCCTTCGCGATCGCCTCCGCGAGCACCTTGTCGGTCTCGGCGCGCAGCGCGGCGATCACCGAATCCGGCAGCGGCTTCGCGATGACCTTCTGGTTCTTGACCAGGTCCTCCATCGCCTCGGAGTTCGCCTTCTGGCACCAGCCCTCGCTGATCACGTTGCAGGCGGCCGCGGCGTTCTCCACGATCGACTGCAGGTCCTTGGGCAGCTTCTGCCACGCCGCCTTGTTGATCAGCAGCTCGGAGACGGTCGCGGGCTCGTGCCAGCCCGAGGTGTAGTAGAACTTCGCGGCCTTCTGCAGGCCCAGTCGCCGGTCCTGGAACGGGCCGACGAACTCGGCCGCGTCGATCACGCCGCGCTCGAGCGCGGGGAAGATCTCGCCGCCGGGCAGCACCTTCACGTCGACCCCGAGGTTCGCGTAGACGCGTCCCGCGAGACCGGGGATCCGCATCTTCAGGCCCTTCAGGTCGGCGACCGAGTTGATCTCCTTCTTGAACCAGCCCGTCATCTGGACACCGGTGTTGCCGCAGGGCATGGCGACCATGCCGAACGGCTCGTAGACCTCGTTCCACAGCGCGAGGCCGCCACCGTCGTAGAGCCAGCCGTTCATGCCCTGGAAGTTCATGCCGAAGGGCACGGCGGTGAAGTACTGCGCGGCGAAGGTCTTGCCGGTCCAGAAGTAGCTGTTGGCGTGGTTCATCTCGACGGTGCCCGCACGGACCGCGTCGAAGCCCTCGAACGCCGGCACCAGCTCGCCCGCACCGAAGACCTGGATGCTGAGCCGGCCGTCGGACATCTCGCGGATGCGCTTGGCGAGGTCGGTCGCGCTGCCGGGGCCGTCCATGTAGAACGGCGAGCCCTTCACGTAGGCGCTGGTCATCTTCCAGTTGAAGACCGTGCGGTTCTGCGCTCGGGCGATCGCGGGAGCACCGATCGTGCCGCCTGCGAGGGCGGCTCCGGCGAGGAAGCGGCGGCGACGGAACTCGGACATGGACACACTCCTGGGCGGCGGGGCTCGGCCCGGGCCGCGGGGTTGGGGGACGACGGACCGGGGCAACCCAGGCAAGGGCCGTGCCACCGCCGCGCCGGCATGCCGTGTCCCTGCCGGAAGGCCGCTCGCCGTTTGTCCTGGACAACAATGGTGCACTGGCGCACCCGGGTCGGATCGCGGCGGGCGTGACGGCCGCACTGGCCTGGGGCGTCGGCGCCCGCGCCGAAGACGCGGCTCGCGGGCGGCACGCACCGAGCGGGACGAGGCGCGGGGCGGGCGTCATCGCCAAGCGTCGCAGACCGTTGCACGCCGCCGGTACGGCGCCCCATGCCCGGATCGAACGGGTAAGCTCCGCGCACGCCCGCCGGACCCCGACCGCGTGGCCGCCCTCGCGCCCTGTCCCGCCATGCCCCGACCCACCCGCACCGCCCCGCCGCCGGGCGCGACCGCGCGCCGCCTGCGCGCCGCCGCGCTCGCGGCCGTGCTGGTGCTCGCCGCGGGCGGGCTGGGCGCGTCGCCGCTCGGCGCGCTGACCGCGCAGTCGGTCCGCGGCGAGCCGCTGCGCGCGGTGGTGGCGCTGGGCGAGGACGCGACCCGCGATCCGACCGGGGGCGTACGCCTGGCGCCGACGGCGGCCTACGAGCGGCTGGGCTTCGTCCGCGACCCGGCGCTCGCCACAGCGAGCCTGCGCGCGACCGCGGAGCCGGACGGCAGGCGCTTCCTGCGGATCGACACCGAGATGCCGGTCGCCGCGGCCGAGCTGGTGCTGCTGCTCGAGGGCGGCGGCACGCAGCGGCTCTACCGGCTGCGGCTCGGCTCGGACGAGCCGGCCGACCGGGTCAATGTCCGCGGCGTGGAGCCCCTCGCGCGGATCGCGTCCGCCGTACCGGCGGCCGCGGCACGCGAGGGCGCGGGCCCGCCGCCGCGAACGGCCGGCACCGGCGTCCTCGGGCCCGGGCCCGGGCCGGGCCCGGGGGCGGGGCCGGACGGCCAGCGCGGCGGCGAGGCGAGCACCGACACGGTTCCCGCCGGCGCCACGACGGCGGACGCCGCGCCCGCACCGATCGGACCGCAGGGACGCCCGGACGCGATCACCGTGGCCGAGGGTGCCGACCTCGACGGGCTGGCCCGCACGCTGCGGCCCCCGGGGGCGACCGTCGAGCAGTCGGCTGCGGCGCTGCTGCGCGCCAACCGCGCGGTCTTCGTCGGGCGCCCCCCGCGGCCGATCACCGGCGCGCTGCTGCAGGTCCCGCCGGAGGCGGCGGTGCTCGCGATCCCGCCGGCCGACGCCCGTGCCGTGCTGGCGCAGCTGTCCCCCGACGCGGCGCCGCCCGAGCCGGTGGTCGCTGCCGCCCCGCCCTCGCGGGCCGCGCGTGCCGCGACGGCTGCAGACGGCCGCCGCATGCCGCCGGCCCCGGTCGCAGCGTCGGCCCCGGTCGCAGTGTCGGCCCCGTCGCCGCGCGGCGACGCGGGTTCGGGCGGCGAGGTCGCCGCGCTGTCGCGGCGGATCGCCGAGCTCGAGAAGCGCGTGGCCGCGCTGCGTGCCGGCTTCGACGCGAACGCGGCGCGCGAGGAGGCGCTGATGCGCGAACTCATCGACACGACCCGCCGCATCGCCGGCGCACGGATCGCCGCGGCGGCACACTGACGACCCGCCGCCAGGCGGCGATGGCGAGGCAGCGGAAGCCCGCCGCGGCCGACCGCGTGCCCGATCCGCCCTCGATCGACCCGCGTCGGCGCCGGACGCTCAGTGGATCTCGTCGGAGCGCTTGAGCGCGTCGCGCAGCGCGTCGATCGAGAACCCCGGCGCCCGCGCGATGTCGAGGATGACCTTCTCCTTGCGCACCAGCAGGTCGACCGCGGCCGGGATGCCGGCGGCGGCCTCGTGCGGGATCACGACCGCGCCGTGCCGGTCGGCGTGCACCAGGTCGCCGTGGCGGACGGTCATGCCGTGCACGTCGACCGCATCGCCCCACCCGTCGACTCCGCCCCAGGCGTGCGACGGGCCGATGCTGCCGGCGAGCGCCTGGAAGCCCGGCGCGAACTGGTCGATGTCCCGCACCGAGCCGTTCGTCACCACGCCCAGCGCGCCGAGTCCCGCGTGCACCGCGGTGTTGACCTCGCCCCACATCGCGCCGAAGCCGGGCACGTCGTCGAGGTCCTGGACCACGATCACGCTCGGCCGCGGCAGGCTCGCGACGTACTCGTAGTAGGCGATCCGCTTCGCGCGGCGCTCGTCGGCGCTGCCTGCGGGCGGCACCGCGGCACGGTAGCGGACGGTGGCCGCATAGCCGACCATCGGCGGCAGATCGGGCCGCACGCAGACGAGCGGCCGGCGGGTGAAGCCGACGGTACGCCGCTGCGGCGCGACGATCTCGAGCGCGTTGCAGACGGTGGGCGTGTCGAAGCGGCGAAGCGCCTCGAGCAGGGCGGGGTCGTGGACGGTCATTCGGCGGTGCTCCGGACGGTGGCGTCGATCTCGGTCTGGGGGATGCCTGCGCGCCGCGCGAGCGCGGCGATCTCGGACCACGCGGACGCGGGCATCGGGAAGCCGTCGCGGGTGCGGGCGGCCCGCGCGCGGCGCTCGGGATCTCCGGCGACCATCACGCCGTCGACCCCGGGCATCGGCCGCGAATGGCGCAGGCCCTCGACCGCGCGCGTGACTTCGGCATCGAACGTGCCCTCGGGGTCGAGCCGGACCGGATCGATGAAGACGCCCAGCAGGCCGTTGCGCACCGGGCCGTCGTCGGTCGACAGGCCGGTGCCGGTCAGCACGCCGCCCAGCAGTTCGCACATCACGGCCAGCCCCGAGCCCTTGTGTCCGCCGCCGAGCAGCCCGCCGAAGGGCAGGATCGCGCCGGGACCGACGGTGTTGTCGGGCGCCTCGTCGTGGACGGTGGCGCCGTAGAGGGCGGCCGGGTCGCCGGACGTCGAGCCGTCGGGCGAGATCAGCGCGTCGAAGGGCATCGCCGCGCGCTTCTTCGCGGCCACCAGCAGCTTGCCCTCGGCGACCAGCGCGGTCGCGAAGTCGAGGATCACGTGCTCGCCGCCGGGGCGCGGCACGCCGACCGACACCGGCGCGGTCGACAGCATCCGCTGCGTGCCGCCGAAGGGCGCGACGAGGCGGCTGCCCGCGACGTTGACCCAGAACATCGACACCAGGCCCGCGTCGGCGGCCATCTCGGCATAGTGGCCGACGCGTCCGAGGTGCGCCGAGCGGCGCAGCGCGAGCATCGACAGGCCGTGGGCCTTCGCGCGCTCGATCGCGACCTCGGTCCACTTCGCGGTCACCCACTGTCCGGGCCCCTGCCGAGCGTCCACCAGCAGCATCGGGCCGGAATCCAGCAGCGGCACGCCGTCGGTCCCCGGCACGATGCCGCCGTCCTCCAGCGCGTACCAGTATCGGATCACGCGGACGTAGCCGTGGCTGTCGTGGCCCGCGAGGTTCGCGCCGACCAGGTGCTCGGCGACGACGCGGGCCTCGCCCTGCGTCATCCCTCGGTGGACGAACATCCGCGCGGCCAGCCGCGCGGCGGCCTGCGCGTCGAGGTGGTGGATCGCCATCCCGGCTCCCTGCTTTCAGCGGCGCGGAGGCACCGGATAGACCATCGACGGATCGAGCCGGCCGTCGAGGAAGTCGAGGACGTTGCGCGCGGCGTGGGTCGACATCCGCCATGCGGCCTCGCGGGTCGCGGCGGCCGAGTGCGGCGTGAGGAACACGTTCGGCAGCGAGAGCAGCGGGTGGTCGGGCGGCGGCGGCTCGGCGTCGAAGACGTCGACGCCCGCGCCCGACAGGTGCCCGCTCGCCAGCGCCGCCGCCAGCGCGTCCTCGGCGACGATGCCGCCTCGCGCGCAGTTGACCACCGCCGCGCCCTTCGGCAGCCGCGCGAGCTCGGGTGCTCCGATCATCCCGAAGGTCTCGGCGTTGCGCGGGCAGTGGACGGTCAGGTAGTCGGCCTGCGGCAGCGCCTCGGCGAGCGAGTCGGCGAAGCGGTAGCCGAGCGCGAGCCCGGGCGCGCGGTCGATGTAGGGATCGACGACGAGGACCTTCATGCCGATCGCGGTCGCCACCTGCGCGACGCGGCGGCCGATGCGCCCGAGGCCCACGACCAGCAGCGTCTTCGCGCCGAGCTCGCCGCCCAGCCCCTCGTCGCGCGACGCGTAGCGCGACGGCGTGAGCCCCGACCACTGCTCGCGGGTGAGCGCGGTCAGCCCCGCCATGCCGGCGCGCCAGCGGTCGAAGGGCTTGGACAGCGACAGCAGCATCCAGGTCGCGTGCTCGACGACCGACTGGGTGTTCGCGTCGGCGGTGATCGCGACGGTCACGCCGCGGTCGCGCGCGGCGTGCAGGTCGATCAGGTCGACGCCCACGCCGTATCGCGCGACGAGCCGCAGGTCGGGCGCACGCTCGAAGAACGGCACGTCGCAGCGGTGGAAGCGGACGATCAGCGCCGTCGCACGCGCCTCGGCGGCGCGGAACGCGTCGGGGGCGAGCGTCCAGCCCTCGACGACGTCGAGGCCGGCGCGGGCGCGCAGCATCGCCAGGCCGTCGGCATGGATGGGTTCGGTGACGAGGATCGTGGTCATGAGCGGTCTGGCGGGCCGGGTCGTGGACGCGGCGGTCGGCCGCCGGCGTCGGCCCCTCCTCCCCGCTCGCGTCAGTGAGCGGCCAGCTCGAAGACCGGCCTCAGCTCGCCGGTGTGCAGGCCGGCGGCATTCGTCTGGACGATCTTCGCATAGCGCCCGATCTCGGGCTCCTCGGGCGATGCCAATCCGAGCGCGCGCAGCACCTCGAAGGCGGCGACGAAGCGGGCTTCGGAATGACCGTCGGCGATCTTGACCGCGATGCCCAGCCCGCGGGATCGCACGCCGATCACCTGCACACCGGCCGCGCCGACCTTGGCGACCCAGTCGCCGCGGCCCGCCCGCATGAAGAACAGGTCGCTGCGCCCGGTGCCCGACACGTACTCGGGGTAGGCGGTCATCGCCGAGAACAGCGGGTCGAGCAGCGCGTCGGTGGCCTCGCCCGCGCCGCCGGCGGCCAGCAGCGCCCACAGCCGGGCCAGTCCGCCGAGCGGCAGCGCGAGGTTCGGTGCGCTGCAGCCGTCTACGCCGCCGACGATCGCGTCGGGCTCGAGCCCGAGCAGGCCGCCCACCTCGGCGCGGATCCGCCGTTGCAGCGGGTGCGAGGGCTCGAGGTAGGTCTCGACGGGCTCGCCCTGCAGCGTGCACCACGCGAGGAAGCCCGCGTGCTTGCCGGAGCAGTTGTGCCAGCGCGGGTCGAAGCTCTCGTGCGGCGGCGGCGTGCGGCCGAGCGTCTCGTACATGTAGGGCACGTGACAGCCGCACTTCAGCCGGCGCCAGTGGTTGCGCGACTTGCGCAGCAGTCCCTCGACCGCCGCGACGTGGAACGGCTCGCCCGAGTGGCTCGCTGTCAGCATCGCCACCTCGCGCTCGTCGAGTCCGAACTGCCGGGGGCCCTCGTCGCGCATCAGCGGCAGCGCCTGGAAGGCCTTCAGCGTCGAGCGCGTGAAGGTCAGCGCACGCGGATCCCCGGCCGACCACCGCAGGCGGCCCGCCGGGTCGACGACCGCGATCGACCCGTAGTGGACGTTCTCGATCGCGTCGCCGCGGGTGGCGACGACGAGCGGCACGTGGGCGGGGGCGTTCATGGGCCGATTCTATGCGGCCCGATCCGGCGGGTCGACGGGACGCCCCGCGACCGCCGGAATGCGGACGGGCCCGCGAGGGGCCCGTCCGGACGGTTCGGCGCGCCGCCCGCAGGCTCAGATGCCCAGCTGGGACACCCAGTCGGTCGCCTGCATCTGCGCCAGGTTCAGCGCCTTCGGCGAGATGTCGAGGTCCTTGCACAGCTGCGCGACGCCGGCGAGCGACGGGTCCTCGCAGGCCTCGGCGAGCTTCAGCAGCGGCGCGAACTCGCCGGTCCGATGCAGCAGGCCGTCGGCCACCGCCTTCGGCAGGTCGAGCTCCTCGAGCGCCTGCGCCATCGGCACCATCAGCATCGCCGGCAGCAGCGAGAATGTGCCGGCGATGAAGAGGTTGTCGCCCTGGCCGGCCTCGAAGCGGCCCTCGCCGAGCAGCTCCATCAGCCGACCGCGGATGATCGCGGTGCGGGCGAGCAGCGGCGCGGTCGGGTCCTTGCTCTCGGTCGACGCGAGCAGCAGCGTCAGCCAGCGCGCGAGCTTCTGGTAGCCGAGCAGCGTGATCGCGTGCTTGAGCGAGTCGATCCTCGTCGACAGGCCCATGCCCGCCGAGTTCATGTAGCGCAGCAGCTTCACCGACAGCGCGACGTCGCGCTTGAGCGCGGCATCGATCTCGACGACGTCGGCATTGCGAAGCAGCAGCTTGATCGCGTGCATCACGGCGGCGCGGGCCGGCTCGAGCTTGCGGGCGGACAGCGTCTCCGGCCTCGCGAAGTAGAAGCCCTGCAGGCAGTCGAAGCCGAGCTGCAGGCAGGTGGCGGCCTGCTGCCGGGTCTCGACCTTCTCGGCCACCAGCAGCCGGCGGCCGCCGGCGGCCTTCAGCAGCTTCATCACCAGCGGCAGCTGCTCCATCGGCACGTGCAGCAGGTCGACCTTCGCATGCGTGGTCAGCGCGAACAGCGGCTGGCGGACGACCGACGGCGAGTCGACGGTGACCGCGATGCCGTAGCCCTGCTTGCGCAGCTCGGCGACCCGCGCGATCACGGCGGCGTCGGCGGCGAGCTTCGACGGGAGCTCGAGCACCGTGTGCTTCGGATCGAGCAGGCCGAGCGGCGAGTCGGGCCCGAGCGTCTCGGCGCCGACGTTGACGAAGCCGAGCTTCCCGCCGAGGACCTGGTCGATGCCGAGATCCTGCAGCAGCGCGGCCACCACCACCACGCTCGCGTAGTTGTCGTCGGTGACCAGGGCTTCCTGGGTGACCGCGTCCGGGCGATACAGCAGTTCGTAGCCGATCAGCTGCTGGTTCCGGTCGAGGATCGGCTGCCGGCCGAGGAAGGCGCCGGGCTGCTCGATGAAGGCCTCGGCGGCCAAGGCGGACGGGGACGGGATCACGGTGACGGTCATGCTAGCGCGGCCTCCTGAACCGCGGCCTGGGCGGAGCGCCGGGCGCGCGACAGCGTCCGGCTCGAGATCGTGAGGGTGTCGCACAGCGCCTCGACGCGCTCGGGCGTGCCCGACTCGAGGGCCTCGGCGAGGTCGAGCAGCGGGCCGTAGCGGCCCTGGCGCATCGTGAGCGCGTCGCCGACGGCCTCGGGCAGCGCGAGCGACGCGATCGCCTGGGCCATCGGCTGCATCAGCATCGCCGGCAGCATCGACAGCGCGCCGACGAGGAACAGGTTGTCGCAGTCGGTGCCGTCGAAGTACTCCGCACCGATCATCTCGAGCATCCGACCGCGGAACACCGCGGTGCGGCCGAGCGCGTCGGCCGCGGCCGACGGCTCCTCGACCGTGTTGAGCAGCAGCTGCAGCCAGCGGCCGAGACGGCGCGAACCGACCAGCTCGAGCGCATGCGCGAGCGAGTCGACCGGGATCATCATGCCGAAGTTCGACGCGGCGGTGTAGCGCAGCAGCCGCCAGCACAGCGCTGCATCCACGCGGAAGAGCGGCTCGAGCGCGGCGGGAGCGGTGCCCTCGCCGAGCTTCGCGAGCACGCGCCGGACGACCGCGTGACGCACCCCGAGCCGCACGCTGCCCATGACCTCGGGACGGCCGACGTGCCAGCCCTGCAGCGCATGGAAGCCGAGCGCGACGCAGCGGCGCGCCTGCGCCTCGGTCTCGACCTTCTCGGCCACCAGCACGTGGTCGCCGTAGCGCAGCGCGGTCACCAGGACGTCGAGCTGCGGGTCGGGCACCGCCTGCAGGTCGACCTTCAGGTGGCTGGCCAGCGGCAGCCACGGGGCGAGCGACTCGATCGGCGGCGCGGCGGGGACGGCCACGCCGAAACCCATCTCGCGCAGCATCCGGAGCCGCTCCTGCAGCCCGGCGTCCAGCGGTGCGAGCCGGGTCAGCTCGAGCACCGTGCGGCGCGGATTCAGCAGCACGAGCGCGCCGGCGTCGCGCAGCGAATCCGGATCGACGTTGATGAAGGCCTGGCGGCCGGCGAGCACCTGGAGCGCGCCGAGATCGTGCAGCAGCGTGGACAGCACGTGCAGGCTCGCGGCATGGCCGTCCTCGAAGCAGGCGCGCTCGTCGGTCGCCCGCGCGCGGTAGAGCAGCTCGTAGCCGAGCAGCTCGCCGGTGCGGTCGACGATCGGTTGGCGGCCGAGGAAGGCCTGGTCGTGTCCTGACATCGTCGGTCGTGTGGTGACGGATGTCACGATTATCGACGTCGGACGGCGTCGGCCGAGCCCGAAGTCGGGGCGTCGGACGGGCGGCCTCCGAGGTCCGCCCGACGGGCCCCCCGGCCACGCGCGGCGGCTCCGAAAACGACGCGGGCGCCCGAAGGCGCCCGCGCGGGAGCGGATCGTCCGTCGGGGCCGCGGCGCCGCGGCCCCCGGAGCGTCAGAACACGCTCTCGCGGACGAAGACCAGGTCGCCCGGCCGGATCGGATCGTCGAGCTTCGGCTCGAGGATCTGGATCTGCTTGTTGCCGTAGCGGCGGTGGACACGGACGTTGCGGTCGGTGCCGCGCAGGGTCAGGCCGCCGCCCTTGGCGATCGCCTGGGCCAGCGTCAGCCCGCGGTCGACCTCGTACATGCCGGGGCGGGATACCTGGCCGTAGATGTAGTACTGCGGCGCGCGGTTCACGTAGATGACGTCGCCGGCCTGCATCTGCGGGTCCTTGCTCAGGTCGCCCGACGCGAACATGTCGACCAGGTCGATCTCCAGGCGCATCGGCTTGCCGCCACGCGTGGTGACCAGCACCACCTCGTCGGCACCGGTGGCGGCGACGCCGCCGGCGAGCGACAGCACCTCGGACAGGCGCATGCCGGTGGTCTCGAGCGGGTAGCGGCCGGGACGCGCGACGTTGCCCAGCACCGAGACCTGCTGGCTGCGGAAGGTGGTGACGTTCACCGTGACCTGCGGGTTCTGCAGGTACTTGCCGTCGCGCAGCCGCTGTCCGATCAGCCGCTCGACCGCGGTGGGCGACAGGCCGCCGATCCGCAGGGCACCGAGCAGGGGGAAGGAGATCACGCCGGCCTCCGAGACCCGCGCCTCGACGGTCAGGTCCGGATTCTGGAAGACCTGGATGCGGATCGCGTCGCCGGGGCCGAGCAGGTAGTCGTCGCGGGCGGCTTCGGCGGTCGGCGGCTGCTGCGCGGCGGCGGGCGCCTGCGCGAGTCCTGCGAGCAGCGCGAGCGCGGTCGCGGCGAGGGCGAGCGCCCGTTGGATGCGGGTACCGATCGAGATGGTCATGCGTGCGACGCCTTGTCAGGGAGGCGGGCGTCCCCCGGGGACCGCCGCCTTCTTGCTGGAGCCGCTATCGTAAACGCAGGGGCGGACCGGCCGCGTGACCGAATCCGCAACGCGCCACACCGGCCGAGCCCGGCGCGGCGCGCTCCGGTCAGAACGCGGCGCGCACGCCCACGCCGAACCAGTTGTCGGTGAAGTCGTTGCCGGCGTAGTTCGACGTGCGGTCGAGGCGACGCAGCTCCCCGTAGAGGAAGATGCGGCGCGCCAGCTCGTAGTTGACCCGGAGGCCGAGGTCGGTGAGCTTGTCCTGCCTGACCGGGGCGCCGGTGATCACGAAGCCCGGATCGCCCTCGAAGCGACGCACGCTGTAGTCGAGCACGCCCTCGAGCGACACCCGCGCCGTCAGCCCCCAGGTCGGACGCAGGCTGAAGCCCGTCGATCGGGTGTAGTTGGCGTTCAGCAACTCGGCCATGTCGATGCTGTTGAAGATCGCGCCCCGCATCGTGATCGCGCCGCTGAGCGGGAACTCGATGTCGAAGCGCCCGGTGATGCCCGAGAAGTTCCGCTGTGCCAGCGTCTCGTAGTTGCGGCGCGTGTACCCGATCGTGCCGCCGTAGCGGGTCGCCTCGTTCGGCCGGTAGTTCAGGCGCCAGAGCAGCGCGTCCTGGGAGTAGGCGTTGTCGATCGCCGCGGGCAGCAGGTTGCCGTTGGCGTCGAACACCTGCCGGTTCGGGTAGTTGCCGTTCTCGCGCCGGTAGACGAAGTCCATGTCGATGGCCGAACCCGGGTAGTACCGGACCCCGCCCTCGACGCCGTTGGCGTTGAAGTTGGCCGGCCGCACCGACAGCGCCGAGTTGTCGAGGCTGAGGTAGTCGACCGCGCCGATCAGGGCCCAGCTCTGCGTCATCCGGAAGCCGGCGAGCGCCCGCAGCGTGACCAGGTCGCGCAGGTTGTTGACCCGGGCGCCGACGACATCGAACGCCGACTGGTCGTGCAGGTAGTTGGCGAGCACCGTGCCGAACACCGGGCGGCCGACCTCCCAGTCCCAGCGGCCGCCGAAGTTGTAGCCCAGGTAGTCGTACTGCGAATTGTCGAGGTACTTCACCGGCTGCACGTTGCCGTACAGCGTGAAGCGCTGGAGGCTCACCTCGCGCTCGAAGCGCGCGCCCAGCAGGCCGCGGAAGAGCGTGTCGCGCGTGCCGACCGGGGTGCGGAACAGGTTGCTGCGGTTCTCGACGCTCGCCGCGGCCTCGAAGCTCAGCACGTCGCTGACCTGGGTAGGCATCGAGACCGGCTGGGCGAGGGTCAGCAGCGGCGTCGCAGCGATCGCGCCGGCCGCGATCCGGTGCAGGAGAGGTGACGTGGGCATCTTGGTCCTGGAGGCGGTTGAGAACAATCGCACACGCGAACGGTCGATTGCGACCGATGATCGGTGGGCCCCGTTTCGGCAGCCCGAAACCTACCAGCTTCCCGCAGCGAATCCAACACACGATGGCCGCACAACTGCCCCGTAGCCTGCCCGTCCCGACCGCTCAGGTGCGGACGGGGGGTCGCAGCATCCTGGGCACCCTGGGCCGGGTTGCCGACCCGCTGATCGCGGTGGCCTGCCTGTTCGGCATCAACGCGCTCGCGGGGGGGGACCTGTCGCGCGACGTCGCGCTGCTCGGCGTCTTCGCATTCGCGCTCACCTACCCCGGCGAACTCGCGTTCATGCGCCAGCCGCGCGCGGTCGTCCGACGCATCGCTTCGACCTGGGCGCTGGTGGTCGCCGTGCTGCTCGCGCTCGGCCTCGCCACCGACATGATCCGGGCCTTCGATCCGAACCTCGTGGCCGCCTGGGTCATCGCGACCCCGCTGGCCCAGGCGGCGGTCCACCTGCTCACGCCTTGGGTGCTGCCCCGCCTGGTCGCGCTGCGCCGCGAGCAGGTCGCCGTCGTCATCGGCGCCAACGGCATGGGCCGCGCACTCGCCCGCCAGGTGGTCGCCGACCCGATCTCGCAGATCCGAGTCAGCGCGTTCTTCGACGACCGCGAGGCCGACCGGCTGGGTGGCGAGCTCGAGGCACCGATCCACGGGCGGCTGTCCTCGGTGGCCGACTTCGTCCGCGCGAACCGCGTCGACCAGATCTACATCGCACTGCCGATGGCCTCGCAGCCCCGCATCCTGAAGCTGCTCGACGAACTGCGCGACACCACCGCCTCGATCTTCTTCCTGCCCGACATCTTCCTCTACGACCTGATCCAGGCACGCGTCGACACCGTCGGCGGCCTGCCCGTCGTCGCCGTCTGCGAGACCCCTTTCCA
>JBJOKE010000070.1:0-39722 GCA_046046245.1 Pseudomonadota bacterium | reverse complement strand
GGCGGCGCGTCGCTCGATGACGACCTGCGTCGCATCGATGCGGTGATGCAGGTGCTGCAAGACGGCCAGCGCCTGTGTGTGGATGCCAACGGCCGCTTCGGCCTGGACACCGCCATCGCCTACGCCAAGGCCTTGTCGCAGTACGATTTGTTTTGGTACGAAGAAGCCGGTGACCCGCTGGACTACGAGCTGCAAGCGACCCTGCGCGAGTACTACAAAAACCCGATAGCGACGGGCGAGAACCTGTTTTCGATGCAGGACGCGCGCAACCTGATCCGCTACGGCGGCATGCGCCCCGACCGAGACTGGCTGCAGTTCGACTGCGCGCTGAGCTACGGCCTCGTCGAGTACCTGCGCACGCTCGACATGCTGCGCGAGCACGGCTGGTCGCCCGCCCGCTGCATCCCGCACGGCGGCCACCAGATGTCGCTCAACATCGCGGCGGGGCTGGGCCTCGGCGGCAACGAGTCGTATCCGGACCTGTTCCAGCCCTTCGGCGGCTTTCCCGACGGCACGAAGGTCGAGGACGGCCACGTGATGCTGCCGGAGCTGCCGGGCATCGGCTTCGAGGGGAAGGCGGACCTGTATCGGGAGATGAAGGCGCTGGCCGGCTGAGAGTCCGAGCGGGCCGGGACGGGTCGGGTTCCGAAGCGCCCCGGCGCCGATCCCGCGCCGATGGCACCGCGCAGGCACGGCTCATCGGTGCTCCGATGGCGCGGGCTCGTGCCCCGGCGCCCCGCCGTGCAGGTCCGCCATCTCGCGGGCGACGCCCTGCACCGACTGCCTGAACAGCCGCACCCCGGGCTGCGATTGCTTGACCCGGTGACACAGGAAGGCGATCGGAGACACCGCGAGGGGGAAGTCGATCGCGAGCTCGGTCACGACGCCCATGTCGCGGTAGAGCGCGATGGCCGAGCGCGGCGCCACGGTCAGCCACGTCGAGTTCGCCACCATGTGGAAGTTGGCGACGAGGGACTCGGACTCCACCATCGGCCGCAGTCCGTGATGGCCCCGCTCGCCCATGGCCGCGACAAGCGCCGTGCGTGCCTGACTGCCGGGCGGCATCAGCACCCATTCGTAGGCGAGCAGGCGCTCGCAGGCCACGGTCCCGCCCTGCGCGTCCAGCGGGTGTCCGGGTGCACATGCGATCCCGAGCGGCATGGGCAGCAGCGGCTCCTCCACCAGCGTCTCGCGCGTCTCGGCGTCGAGGTCCAGCCCGTCCAGGCGACCGACCACGCAATCCACCTCGTTGTGCAGCAGGGCCTGCACGACCTGTTCGATGGATCCGCCCTTGATCCGGACCTCGGATCTCGGATGCGATGCGTACATCCGGAGGATCGCGCGCGGGATCAGGTCGAACATCGAGGCCATCATCGCCCCGACCCGCAGGCGCAGCGGCGCGTGGCTCTCCATGTCGCCCGAAGCGATCCGCAGCTCGTCGAGCAGGGCGCCGAGCCGCACGCGCAGCGCGTGTCCGGCTTCCGTCAGCCGGGCTCCCTGGCTGTCGCGCGTCACGAGCTGGTTGCTGAACGCACGCTCCAGGTCCTTGAGCATCGCGCTGACGGCGGGTTGCGTCACGCAGAGTTCGGCCGCGACGCGGCGCAGCGATCCCGTGGCATGGATCAGTTCGAGCAGTTGCAGGTGCTTGAGGCGCAGCTGCAGCAGGGCAGCGTTCATGTGCATCCCCGAGATCGTCTCGAGTCGGGCAATAAGGGGTGCTGATCAGGTGCCAAGAAAATCCGACTACCTCGGCGGCCGGCCCCGTTCCTAGAATCGGCCACGCCCCAGATTACCGAATCGCGAGGGCGTCCGTGAGGGTCGGGCGAAGCGCCGGCAGGTCCGTCCTCTCGCATCTCCAAGGAACCCACCCATGCATCGCTCGAAGCTCGCCCTCTGGCTCGTCGCGGGGTTGACCCTGCTCGCCGGCACCCCGAGTGCCGGCGCGGCGGATTTTCCGACGAAGCCCTTGCGGATCGTCGTGCCCTACGCGGTGGGCGGCGCATCGGACATCTTCGCCAGGACCATCGCGCAGAAGCTCGCCGAGCGCCTGAGCCAGCCCGTGGTCGTGGAGAACCGCGTGGGCGCCGGCGGCATCATCGGGGCGGACCATGTCGCCAAGTCGGCGCCCGACGGACATACGCTGCTGCTGGGCAGCGTCGGCATCTACGACCTGTCCCCGGCGCTGTATCCGAAGCTGCCCTACAAGGCGTCGGACCTGATCCCGGTCGTCGAGATCGCCTCGTCGCCGCTGCTGATGGTCACCGCCTCCGGGTCGTCGCTGAAGTCCATCCAGGACGTGATCGCGCGCGAGAAGCAGCGGCCCGGCGGACTGAACATGGCGTCGGCCGGAGCCGGCTCGATCACGCACCTGGCGATCATGCTGCTCAACGAGTCCGCCGGCACGCGCATGCAGCACGTGCCGTATCGCGGCGGGGGCGCGGCGCTGGTCGATGTCCTGGGCGGTCAGATGGACATGATGTTCATCGGCACGCCGCCGGCCATGCCGGCGATCGCCGAAGGGCGCCTCCGTGTGCTCGCCGTCACCTCCTCCAGGCGAGTGGCGAGCCTGCCCAACGTCCCCACGCTGGCCGAGTCGGTCGCGTCCGGCTTCGAGGCCACGTCCGAGGACGCCATCTTCCTGCCCGCCGGCACGCCCGCGGACATCGTGGCGCTGCTGCATCGGGAGATCACGCAGGTGATCAACCTGCCGGACGTGCGCAAGCGCTGGACGGAGCTCTCGGCGGATCCCGGCCGCAGTCTGACGCCCGACCAGTTCAGGGCCGCGCTGGACCGCAGCGCCGCGAAGTGGAGCAAGGTGGTCACGGAGGCGAACATCAAGCTCGATTGAGATCGCACGCCCCATGAACGCGAACGGGTCCACGACGATCGACGGCTTTCCCGGCTACGTTCGCGCGGACGGCTGCGTGGGGGTGCGCAACTACCTCCTCATCCTGTCGGTGGGGCACCTGACCGGGCCCGCCGCGCGCCGCGTGGCGCAGGCCCTGCCGCTGGCGCGCCTCGTCCTCCTCCCCTACTGGGGCGGCCTGATGGGCGCGGATCGCGAGCTGCTGATCCGCTCCATCGAGGGTTTCTGCCTTCACCCCAACGTGGGCGCGGTCCTGCTGATCGGCAGCGACGGGCCCAGGCTGCAGGAACTCCTCGCTGCGGTATCGGCTCACCGCAGGCCGGCCCGGGCACTGTGCCTGGACGACTGCGACCACGATGCGCTGGTCCTCTCGGATCGGGCCCTGCGCATCGGCGCGGGTCTGCTGCGCGACCTCTCGCGACAGCGCCGCGTCCGGGCGCCGCTCTCGGCGCTGTTCCTGGGGGTGAAGTGCGGGCGCTCCGATCCGAGCTCGGGCATCGTCTCCAACCCCCTGATCGGCCGGGTCGTGGACACCCTGGTCGATGCCGGCGGCCGCGTGGTGTTCGGCGAGACCATGGAATGGCTGGGGGCCGAGCACCTGCTCGCTCGCCGGGCCGCGTCGCCGGAGGTCGGCGACGCGCTGGTCGGCGCGGTCCGTCGCCGCGAGCAGCTGGCGGTGCGCAACGGCGTCGACCTGGTCGGGGACAACCCCAATCCGACCAATGTCGCCGCGGGCATCTCGACCATCGAGGAGAAGTCCCTGGGCTCCATCGCCAAGAGCGGGTCCAGGGCCATCGACGGTGTCGTGCAGATGGGCGAACGCATCGACCGGCCGGGACTCTTCGCCATGGAGGGGCCGGCCTATTCTCCCGAGTCCCTGTCGGGCCTCGTCGCCTCGGGTGCGCAGATCGTCCTGTTCTCCACCGGCGTCGGCAACAGCTACGTGAGCAGGCTGGCGCCCACGATCAAGCTGTCGGCGAATCCTGCGGCAGGCGCGGCGTTGACGCAGCAGCTGGACTTCGATGCCAGCGGCGTCCTTCTCGGTACCCTCGATACCTCGCAGGCGGCGCGTGAGCTGCTGGCGACGCTGCTGGAGGTGGCCTCGGGCAGCCTCACCTGGGGCGAGGTGCTCGACGAGGGCGACGAGGTGGTCAGCCGCATCGGAGAGGCGCTGTGAGCGGCCGCCAGGCACTGCGCCTGCATCCGCGCGATGACGTCGCCGTCGCGTTGCAGGCCTTGAGCCCCGGCTTCGTGTGTTCCGTCGCGGGCAGCGGCGAGGCGCAGTCCCTGACGGTCGCCGAGAACGTGCCGGCCTGCCACAAGATCGCCCTGCGCGACATGCCTGCCGGAACCGTGGTCCACAAGTACGGCGAGGCCATCGGCGTCGCCACGACCGTGATACGGTGTGGCTCGCACGTCCACATCCACAATCTCGCGAGCCGACGGGCTCGGGGCTGACTCATCCCGCACGAGCCGATCCCGATGTCGATTCCGAAGCGCCTCGAGACGCGCGGCGGCGTCGTCCTCGGATTCGACGTCGGCACGAGTTCCGGCAAGGTCTGCGCGCTCGACGATGCCGGGCGCGTGCTCGGCATCGAGAGCGAGGGCTATCCGACCCGCGTGCCCCGACCGGCCTGGGCCGAGCAGGACCCGACGAGCTGGCTGCCGGCGCTGGCGCTCGCCTGTCGGCGCCTCCTCTCGCGCCTCGGGCTGGATCCGTCCCGCGTGCGGGGCCTGGCCGTCACCAGCGCCGCCCACGTGGGCGTGCTGCTCGATGCCGCCGGCGAGCCCGTGCGCCCGGCCATCCTGTGGCACGACCAGCGTTCGCAGGCGGAGGCGCGCGAGATCGGGGACGCCGCGGGCGACGAGGTGTTCTCGATCGGCAACAACTGGCCGACGCCCACCTGGACCCTCTCCCACCTCGCATGGATCCGTCGCCACGATCCGCGCAGCCTGGATCGGACGCGGCACCTGCTGCTGTCGAAGGACCACCTCGCGTTCCTACTGACCGGCGAGCGGGCGACCGATCCCGCCGCCGCGGTCTCGGCGCTGCTGCTCGACGTCGCGACAGGGCGATGGTCCGAGCGCCTGTGCGCGTTCGCGGGTCTGTCCGTCGCGCAGATCCCGCCGGTGCTGCCCATCGCGGCCGAGATCGGCCGCCTGCTTCCGGAGCCCGCGTCGCTGCTGGGCCTGCACGCCGGAACGCGCGTCTTCAACGGGACGATGGACAGCACGGCCGAGACCTTCTCGGCGGGCGTTCGGCGAGAGGGCGAATGCGTGATCCGCCTGGCCAGCGCCGGCGGCATCCACGGCATCTCCAGCCCCGCGCGCGTGCACCCGAAGCTGATCTCGTATCCGTATCCGATCGCGCCGTACTGGCTGTCGCAGGCGGGCACGAACACCTGCGCGACCGCGGTCGCATGGGCGTGCTCGCTGATGACCGGCGACGGGGAGGCGCCGGATTTCGCGCAGTGGTCGGCGCTGGCCGAAGCGTCGCCGCCCGGATCGAACGGCGTGCTCTTCCATCCGTACCTGTCGGGCGAGCGCTGCCCCTACTGGGACGGCGATCTGCGTGCGAGCTTCGTCGGTCTGGGCCTGAACCACGGTCGCGCGGACCTGGCCCGGTCGGTCTACGAAGGCACGAGCTTCGCGCTGCGCGACGCGCTCTCCGTGCTGCAGGAGCGCGGCTTCGCGCTGTCCGGCGTGAGGCTGGTCGGCGGCGGTGCGAAGAGCCGCGTATGGAGCGAGATCGTCGCGTCGGTCCTCGACTGCCCGGTCCGCGCCGAGCCGCTCGCCGATTCGTCGGCGGGGGCGGCGCTGCTCGCGCTGGTGGGACTGGGCGTGTTCGACGACCCGTCGTCGGTCCCCGCGATCGGGCCGGACGACGAGGCGGCGCTCCATGTGCCCGACCCCGGGGCGCGGGCGCTGTACGACGATGCGTTCGCCCGCTACAAGGACATCCAGCGGCGGCTGGCGGAGGTGTATCGCCGCGCGGCCGGCTGATCGGGCATCGCGGCATCGCGCCGGGCGCGCTTTCGCGACTGAGGCTGTGGCCTGCTCTGGGCCTGCCTCTCAGCGTTTCCCAGGCTCCTGCATCCACGCTGGAACGTCATGTTTCCAGTGCAGCACAGAAGTCGTGACAGGTGGGTCCGAGTCGGACTTGCCCTGCCTTCGGGCTGCCTCCGGCGTCTGACGTGTCCAGGCCCGGAAGGCCCGATAGAACGAATTCGGCTCCTCGAATCCGAGCAGGAAGGCGATCTCGGCGACGGGCAGTTCGGTCCTGACCAGGTAGTGCCGGGCCAGCGCATGCCGGGTCTCCTTCAGCAGGTCGGCATAGCGCAGTCCCTCGGCCGCGAGGTGTCGCTGCAGCGTCCGCCGGCTGATCGCGAGCTTGGACGACACCTTGCCCATGTCGCACTGGCCGCTGGGCAGCGCTTCCAGCAGGGCAGCCCGCACGCGCTGCCCGACCGTCACCCCCGCCTCCAGCTCGGCCAGGCGCGTGCGCAGCTCCGGTTCGAAGGCGGCCCACAGGCCCTCGTTGGTCGTCAGGAACGGACGACGGACGTCCGCGCGAGCAAAGGCGACCTGGTGACGGGGCCCTCTCCGGATGCCCACTCCCAGGAATTCCGTGTAGGCGGACGCAGGGCTGGGCGGCGCTGTCGTGGTCACCCAGACGGGCCGCAACATCTCGCGCGTGCCCATGCGGGCCAGCCCCACGAAGAACAGGAGTTCGGTGACGGCGAGCGAGGACGGCGGTTGCTGATGGGGATCCGGCCAGCCCAGGTCCAGGACCACCTGATCGGCACCTTCCACGACGTCGAGCTGCATCGGTGCGACCAGCGCCTTGTAGCGGGCGATCCGCTGGACCGCGATGAGGAAGTTCGGGCTGCACAGGGCCGCGAACAGTGCCGGCGAGAAGGTTTCGCCGCGCGCGGCCCGGCACACCTGCAGCGGGAAGAGCGGATCTGCCAACTCCGCTTCCAGCCCACCCCAGAAGCGATGGAATTCCCTCGCCTCCAGGCGGACCTCCGGGCGCGAGAGCAAGTCCTCCGGCAAGCCGGCCCGGCGCAGCACGTCGGCCGGCGATACCCCCAGGTCCTTCAGGAGCGGGCGCCAGGTGGAGCCCAGCGCGTAAGTGGAGGACGTGGCGATGCGCATGCAGGCGATGTCAGGACCCGGGAATGCGAACGCCACTCAGCCCGAACTGGGCCCTCACACCACCGATGAAGGTGGCGTCGTCGGCAGCGCGGCGGGCGGCCAGCATGTGCTCGGCGTCGGGCCCGGCTTCGTAGCGCAGCTGATCCGATTCATCGACCGTCGCGCGGTAGATCACGTCGGCCACCCGCTCCGCGGGCGACGCGTGGGTGGCCATGGGGCCCAGCGCCGACATGAAGGCCCCGACGAGGGGCTGGTACTCCGACAGCCCCTCGTCGTTGCTGAAGTCGAAAGAGCGGCCGGCGAAGTCGGTCTTGACCATGCCCGGCTCGACGATCTTGACGCGTACCCCGATGGGCAGGAGTTCATAGTGCAGCGCCTCGGACAGGCCTTCCACGGCGAACTTGGTGCCGTGGTACAGCGAGCCCAGGGGAAAGGTGATCTTCCCGCCGATGGACGAGACGTTGACGATCACGCCGCTGCGCTGACGGCGGAAGTGCGGCAGCACCGCCTGGGTCGCGGCGAGCACGCCCACGACGTTGACGTCGAACTGCCGGCGCACCTTCTCCAGCGGCGTGGCTTCCAGCGGACCATAGGCGCCGTAGCCTGCGTTGTTCAGCAGCGCATCGATGCGGCCGAAACGCCTGAGGCCCGCGTCGACGGCGATCCCGATGGACGAGACATCGAGCAAGTCCAGGCGGGTCACCAGGACACGGTCCAAGGCGTTCAACTCGGTCTCGAGCTCGGGTGAGCGCATGGTGGCGATGACGTTCCAGCCCTCGGCCTGGAACCGCCGGGCGCTGGCCTTGCCGATTCCGCTGGACGCACCGGTGATCAAGACGGATCTGCTCATGACGGTCGTTCTCCTTGCCCGTCAGTGTGGGCGCGCGAGGAGGCCGGAGCATTGGCAATCGGCGTCGATCGACCATCCGATTGCGCCACATGATTTCGGCGCGACGGTGCCCGGGGCCGTCCTGAGGCACAGGCGGCTTTCCCTCGGGCAACCCGCAAGAAAGAAACGGGCCCAGAGATGACTCTGGGCCCGAGGTACTGGTGGAGCCGGCGGGAATCGAACCCGCGTCCGCAAGTCTTCTACGTGACCGATCTACATGCTTAGCCGCGTCGTTTGGATCTCGTCTTCCACCGCGCCGACGGGCAGGCTAGGAAGAAGACCAGTCACCTATTTTTTTGCTCCCGGCCAAGTGACCCGCCCGGTCGCGATCCGATGTGAATGACGCTGCAGTCCCTTGCGGGACCCGGGCCATCGGCAACCCGGTGCAGCGGCTCACGCCTTAAGCGGCGAGAGCGAAACGCTCGTCGTTGGCGTTTGAAGTTTTCTAGAAGGATTAACGAGGGCACTAGAGTCCTCGGCATGCACTGAAACGCTTCACTACCCACGTCGAAACCAGGTCGGCCCCGGTGTTCAGGGAGGAAGTATAGACGCTCGCCCGGATTTCAAGCCCCGGGCCGCCGGGCGGTGCGGCGGGTGCGGTGGTGGAAGGCCGGCTGGAGCGTGGCCGCGGGAGCGGCGATGATCGGGCCTTCCGGGCCGGATGGCGCGGCATGCAGAGGAGCAGAGGACGTGGGCATCGTGCTGACCCGACCCATCACCGGACCGGCCGCCTGGACCGGACAGGCGTTGCAGGACGACCCGTCGTGGTCGCACGAGCTGTCGGAGGCGGCGATCGCGTCGCTCGATGCGGGGCTGCGCGCGCTGCGGGCGCGCGGCCGCACATTCCCCGACTTCGGCCGCGAGGACTTCCCGATCGACGCCGCGTTCGCCGGCGAGCTCGCGCGCCATGCCGACGAGCTGGAGAACGGCCGCGGGTTCCTGCTGCTGCGCGGCCTGCCGGTCGCGCGCTACACGCCGGCCGAGCTCGACGCGCTCTGGTACGGCCTGGGCCTGCACCTCGGCACGCCGGTGCGGCAGAACCCGAAGGGCGAGCTGCTGGCGGTCGTCGCGGCGGTGGGCGATCCGAAGGACAAGTCGACGCGGGTCTACCAGACCAACAGCTACCTGCCGTACCACGGCGACCTCTCGGACGTGGTGGGGCTGCTGAGCGTGCGCAAGGCCAGGTCGGGCGGCGTCAGCAGCCTGGTCAGCGTGGCCGCGGTCTACAACGCGATGCTCGAGCGTCACCCCGAGTACCTCGGCCTGCTCTACCGGCCCTGGTGGTTCGCGCACCTCGGCGAGCCCGAGCCCACCGCGTCGCCGATCTTCAGCGTGCACGCCGGCAAGCTCAGCTGCCGCTACCTGCGGCAGTACATCGAGCTGGGCCACGAGCTGCGCGGCGCGCCGCTGTCGCGCGTCGAGCTCGAGGCGCTCGACGCGTTCGATTCGATCCTGCAGGACCCGTCGGTGCGGCTCGACATGATGCTCGAGCCGGGCGACCTGCAGTTCGCGAACAACTATGCGGTGCTGCACTCGCGGACCGGCTTCGAGGACTTCGACGAGCCCGAGCGTCGTCGGCGGCTGCTGAGGCTGTGGCTGAAGATGCCGAACGCGCGCGCGCTCGCGCCGGACTTCCCCGGACGCAACGGCTTCCCGGCACCGTCCGACGTGGCGGCCTGAGCCCGGCGCGCGCGCGGATTCTCGGCCGAGGCCGAGCGCCGCGCGCGCGGATCGGCTATGTTCGGGCCCATCCCGATCCGCCATCGACACGAGGAGACCCCATGACGCAGGACCTGATCGAGACCGTCGCCGACGGCGTCGCGACGCTGACGCTGAACCGCCCCGATTCGCGCAACGCGCTGTCGCGCCCGATGATGCTCGCGCTCGCCGAGGCGCTGCCGCGGCTCGCGGTGGACCGGAAGGTCCGCGCGGTGGTGCTGACCGGCGCGGGCCGCGCGTTCTGCTCGGGTGGGGACGTCAAGGGCTTCGCCGCGCGGGCCGCGGGCGACGCGGCCGACGAGCCCACCTTCGACCAGAAGGTCACCGACCTGCGGATGCGGATGGAGGCGGTCCGCTGGCTGCACGAGATGCCCAAGCCCACGCTCGCGGTGATCCCCGGCCCGGCGGCCGGCGCCGGCCTGTCGCTCGCGCTCGGCTGCGACATGCGGATCGCGGCCGACGACGCGAAGTTCACCACCGCCTTCGCGAAGATCGGCGTCTCGGGCGACTTCGGCGGCAGCTACTTCCTGACCCACCTGGTCGGTGCCTCGAAGGCGCGCGAGCTCTACTTCACCGGCCGCGTCGTCATGGCCGACGAGGCGCATCGCATCGGCCTGGTCGACCGGCTCTCGCCCTTCGACGGGCTCGCCGCGGCTGCCGGCGCCTGGGCGCGCGAGCTCGCGTCGCTGCCGACGGTGGCTGTGGGCTACATGAAGCGCAACCTCAACGTCGCGCAGCGCGGCTCGCTCGCCGAGACGCTCGACGCCGAGGCGATCCACATGATCCGCAGCTTCGAGACCGACGACCACAAGCGCGCGGCGAAGGCCTTCGTCGAGAAGCGGCCGCCGAGCTTCGACGGGCGCTGACGCCCGCCGCGGGCCGCCACCGGTCGAGCGGCCGCGGCGTTGCCGGGGCCGGGGCCGGCTCGGTGCCGGCCCGGGGCCGCTCAGGCCCGCGTCGTGCCGCGCCGGTTGATCTCGTCGACCTGGCCGTTCAGCGTCCAGAAGTCGTAGAGCCAGCCCACGAGGAAGAGGCCGCCGGTCAGCAGCCACAGCAGGCCGGTGGGCCACTTGCCGAGGTAGAAGCGGTGCAGGCCGAGCACGCCCAGGAAGGTCTGCAGCAGCCATGCGACGCTGTAGTCGATCCGGCCCGCCGCATAGCGGCGGTCGGCGCCGCGGTCCATCGACGGGATCAGGAACAGGTCGATCAGCCAGCCGATGCCGAGCAGGCCGAGCGTGAAGAACCAGATCGTCCCGGTCACCGGCCGGCCGTAGTAGAAGCGGTGCGCACCGGTGAAGCCGAACAGCCAGAGCAGGTAGCCGACGGTCTTGCGGTGCGTGTCGTTCGAAGGCGTGGCCATGGGGGTCCTCACTTGACGGCGAAGTCGGCCCGGCGCGGCGGCAGCGGGTCGCCGGGCTCGGCCACGCGGGGCGCGAGCAGGTAGAGCCGGTCGTTGGTGATGCCGCGCCGGTCGCGCAGGTAGTCGCGGGCCACCTGTGCACGCTGCTGTGCGACCTGCCTCACCTCCTCGGTCGCGACGGCGGCGCGCTCGAGCAGCAGGCGCTCGATCTCCTCGGGCGCCGGGGCCTTGCCCGCGGTGCCGGCGTCGAGCTTCGCGTCGACCCAGGCCTGCACGAGCAGCGCCGGACGCTCGGCCTCCTCGAGCGCGAGCTCGGCGAGCGACGGCAGCTCGGCGCCCGGGTTCGCGCGCCGCATCGCGGCGAGCTTGGCCGATTTCAGCGTGCGTTCGAGACGCTCGCGCTGCATCGCGTCGCGGTCGCTGCGCGGGTCGCCGAAACCGGCGATCTCGACCGACAGCCCGGGGCGCTGCTCGAGGGCCTGGGCGAGCGCGTCGAGACGCTTGCGGTCCTCGTCGTCGAGCGTGGCGCCGCCGGGCGGGAACTCGACGTGGCTCAGCTCGGCCGCGGCGTCGCCGCCGGCGAGCGAGGCGAGGAAGGTGAACGGCGAGGTGACGACCTTGACGACGAGATTGCCGATCGCCTTCCACAGCAGTCCGCCGACCGAGAACTGCGGGTCGGTCACGGTGCCGGAGATCGGCAGGTCGAGGTCGATGTTGCCGTTGCGGTCCTTCAGCAGCGAGACGGCGAACCGCACCGGCAGGCTGGTGGCGTCGGGGCTCTCGACCTTGTCGCCGAAGGTCAGCTGGTTGATGGTCAGCCGGTTCTCGGCCGACAGCTGCGTGCCGTCGATCCGGTAGCGCACGTCGGCGGTGAGCTTGCCCTTCTCGATCGCGTAGCCGGCCCAGCGACCGGAGTACGGGCTGAGCTTGGGCAGGTCGAAGCCTCGTGCGACCGCGCGCAGCTCGATGAAGCTGCGCGGCGACAGCGGGTTCACCAGGCCGGTGATCTCCAGGGGCGTGTCGTCGTCGACGCGACCGGTGATCAGCACGTCGGAAGGGGCGGTCTGGTCGCTCGCGATCGCGCCGATCGAGCCGACCAGTTGCGTGAGGTTGGCGCTGTAGTTCGGCCGGATGAACAGGTCGGTGAAGGCGACGTTGCCGCTCGCGATGCGTACCGTGCCGACCCGGACCGTCGGACGCGGACCGCCCGCGCCGGCGATCGTCGCGCTGCGGGCCCCGTCGTCGCGACGCAGGTCGGGCGCGGCGCCGGTGGTGACCTCGCGCTCGCGGTCGGCGGTGGTGGGGCCCTCGCCGGACGGGCGCGCGCGCGCCGCCGCAGCCGGGCTCCCCGATGCGGGCGCCGCGGTCAGCGAGCGCGCGCGGTCCGGATCGTCCGGATCGACGAGGACCCGCGACAGGTTCAGCCGGCCGTCCGGGCCGAGGATGATCCGCGCATAGAAGTCGACGAACGCGACCTGGCCGATCTCGATCAGGCTGTCGGCGACCCGGTCGGGCTTCCAGTCGACCTTGACCGACGGCAGCGCGAGCGCGGACCAGCGCAGGAAGTCGTCGCCGCTCGCCGCATCGATCGCGCGGAACTCGTTGGCGGAGAACTCGCCGTCCCAGCCGATCCGCGCGATGCCGCCGCCCGGGGCGCCGGTGAGCCGCAGGCGACCGCTGCTCCAGAGCTGGCCGCTCGCGAGCGCGACGTTCACGTAGGGCGCGAGGTAGGGCTCGACGTGGGTGACCGAGAAGCGCTGCAGCCGCAGCTGCGCGTCGAGATCCAGCGGCACGGGACGCAGCGCGCCGCGGGCGGCGAGGCGCGAACCGTCGGCGAGCGCGACGCTCGCCTCGAAGGGCAGTCGAGCCGACGGATCGGTGGTCACGTTCGTGACGATCGCGTCGATCCGGGCGCGCGGCAGCTTGCGGGTCTTCGCGATCAGCCTGTCGTCGTAGTCGAGCTCGAAGGCGGCGATCTCGGCGCGGGCGAGCGCGAGCGACCAGCGGGTGCCGGGGGGGGGCGCCGACGGCGCGCCGCCCTGCGGCGAGGACGCCTTCGCGACCGGGACCGCGTCGGGTGCCGCGTCGGCCGGGACCGCCACCGGCTGCCACCAGTCGAGCAGATCGATCCGGCCGTCCGGGCCGCGGCGGGCCTGCAGCGTCGCGCCGCTCAGCTTCGCGGCCGCGATGTCGACGCGACGCGTCGCGGGATCGACGGCGACGCCGGACACCGTCAGCGCGTCGAAGGCGGCGGGGCGCCGCCCGTCGCGGGTGACCGCCACGCCGGTCAGTTCCGCGGCTGCGTCGGAGACCGACCAGGACGGTGCCTCGCCGGTCTGCCAGTCGACCGTCGCCCGGGCCGCCAGGCGTCCCTGCTCGACCGCGACGCGCAGCGCGGGGCCGGCGAGCGGCGCGAAGCGGGACACGTCGATGCGCGCGAGCTCGGCGCGTGCGCGGCCCGCGGCGCCGGCGAGTTCGAGCGCGGCGGTCAGCGTCGCGTCGCCGTCGACCGTCGCGGCGACCGTGCCCGTGCCCCGGAGCGTCGCGGGCATCGCGAGGTCGGGCACCTCGATGCCGTCGAACGCCACGGTCAGCGGCGCGACGCGGAGCGCGAGCGGTGCGGCGAGCGCGGCGTCGGACCAGGCGATGGTGCCGTCGTCGATCCGGATGCGGTCGATGCGAAGCGAGCGCGGGCCGGTCTTCGGGGGCGGGGCGGTGGCTGCGGGAGCCGCCGCGGCGGCCGCCGAGCCGGCTGTCTCCGCCCGCGGCCAGTCGAGCCGCCCGTCCGCCGCACGGCCCAGCGTCGCCTTCGGCGCACGCAGCCGCAGCTCGGTCACGTGCACGGCGCCGCCGAGCGGCTGCGAGGCGGCGAGCGCCACGGCCAGCGAGGACGCGGCCAGGCGCTCGGCGCCGGCCGCGTCGTGCACGGTCAGGCCGTCGAGCGAGACGCGCCCCTCGATGTCGAGCGCCTCGGCGGGCTTCAGGCCCGCACGCCACGTCGCACCCAGGTCGAACGAGACCGACCCTGCGATGGCGCCGATGTCCGGCGGCAGGACGAGGTAGGGCCGCAGTGCGTCGACGGGCAGCGCATCGAGGGTCAGCGCGCCGCCGTAGACCGGTCGTGGCGCGAACGGCGTCGCGCGTGCCTCCAGCGTCGCCGGACGGCCGTCCACCGCGAGCGTCGCCGCCAGGGTGGCCGGTCGCTCGACGTGTGCGTCCTGGTTCGTCAGGCCCTCGGCCTGCAGCGCGAGCCCCGTCAGCGCGGTCGCCTTGCCGACCACGCGGTCCTCGAGGTCCACCCGTCCGTCGGCGATCGTGATGCGGTCGACCCGCCAGTCGGTCTTGCGGGTCGACGCGGGGCGGTTCGCGAAACGCTCGGCGATCTCCATCACGTCGAGCCGATCGGGCGCGGTGCGGACCAGCCGCAGCGCGGGCGCGTCGAGCTTCACCTCGCGGATCACGATCACGCCCGTCAGCGGCGACCACGGGTCGATGCCGACGGTGAACCGCTTCAGGCGCGCGGTGGGCCGACCGGGCTCGGCAGACGCGAGCGAGACCTCGTCGAGCACGATGATGCCGGCGAACGGCGAGACGTCGATGTGGCCGATCGCCAGTTCGCGGCCGAGCACGCCCGAGAAGTAGGCCGCGATCCGATCGCGTGCGAGGTTGGGGCCCCAGGTGAGCGCTGCGAGCACCGCGCCGGCGATCAGCACGAGCGCCGCGAGCGCCCACAGCAGGGCACGCGCGGCACGCCCGCCCTGCGTGCGCGCGTCGCCGCGTCGGCGGGACGGGGCGAAGCCGGACGGAGGGGGCGGGCGGGTCAAGGGCGGCGGCGGCTCGGGGGGTCGGACGATTCTAGTCGACCGCGCGCCCACCCCGTCAGTCCGCCGCCCGCAGCAGGGCGAGCAGCTCGCCCGGGTGTGCGACCAGCGCATCGGCACCCCAGCGGTGGGGCGGGTCGTCGGCGCCACAGTAGCCGTAGGCGGCTGCCACGGTCCGCATGCCGGCCGCGCGTCCGGCCTGGATGTCGCGCAGGTCGTCGCCGACGTAGACGCACCGGGCGGCGTCGACGCCTGCGAGCCGTGCCGCGTGCAGCAGCGGCTCGGGGTGCGGCTTCGCGAACGGCGTCGTGTCGCCGCCGATCGCGGTCGCCGAGCGCTCGAGCACCCCGAGCGCGGACAGGATCGGCCGCACGTAGCGCTCGACCTTGTTGCTGACGACGCCCCAGCGCACGCCCGCGCCGTCGAGCGTGTCGAGCAGCTCGGGCACACCGTCGAACAGTCGCGTGTGGACCACCATCGCGGCCTCGTAGCGCGCAAGGAACTCGACGCGCAGGGGCTCGAAGGCCGGATCCTCCTTGCGCACGCCGAGCCCCGCGCCGATCAGCCCGCGCGCGCCCATCGACGCGAACGGGCGCAGCGCGTCGAGCGGCATCGGTTCGAGGCCGCGCTCGATGCGCATCGCGTTGACCGGCGCGGCGAGGTCGGCCGCGGTGTCGGCGAGCGTGCCGTCGAGGTCGAAGAAGACCGCGCCCGATCGACGGAGCAGGGCGGCGGCCGCTGCGGGCGCGCTCATTCGGGCCGCCTGAAGGCGACCATGTAGTTGACGCTGACGTCGCCGTCCGCCAGCCGATACGCGCGGGTGATCGGGTTGTAGGTGAGACCGATCATCGCCTGCTGCTCCAGTCCGGCGCGTCGCGCCGCGGTGGCGAGCTCCGAGGGCCGGATGAACTTCGCGTACTCGTGGGTGCCGCGCGGCAGCAGGTTCAGCACGTATTCGGCGCCGACGATCGCGAAGAGGAACGACTTGGGATTGCGGTTCAGCGTGGAGGCGAACACCCAGCCGCCCGGCTTCGCGAGCCGTGCGCAGGCGGCGACCGTCGACGCGGGGTCGGGCACGTGCTCGAGCATCTCCATGCAGGTGACGACATCGAACGTGCCCGGCGCCTCGGCCGCCATCGCCTCGGCGTCGATCTTCCGGTAGGTGACCGCGACGCCGGACTCCAGGCCGTGCAGCTCGGCGACCTTCAGCGGCTTGTCGGCGAGATCGATGCCGGTGACCGTCGCGCCCTGTCGCGCCATCGCCTCGGCGAGGATGCCGCCGCCGCAGCCGACGTCGATCGCGCGCCGGCCGGCGAGGCCGCCGGTGAGACGCTCGATCCAGCCGAGCCGCAGCGGGTTGATCTGGTGCAGCGGCCTGAACTCGGAGCTCGGGTCCCACCAGCGGGCGGCGAGGGCCTGGAACTTGGCGATCTCCGCGTCATCGGCGTTGATCGGCGGGGCGGTGTCGGCGGGAGATGCGCTCATCGTGAAACGTCCTGGTCGGATCGCCATTCTACGGACCGCCGGCCGCGTGCTCCGGATGCCCCGGGTCGGACAGGCGGGAGCAGTGCGGCGCCCGAAAAGAAAACGCCCCGCACGAGGCGGGGCGTCCGGAGCGCGGAACCCCGAGGGGCTCCGCGGGTCTCGGTGACCGATCAGCGCTTGATCGGACGGGTACCGACGACCTCGATCTCCACGCGGCGGTTCTTGGCACGGCCTTCCGCGGTCTTGTTGTCGGCGACGGGCTGCTTCTCGCCCTTGCCTTCGGTGTAGACCCGGTTGGCTTCGATGCCCTTGCTCACCATGTAGGCCTTGACGGCCTCCGCGCGGCGCAGCGACAGCTTCTGGTTGTACGCATCGGAGCCCACGGCGTCGGTATGACCCACGGCGATGATCACTTCCAGCGTGATGCCCTTGATCTTCGAGGTCAGGTCATCCAGCTTCGCCTTGCCTTCCGGCTTCAGCACGGCCTTGTCGAAGTCGAAGAACGTGTCGGCCGCGAACGTCACCTTCTCGCTGGTCGGCTTCGGCGGAGCCGGCGGCGGGGGCGGCGGGGGCTTGACCGCCGGGACGACGGCGGGCGGCGGCGGGGGCGGCGGCGGCGCGGCCGGCGCGGGCGGGGGCGGCGGCTTCGGAATCAGGTCCTGGTTGCAGCCCGTCTGTGCGTTGGACGGATCCCAGAACGGCGTGCGCAGGCACAGGCCGAAGGGGCTGTTCGGGTCCGAGAACGGCGTGGTCACGACACCGCCGTCCGGGCTCTGCACGTACCCGTACTGGTTCGCCTTGGCGACGACCTGGCGGGGAGCACTCGTCCCGCCCGTCGCGCAGGCGGCCAGCAGCGCGGTCGCTGCAAGGGCCCCCAACTTGACCGATTTCTTCATGTTTCTCCTCTCGGTGAGATGACTCACATCAGAAAAATCAACGCCTTGCGACGCCTGCGGAGCAGTGTATCGGAGCCACCCCCCACGGCAAAGCGTCCCTGACCCCGCCTGACGACGACACCAACCGCGGTTCCAGGGCAAACGTAGCAACCCGAGGCCCGCGAAGATGCACGCATCAAGCGGCTTCCGGCACGATTTTGCCCAAGCGATTGTGCCACACGGCATACCGGCCTAGAACCTCCGAGACCGTGTCCAAAGCCCGTGTGCCGACCATTTGTCGCTTCACGACAACAGGCTCGCCGCCGATCCAGACGTCCGTCACCCGCTCGCGACCGCCTGCGAAGACCAATTGTGAAACGGGGTCGTGGACCGGTTGCAGATCCGGGTCGGACAGGTCGACCGCGACCAGGTCCGCCCACTTGCCCGGCACGATGCTGCCGATGGCATCGCCCAGCCCGAGGGCGTGTGCACCGCCGAGGGTCGCGGCACGCAGGGCGCGGTGCGCGCCGAAGACCGCCGCGTCGCCGCTCGTGCCCTTGGCCAGCAGCGAGGCGGTCCGGGTCTCGAGGAGCAGGTCCAGCCGGTTGTTGCTGGCCGACCCGTCGGTGCCGATGCCGACGTTGATGCCGGCCTCGAGCATCCGGGGCACCGGCGCGATGCCGCTGCCGAGCTTCAGGTTCGAGTGCGGGCAGTGGGCGACCGAGGCGCCGTGAGCGGCCAGCCGCGCGATCTCGGACTCGGTGAGATGCACCGCGTGCACGGCGATCAGCTCGGGGCCGAGCAGGCCGAGGCGCGCGAGGCGGTCGATCGGCCGGACGCCGTGGCGCGCGACGTGCTCGGCGACCTCCTGCGCGGTCTCGTGCAGGTGCACGTGAACCGGCAGCTGCAGTTCGGCCGACAGCTTCGCCACCTCGGCGAAAGCGTCGTCGGACACGGTGTACGGCGCGTGCGGCGCGAGCGTGAAGCCCACCCTCGGCTCGTGGCGCAGCGCGTCGCGCAGCCGCAGGCCCTTGGCGAGGTAGTCGGCCGGTCCGCTGCCATAGGCGCTGGGGAAGTCGATCACGATGATCCCCACGCGCACGCGCATCCCCATCGACAGCGCCGCGCGGGCGGTCGCCTCGGGGAAGAAGTACATGTCGCTGAACGTGGTGATGCCGCCGCGCAGCATCTCGCGGCACGCGAGCACCGTGCCGTCGTGGACGAAGTCGTCCGACACCAGCGCCGCCTCGAGCGGCCAGATCCGCTCGCGCAGCCAGCGCTCGAGCGGCAGGTCGTCGGCCGCGCCGCGCAGCAGGCTCATCGCGGCGTGGGTGTGCAGGTTCACCAGGCCCGGGACCAGCAGGTGGCCGGGCAGGTGCGTCGCCGCCGCGTCGGGGTGGCGCCGCGCGGCCTCGGCGGCCGGCATCACCGCTTCGATCCGGCCTTCCCGGACCACGACCGCGTGGTCGGCGAGCACGACGGTCTCGGGCTCGACCGGCGCGATCCAGCGCGGGACGATCAGCTGCGTCGGGGCGGGGGCGTCGGGCATGGCGGGGCGGCTCGGTCGGCAGTGGGCGGCGGGGCAGGCGCCCGGACCTGCGCCTGCGCGCTGCGCTCGGGTACCTGCCGTGCCCGCGGAACGAGGCGTGGCGCGCCTCGCCGGGCACCGGCGGGGCCGTCGCGAGCCGCCGGATTAGAGCACATTCCAAATGGTTTAAAATTCAAAGGTTTATCCGATTTCGCCGCCGCGCGACCCCCATGGACCAATTCGCCAAGGAAACCCTGCCGGTCAGTCTCGAAGAGGAGATGCGACGCTCGTACCTCGATTACGCGATGAGCGTGATCGTGGGGCGCGCGCTGCCCGACGTGCGCGACGGCCTGAAGCCGGTGCACCGTCGCGTCCTCTACGCGATGCACGAGCTGAACAACGACTGGAACCGGCCGTACAAGAAGTCGGCCCGTATCGTCGGGGACGTGATCGGCAAGTACCACCCGCACGGCGACCAGTCGGTCTACGACACGATCGTGCGGATGGCGCAGGACTTCTCGATGCGCTACCTGCTCGTCGACGGCCAGGGCAACTTCGGTTCGGTCGACGGCGACAGCGCGGCGGCGATGCGCTACACCGAGGTGCGCCTCGCGAAGATCGCGCACGAGCTGCTCGCCGACATCGACAAGGAGACGGTCGACTTCGGTCCGAACTACGACGGCTCGGAGAAGGAGCCGCTGCTGCTGCCGGCGAAGATCCCGAACCTGCTGATCAACGGCAGCTCGGGCATCGCCGTCGGCATGGCGACCAACATCCCGCCGCACAACCTGTCGGAGATCGTCGAGGCCTGCCTGCTGCTGCTGCGCCGGCCCGAGGCGAGCGTCGACGAGCTGATCGAGCTGGTGCCTGCGCCCGACTTCCCCACCGGCGGGATCATCTACGGCGTCGAGGGCGTGCGCGAGGGCTACCGCACCGGCCGCGGCCGGGTGGTGATGCGCGCGAAGACGCACTTCGAGGAGTTCGACAAGGGCACCCGGACCGCGATCATCGTCGACGAGATCCCGTTCCAGGTGAACAAGCGGACGCTGCAGGAGAAGATCGCCGAGCTGGTCAACGAGAAGAAGATCGACGGCATCTCCGACATCCGCGACGAGTCCGACAAGTCGGGCATGCGCGTGGTGATCGAGTTGAAGCGCGGCGAGGTCCCCGAGGTCGTGCTGAACAACCTGTACAAGCAGACGCAGCTGCAGGACACGTTCGGCATGAACATGGTCGCGCTGGTCGACGGCCAGCCGCGGCTGCTGAACCTCAAGCAGATGCTCGAGGCGTTCCTGTCGCACCGCCGCGAGGTGGTCACGCGGCGCACGGTCTTCGAGCTGCGCAAGGCGCGCGACCGCGGCCACGTGCTGGAAGGTCTGGCCGTGGCGATCGCGAACGTCGACGAGATGATCGAGCTGATCAAGGCCTCGCCCACGCCGCCGGTGGCGAAGGAGCGGCTCCTCGCCCGCACCTGGAATCCGGGCGTGGCGCGCGAGATGGTCGAGCGCGCGGGCGGCGACGCGGCGGCCTTCAAGCCCTTCGGGCTGGAGCCGGGCGTGGGGCTCTCGGCCGACGGCTATCGCCTCAGCGAGATCCAGGCGCAGGAGATCCTGCAGATGCGCCTGCAGCGGCTGACCGGCCTCGAGCAGGACAAGATCGTCCAGGAATACCGCGAGGTGATGGAGACCATCGCCGACCTGCTCGACATCCTCGCGCGGCCGGAGCGGATCAGCACCATCATCGGCGACGAGCTGAAGGCGATCCAGTCGGAATACGGCGACGCGAAGCACGACCCGCGCCGCTCGACGATCGAGCTGAACGCCACCGAGCTCGACACCGAGGACCTGATCGCGCCGACCGACATGGTCGTCACGCTCTCGCACACCGGCTACATCAAGAGCCAGCCGGTCTCCGAATACCGCGCGCAGAAGCGCGGCGGGCGCGGCAAGCAGGCGACGTCGATGAAGGACGACGACTGGATCGACCAGCTCTTCATCGCGAACACGCACGACCACATCCTGTGCTTCTCCGACCGCGGCCGCGTCTACTGGCTGAAGGTCTGGGAGGTGCCGCAGGGCTCGCGCAACGCGCGCGGCAAGCCGATCGTCAACATGTTCCCGCTCGCCGACGGCGAGAAGATCACCGTCGTGCTGCCGGTCAAGGCGTTCGACGAGGAGCACTTCGTCTTCATGGCGACCTCGCTCGGCACCGTCAAGAAGACGCCGCTCACCGAGTTCTCGCGGCCGCTGCGCAAGGGGATCATCGCGGTCGACCTCGACGACGGTGACTTCCTGATCGGCGTCGCGGTCACCGACGGGCAGCACGACGTGATGCTGTTCTCCGACGCCGGCAAGGCGGTGCGCTTCGACGAGAACGACGTGCGACCGATGGGCCGCGGCGCTCGCGGCGTGCGCGGGATGATGCTGGAGGAGGGCCAGCAGGTGATCTCGATGCTGGTGGCCGAGAGCGAGACGCAGTCGGTCCTGACCGCGACCGAGAACGGCTTCGGCAAGCGCACGCCGATCAGCGAGTACACCCGCCACGGCCGCGGCACCAAGGGCATGATCGCGATCCAGACCAGCGAGCGCAACGGCCGCGTGGTCGGCGCGGTGCTGGTCGAGCCGAAGGACGAGATCATGCTGATCACCACCGGCGGCGTGCTGGTCCGCACGCGGGTCTCGGAGATCCGCGAGATGGGCCGCGCGACCCAGGGCGTGACGCTGATGGCAGTGGGCGAGGGCACGACCCTGACGGGCCTGCAGCGCGTGGTCGAGAGCGACGCCAACGACGAGCCGGCGGGCGAGCCGGGCCCGGAGCCGGCGCCCGATGCGGGCGCCGGCGGGACGGCGTCGTGACGCGGCGCGTCTTCAACTTCTCGGCCGGCCCGGCGGTGCTGCCGGAGCCGGTGCTCCGGCAGGCCGCCGACGAGATGCTCGACTGGCAGGGCTCGGGCATGTCGGTGATGGAGATGAGCCATCGCGGCCGCGAGTTCATGTCGATCCATGCGCAGGCGCTCGCCGACCTGCGCGAGCTGATGGCGATCCCGCCCGAGTACAAGGTGCTGTTCCTGCAGGGCGGCGGGCTCGGCGAGAACGCGATCGTGCCGATGAACCTGATGGGGCCCGACGGCCTCGCGGACTTCGTCGTCACCGGGCAGTGGTCGAAGAAGTCGGCGAAGGAGGCGGCGCGCTACGGGCGCGTGAACGTCGCCGCCGATGCCGCGGCCGCCGGGCGCGGCTACACCTTCGTGCCGCCGCAGTCGGCGTGGCGCCTTTCGAAGGGCGCGTCCTATCTGCACGTCTGCACCAACGAGACCATCGACGGCGTGGAGTACGACGGCGCGCCCGCGCAGGGCGACGGCCCCGGCGAGGTGCCGGTGGACGTGCCGATCGTGGCCGACGTCTCGTCGCACATCCTGTCGCGTGCGATCGACGTGCGGCGCTACGGCTGCCTGTTCGGCGGCGCGCAGAAGAACATCGGCCCGGCGGGCCTGACGCTGGTGATCGTCCGCGAGGACCTGCTCGGTCGCGCGCACCCGATGACGCCGAGCGTCTTCGACTACGCGGTGGTGGCCGAGAACGACTCGATGTTCAACACGCCGCCCACCTACGCGATCTACCTCGCGGGGCTGGTGTTCCGGTGGCTGAAGGCGCAGGGCGGGGTGGCCGGCATCGAGGCGCGCAACATCGAGAAGGCGCGGCTGCTGTACGAGGCGATCGACGCGAGCGGACTCTACGAGAACCGCGTCGAGACGCGCTGGCGCTCGCGGATGAACGTGCCGTTCTTCCTGAAGGACGAGCGCCTGAACGAGGACTTCCTCGCGGGTGCGAAGGAGGCCGGCCTCGTGCAGCTGAAGGGCCACCGTGTCGTGGGCGGCATGCGCGCGTCGATCTACAACGCGATGCCCGTCGAGGGCGTGCGCGCGCTGGTCGCCTACATGCAGGATTTCGAACGGCGCCGGGGCTGAGTCGCGCGCTGCCCGCGGCGTTCGCGGGTAGCATCGCGGTTCGACCGCGCCGGCGAGCGCGGCCCCGACGACCCCTGAGACGCCGCCCGCCATGACCGACCGACCGAACGACCTGAACGCGCTGCGCGAGCGGATCGACGACGTCGACGCGCGACTGCTCGCGCTGCTGGCCGAACGCGGTCGGCTCGTGCTGCAGGTGGGTGAACTCAAGCACGCGACGAACGCGCCGGTGCTTCGGCCCGAGCGCGAGGCGCAGATCCTGCGCACCCTGTCCGAGCGCAACCCGGGGCCGCTGCCGGCCGATGCGATCGTGTCGATCTGGCGCGAGATCATCTCGGGCTGCCGCGCGCTCGAGCGGCGGCTGAAGATCGGCTATCTCGGCCCGGTGGGCACCTTCTCGGAGCAGGCGGTGTTCGCGCAGTTCGGTCACGGCGTCGACGCGGTTCCGCTGCCGAGCTTCGACGAGGTGTTCCGGGCGGCCGAGGCCGGTTCGGTGGACTTCGGCGTCGTGCCGGTCGAGAACTCGACCGAGGGCGCGGTCAACCGCAGCCTCGACCTGTTCCTGCAGACACCGCTGAGGATCTGCGGCGAGGTCTCGATCCCCATCCGCCATCACCTGCTGACCGCGGGCGGCACGATGGACGGCGTCACGCGCGTCTGTGCCCATCCGCAGGCGCTCGCGCAGTGCGCGCGCTGGCTGGATCGCAACCATCCGAACCTCGAGCGCGTGCCGGTGGCGAGCAACGCCGAGGGCGCGCGGCTCGCCTCGGTCGAGCCGCACACGGCGGGCATCGCCGGCGACGGCGCGCTCGGCCGCTACGCGGTCCGGGCGGTCGCGGAGTCGATCCAGGACGACCCGATGAACCGCACGCGGTTCGCGGTCGTCGGCCCCTACGCCTGCGGCCCCTCGGGCAAGGACCAGACCTCGCTGATCCTGTCGGTACCCGACCGTGCCGGCGCGGTCCACGCGCTGATCGAGCCGCTCGCGCGCCACGGCGTGTCGATGAAGCGCTTCGAGTCGCGTCCCGCGCGGCAGGGCGGCTGGGAGTACTACTTCTACATCGACCTGATCGGCCACGAGCAGGACCCGCAGGTGGCCGCGGCGCTCGCCGAGATCCGCGCGCACGCCGCCTTCTTCAAGTCCCTGGGTTCGTATCCGCGCGAGGTCGAACCGGCGCGCGAGGCGCCGGCGGCCGCGCACCCCTGACCACGTCCGTCCCGAGAGCAGCACCCACCATGAGCGCCTCCAACCCCGTCGACCTGGCTCCCCGGTACGTCCGCGCGATCGCCCCGTACCAGACCGGCAAACCGATCTCCGAGGTCGCCCGCGAATTCGGGCTCGACCCGGCGCGGATCGTGAAGCTCGCGTCGAACGAGAACCCGCTCGGCATGCCGGAGTCGGCGAGGCGGGCGATGGCCGACGCGGTCGCCGACCTCGGCCGCTACCCCGACTCGAACGGCTTCGAGCTGAAGGCGGCGCTGTCGGCAAGGCTCGACGTGCCCCAGGACTGGCTGACGCTGGGCAACGGCTCGAACGACATCCTCGAGCTGATCGCGCACGCGCTGCTCCAGCCCGGCGTCTCGGCGGTCTACTCGCAGTACTCGTTCACCGTGTACGCGCTCGCCACCCAGGAGACCGGGGCGCGCGCGATCGTCGTGCCGGCGACCGCGGGCCTGGGTCACGACCTCGCCGCGATGCGCGCGGCGATCGCCGACGACACGCGGATCGTCTTCATCGCGAATCCGAACAACCCCACCGGCACCTTCCTGCCGGCCGCCGAGATCGAGGCCTTCCTCGCGTCGGTACCGTCGCAGGTGGTGGTGGTGCTCGACGAGGCCTACAACGAGTACCTCGAGCCCGCACTGCGCTTCGACGCGGTGGCCTGGGTCCGGCGCTTCCCGAATCTCGTGCTGTCGAGGACCTTCTCGAAGGCCTACGGCCTCGCGGGCCTGCGGGTCGGCTACTCGGTCGCGCAGCCGGCACTGACCGACCTGATGAACCGCGTGCGCCAGCCGTTCAACGTGAACTCGCTCGCGCAGGCGGCGGCGATCGCGGCGCTCGGCGACACGGCGTTCCTGGAGCGCAGCCGCGCGCTGAACACCGAGGGCGTCGCGCGGCTGCAGGCCGCATTCGACGAGCTGGACCTGCCCTACGTCAGGTCCTTCGGCAACTTCGTGCTGGTGAAGGTCGGCGACGCCGCCGGCATCAACCTGAAGCTGCTGAAGGCCGGGGTCATCGTGCGGCCGGTCGGCAACTACGGCCTGTCCGAGTGGCTGCGGATCAGCGTCGGACTGCCCGAGGAGAACGAGGCCTTCCTGTCGGCGCTGCGGGTCGCGCTCGGCCGCGCGTGAAGCCGTTCGGCAAGGTCGCGATCGTCGGCACCGGCGCGGTCGGCGGGTCGATCGGCGGCGGGCTTCGCGCCCGCGGACTCGCGGCCGAGGTCGTCGGTCTCGACCCGGCCAACGCGATGGCCGCGCGCGACGCCGGCTGCATCGACCGAGTCGCGGCGAGCCTGGACGACGCCGTCCGCGGCGCGGACCTGGTCGTGCTCGCCGCGCCGGTCCCGGTCAACCGGGCGCTGCTCGGCGACCTCGCGCTGCGCGACGCGCTCGGCGAGCGCGCGGTGCTGACCGACGTCTCGAGCACGAAGACGAGCGTGGTGGCGGCGGCACGGGCGGGGCTGGGCGAGCGCCTCGGCCGGTTCGTCGCGTCGCATCCGATCGCGGGCTCGGACCGGGCCGGGCCGGGCGCCGCGCGCGCTGCGCTGCTCGACGGCGCCCACGTGATCGTCTGCCCGACCGCCGATTGCGACGACGACGCGGTCGCGACCGCCGAGGCGACCTGGGCCGCGATGGGCGCACGGGTGGCCCGGATGACGCCCGAGCATCACGACCGCCTCTTCGCCGAGGTCTCGCACTGGCCGCACGCGGTGGCCTTCGCGCTGTCGGCGTCGGTGGGGCAGGGGCCGCTCGCCGACGACGCGCGGCGCTACCACGGTGCAGGGCTGCGCGATACGACGCGGGTCGGCGGCTCGCCGCCCGAGCTGTGGGCGGGCATCCTGCTCGACAACCGCGATGCGAGCCTGGCGGCCGCGGCCGCGTTCCGCGCGGAACTCGACCGGATCGAGCGGGCGCTCGCCGGCCGCGACCGCGACGCGCTCGAGGCGGCGCTCGCACGCGGCGCGAGCTGGCGGACGACGCTCTGACGCAGCGCCGGCGCCGGTCGCCCGCGACCGGTCAGCGCGCCGCCGCGTACCTCGTGCGCAGCGCCTGGACCCGCTCCCGGTTCACGCCGAAGTCCCTGCGCCCGAGCCGGGACGCCGACCGGACGTGGATGCGCTTCGCCGGCTCGTCCAGCAGGAACTCGACGTCGTCGACGAAGCCCATCCATCGCGTGCGGAACTCGGCGTACAGGTAGTCGGGGCGCTGCGCGACGATCGTCGCGCGCTCGCTGGATGCGACGACCTCGCGCAGCCGCGCGAACGCGGCACGCGGATCGGGGGCCGCGTCGAACGGCTCGATCCGGTGGACCGCGCTCGTGGCGAAACTCGAGACCGCGTTCGAGCGGTCCTCGGGGACGGGCGCGAGCCGGCCGTCGCGCGGCCCGAGCTCCGCCGGCCGGGTGCCGGCGAACAGGCCGCCGCAGGCGGCGAGCGGCGCCGCCGCGACGAGCGCGACCAGGCCGAGCGCGGCACGGCGGGCGGTGCGCATCGCCGCCTCAGCCGGCCTTGCGCAGGCGCCGGATCAGGCTGGACGTGTCCCAGCGGCCGCCGCCCTGGCGCTGAACGTCGCCGTAGAACTGGTCGACCAGCGCGGTGACCGGCAGCGGCGCGCCGTTGCGCTTGGCCTCGTCGAGGCACAGGCCGAGGTCCTTGCGCATCCAGTCGACCGCGAAGCCGAAGTCGAACTTGTCGTCGACCATCGTCCTGCCGCGATTGTCCATCTGCCACGACTGCGCGGCGCCCTTGCCGATCACGTCGAGCACCAGCTTCATGTCGAGGCCGGCGGCGAGACCGAAGTTCACGCCTTCGGACAGGCCCTGCACGAGACCGGCGATGCAGATCTGGTTGACCATCTTCGCGAGCTGCCCCGCGCCCGGTTCGCCGATCAGCGTGAACGCGCGCGAGAAGGCCATCGCGACCGGCTTCGCGCGCTCGAACGACGCGGCCTCGCCGCCGCACATCACGGTGAGCAGGCCGTTGACCGCGCCCGCCTGGCCGCCGGAGACCGGCGCGTCGACGAACCCGAGGCCCTGCGCCTTCGCGGTCGCGAACAGCTCGCGCGCGACCGCGGCCGACGCGGTGGTGTGGTCGACGAACAGCGCGCCCTTCGCCATGCCGGCGAACGCGCCGTCGGGGCCGAGCACGACGCTGCGCAGGTCGTCGTCGTTGCCGACGCAGCAGAAGACGATCTGCGCGCCCGCCGCCGCCTCGCGCGGGGTGGGTGCCGAACGGCCGCCGTACTCGGCGACCCAGGCCTGCGCCTTCGCGGCGCTGCGGTTGTAGACGGTGACGTCGTGGCCGGCGCGCTTCAGGTGACCCGCCATCGGGTAGCCCATCACGCCCATGCCGAGGAAGGCCACCTTGTGGGGGGTGACCGGATCGTAGGTCTTGGTGCTCATCGCGTCCTCCTGCGCCCGATTCTACGGGAGCGGGCGGACGCGCCGGCCGATGCCGGAGTGCGCGATCAGGCGCAGCGGTCCAGCCAGCGGGCGATCGCGCCCGCGACGGTGCGCCAGCGCCGCTCGATCATCACGACGTGACCGATGCCGTCGACGCGCATCGGCTCGGCGCCCCAGCGCGCGACGATCTCTTCGAGCGCCGACGGCGGGATCATCTGGTCCTGCGTGCCGTGGACCGCGAGCATCGGCACGTCCGTCGCGCGGCTCGCGGGCGCGCCGGCCATCGGCGCCCAGGTCATCTCCCAGAGCGCGCGGCCCGACTCGCGGCCGAGCAGCCGCGCGACGGCCGTGTCCTCGTCGGCCGGCAGCGGATCGTGGGCCAGCAGCTCGAGCAGGCCGCGTCCGCCGCGGGCGCCGATCGCGACCTGGAACAGGTTGCCGAGCGAGGTCGGACGCCGCAGCGCCATCCGCGAGACCGCGGCGATCAGCCCGCCCGGCGGCACGCTCGACAGCAGCACCGCGGCGCGCGGTGCGAGCCCCTTCGCGATCAGGCGCTGGACCACCAGCCCGCCCATCGACGATCCGAAGACGATCGCCGGCCGTCCGATGGCATCCAGCGCGCGCTGCACGTCGGTGCCGTAGTCGTCCAGGCCCCAGGCGTCGATCATCCCGCCGCCGTCGCTGCCGCCGTGCCCGCGCAGCGACAGCGCGTGGACGTCGTGCCCGTGCGCGGCGAACCAGGGCATGAAGGTGCGCATCCAGCTGCCCGCGTGCGTGTAGGCGCCGTGGACCATCAGGATCGGGGGCCGCGTGCGGTCGCGGGCGCGCAGGCTCAGCATCTCCAGGCGCGGCTGCCAGGGCGACTGCAGCGTGTCGACGGCGAGCTCGGGGAGGGCGGCCATGGCGAAGGTCCGGTACGACGACATCGACAGCATCGGCCAGCCGGCGGCGGGCTGGAGTGACGCATCGCACGGCGCGACACCCGGGCGGGCCTGCGGTCTGTGCCGGGCGCCGGACGGCGGCGCGTGCTCAGGCGGGGGCGTCCGGCCCGGTCCCCGGCTCGACCGACACGCCGCGCCGCCGCAGCGCGTGCTGCAGCGCGTCGGGACCGGCGAGGTGGAGGGCGCCGATGACGGCCATCGCCTCGCCGGGCACCTGCAGCGCCCGCGCGAGCGCGTCGGCGATCCGTTCGTCACGCTCGGCGAACAGCCGCCCGCGCAGCGCGCGCAGCGGGCCCTCGGGCGGATAGACGCGATCCTTCAGTTCGGCGAGCGCGGCGAGGTCGCCGCGTCGCCAGGCGTCGACGATGCGCACGTAGGTCCGCGACTGCGCCTCCCGCTGCGCGAGCCGCAGCGCCAGCGCGGCGTCCTGCTCGTCGAGCGGACCGCCCGCGAACGCGCGAACCTGCGCGTCGGCCGACTCGAGCTCCAGCACCGGCAGGCCGCGGGCCCTGGCGCGGGCGATCAGGTGGGTCTCCACGCCCTCGCGCGGATCGGCGCCCAGCCGCTCGTCGTCGGCGTCGGGCAGCAGCAGGGTCCACGCCCAGGGCTGCAGCCGCGCGCGCTCGACGAGGACCCAGGGCTGGTCGCGGAACGCGCGGCGCAGCGCGTCCCGGGTCTGCGGCCGCAGCGCCGCATGCAGGGTCGCACCGTCGGGCAGCAGCGCGTGCGCGGCCGCGGCCGCGCGGATCTCCGGGCCCCGTGCGGCGACGTCGATCTCGACGATCAGCCGGCCCGCGCGCGCGAACGCGTGCTCGATCGGATCGGGCAGGGGGTAGAAGCGCGACAGTCCGGCATGGACGCTCGCCAGCAGCACGACGCGACCGGGTGCACCCTCGTGCGTCAGCGCGAAGCACGGCGGCGAGTAGTCCCAGCCGGGGATCGCGCGCCAGGCACAGCCGGTGCCGGTCGCCGCACCGGTCGCGACCAGCGCGAGCAGCCAGGCGCGCCGGCGCGCATCGGGCCGGTCGGGCCGGCACGGGGAGGGCCGGTCCGGCGCGGCGGCCACCCGCGCCCGCTCAGAATGCGGCCGCGTGCCCGTCGCGCCGGCTGTCGCTCGCGGCGACGTAGCCGTCCTCGAGCGAGTCGCTCATCCGCCAGATGAACTGCCCCGAGCCGAAGTCCATGTACGGGTCGGCGACCGGCGCGAGGTTGTGGCCTCGCGCGCGCAGCTGCTCGACGACCTCGCGCTCCATCGTCGCCTCGACGTCGAGGTCCAGCCCGCGGTTGACCTTCCAGCGCGGCGCGTCGCAGGCCGCCTGCGGGTTCTGCCGGTAGTCGAGCATCCGCACCAGCGTCTGCATGTGGCCCTGCGGCTGCATGTTGCCGCCCATCACGCCGAAGCTCATCTGCGGCCTGCCGTCCCTCGTCAGGAAGGCCGGGATGATGGTCTGGAAGGGGCGCTTGCGCGGCGCCACGACGTTCGGATGGTTGGGGTCCAGCGAGAAGCAGTGGCCGCGGTTCTGCAGCGACACGCCGGTGCCGGGCACCACGATGCCCGAGCCGAAGCCCATGTAGTTCGACTGGATGAAGCTGACCATCCGGCCTTCGGCGTCGGCCGCGCTCAGGTAGATCGTGCCGCCCGGGGGCGGGGTGCCGTGCGCGAAGTCGGTCGCGCGGTCGCGGCGGATCAGCTTCGCGCGCTCGGCGAGGTAGCCGGGGTCGAGCAGTTGCGCGGGCGTGACCTTCATGTGCCGGATGTCGGCGACGTGCGCATAGACGTCCGCGAACGCGCACTTCATGGCCTCGATCTGCAGGTGCCGGCTCTCGGCCGAGTCGGGTGGCAGCGACGCCACGTCGAAGTGCTTCAGGATGCCCAGCGCCATCAGCGCGGCGATGCCCTGGCCGTTCGGCGGGATCTCGTGCAGCCGGTGGCCGCCGTAGTCCATGTGGATCGTGTCGACCCAGTCGACCCGGTACTCGGCGAGGTCGGCCGCGCTCATCGCGCCGCCATGGGCCTGCGCGTGCGCGACCAGTTTCGCGGCGGTCTCGCCCTCGTAGAAGTCGCGGCCCTTCGTCGCGGCGATGCGCTTGAGCGTGCCGGCCGCGCCGTCGAGCACGAAGCGCTCGCCGGTCTCGGGCACGCGACCGCGCGGCATGAAGTGCTCGGCCCAGCCGACCTGGCCCGGCTCCTTCTGCAGCGTGCCGGCGTGTGCGTCCCACTTGCGCTTGACGATGGTCGAGACCGCGAAGCCGCGCTCGGCGTACTCGATCGCCGGTTGCAGGCACTGCTCGAAGGGCAGGCGGCCGAACTTCGCGTGGAGCGCCGCCCAGCCCGCGACCGCGCCCGGCACGGTGACCGTGTCCCAGCCACGCTTCGGATAGGTCGTGCCGTGCTTCTTCGTGAAGTACGCGAGGTCCCAGGCGGCCGGCGACCAGCCCGACGCGTTCAGCCCGTGCAGCCGCTCGCCGTCCCAGACGATCGCGAAGGCGTCGGAACCCAGGCCGTTCGAGCAGGGCTCGGTCAGCGTGATCGTCGACGCGGCGGCGATCACCGCGTCGATCGCGTTGCCGCCGGCGGCCAGCATCCGAAGGCCCGCCTGCGCGGCGAGCGGCTGCGAGGTGGCGACGACGTTGCGTGCGAAGACCGGCGTGCGGACCGTCGGGTAGGGATTCGTCCAGTCGAAGTGCGTGCTCATGGGGGGAGGTGTCCGGAGGGAAGGGGGCGGTCAGCAGCCCAGGCGGGCGGCGAGGTCGTCGAAGCCGGTGGCGGTCACGTCGAAGCGGTCGTCGTCGCGCGGCACGTCGCCGCGGCGGTCGGGTCCGAACTCGAGCGGGCGGTCCACGTACGCGGTCCGCAGCCCGCAGGCCGCGGCGGCCCGCAGGTCCGACGCATGGGCCGCGACCATCATCACCTGCGCGGGGGCGAGGTCGAAGGTCTCGGCCACGCCGAGGTAGGCGGCGGGCTCGGGCTTGTAGGCGCGAAAGACCTCGGCCGACAGCACGCAGTCCCAGGGCAGGCCGGCGCGCCTGGCCATGCGCGTCAGCAGGCCGACGTTGCCGTTCGACAGCGGCGTGACGATGAAACGCGACTTCAGGCGGGCGAGCCCGGCGACGGCCTCCGGCCACGGGTCGAGGCGGTGCCAGGCGAGGTTGAGGGTGCGCCGTGCGGCCTCGTCGAGCCGATCGCCGACGCCGAACGCGTCCAGCGTCGCGTCGAGGTTCTCGCGGTGCAGGATGTCGAGCTTCACCCAGGGCCGGGCGCCGCTGCGCACCGCCTGCATCGCCGGCTGGTAGCGCGCGCGCCAGGCGTCGGCGAAGGCCGCGCCGTCGATGCCGAGCCCGAGCGCGTCGAGCTCGCGGGCGATCGAGCCCCGCCAGTCGACGACGGTACCGAACACGTCGAACGCCAGGACCTGAACGTCGTCGAAGCTTGCCATGCGCGTGTCTCCGTATCGTGTCGAGTCGTCGTCGTGGGTCGTGGCAGCCGCCGGGCCGTCAGCGCTCGGCGAGCGCGAGGCGCACGCCGAGGCCGACGAAGGCGGCGCCGATGCCCCGCCGCAGCCAGGTCGTCGCGCGTGCGAGCGCGTGTCGCCGGTCGCCGGTGGCACCGCGGCCGATCGCACGCGCCGCCGATGCGGCCAGCGTTCCGACCGCGCCGGTCACGACGGTGCCGTTGCCGACGAACACCGCGCCCAGCAGGGCGAAGGCCAGTGCGGGGTGTGCGGCGCGCGGCTCGATGAACTGCGGGACGAAGGCGAGGAAGAACAGCGCGACCTTCGGGTTCAGCACCGATACCAGTACCGCGTCCGCGAAGATCGCCGACCCGCGCCGCGCGGCGGCGGGCGCCACGGCGGATGCATCGGGCGTTGCAGGGGCCGGCGTGCGTGCGACGATCATCCGCAGGCCCAGCCAGGCCAGCCACGCGGCGCCGGCCAGCTTCAGCGCGGCGAACGCGGCCGCCGACGCGGCGATCAGCGCGGTCACGCCGACCGCGCCGAGCGCGACGTGCACGAGTCCGCCCGCGCCGATGCCGAGCGCCGCGATCCAGCCGGCGCGCCGGCCGCCCGACGCGGCCTGGGTCGCGGTGTAGACGAGGTCCGGACCGGGGGTGAGGTTCAGCAGCAGTCCGGCGGCGACGAAGGCGCCGAAGTGCTGGATGCCGAGTCCGTCCATGGGCGGGCGAGTCTAGCAGAGGCACCGGCCGACCCCGGGGACGGCGGTGCTATCCTCGGACCATGACCGAGGATGCCCTGCGCGACCGCATCGCCGCGGTGGCCCGATCGCTGTTCGACCGCGGCCTGACCCACGGCAGCACCGGGAACATCAGCGCGCGGCTGGCCGACGGCCGCTGGCTCGTGACGCCCACCGGCTCGAGCTTCGGGACCCTGGATCCCGCGCGCATCAGCCTGCTCGACGCCGACGGCCGCCTGCTCGCCGGCGACCCGCCGTCGAAGGAGACGGTGCTGCACCGCTCGATGTACCGTGAACGGCCGCGCGCGAACGCGGTGGTCCACCTGCATTCGACCCATTCGGTGGCGGTCTCGGTCCTCGCCGAGGTCGATCCCGCCGACGTGCTGCCGCCGATGACGGCGTACTACGTGATGCGGGTGGGCAGCCTCCCGCTCGTGCCGTACTTCCCGCCCGGCGACCCGGCTCTCGCGGACGCGGTCGCGGGCTATGCGTCGAAGCACCACGCGGTGCTGCTCGCGAACCACGGGCCGGTGGTCGCCGGGCGCACGCTCGAGGCCGCGACCGACGCGGTCGAGGAGCTCGAGGCGACCGCCCGGCTCTTCCTCACGCTAGGCGGCCGCGCCTGCCGCTGCCTGGGCTGCGACGAGGTCGAGACGCTGCGTCGGCGCTTCCCGGTCGACTGCTGACGCGCAGGGTCCGCGCGCGAGGCGCTCCGCGCGGTCCGGCGCCAACGAAAAAGGGCCGCTCGTCGCGGCCCTTTCCCGTGGTGCGTCGCGTGCGTCAGTCGTCGCCCGCGAACGCCTCCTCGCGCTTCCTGGAGATCGCCGGCAGGAACACGATCACCAGCAGGATCGCCGCGATCACGAGCAGCGTCGCCGACAGCGGCCGCGTGAAGAACACCGTCCAGTCGCCGCGCGAGATCGTCATCGCACGCCGGAGGTACTCCTCCATCAGCTTGCCGAGCACGAAGCCCAGCAGCATCGGCGCCGGCTCGCAATCGAGCTTCTTGAAGATGTAGCCGAGGATCGCGAACGGGATCGTCATGAACACGTCGAAGACGTTGTTGTTGATCGAGTACGCGCCGATGCAGCAGAACAGCAGGATCGCCGGATACATGATCCGGTAGGGGACCGACAGCAGCTTGACCCACATGCCCACCAGCGGCAGGTTCAGGATCACCAGGAACAGGTTGCCGATCCACATCGAGACGATCAGGCCCCAGAACAGCTTGGGGTTGCTGCTCATCACCTGCGGGCCCGGCTGGATGTTGTGGATCATCATCGCCGCGACCATCAGCGCCATCACCGGGGTCGTCGGGATGCCGAGCGTCAGCATCGGGATGAACGAGGTCTGCGCGCCGGCGTTGTTCGCGGCCTCCGGGGCGGCGACGCCCTGGATCGCGCCCGTACCGAACTCCTCGGGCGTCTTCGAGATCTTCTTCTCGATCGCGTAGGCCGAGAACGACGCGAGGACCGCGCCGCCGCCGGGCAGGATGCCGAGCAGGGAGCCGAGGCCCGTGCCGCGAAGGATCGCCGGAAAGGCCTTCTTGAAGTCGTCCCAGCGCGGGAACAGGTTCGTCACCTTGCTGGTGAAGACCTCCCGCTTCTCCTTCTGCTCGAGGTTCAGGATGATCTCGGCGAAGCCGAACATGCCCATCGCGACCGCGACGAACTCGATGCCGTCCGACAGTTCGGGCACGTCGAACGAGAAGCGCGCGACGCCCGAGTTCACGTCGGTGCCGATCATCCCGAGCAGCAGTCCGAAGATGACCATCGCGAGCGCCTTGACCACCGAGCCGTGCGCGAGCACGACGGCGGCGATCAGGCCGAGCACCATCAGCGCGAAGTATTCGGCCGGACCGAACTTGAACGCGATCTCGGCCAGCGGCGGCGCGAACGCCGCCAGCAGGAAGGTCGCGACCGTGCCGGCGAAGAACGATGCGATCGCCGCGATCGCGAGCGCCGGCCCGGCGCGGCCTCGCCGCGCCATCTGGTAGCCGTCGAGCGTGGTCACCACCGACGACGACTCGCCGGGCAGGTTCACCAGGATCGCGGTGGTGGAGCCGCCGTACTGCGCGCCGTAGTAGATGCCGGCGAGCATGATCAGCGCGGTCGTCGGATCCGACATCTTGTAGGTCGCCGGCAGCAGCATCGCGATGGTCGCGAGCGGGCCGATGCCGGGGAGCACGCCGATCAGCGTGCCCAGGATCACGCCGATCAGGCAGTACAGCAGGTTGTCGAAGGTCGCGGCGGTCGCGAAGCCGAGCGCGAGGTTGTTGAGGAGTTCCATGTCGGGCGGTCTCTCGCTGCGCTCGTGCTTACTTGGTGAGGAAGGTCGGCAGGAACGGGAACTGCAGCTCCAGGCCCTTGACGAACACCGCCCACGAGAAGACCAGCAGCACCAGCGTCGACAGCAGCGTGGTCTTGAGGCTGAACTCGTGGCTCGCGAACGAGGAGATCATGATCAGCAGCACGATCGACACGATGAAGCCGAGCGTGGGCAGGGTCGCCGCGTAGACCGCCACGGCGACCAGCACGAGCACGATCGACTTGAAGTCCATCCTGTCGATCCGGACCTGGGGGCCCTTCTTCGAGAAGGCCGGCAGCATGATCAGCACGCCGAGCGCGGCCATCAGCCCGCCGAGGATCGTCGGAAAGTAGCCGGGCCCCATCTTCGCCGCCGTGCCCATCTGGTACTGGCGGGACAGGATCATGAACAGGATCCCGGTCACGATGAAGAGCACCCCCGACCAGAAGTCGCGGTGGTTGCGGATGCGCATGCTGGGTATCTCCCCCGGATTCGTAGGTATCGTGTCGTCCGGCGGGGAGCCCCCACGCGGATGCGAGAGTCTACCCGAGCCTTCGCGGCCCGCAACAGGGCCGTTCTGCGGGTCGGCCATGGCGCGACGACGCGGCACCGCGTCACCGCGCGGTGCGCGCGGGCGTCAGTCCTTCAGGTTCTCGAGCAGCCGCGCGAGCTCCACCGCGCTTCGCACGCCCATCTTGCTGAACACGTTCGAGCGGTGCACCTCGACCGTGCGCATCGAGATCCCGAGGTCGTCGGCGATGATCTTGTTCAGCTTCCCCGCCAGGATCAGGTCCATCACGTCACGTTCGCGGGACGTCAGCCGCGCGAGACGGCCGCGGATGCGACCGCTGCTGTCGGCCAGCTCCAGGCGGCTGTTCGACTCGGCGATCGCCTGCATCACGCGATCGACGAGCCGGTTGTCGTTGAAGGGTTTCTCGAAGAAGTCGAACGCGCCGTTCTTCACCGCGTCGACCGCCATGGAGATGTCGCCGTGCCCGGTCAGGAAGATCACGGGCGCCGGCATGGCGGGCTTGCGCGCGCGCAGCCGGTCGAAGGTCTCGATGCCCGAGAGCTCCTTCATGCGCACGTCCATCAGTACGCACGCGGGGCCGCTGGGCCAGGCCGCGTCGACCCGGGCGAGGAAGGCCTCGCCGCTCGGATAGGCGGCCGTGGACAGGCCTCGGGACATCAGCAGCAGGCACAGCGCGTCGGCGAGGACGGTGTCGTCCTCGACGACGTGGACGGTCGCGGCGATCCGGGGGGCGCTCATGGTTCGGCTCCTGGAGGAGAGGGGTCGGTGCGCGTCGCGGCGATCTCCGGGTGCCTCGGCAGGTCGAACCCGAAGACAGAGCCGCCGCCGGGGCGCGGCCGATACTGGAGGTGACCGCCATGCTGCTCGATCACCGAGCGGCACAGACTGAGCCCGAGGCCCATGCCCTCGGACTTGGTCGTGAAGAACGCGGTGAACAGCTGCGGCACCGCCTCGGGCGGTACGCCGCGGCCGCGATCGATGACGGTCACCTCGACGCGCTCGCCGCGTTCGTCGTCGATGCGCGGACGTGCGACGATCTCCAGCACCCGCTCGATCGGCGGCACGTCGGCCATCGCCTCGAAGCCGTTGCGGGTCAGGTTCAGCAGTACCTGCTCGAGCATGATCCGATCGGCCCAGACGACCGTGCCGGTGGGGATGTCGATGCGCATCGACGCATCGGTGCGCGTCGCCTGCAGCCTCATCAGCGGTTCGAGCCCGCGCACGAGCGCGGCGAGGTCGAACTCGCCGCGATCGACGGCGCGCCGTCTGAGGAAGGCCTGCACCGTGCGGATCACCTGACCCGCTCGTTCGGCCTGGGTCTTGATGCCGCGCAGGGCCTGCGCGATCGGCTCGGGACGCGGCGGGGTCGCGGCCACCAGGTTCTCGCAGGCGGCCGCATAGCTGGTGATCGCCGCGAGCGGCTGGTTCAGCTCGTGCGACAGCGTCGAGGCCATCTCGCCGAGCGTGGCGAGCCGCGAGTGCGACTGCAGCACCTCCTGCTGACGGCGGGCGAGGTCCTCGATCCGCTTCTGGTCGGTGACGTCGAGCCCGAGGAACAGGCTGCCGATCCGCTCGCCGGCCGCGTCGAGCACCGCCGACTCGACGATGAAGACGTCGATCGTCGCGCCGTCCCGACGCGCGTAGCGGGTCGTGTAGCCGCGCAGCCGCTCGGCCTCGCGGCCTGCCTCGTCGGGCGCGCGCGCGATCCGTTCGACGTAGGCCTGGTAGTCGCGGACCGCCTCCGGCGTGCTGTACGGCAGGGGTCGGACGACGCCGATCAGCTGCTCCCGGGCGTAGCCCGACATCCGCAGCAGCGCGGCGTTGACGTGGACGACGCGGCCCTCGAGATCGAACACGATCAGGCCGTGTTCGATCGAGTCCTCGACCGCGCGACGGAACTGCACCTGCTCGAGCAGCGCCTGCTCGGCACGCGCACGCCGCCGGATGTCCCGGACGAGGAGGAAGATCGCGAGGCCGAGGCCGATCGAGGTCGCCGCCACGAGGCCTGCGAGCAGGTTCGGGTTCAGCCGCGCCGTGCCGTCCGGGGCCGATGCCGCCTCGGGCGACAGGGCGGCGCGCATCGAGGCGGGCAGCGACGGACGCGGCGGCGGCTCGTCGACGACCGCGACCGGCTCGCCGCCGCGCCCGCGCAGCTCGACGCGCAGCAGCGCCGCGTTCGCCGCCAGCGGCCCGTCCCTGTCGAGGCGCGTGCGCATGGTGGCGTCCGCGTAGCCGGGCCCCTCGAGCGACAGGAGCGGTCTGGTCTCGACCGGCCGGCCGCGGATCGGCGCGGTGGCAGGGTCCGCCTCGCGGATCAGCCACTCCTGCGCCTGGCGCCTCTGGTCGAAGGTCGAGAGCCAGATCGCCGTCGCGACCGTCGCCGCGACCAGCAGCGCGATCACCAGCAGCGCGCCCGCGGTCGTGGTCCGCCACAGCGGCGTCCGGGGGCGCTCGCCGCCGACGGCCGGCGCCCGGTCGAGCGCCGACCCCGGGCGACGGGCGCCGCCGGTTTCAGCCATCGCTGCTCCGGGCACCGCCGTGCCCGATCGCGCCGGCCTCGCGCGCGGCCGCGATCCGCGCCGCGTCCCAGCCGAGGACCTCGGCGAGCACCGCGTCGGTGTGTTCGCCCAGCCGCGGCGGCGGCAGCCGGTACGAGGGCGGGGTGCGCGAGGCCTTGACCGGGTTCGCGACCAGCGCGACCGGTCCCGAGTCGGGGCGCTCGATCTCGATGCGCATCCCGCGCGCCCGGACCTGCGGGTTCTCGAACACCTGCCGCAGGTCGTTGATCGGCCCGCAGGGCACGCCCGCGGCCTCCATGCCCTCGATCCAGGCCTGCTGGCTGCGCTGCGCGACCATGTCGGACAGCAGGGGGATCAGTGCCTCGCGGTTGCGGATCCGGTCCCGGACGCGGACGAAGCGCGGGTCGTCGGCCAGGTGCGGCGCCCCGCCCAGCTCGACGAAGCGGCGGAACTGGCCGTCGTTGCCCACCGCGACGATGATCCAGCCGTCCGACGCCCGGAAGGTCTGGTACGGCACGAGGTTCGGGTGCGCGTTCCCCCAGCGCTTCGGAGGCGTGCCCGAGTGAAGGTAGTTCGACGACATGTTCGCGGTCATCGCGACCTGCACGTCGAGCAGCGCGAGGTCGAGGTGCTGGCCCTCGCCGGTGCGCTCGCGGTGGAAGAGCGCGGCGAGGATGGCCTGCGTCGCGTACATCCCCGTGAACAGGTCCGCCACCGCCACGCCGACCTTCTGCGGACCGCCGCCCGGGCGGTCGTCGGCTTCGCCGGTGACCGACATCAGCCCGCCGATGCCCTGGATGATGAAGTCGTAGCCCGCGCGGTGCGACCACGGTCCGGTCTGGCCGAAGCCGGTGACCGAGCAGTAGACCAGCCGCGGATTCACCGCCCTCAGGCTCTCGTAGTCCAGGCCGTACCTGCGGAGCGCGCCGACCTTGTAGTTCTCGACGACGACGTCCGAGACCCGGGCGAGGCCGAGCACGACCTCGCGGCCGGCGTCGGTCGACAGGTCGACCTCGATCGATCGCTTGTTGCGGTTCGCGGCGAGGTAGTAGGCGGCGTCGTTCGTGTCGCGCCCGTCGCGGTCCTTCAGGAAGGGCGGACCCCAGCCGCGGGTGTCGTCGCCCGCGCCGGGGCGCTCCACCTTGATCACGTCGGCGCCGAGATCGGCGAGGTTCTGAGTGCACCACGGTCCCGCGAGCACGCGGGAGAGATCGAGGACGCGGATTCCTTCCAGGGCAGCGGGCATCGGATGAGGGCGAAGAGGGTCGGGACGGGCCGATGGTAGCCCGATTCCACGGGAGGTCTTTCCTCGTCGCGGCGTCCACCGACGACGCCCGTGGAGGCCGTGCGGACGCCCCGGGCGGCGCGGATCGTCGCGCACCGGTCGCAGGGCCCTGTGTTAACCTCCCGGGTTGCCCCGAAAATCCCGTCGAATCAAAGACATGAAGTCGGCCGACATCCGCCGGAAATTCCTCGAGTACTTCGAATCCCAGGGCCACGCGATCGTGCGCTCGTCGTCGCTGGTGCCGGCCAACGACCCGACCCTGCTGTTCACCAACAGCGGGATGGTCCAGTTCAAGGACGTGTTCCTCGGCAAGGATCCGCGGCCGTACAGACGGGCCACCACCGCGCAGCGCAGCGTGCGCGCCGGCGGCAAGCACAACGACCTGGAGAACGTGGGCTACACCGCGCGGCATCACACCTTCTTCGAGATGCTGGGCAACTTCAGCTTCGGCGACTACTTCAAGCGCGACGCCATCCGCTTCGCGTGGGACTTCCTCACCGGCACGCTGGGCATCGATCGCAAGCGCCTGTGGGTCACCGTCTACCAGGACGATGACGAGGCCTACGACATCTGGGCGAAGGAGGTCGGCGTGCCGGCCGAACGCATCGTGCGCATCGGCGACAACAAGGGCGCGAAATACGCCTCGGATAATTTCTGG
>JBJOKE010000049.1:0-86521 GCA_046046245.1 Pseudomonadota bacterium | reverse complement strand
TCCACTCCACCAAGATCTGGTGCCGCTCCTGCGCCGCCAGCAGCGGCAGGTCGCTCACCTTCGCCTGCGGGTCCGCGCAGATGCCCTCCAGCAGCACCTCGTAATGCCGGGCCATCCGCTGTACCGTCGCTTCGTCGAACAGGTCTGTGTTGTATTCGATCTTCCCGAACAACTTTCCCCCGTGTTCAGTAAAAGTCCACGCAAGGTCGAACTTGGCTGAACGCGTTGGGCTTGGAAGAAGATCGAAAGTGAGGCCCGCAGCCTGCAGACTCTCAACGGGCGTGTTCTGCAGCGCGAACAGCACTTGAAAGAGCGGCGTGACTCCGGCGCTGCGGATCGGCTTCAGCTCCTGCACGAGCTGATCGAAGGGGAACTCCTGATGAGAAAAGGCCTGCAGTACGACGTCCCGGACCTTGATCAGAAAATGGATGAACGGTTCGTCGCCGACCACCCTCGTACGCAGCACCAACGTGTTGACGAAAAGGCCGACAAGCCCTTCCAGCTCACTCCGGCTGCGCCCGGCAACCGGCGTCCCGACGCACAAGTCGTCTTGGCCGGTGTACCGGTACATCAATACGGCAAACGCCGCCTCGAGCAGCATGAACAGGGACGTACCCTCACGCCGCGCGAGGGCGCCCAATGCACCCGTCCGATCACCGTCCAGCGAGAACAAAACCCTGTCGGCGGAGAAGGTGTCGAAGGAGCGGCGCGATCGGTCGGTTGGAAGCCGCAGAAGAGGCGGCGCATCACGCAACGTCTCTGTCCAGTATGCAAGTAGCCGCTGCCCGTACGCCCCTTCGAGCCGACGCCTTTGCCACGCCGCATAATCCCGGTACTGCACCGGCAGGACTGGCAGCGACACAGGATCGCCTGCTGATAAGGCAGAGTAGAACGCCACCAAGTCACGTGCCAGCGGCCCGCGTGACCAATGGTCGAAGACCATGTGATGGAGGACGAGCGTGAAGGCATGTACCGATTCGGACAGTCTGAAAAGTCCGCAGCGGTGCATCGGCCCCGTCTCAAGGTCGAACGGCTCGCGCGCGAGTCGAGAAAGGGCATCGTCAAGCGCGCGCTTTTGCTCAACCTCACCGAGATGCACCAAGTCCCGGATGACGAAATCCTGCTCGATGTCCGCCGACAACCGCTGAGTCAGTCTGAAGCCGTCGAAGCGGAAAGTTGTGCGCAGGACTTCATGGCGCCGGACCACGGATCTGAACGCAAGGCGAAGCACATGGGCGTCCAGCGTCCCGCGGACTCTCAGCACAAAGGAGACGTTGTAGCTGTCCTTCCCGGAAAGCTGCTCGTGCAACCACAGGCTTTCCTGACTGTAGCTCGCGGGAAACTCGGAATCGCGGGTCGAGATCGGCGCGATTTGCGCGGCGTCCGATGCCTCAGCATGCATCGCCAGCATGCGCAAGAGATGTGGCTTGTTCGCCGCTATCCGCTCCTTCAAAGCGGTGTCGATGGTGCCCGGGAGCGCATCGACCAACAACTCTCCACTTGTAGAGAGGCGGATCCGGACGTTTAAGCTCGCCAGGTCAGCGACCAGTTCGTCAAACTCGCTGGGCATGCTCACGCCCTCCACGTGCAACGGGCCACCGGAATCGTGTTTCGTGCAAGCATCAATGCCAGCGCCGCAGAACCATCGAAACGTTGTTTCCGCCGAACGCAAACGAGTTAAAGAGAACGTGTTGAACGTTTGCGGCACGACCACGGCCCGGCACATAGTCGAGATCGCAATCCGGATCTCTCTCGCGCCAATGTGTCGTTGGCGGTACAACTTGGTGCTGCAGCGTGTTTGCAGCGGCGACAAACTCCACGGCTCCCGTCGCCCCCATCAGATGCCCATGCGCCGACTTAGTCGCGCTCACCGGGATGCGATACGCGCGCCCACCCAACGTGCGCTTGATTGACTCCGTCTCCACGAGATCACCCGCACGCGTAGCCGTGCCGTGCGCATTGACATGGTCAATGTCCGAGACATCGACAGCAGCCTCAGCCAGCGCCATCTGCATTGCATCCGCCTGCCCGCCAGAATCGGGGGTTGTCATGTGCGTCGCGTCGTTGCTGACGCCATAACCGATGATTTCGCACAGCGGTTGTGCAGATCGAGCGACGGCGCGTTCAAGCGATTCAAGCACCAGAACCCCCGATCCTTCGCCCAATGCAAAGCCGTTTCGATCAGCGCTGAACGGCCGACAGCCGGTTCCCGGCGCCTCGGCGGGGGGTTCGCACATGACCTTCATAGCCTTCCAGCTATCAATCACCCCAGGGACCAGCAGGCATTCCCCGCCACCGGCGAGCGCTATGTCGAGATAACCGTCGCGGATCCGCCTGTATGCCTCACCAATCGCGACAGCGGAGGACGAACACCCCGTCGAGTAGTTCTGACATTCGCCTCGCGCCTTGAACCGAATTGCTACCTGTGCGCTAGCCGCATGAGTCATCGCGGCCAGTACAGTCAGGACCTTTCGCTTCGCAGTCGGCACCCCGAAAAAGCGGGCATATCCAGCTTCCAGGGATTCCGCACCGCCCATACCGGTGCCAAACAAAACACCACCTCGCGGGCCCATCTCCATGCCACCGAGGCCCGCGCTAGCCACTGCCTCATCGGCTGCCACCAAGGCCATCTGGCTCACGCGATCGAGAGTGCTGATCTGCATGCGCGAGAAGCAGGCATTGAAGTTGAAGTCGACCCAGCCCACCGGCATCGCAATCTCCGCCGCAGGATGGGGACGAATTCCGCTCTCACCCGAAATGAGTGCATTCCAGAAGGTGGACACGGAGTTTCCTAGCGGCGTAAGCGCTCCAGCGCCCGTAATCACGACGCGCCGACTGGATCTCATGTCGCGCCGCCCGGTGTCTTCGCCCCACCTACGGCGGGCCCGTTGGGTCCGATGCGCATGATCAGCGCCACCAAGTCCTTCAGGCACATGGGGAAGGTATCGTTCTGTGCGTCCAGTTCGATGGACATGCCGTAATGCTCCTCAACCAAGGTCTGAATCTCGAGCATTGCCAGCGAATCCACGTCGGGATGCAGCTCGACGAACGACGAGCAGGTGTGTACCTGCTCCACCTCCACCTCGAGATAATCCGCAATGATTCGAGACACAACTCGCGAAATCTCGTCCTCAATCTGCCTGTCTGCTTCTGCCATTGCGCCCCCGCGCGTTTATGCAATCGATAGATTGACTGTCTGTGTCGTCGACCCGGAAGCCGGAGCTCGCACTTGACTCCGATCAGAATCGCAGGGTCTCGACATCGCCCGCTGGCGCGCTCTGCTCCATTAGCCCACGCAGCAACAGCTGCCGCTCAATTACCAACGCAACATCGCGGAGGGTTACCGCCCCGAACAGCTCGTGCAGCGGGATCTCAACACCCAAATCGTGGCTGACCGACGCGATCAACCTCAGCGCTTGAAGCGAATTGCCGCCAAGGGCGAAGAAGTTGTCCGCCGGCGCGACGCCCACCTTGCGCAAGATGTCGCCTACGGTCTTGCAAACCAGCGATTCCATCCGTGTCATCGACTGATCGGGTGCTTCGGCTTGCAGCGCTTCTTCCGGCCTGACGCCAAGGTGGATGTGCGCGCGATCGATCTTGCCTGTTGTCGTGACTTCGACGCGATCCAGCGTACAGTAGCGCGAGGGCCACATCGCGGACGGCAGCGTGCGAGCGACGAAATTGCGCACTGCGGAGTAGTCGGGCTTCTTGTCTGGATCCCACTTGCAATAAGCCACAAGCTCCAACGTTCCGTCCGCTGACGATTCGCCACGGCAGATGCTTTCGGCAATCCCCGGCACCGAGCGGATCGCGTGCTCCACTTCCATGGCCTCGATGCGGACCCCGCGCACTTTCAGCTGCTGGTCGCGTCGACCCAACGGGCGGATGCTGCCGTCGATCCAGCGCCGGCCGACGTCGCCGGTTTTGTAGCAGCGCCGTCCGGCGGCGTCCGTACTGAAGGCCGCGGCCGTCTCCTCCGGCATGCCCCAGTAGCCGAAAGCAAGCGCGTCGGAACGCAAAGTTATCTCTCCAGCGTGGAAAGCGAGCGGCGTATCGTTTTCCCCCTCAAGAATGGCCTCAACGCCTTGGACCGGAAAGCCCGCTGACATTGGTTGCACTACACGGGCACCGTGACCCGTGTGAAACTGCAGTGCCACTGTGCATTCAGTCGGGCCGAGTCCGTTGACGAGGCGGCAGGTCGGCGAGGTACAGGCTTCAAAAAGCTGCATGTCGCGTGCCGTCGCAGCTTCCCCACCGAGAACCACCCACCGCAGCCCGGCCAGCACGGACCCCTCGGAATCGCCCATGACGTGGCGGAACATCGTCGGGGTAGCATGCAGCACTGTCACGCTTGCGGCGTCGACTAAGCGGCGCAGTGATTCAGGTGTGGCGGCGCGGGGATCTGCGATGGTGAGAGTGGCGCCGCTCAGCAGCGCCCCGAAGATGTCCATAACGGAAGCATCGAACGCGTACGAGGCGAGCAACAGCAGGTTGTCGCGCGTGTCCAGCCCGAGGCTGGAGATGTAGGCCCGCGCGTGCAGCAGCACGTTGCGCTCTGATTGCAGAACGCCCTTCGGGCGCCCGGTGGAGCCGGAGGTGTAGAGGATGTAGCCGCCTGTCCGGTCGACGACACTGCACGGCGCGATGGCAGGCGACCGGGTAACTTGGCCGCAAGAAGCACCGTGCAGTGGGATCCTCGTCGCGGCGGCAAGTTGCTCAGCTAACGAACGGCAGTCCTCTCCCGCCAACAGCAGCGCGGGCGTGCAATCCGCGCAGATCGCCTCGAGTCTGACCTCAGGATGGTACGGGTCAAGTGGAACATACGTCGCGCCTACGGTGAGCGCCGCGAGGATAGCTACCACCATATCTTCCGACGGCATGTACAGAAGCGCTACCAGTACGCCTGCCGTGACGCCGGCTTCGCGCAGACTTGCGGCCAGTGCGATTCGGCGAGCATCGAGTTCAGCATAGGTGAGCGTCGAGGCGCCGTGGCGAATCGCCATCGCGCCCGGACTCAGCGCAGCAATCCTCGTGAACGCGTCAACAACAGAGCGAGGCATACCCTCCGGATCACCGGGGGCCACAGCGGTGCTTACAACGGAGGGAAATTCCGCCCGCAGGCTGAAGGCCCCCAACGGCGCGTCAGCGCCCTTGGAAAGCTGGTGCAAGAGTTCAAGGTATGCACGCACGACGAACTCGACTGTCTCAGGCAGGAAGAGCGCGCTGCGGTAGTGGCAGTCGACGAGCAGCGTGTCTTCCCGCTTCAGCAGATACCAGTCCATGTCGAACTTTGCGTCGCCGCGCACGATGCGGTGGCCCTCTTGCAGCCGCATCAGCTCCGTCTCACTCGAAGAGAGCGTGAGCATGTTCAGGAAGACCGACGTGAGGGGAAAACGACCTGCCTCGACCGGCACACCAATGTCTTCCACCATCTTGTCGAACGGGTAGTCCTGGTGGCGATAGGCTTGGAACAGATCCGTCTTCCCCTGTCGAACGAGAGCGCGGAAAGATGCGTCCCGGGCAATCTCGGTCCTCATGGCTGCGGTGTTTACGAAAAACCCGACGGCGTTGCGCATCTTCGGATTGGAACGACCGGCGAACGGAACGCCCACCACCAAATCAACGGCACCGGTGATCTTGTGCAGCAGAACCACGAACGCCGCGTAGAGGACTGTGAACGGGGTGACGCGCTCCTCAACACAAAGGTCGCGCATTGCGCCCAACACCTCCACAGGCGCCGAGACTGAAAATGCCGCGAGTGCTCCGTCGGTGGAGATTTCGCTCGAAAAGTCGTACGGAAGTTCGACGCGCGGAGGCAGCGATCCGTACTTGTCCATCCAATAGGCACGCGCGGCATCGCTGCGGCCCGCATTCGCCTGCTCGCGTACAAAATCGAGAAATCCGTGCTGACGCGGCATTGCCGCGTCAGCCGCCGCAGCGCCGCCTTCAAGAAGGCTCTTGAGCTCATCGGCCAGTATCCGCAGCGAGACGCCGTCAGCCACAATATGGTGAATAACCCAGAAAATTCTTTGGCCTGCGGGAAGCGACGCGCAAAGGATGCGGAACAACGGTCCCTGTGAAAGGTCGAACGGCTGGCGCAGGAACGCCGCGGCCCGGGATTCGAACTCCGCTTCGTCGGAGGTCTCGCAAAAGGCGAGCTCCAGCGCCATATCTCGATGGAGTCGCTGTCGCGGCTCGCCGTTCACCTGCCTGAACACGAGCCGCAGTGCATCGTGCCTGGAGTGAAGAATCGTGACGACCTCACGCAGCCGCGCGGCGTTCAACATCACCCCGGTCGGAGTGTTGATCGTCCCGCTCATGTGATAGGCGCAGCTGTTCGGGAACATCTGCTGAAACAGCCACAGCCGCCGCTGCCCTGCAGTGAGCAGATGATCCGCATCCTCGAGCGCAATGACGCCTTCGCCGCGTTCATCCGCATGTGGCGCGGACTCGAGTAACGCCGCCTGTTCGACAAGCGTCGAGCAACGAAAGAGTTCCGTCATTGGGACTTCCCGGCCCGTCTCCTCCGTGATGCGCGCCGAGAGCTGCAAGACCAGCAGCGAGTGGCCCCCGAGCTCGAAGAAGTCGTCATGTCGGCCGATGACGTCAAGCCGCAGGATCCTCCGCCAGAGTCCTGCGAGCATTACCTCCAACGGAGTGCAGGGCTCCATGTTCGCGCGTCTCTCCCGACGGCGATCGTCCGGCGCAGGCAGTGCTCTGCGGTCGAGCTTCCCGTTAGGGGTCATCGGCAGCGCGGCAAGCACCACGTACGTGTGTGGGACCATGTAGGCGGGCAGCTGCCTCGAGATCGCAGCTGACAACGTGTCTCGGTCCGGCGGCTCCCCGCGTGCAACCAGGTAGGCCACCAGCCGCTTATCCCCTGGCGTGTCCTCGCGCAGCAAGACAGCGGCACGCTCGACGCTCGGCTGCGCTTCCAGCAGGGACTCGATTTCTCCCAGCTCGATGCGGAAGCCTCTCAGCTTCACCTGATCGTCGATACGGCCCAAGTATTCAACACTGCCGTCTGCCCGGAATCGTGCGAGGTCCCCGGACCTGTACAGACGGCCGCCTGCGGCACCGAACGGATCAGCGACGAACCTCTCCGCGGAAAGCTCAGGCCGATTCAGATAGCCGCGCGCGAGCCCATCCCCGCCGATGTACAACTCCCCAGCAACGCCGACCGGCACCGGCGACATCTGTCGATCGAGGACGTAGAGGCGGGTATTTGCGATGGGTCGGCCAATCGTAGGTACGCCGGCATCGGAATTCAGGAACGCAAGCGAAGACCAGACGGTTGTTTCCGTCGGCCCATACATGTTCCAGACCCCACCGAATCGCTCCGCAAGCCGGCGCATCAGAGATACCGGCAGGGCCTCCCCACCGCACAACACCTTCACCGGCCGATCCGGCGACCAACCGACTTCCATCAGCAGGTGCCACGTCGAAGGGGTGGCCTGTACAAGGGTGACTTGGTGCTGCTCCAGCAGACGGCAAAGGCGTTGCGGGTCCTGCGCGAGCGCACTGCCCGCGAGTACGACGCGGGCACCCACAATCAGCGGAAGATACAGTTCAAGCGCCGCGATATCGAAAGACAGCGACGTCAGGCAGACCACCGCATCGTCACGGCACAGGCCCGGCTCGCACCTCATCGAATGCAGAAAGTTGGCAAGACCTCCATGCCGAACTGCCACACCCTTGGGCCGACCGGTGGACCCGGAGGTGTAGATCACATAGGCAAGGTTGTCAGGCCCGACAAGATTCTCAAGATCGTCCTTTCTGTGGCCTGCCACTACCGGCCAATCCCGATCCACGCACAAGACCGTTGCCTCGCTCGGAGGCAACTGCGCAAAGAGCCGTTCCTGCGTGAGCAGGACCTTCGGCGACGAATCCAGCAACATGTACTTCAGACGTTCAGCCGGGTAGCTCGGATCCAGCGGCACGTAAGCGCCCCCGGCCTTCAGAGTCGCGAGCAGCCCAACCAACAAATCCAGTGAGCGTTCCAAACAGAGGCCCACAAGAACATCTGCGCTTACGCCCAAGCTTCTCAGGTGACGAGCCAGCTGGTTGGCCCTCTCATCCAGATCGCCATAAGTGAGGTGCACTCCCTCGTACACCACGGCCACCGCACCAGGGTCGCGCTGTACCTGCTTCTCGAACAGCTGGTGTACTGGCGTGTCACGCGGATAGTCGAACTGCGTGGAGTTCCACTCCACGAGAATCTGCTGTTCTTCCTGCGCAGACAGCAGCCTCAGGTTCTGCAACGTTGTTTCCGGGTCCTCGGAGATGCTCTTTAGAAGCTCCTCGTAGTGCCGTGCAAACCGCCCAATCGTTCCGTCGTCGAACAGGTCCGTGTTGTACTCGAGCCTTCCTTCCAGCCCTTCGTCTGACTCCGTCAGGCTGCAAGTAATGTCGAAGTTGGCGGTTTGGGATGCCAACGGCACCGAATCAAAAGCGATTCCGGGAATTTCAAGCTTGTGCCGCGGAGCATTCTGCAGTGCAAAAAGCACCTGAAAGTACGGCGAATGGCTCAGGTTGCGAACCGGCCTCAGCTCCTCCACCAGCTTCTCGAACGGCAGCTCCTGATGTGCGAAGGCCTCCAGTACCGTCGACTTCGCCGCCTCGAGAAAGGCGACGAAGGTCAGGGCCGGTTCGATGCGGTACCGAAGCGCCAAGGTGTTTACAAAACACCCAACTAGGCCTTCCAGTTCAGCGCGAGGCCGTCCGGCAACCGGCGTGCCAATGCAGATATCGCACTGGCCGCTGTAGCGATGCAGCAAGACTGCGAACGCGGCCTGCAGAACCATGAACAGCGTCGCACCGTGATCTTCGGCAAGCTCACGCAATCGTTCGCTCAATGGCGGCGCAATGCGGAAGTCCACCGATGCACCGGCAAACGTCTGATGTACAGGTCGCGGGCGGTCGGTAGGAAGCTCGAGCCGCGCCGGTACACCCTCCAATTGACGTCGCCAGAAGGCCAGGTGCGTCTCCAGCAATGCGCCGGAAAGCCGCTCTCTCTGCCACGCCGCATAGTCAACGTACTGCACCGGCAGCGGAGGCAAGGCGTCGGACTCGCCAGCCAGTTGCGCGCTATAGATCTGCGCTACCTCGCGCACCACCACTCCCATAGACCAACCGTCGGAAGCGATGTGATGCAGCGTCAACTGCATCACGTGTCGCGAGGCGCCAAGGCGCACCAGCACTGCACGCAGCATCAAACCTGAGCTCAGATCGAACGGCGTCGCGGCGTCCTGTTGCAGACACGCGGCCGCGCGGCGCTCAGCTTCCGGCATGGACACTTCGGACAGATCGACGAACTGCACCGGGACCATGGAAGCGGGTCGAACCTCCTGGAACGCCACGCCATCGCTGGTACGAAAGGCGGTACGCAACGGCTCATGACGCTCGACCAGCCGACGGAGAACCCTCGACAGCGCCTCCGCGGAGACACCCGCACCCGTCACATTCAGCCGCGCGACAATGTTGTAGCTTGCACGCGCCGCTTCGTACTGGTGCAGAAACCAGAGCCGCTGCTGCGCATGCGATAAAGGCAGCTTCCCCTCGCGTGAAAGCACCGCTATAGCGGATGCAGAGGTAGTGGCGTGGCGGTCCACCTTCGCGGCAAAGTCGACCAGCACTGGCGCGTCGAAGAGAGCCGCGAGGGGCAGTTCCTTACCCAGCACGTCGCGGACTTTGGCCAAAACCTGCGTTGCCTGCAGTGAATGACCGCCCAACGCGAAGAAGTTGTCCATGCGGCCGACATCCTGCAGCCGCAGAACGGAGGTCCAGATCCGCGCGACCTCTACCTCGGTACCCGCGTGCGGCGCCTCGAACGGCGGCCGCTCACGGTGAGCACGTCCCGCCCGAGAGCGCGACATGGCTTCCTCAATCGACTCAAGCGACCGAAGTGTCTGCGTCCGTCCGGCAAGATGCTTCTTCATGTTTCCACTTCAATGTTGAGCGGCTTCAAGTAGTGCAGCGTCGTACCTTCCACAGAGGTCGGGGTGCCAAAGAAAGAAGCGGCAAAGTCTTGTGCAGGCAAGTTCCTCACGGTCTTGACGAGCTCAGCGCGCATGATGCTGGCGCGCCCACGCATCGAGGCCTCAAGCCGGTTCATCACCTCATGCTCAACGCACTTGCCGAGAACGCGGCAACTGAGAACAAAGGTGTCGATCTCGCACCCTTCGGCCGACAGCTCACACAGCACGACACCCGTAAGGCCATAGACGCCGAATCGGTCCTCGACCTCGACCACATACGCCGCGTTACACGCCCGGGCGCACCATGCAGCGAGTTCCGCCACGCTTTTGTAGCGCCCACTGAAGTTGAACTGGCTAGTGCGTCGGGTAAGTTCCGCGGCCCGTTCAAAGTCGGCATTGCGCATGGCGCGCAGCGTGATCTGAACCTGTAGCTGACGCAGGTAATCCTGCAGATCCGTGCTGTGCCGTCGCAGCTCTGCGCGCTCGGCATTCAGCCGATAGGTCTCCAGCCGCAGCAATGCGCCCGGAGCTGGATGAACTACATCCAACTCCCAAACGCCATACAGAAATGCCGCGATATCCTCTCGCGCCTCGGGAAGCTGCAGACTTAGCACCTCGGGACAGTGCGCCTCTACCTCCCCGCATTCGGCCGGGTTGTCGTCGACGAACACGATCGCGTCAAGCCCGATGTTCAACTCGGCGGCGATCTCAAGGATGTTCTGCGATTTGGGCAGCCAGTTGATGCGGTGCGCGCTGAAGTCCGTCCAGCGCAGCGGGCTCTCCGCATGCTCTTCGAACACTTGGCGGACATCGGCCTCCACGTTCTTGCTGCAAAGGCATAGCGCCACCCCTTGCGCTCGCAACCCAAGGAAGAACCGTTGCAGTTCAATGGCCGCGGCATCGAAGAGCACCCCCCGGGCGCCATCCTCAGCACATACCCCGCTCCACAACGTGTTGTCGGCATCGAGGACTATCGCCTTCACCGCAGGTCGCACCCACGCCGACACCTCCCGCGCAAGCAGGGTTCCAAATGCCGTGTAGGCTCTCTGCCGATACGGAATATGCCCAAGGCGGGTCGTGTACTCGTCTTCAGACTCTTCGAACGGATACTTGCGCGTGTATGCCTCTGGCAGATGAAGGTGAACGCGCGACGCGCCTGCAAGGCGCTTGGTGAGTCGGGTGTGCGCCTCCTTGATGGCACGCGCGGCGTCGGGCGCTTCGAGGGTGCGCCGCGATGACGGGCAAACCCATATGGTTAGCGGAGCAAAGCACCCATCCTGATAGGCGAGGCATGCATCCGCGAAGAGCTCAGTCTTGGCGACGAGTGCACTGCCTGAGACTGTGCCCCCGTCCTGAAGCCACTCCTCCAGCCGCAGGAACACTGCATTCTGGTCACTATGCCGACGCATGAGACTCTCCGGGTCCAGGAGAGACTGCATAACCTGGTCATACGGTGCGAAGCGAAGCGCATGGGGCAGATTCAACTCCCGCCGCCAAAACTCAAAGGCATCGGCGATGGGCTCGACGGTAAAGTTGGCCGCGGCGACAACCCGCTGCCTTACGCGCAACACACCCCAGTCGAGAGCGGTGAGCAGGTGAACAAGCGGAGTCCTCGGCTGCACCCGTATTGCGTCGAGCAAGCTGACGTAGGCCTGCATGAGTTGGCGTGCCGTCCCCGCGTCCAGCAATGCTGTGCTGTACTCGAGGAGCAACACGAACTTTCCGTCAACCAGCCCGGCGACTAGCCGCAGATCGAGAGATCCGCCTTGGCGCTCAAATGGCACCACCCTGAAGTCCAGATCCCCGCTGGGGGCGTCGGGCACGGGGTAGTTCTGCAACAGCAGACCGGTATTGAAGAGCGGACTCGAGTCGGTGCCGCGCTCCGGGTTCACCGCTTGCACGATGCTTTCGAGCGGGCAGTGCTGGTGCTCGTATGCAACGAGCAGGGTCTCCATTACCGCAGCGTGGTGTGCCTCGAAATCACCCTCGGGTCGAATCCGCACGCGCAGCGGAAGTACATTGATGAAGCAGCCCACAACCCGGTCGAACTCGAGCGCCGGCCGCCCGGCAACGACAGTTCCAACCACGAGGTCGTCGCGCGCGCCCCAATGGTGCAGCAACGCTGCCCACGCCGACAGAAGGACCGAGTGCACGGTACCGCCGTGCGCCGAAGCCCACGCGCCGATCTCATCGTAAAGACGCGCATCGGAGATATGCCGCTCGCGTCCGTACAACGGCCCGCCACGCTTCGGTTCGGCGCCGGACGCGAATGCCGGCAAAGGATCGAAGCTGTGTGGCGCGCCCTCGAGGCCATCGCGCCAGTACGAAAGATCCTCGGCGAAGGCATCACTGCGCATATACGCGTCGTGCCAGCGAACGTAGTCAAAGTAGTTCGCCGTCAACGGCGCAAGCGGATTCAGCGTGTCGCTGCGCAACGCCTCGTACGTGGTAAAGATGTCCTCGACGACGATCGCCATTGACCATCCGTCGGCAACAAGATGATGCAAAGCAATCAGTAATACGTGGTCCCGGGGCGCCAGCCGGTACAGACGCGCGACCGCCAGCGCATGCTCATCCGCCTTGAGCGGCCGCGCTTGCTCGGCAAGTTCCGTCGCGAGCAGGCTCTCGTCGCCAGCAAGCCTACGAGCCTCCCAGTCTACGAACTCGAGCCCCGGAGCAGAGCCCGGCCTTACGCGCTGCAACGTCGGCTCGCCAGGTACGACGTAGCTCTCAAGCGCCTGATGCCGCCTGAGGACATGCTGCCATGCCGCGTGCATGCGTGCAGCGTCCAGCAGGCCACTCACGCGCAGCGCAAGCGGCATCGAGTAGAACGGGCTCTCCGAATGCAGACGCTCGTGAAACAAGACGCGGCGCTGGATGCTGGAAAGCGGCGCCTCCGTACAAGGCACTCCGAGAGTCACGCGAGGCAAGCGCTTGTGTCGCGCAATGCGCCGCAAGTGCACGAGCAGTGCGTGCTTGTTTCTGCGCACGGCCTCCTTTAGGTCCGGTGGAAGACCGACGCCGCTGACGTGACAGAGGAGATCGTCACCATCGACCTCAACCCTTACACCCAGCCTTTGAAGCGCCGCAAGCACGCTGCGGATATCACTCCCGTCTATGCTCAACTGGCCTCCCACACCCAGCCTGTTGCCGTTTCGCAAGCCGACACGCCGTCTCTACTTGCATTGCCCCGATCGTCAATCAATTGAACAACTACGCGGTGGGGCAACGCCCAGCCGGGTGCTCGCGCGGAGAACCTCGTGAACTCGGCATGGAGCGCATCACCTCGCTGCAAAGGATGCGCGCATGGACCCAAGCACGCTTCCCGTCTGCGCCTGCTTTCCGGCTTTGCGTCTTTGTTGCGCTTAGGCGCCCCTAATCCCGGCGGCTCTCCCTCTATGCGGATCATGCTATAGGATGCAGATCTGTGTAGCAAGACGACTGCTCGAGTGACACGGCTAGCATCCATCCTTTCGTCCGCGCCTAAGCTATTCGTCGTCGAGACCGTATTGGCTGCGTTCTGCGTAGACCTCCTTACGCTCGCGATTCCGGTGTTTGTTCAGCTTGTCTTTGACAAAGTCGTCGTCCACAACAGCTACAGCACCCTGCACGTGATCGGCCTCGGCATAGCCTGTGCCGTCGTGTTCGAAGCCATCCTCAGTTTTGTTTACGCGCGCCACATTCACCACCTCTCCGCTACCGTCGACGAGTGCCTCACGCGCCCCGTCATCCGCAAGTTGATGGCGCTGCCGCTCTCGTACTTCGACTCACGGGCGAAGGGAGCAATCGCCCAAGAGGTAAGGGAGATTCAGACCATCCGCGACTTCCTGTCTGCGGCATCTGTCGCTTCAGTAGTCGATCTCGCGTTCATGCTGCTTGTGCTGACGCTGATCGCCATCTACAGCAGCGTGCTTGCCGTCGTCGTCGCGTCCTGCATTCCGCTGCTGGTGCTGCTCTCGCTGTGGCTGCGGCCAATTGTCCGGCACCGCTACCAACTGCTCAGCGACCACCGTGCGGCCTTCGAGGCTCAGGTCGCCGAGGGGCTACAGAACATCGCAACTCTCAAGACGATGTCGATGGAAGACGTCTGGTCAACGAAATGGACAGCCACGCACGAGGCATTTGTGACCGCGGGACTGGAGGCAAAGCGCAGCGCAGCCGTCGAAGACACGCTCGTGGTGGTACTCCAGCGGCTAGTCGTGCTGGCTGTACTGTGGATCGGAGCAGTAGAGGTACTGTCGAATCGCCTGACTTTCGGCCAGCTGCTTGCCTGCTACATGTTCTCTCTGCGAGTCGTCGCTCCCAGCACCAGGATCTTCCAGATCTTCATGGGCTTCACCCGTATCCAAGCCGCCAAGAAGCATCTGGACGAGCTTCACGATCAACCCGATGAGAGTTCGCCCTCTGCAATGCCGAGGTTTCCGTTTTCGGATGGAGCGATCCGCTTTCACGGTGTGTCGTTCCGCTACGGTGCCGACACGCAGATGGTGCTTCGTGATGTCTCCTTCACCATTCCGAGGGGCGCCTTTGTCGGCATCGTTGGGCGCAGCGGCTCTGGCAAGAGCACTCTCGCCCGAATGCTCCAACGGCACCTCTTGCCGACGATGGGGCACATCACCATCGGCGGCACCGAAATGCGGGACGTCGAGCTCACCGAGCTACGGCGCCGCGTGATTCTGCTTACGCATGACGCGGCAATCTTCCGTGGAACCGTGCGCGAGAACATTCTGGGTCGCCTGTCCGCGTCGAGCGAACAGGAGTTGCGGCAGGCCTGTCAGGACGCGCATGCGCACTCCTTCGTCTACGATCTCCCCGACGCGCTCGATACGCTTCTGGACGAACGCGCCACGCAGCTCTCCTCTGGGCAACGTCAACGGATTGCGCTCGCACGAGCACTTCTCGCGGCGCCCGCCGTGCTTGTACTGGACGAGGCGACCAACGCACTCGACGCCGAAACGGAGGCCATGGTACTGGCCGACATCCGGCGTACCCGCCCCGACATGTCTCTCATCGTTGTCACGCATCGCAGCCATGTGCTGGCGAACGCCGATCACTTGATTCGTGTCAATGACGGGAGCGCAGAGCACTCCGACGTCTCTTCCGGTCGTATGGGCGGGGAAGACGAATGATCGCCGAGACGCCGACACGCCTGCCGAGTGGTGCTTCACATCTGGTCGTCTGGCTATTGTGTTTCTTCATCCTTGCGATGTTGGCATGGAGCTTCATCGGGCACCTCGATGTCGTTACTACCGCACGAGGCCGGGTCATCACAGAGGGCCTTATCAAATCGGTGCAGCCGGCCGTCATCGGCACGGTACGGGCGATCCACGTAAGGGATGGTGACGCCGTACGAACTGGCGACGTTCTGCTGGAACTTGATGACACCGCATTCCGCGCAGAAATCGCCTCGATATCGGAAAGGGTCGAGCAGCTGCAGATGGAGCTGTCACGTCTCGAAGCAGAGGCAGGCGGCCGGCCGGGGTTCCCGCAAAGCGCCGATCCGGGAGGCCGTGGCGATCGTTACAGCATGCAGAGGGCCGTCCAGACGACTCGGCACGAGAGCCTGCAGCATCGAATGCAGGAAGCACGATCAGCAGTGGACGCCCGCCGCGCTGCGCTCTCAAGCGGTGAACTGGCTTTGAAGGCACAGGAGGCGCGCCTGATGATAGCGAAGGAGAAGGAGCAGCGCGCGCGACCGTACGTCGATGTTGCGATGCCCCGTTTTCAGTATCTGCAGCTCAAGGACGATGTACTGGCACTTGAACGCGACATCACAGCGCAGCGGGTTACCAACGAACGGCTGGAGCACGAGATCAGCGAGGCGCGCCAGCGCCTCTTGCAAGTCGGCGCTGCCTACAGACTGGAAATTGCTCAAGGAATAAGCGACAGACGGTCAGCCGTTCTGCAGCTCAACGCAGAACTGAGCAAAGCCGAGAAGCGCCTCTCCGATACGCGCGTGACCGCGCCCCAAGACGGCATCGTCCAGCGCGTGATGGTGACGACCATCGGCGCTGGTGTGGCGCCCGGCGACGTTCTGCTGCAGATCGTTCCGGCCAATGCGCGGTTGTTGCTGGAGGTACTTGTTCCCAACGAAGAAAGAGGTTACCTGCAAGCGGGCCAGCCAGTCGACATCAAGCTGGACGCATTTCCATTTCAGAAGTTTGGGCGCCTTGAAGGGCGCCTGGAATGGGTCAGCCCGGACGCCGAACTCTCGAATGCCGGCAACGTCTCATTGCTGACAGAGGCTGCGCAAGTACGCGCGGCCACGGGTTCGTTTCCGCAGTACATGTTTCGCGGCCACGTAGTGGCACGTCCGGAGTCGAACGATCGACTTCGGCTCGCGCCGGGTATGACCGCGCAAGTCGACATATATACCGACCGCCGCCGAATCATCGACTTCTTCCTTTTTCCGTTGGAGCGTGCGACCGACGAGGCGATGAAGGTCCGATGATCGACCTACCCGCCTTGCTGCCGCGCCTTGGTCAAGTTTTGGAGCCGCCCAAACTCCCGTGGCCGGCTGATTGCCCCCATGTATTTGTGCGCAAGCGGGCGGAGTGTGTTGCCGCTTCGGAGTCCTTACTCGTGCACCGCTGGCCTGCCGGCATCTGCCGCTCCCGGCCGTCGCGACGCTACGAGTACCTTCTCGGGCGCATCGGCGCTGCGGTCCTTCTAAGCCGGCTCGGAGTGCCGGTTGGCGACCAATGGGTGGGGCAGCTGGGTAGGCGACCCGTTTGGCCTCGCAACGTATTGGGTTCGATCGCACACACTGACGAGTTGCTTGTTGTTACCGCCGGCTTGCGCAGTCCGCGGCTCGATGCACTCGGGGTAGATCTAGAGCGCCTGCCGCTGACGGCTGACGCAGCGGACGCGATGCACTTGTGCCTGACCGCGCGGGAAGTGGATCGGCTGATGTGTGTTGAGGATGGCCTCGTGACGGGCTTTTCTGCGAAGGAGGCCCTTTTCAAGTGCTTAAGCGCGGAGGCTGGACGATACTTCGACTTCTTGGAGGCCGAGATCGTCGATGTCGACCCCGTTTCGCAAGAGTTGCGACTGCAGCTGCTGGTGGATTTATCGCCACGTCTGCCCCGGGGTAAAGCGCTTCGCGTTGCGTGGCGCCGGCTCGAGGGCCACGTCTGGACCGGAGTAGTTTGGAGAGACTGTCGATAGGGACCATGCAGTTCCTTGCACCGAATGCCCTGCATGGTTCCATCTGGACTGTCTGTAACAGTACACGTCGGCCGCCGCGGTATGCTCGGCGTCAGCAAGAGCCGCCAGATATGCTTGAACTGCGTTGGGAGAGAGGCAGAGTCTATTGACATCTGTAGCGGGCAATCATAGTTGTCGGCGCTCTTCGTGCGGGCACGCGACGCCAAACAACACCTTGGCCGGTCCCTCGTTTCGACAGCGTATGAAGGTAGTCATCGCATCCACATCGACTTTCGGTATCGACCAAGCACGAACGTAGAGCAATTTCTGCTTCGTGTGACCGAATGACTCTCGCATGCAGCGTCTTCAAGCACGCAAGCCATCTGTGAAACTGAGCAAACAGGGGGGATTCTGCGATTTGCGATATCCACCGAGGCCAGCGGTCGCGAGCGCCACAATTCGTGCGACCGATGGGCTGCGTGTTATGCCTCGGCAAAGGCGTGCTCAGCCCTGTTCGCTCCGGCCACGTGCTCATGCGGTAAACGCATTACGGCTGATCCCCCAAGCCGATCCGCACAGACGTTGACGAACCAGAGCTGCTCCAGGGGTGCATTGCGTGAGCCCCAATTGGGAGGAGGCACAAGTGCCGCGGTCGAGTCACCTCGTCAGGACGTACTGGTCGGTCGCGATTTCGGCTCCGGGACGCTTCAAAAAGGGCGTTGTTCTTCCTAAACAGATTCAACTCATGCAGCTGGGTCAGGCCCCGCTTGCGTACTGCTTCCTGAATCCCTAAGCCGTCGCCCCCGGAATCTGTGGATGTCCGAATACGCCGCTTCAGTCGTTCCGGCCTCGGCGTGGCGCGGCACGCATGGCGGCCGCTCCCGATTGAATTTGAGCGTCTTCAATGCCTCAACGTTTCTGCGCTAGGGATATTCGAAGCGCACCTACGTCAGCTTTGATCCGATCAGCTTCCCAAAGGATACGTCAGTGCGTTGGGTGTGCCGGCTAGAACCGCGTCCCAACCGTCAGGAAGATCCGCGGCGTAAGCACCGTCACGGCACCGTCCTGCCACGTCTGCCCGCTCGGATCGGTCACCCGCCGCGCGGCGTCGCGGCGGAAGTCGGTGACGTTGTAGACGTTGATCCGCCAGAACCCGAGGTTGGGCAGCACGCTTCCGACGTACAGGTCCAGCTGCTGAAACGAGCGCTGGCGCCCGACGACGCGAAGGCCGTCCGCCCCGGGCAGGTCAAGGTCGGCCGCGCCGGTCAGGGCCAGCGTCGCGCCGCCGTACCAGCCACCGGAGACCTTCAGCGGCTTGGCGACGTTGAGCGTGCCGACGTAGCGCGCCTGTCCGGGAATCCGCTGGCCGGCGATGTCGCCGTCGAGCATCCGCGACAGAAAGACGTTGGCCGTGGCCGACAGCGTCCAGTCTGGCGCCAGCCCCAACCACCGCAGGTCGGTGCGCAGGTCGCTCTCCACCCCCCACACGCGAGCGCTGCCGACGTTGTCCGGCCGTGCAGTCCAGCGGCCGCGCTCGAGGCCCAGCCGCTGCGCGATCACGTCGTGCTGCTCGCGCACGAACAGGTTCAGGCCGGCCTGGCCGCCACGGGCGAGCCGATGATCCAGGCCCACATCGAACGTCACGGTGGATTCCGGCCTCAACGTGGGCGTGCCGCGAAAGTCGGGGCTCAGCGTGGAGTTGGCACCGAGCGTCGGCACGGGTCGGTCCGTCAATTCCCAGATCCGCGGCGTGCGCGTGACGCGCGCCACGTTCAGGCGCAACTGCAGATCATCGCCGAGGCGGGTGCGGCTGTTGATCGACGGCTGAAGGTAGTCGAAACTGCGATCCACGTCGGCGGTGCCCGACATGCTGGCGAGCGTGTGCCGCTGGCCGCGCAGACCTGCCACGATCGTGCTTTGCCACGACTCGATCGGCCGCTCCACCTGGCCCCACACCGATGCGTTCGACAGCGACGCCGCGAGTGACTGCGCGGTGTCGACACCGGCCAGCTGCCAGCTGCCGTCGATGTCCAGCTGAGTGCGGCCGGTCTCCAGACCGCCGGACAGCACGGTCTCTTCGACGACGGACGTGTACTTGGTCCGGACCAGACTGCTGCGCTCCAGCCGCTCCTCCCTCAGACGGCTGGATGACGCGACAGCGCCGCCGGTACCGGTGAAGGTCGCGTCCCGCTGCATCGCGTATCGGCTGTCGGCACGGTCGGTCGACAGTGTCGATTCGAGGCGTCCGCCGCCGACCCGCCAGTTCCAGTCGGCGGCGAGCAGACCGTAGCGGCGATCGAAGAGCCAGTGCGCGTCGGCACGACCGGTGAAAGCCTGTCCCGCCGCGCGTCCTGTGCTGTCGCCGCCGACCTCGCCGTTTTGGTCGCTGATCGACACGAGCGGCCGCAGCGTGATCTGGTGACGCCCGCCATCGAGCCGCCCGGTGATCCGCGGCGTCAGCGTCCAGGTTTCGTTGCGAAGGCGCCCGCGCTCCTCCGCGATGCTGGTACCGAGGACCGACTCGCTGGTGCGGGAGACGTCCTGGCCCAGGTTGCGCGGCCCGCCGGTGATGGACAGGAAGTACGTCCACGACGGGGCGGCAGCGTCCTTCGTGGCGTCGCCAGCAGGCGCACGACCGAGCGGCCCGGTGGTCGACAGGAACATCGCCACGGCGTCCCGTCCCCAGACGTGCTGGTCGGTCAGCCAGACGTAGGTCTCTCGCTTGGCTTGGGCGCCGCGCAACACGATGTTGATCGACCCGCCGGCCGAGCCCTCCTGCTCGGCCGTCGGCGCACGCCGGATTTCCACGCGGTCGATCAGGTCGGCGGGAAGTTCATCCAGCGGCAACTGCACGGTCCGCTGCGTCGCGCTGACCGGCGAGCCGTCGATGAGGATTCTCGTGCTCTGCGGCCCCATGCCGCGCATACGGATCTCGAGCCCGCCGTTTGCCGTGGTGGTGACCTGCAGGCCCGGCGCGAGCCGCAGCAGGTCGCCGACGGTGTTGGCGCCGCTGGCCTCGATGTCCTGGCGCGTCATCGTCACCGTCGATGCGGTGGACGTAAAGCGCTCGTCGATGCGGCGTGAGCGGACCGTAACGGTGTCGAGCTGACCTGCGGACGGGTCGACGCCGGGCGCCTCTTGGCCCATGGCCAGCGCGGGCAGAGCACAAGCCAGACATCCCTTCAGTCGAGCCAATGCTCGTGCAATCGTCGGTGCAGCCATGGCTCAGCTCCTCACGACCAACGCGAGGGGCTAATCCTAACCGTTCCTAAGCGGGCGCTGTACACCCCACTTAGCTAAGGCGTTGCGGGCGCCAACCCGTGCGTCGCCTGCGCATGTCGCTTCCGGAACGTTTGAGGCCTCGCCGCAGTCCCATGACCCGCCGTGCGTTGCTCAAGGACTCCGAATCTTGAGAGGATGATGGCAAACGCCACTACATGTCCTCCACGAGGATGCGTGATCCACTCGTACGGTATCGCGGCGGCACCGACGCAGCGGGAACGCAGTGTCTCGCGGGCGGCTTTTTGGCGACTTAGCAGCCCTGCTCCGCCGAGAAGCGGGGGACGTCCTCTCGTCGAATCGCATTCAAGCCTGCCCGCCCAACGGATGAAGCCGTACGAACGCTACCTGCACAAGAGTCGCGAGTACGTTTTCATAGGGCGTACGGTCGCCTACCGGACGCCTCCCACGCTATACACGGCCGTAGTTGCCAACTCGATCCGCACGATGTTCGATCCACGCAAGGCACAGATCGCGATGCGCCCGCTCGAGTCTCTCTGTTCGAATCAGCTTTGGAGATCCAGCAGCGACGCCACGACATCCGGATCGGCCTTGTTTGTTCGGCCTCGTCATGGACGTATTCGTCGGCTGACCGATCAACGGTCGTACGTAGACATCGATGCTGACCGACGGGGTGTTGCGCGTGGTGCCAAGCGCTCAGTTCGCCGGTCGACGTGCGCGGCGTCATGGATCACCGGGCCCGTGTGGTCTTCATGTTCACGAGAAGCCCTCGAGCGGCTCAGTCAGCCCGGCGCGGAGCCCCTCTTCGCGCGGCGCCTGCGGCGCCGACAACAGGTGTTGTTCGAGACTGTCGTCGGACCTGTACACCCCGAGCCAATCGACCAACGAAGGCCGTGCCGCTCAGTGAACACGCCCAGCACGCTGCGGTCGCACAATCTGCTCGACTGCTGCGACATCCGCTGCCTGCTCAGAGTTATCCGCAACACACCCTGACGGAACTGGATTCGCAATACGCTGGCCAGCGCATCAACTGAGACATCCCCGCCCGAATCAACGCAACCATTCCTCGACGCGCTCAATACGGTCCATACGCGCGCTCGATACTTCGTCGGCCCCGTGCGGTTTCTCGACAGAGCAAGGCTTCTTTGAAGACGTGATGCGCAACATGGCGTAGGCTTAGCGTGTTGGTGATGGTCATTCAACTATGCATTACGCCAATCCGCAGTCTTCCATACGACGCCTCACTGGATTAGCGATAGCAGCTGCAGTACACGTCGCGATTGTCTATGCGCTGGTAGCCGGACTGACTCGCCAAGCAGTCGACGTCGCGCAGAATCCTGGTGCGGCCAGTATTGTGTATGAGGTGAAGCTGTTCCAGTCCCCTACAGTCACACCTTCGCCAGCGTCTAAGGAGCTCCGGAAGACTCCCGCAAAGCCATCCAGATCATCCTCAGAGACGCTTTCAGCGACGTCGACACTGCCCACTGCGCCAACGCCGGTACCCGACGTTTCTTTGGCCGCTCGCGAAGAGGCCCGCAGCCCGATCGTTGCATCGTCTTCGACGCCGGCGAGTGCGCCAGCACCTGCGTCGTCGTCACACGTTGAACCAGTACGGGCACCTGAACGTACTGCACCGGTCGTCGATGCGGCCCGAGACTGTATAAAGCCCGAGTACCCCGCCGTGTCGCGTCGCCTTGAAGAGAGTGGCACCGTGGCGATGCGCTTGTTGGTTGACATAGAAGGCCGAGTCACCGAGAGCGAGATCGTTACATCGAGTGGCTACTCGCGCTTGGACGAGGCGGCGCGCAATGCCTTGAGCTTATGCCGATTCAAGCCCGGAACGGTCGACGGAAGGCCGCAGCCGTCGTGGGTAACGCTGAAGTACAGGTGGGTGCTCGACAACTGACCGCCCATCGCGTTGGTGCATCAACTGAACCCGGAGAGCCTAATGAATCGCTGCCCGATCTCGTTTGCCGCCGAATTGCCTGCATTTCTTGTCCGCCGCTTTGTCGCCGTTGCCGTTGCCGCTTTGAGTACAGCGCCACTTCGGGCCTTTGCGGAGGGATCACCGACCGCCGTGCGGATCGTCGAGAACCCTTACGGCTTTGCTGCACTCTGGTCCCAAGGCGACTTTGTCGCGAAGGGGACGTTGATCATCCTGCTGTTGATGTCAATGGGCACGTGGTACGTGATCGTCAGCAAACTGATGGAGCAGTCGAAGCTCAACAGCCACGCACACGCGGTCAGCGAGTCGTTCTGGAAGTCGAAGTCGCTGGCCGATGGCGTGAGTAAGCTCGACGAGGCGAGCCCGTTTCGATATGTCGCCGATGCCGGGATCGGCGCGTCGCAGCATCACGAGGATGCACTTACAACCCAAATCGACCTCAACACGTGGATAACGCTTTCCGTGCAGCGTGCTATCCATACCGTTCAGAACCGTCTGCAGGATGGGTTGGCTGTCCTCGCCACGGTTGGATCGACCGCCCCGTTTGTCGGACTGTTCGGCACCGTCTGGGGGATCTACCACGCCCTTACTGCGATCGGCGTCGCGGGCCAGGCATCTATCGACAAAGTCGCTGGTCCAGTCGGCGAAGCGCTGATAATGACGGCGATTGGTTTGGCCGTCGCAGTCCCGGCAGTACTCGGCTACAACTGGCTAGTCCGGCGCAACAAGGCAGCGATGGAGCAGGTACGCGCGTTTGGCGACAACCTTCACTTGGCGCTGTTGCGCCAAGCCGCAAACCGCGCTGCATGAGATGTCAGCACACAATCGCAATCAGCCATGGGAATGAACGTTCGGTTCGACGACGACGATGATGATCAGCTTGTCTCGGCGATCAACACCACGCCGCTGGTGGATGTGATGCTTGTTCTTCTGATCATCTTCTTGATTACGATCCCGTTGGCGATCAACGTTAAGAACGTACAGCTGCCCAAGGAGGAGAATGTCCCGCTGCGGACCAAGCTCGACAACGTCAACCTTTCGGTTACACGCGAGGGCGATATCTACTGGAACGACCTGCGCTTGCGCGACGAGCAAGATCTGATCGAACGCTTGCGCGCGGTAGCGAGAGAAGCCGCACAGCCAGCGGTACACATCCGCGGCGACCTGAACGGACGCTACGACGGTGTAGGACGGGTCGTCCTTGCGATCCAGCGCGCCGGCATTGCAAAGGTTAGTTTCGTCATTGAGCCCGCTGGCCGTCCTTGAGCAGCGCAATAGCATCCGGACCTGGGAGGCGAAGCGATGGCAATGATCATTCCGCAGCAAGACGAAGACGAAGTGATTGTGGAGGTAAATACCACTCCGCTGATCGATGTGATGCTCGTCCTGCTGATAATGCTGATCATCACTATTCCGGTTCAACTGCATTCAGTAGACATCAACATGCCAACGGGCGCGAAGCCGCAGACTGCGCCGCCGCCGGTCCTGCGGATCGACATTGAGGCCGATGGCAGTGTTCGCTTCGATGGCATCTTGGTCGCAGAGCGCGCGGAGCTGGAGGCACGCATACGGCAGGTCGTCGCCCAGCCTGATCAGCCTGAAGTGCACCTTCGGCCCAGTCGCCAAGCCCCATACAGCGTCGTTGCCATGGTGATGGCTAACGCCCAGCGGCTGGGCGTCGCCAAGCTCGGTCTTGTCAGCGACGGGCACGTCGCGCCTTGATGGTGCAGGCCAGCTTCAACCCGCCGAAGGCTTTGTTCCATCGGCTCTGTTTCTGCTCCGAGATGCCGGGCTGACGTGTGACGTCCGCCATCGGCGTGCCGGTTTCCGTCTGCCTCCGCACCATCACATTCTGCTCGGCCGACACCCGGCCGCTTCTCACGACAGATCCCGGCTTTTCGCTCGGGTCAGTGCACCGAAGGCCCGCACTTGCAGCGGTACGGCATAACCACTGCATATCGGCGAAAAATGTCACGGAGAATCCGGAACCTGTGCCTTAGAGTGCGCGCAGTTGCCTCTACCCGCGCCGTGAAACAGCTTCGCGTTCTGATCGTCGATGACCATCCGCTCGTCCAGGATGCGCTTGCGTCGACTTTGCGCAGTCTGGAAGACCAGATCGAGATCCTGTTTGCTGACAGCGTTTCTTCCGCGCTGATGATCCTGAAGCTTCAGGCTGTGGACTTCGTCGTCCTTGACTTGTCCCTGCCGGACTCGGTCGATGTCGAATGCATCACGACGCTGCGCCGTGCATCGCCTGAAACGTCGGTCGTCGTGTGCTCCGGGCTCACCGAGTCTCACCGCGTCTATCGGTCACTCGAAGCGGGGGCCTGCGGCTACATTCCGAAGGGATCGACCCGCGACTCTTTGGCCGGTGCGTTCCGGACGGTACTCGCCGGAAGCGTCTATCTGCCTAAGATCGACTGGTTCAGGCATTTCGAGGCGAAGGGAGTCCCAAACGGATTGCGCAGCTTCGACCGCCTGGAGGATCTCGACCTGTCGCCCCGGCAGCTCGATGTGCTGCGACTGATCGTGCGGGGTGCGCCGAACAAGGTGATTGGGCGTGAACTGGACATCGCCGAAGGCACCGTGAAAGCGCATGTCAGCGCGGTGCTGGCGAAGCTGGGCGCGCGCACTCGTACCGAGGCCGTCATCGCGGTCAGCCATCTCGACCTGCGCCCCGCCCGGACCATCACAGGTTCGACGCCTTCCAGGGCACGGGACGAGAACCGTCCCGCCTAAAGGCTGCAGTCGCCGACTTCGGCCAGGCCCCGGCCTCCGGGAGGACTGCCTGAAGGATCGTCCGGCTCATCCGGCGCACCTGCATCGCGCACAGCCCGAACTCGGCGGCGACGACTTCGACCGACGCACCGTCGACCAGCACCCGCGAAGCGATGTGAAGCGTCCGGACGGCGAACCGTCTTCGGCGCGCGATCCGCTCGATCTGATCAGCGGTCAGCCGCTCCGTCATCGCGGAACGCGTCAGCGACGCCTCCGATGATTCCGTCGAACAGCCGCATGACGAAGATCGCCCCGAGACCGAGGAACAGCATCTCCCACCGGTGCGCATGGATGCCCGGGACCTGGGCGAGAAATCCCCCCAGCACGGCGACGTAGAAGGCGACGTACCCGATCGGCACCAGCGCCAGCGCGACCAGGGGGCGCATGAGCGCAAGCGTCGTGACAACCGCCCACATCAGCACGGACATCACGACGGACAGCGAAGCCCGGAGAACGGAGATCAATGGCGCACGAAAGCTGTCCCGCAGCGTCGCGGCGTCGAGATGAGGCGTCATGGGGTGACCGTCCACTGGATAAGCCTGAGTCGCCTCAACTCTACCTGCTCCCGCGAACCGTCCTCATACACAACCTGTGCGGCACCCATCGAATCGGGACGCTTGAGCGGCATGAAGGCGAGCCGACCGTCGACCTCCACGAGCAGCGAGTCGACGCGACGCCGCCGCACGCCGCCGCGACCCGCCCTGTTCCGTGCGCCATCGCCGATCTCTCCCTTCAGCAGCCCCTCGAGCCGCCCGCGCGTGACCGGCGCCGCCGAGTCCTCGGCGGCCAGCCGTCGGATCGGCTCCGGATCGGTCACTGCCAGCCGGCTAAGCCGGTACAGGATCCGCACGTCGCTGCAGCGGCCGCGCTCGTGCAGCGTGCGCACGGACTCGGGCGCGCGCGCCAGCTCGGCCAGTTCGGTAACGAAGCTCTGCGCCTTGCCGAGCGCCTCGGCGATGGACTTCCTCGACTCGCCCGCAGCCTCGCGTTCGACGATGAAGGTCCCGAGGTCGAAGGGCGACAGGTCTTCGCGGGCAAGGTTCTCGATCACTCGCGCGTAGGCGTCGAGCGGCCGTTCGACGAACGCCGGAATGGTGGCGCGCCCTGCGAGCCGTGCGGCCCGCACACGGCGCTCGCCCACGTTTATGACGAATCGCCCGGGCATCTGCGGACTGGCGTGGACCGAGATCGGCTGGATCACGCCGCACCGCCGGATGGTCGCCGCGAGCGCCTGGAGCGCCTCCGGATCGAGCCGCTTGCGGGGCTGAGCCGGGTCGACGTCGATCGCATCGAGCGCGATTTCGATCGGCTGCCCCTGCGCGGGTGCATCGAGCAGCTCGCTCGGCCGCAGTCCGTCCAGTGCGCTGAGGTCAAGCACCGGCGCCACTCGCCATCGCAGCGGGCGTGCCCGCCGTCATCCGCTCGAGCATCAGCGTGAAGGCGCGTTCGAGCTCGACGCTCGCCTCGCGGGCTGATGTTCGCGGCAGCTGCCAGACCGGGCGGCCCGCGGACAGGGCCTCCGCGATCGACGACCGCGTCGAGATCCGGGCCGGCAGCACGAATTCGGCATACCGGGCGAGCAGCGCGGCGAGCGCCGCCTTCTGTGCCGCGGAATGATGGTTGAAGCGGTTGGCGAGCACACCGAGCAGGTGAAGTCTTGGGTTCCAGCGGCGTCTAACGCCGTGCACGGTCTTCAGCATGTTGGCGAGCGCATCGATCGAATAGGGCTCGAGTTCGATCGGACAGGCGACGTGATCGGCCGCGACCAGCGCGGCGACCATCCGGCGCCCGAGCGCGGGCGGCGTGTCGATCACGACCGCATCGAATCCGGCCGCCACGGTCTCGAGGTTGCGCCTGAACGCCGCCGGACCCGCGGGCAACGCGTCGACATCGGCAAGCGACGCGTCGGCAGCGAGCAGCGACAGGCCGTCCGCGAGATCGCCGATCGCCGGAGCCGACGCACCGAAGAGCGCCGCGCTCCGTCCGAGTCGGACTGCAGCCGTCATCGTCCGGGAGGTGTTGCCCTGGGCGTCGAGATCGACCACGAGGACACGCGGGTAGCCGTGTTCGCGCAGCCACCAGGCGAAGTGGCAGCTGAGCGTGGACTTACCCACCCCACCCTTCTGGTTGGCGAAGACGATCGTCGGCATCGGTCGGCGCGCGCCTCGCGGCGTGCAGCGGCTTCGGGGTGTCGATCGTGACCGAGGTCCTGCAGCGTCGAACAGTCGTCCGTCCGGCCTAGGTCCGAGGGCCTAATCTTTCGTCGTAGTCCAATCGACCGATACCGGGTTCGACCTTCGGCAGTCGCGGCGGTACCCGAGACGCGGCGCAATACGGCCATCGTGCCGATCCCGTCCGCTTCCCTTTGCCACCGTCACCGCCGCGATCCGTCGCGCAGACTCCGCTCGGCCGCCTGCGCTGCGCTGTGCGTCGTCGTGCAGACGCTGTCGGCCGCCGCGTGGAGCCAGACGTCGCGGCCGGCAGGCTTTGCACCGGATGCCGCGGCCACCGCCGAACGGGAGGACCTGCGCCTGCAGATCCTGGCCGACGAGCAGTCGGCCGAGCGGAGTCGGCTCGAGCGGGCCCGGGCGAGACTGCAGGAACGCACCGCCGCCGGCGACGCAACGGGCGCCTCCGAGGCTCGCATCGCGATCGAGCGGCACGAGACGGCGCTCGCCTCGCTCGGGCGCGAGCTCGCCCGCGTCGGCGCGTCCGCGAAGGCGGCAGGTCCGCCCAGCGGCGCGCCCTTCTACGCCGGGCGGACGCGGCCCGCAGCGCAGACGCACGTCTCGGCGCGGTCGGGCGTGCAGCAAGCACTTGCGACCGGCAGTCCCGGGCAGGAGGCAACGGGTCCCAGAGCCCTCTGGTGGGACGTCTACGCGCCTGTCGGTCTCATCCCGGCGGCGTCCCCTCCCGATGCACCCGTCCTGCCCGCCAAGACCCCGATCCGTCCTTGACCTGGAGCTTCGCCATGCCCACCCCGTCCTCCGAGCCGTCCGCCCGCCGATCCGTCCGCGGACTCGGCGATCTCGCCGTGCTCGCGCTGCTGTGCCTGCCCGCGATCGCGTTCGCAGGCAGTCCGTTCGCGACCGGCGCGGTCGCGCTGACCACCAACGTGATCACCATCCTCACGCCGCTCGCGGTGATCGGCGTGATCGCGGTCGGGGTCGCCGCCTGGTTCAACAAGGTCAGCTGGGGCTGGGCGGTGGCGGCGATGATCGGCATCGTGCTCGTCTTCGGCGCGCAGCAGATCGTCACCTGGATCCGCGGGATGTTCGCGGTCTGAAGCGCCGCCATGACCGATCGCGGCCTGTCGTCCGACGCCTCCCGCAATCCAGGTCTCATCGCCGACCCGGTGTTTCTCGCGGTCACCCGCCCGCCGATGCGCTGGGGCGTCACCTACTCGGCACTGCTGGTGTGCGGGCTGCTCGCGATCGAGAGCTTCCTGCTGACCCGCAACCTGCTGTGGCTGCTCGTGTACCTGCCGCTGCACGGCATCGCCTACGTGGCCTGTCTGCGGGAGCCGCGCTTCTTCGATCTGCTGGCCCTGTGGGGCCGTACGCGCGGCCCGTCGCTTCTCGCCAACTTCCGCTACTGGCGCTCGAGCAGCTACAGCCCGGCGATCCTGGCGCTTCCCGACACCCGGGGCCGCCGCGCGAGGCGTGGCCGCCGCGAGTCATGCCCCCCGCACGTGGTGCTCTGACCGATGAGGCTCGCACTCCCCAAGCACCGCGACCGGCCGTCGGCGTCGAAGCGGCCCGAGACGCTCCTGCGGCTCGAACCCGAAGTCGCCTCGAGGATCCCCTACACGGTCCATGCGACGGACACCGTCCTCCGCACTCGCGACGGCGACTACGTCTTCATGCTTTCGCTTGCCGGAAGCAGCTTCGAGACGGCCGACGACGTCAGCGTCAATCAGTGGCACGAGTCGCTGAACGGCCTGCTGCGCAACGTCGCGTCACCCCAAGTGGCGATCTGGACGCACGTCATCCGGCGGCACGATTCGAGCCGGCCGGCCGATGCGCCCCCTTCGGGGTTCGCCGGCCGGCTCCAGGCGAGCTATGCGCGCAAGCTCGCCGGCCAGCGGCTGATGGCCAACGATCTCTTCGTCTCGGTCGTCTACCGGCCGCAGCCGAGCCGCACGGGCGCGCTGCTGGAGCGACTGATGACCCGGCGCGATCCGGCGGCCGAGCGACAGTCCCATGAGGACGCGATCGAGGCCTGCGCGAAGCTGCAGCAGCAGTTCGTCGCGGCGCTGCGCCGATACGCGCCCCGCCTGCTCGGCATCGAGGGCGGCGGGCGCGGTGCGCGCATTCCGCGGTCGGAGCCGCTCGCCTTCCTCGGGCTGCTCGTCAACGGAGAGCCGCGCCCGATGCCGCTGCCCCGCGCGCCGATCGCGGACGTCCTGGCGACCACCCGCCCCTGCTTCGGCGTCGAGGCGCTCGAGTACCGGATGCCCGCCCGATCCCGGGTCGGCGCCATCCTGGGCATCAAGGAGTATCCGACGCCCGCGGTGCCGGACATGTTCCACCGGCTGCTCACCGTCCCGTTCTGCTACGTCCTCACCCAGAGCTTCACCTTCATCGCCAAGCCGGTCGCGCAGGGCCTGCTGCAGGCCCAGTACAACCGGATGCTGAACGCGGGCGACCTCGCACGGTCTCAGGCCGAGGACCTGCACGAGGCGCTCGACGGTCTGGCCGGCAACGAGTTCGTGCTCGGAGATCACCACTTCACGCTGCAGGTGATGAGCGACGCGTGGGAGACCGGAACGGATCCGGTGGCGCGGATCCGCGCGCTCAACGACGACGTCGCGCTCGCGCGCGAGCTGCTCTCGGACACCGGGATGGTCGTGGCGCGGGAGGATCTCGCGATGGAAGCCGCGTTCTGGGCTCAGCTGCCCGGCAACTTCGCCTACCGGCCGCGCAAGGCGCCGATCACCAGCAGAAACTTCGCGGCGTTGAGCCCCTTCGACAACTTCCCGCGCGGGCTCGCACACGGCAATCACTGGGGCGACGCGCTCGCGCTGCTGACGACACGCGCCCGATCGCCTTATCACTTCTCGCTGCACGCGCCGCTCGAGGCGGACCTGGAGCCTTCGGCGCAGACCGCCGATACTGCCGGCTCGGATGTCGGCCACACCTTCATCTGCGGCCCGACCGGCTCTGGCAAGACGGTCTTCCTGGGCTTCTGCCTGGCTGCGCTCAGCCGCCAGGGCGCAAGCCAGGTGGTCTTCGACAAGGACCGAGGTCTGGAGATCCTGATCCGTGCGTTGGGCGGGGCCTATGCGCCGCTGCGCACCGGCGAGCCGACCGGGTTCAACCCGCTGCGCCTGCCCGACGACCCGGCGAACCGGGCGTTCCTTCGCGAATGGCTGCGCCAGCTCGTGACGGTCCCGGACAGACCGCTCTCGGCCCGCCAGGAGCGGGATCTGGAGCAAGCGCTGCGGGGCACGCTGGCGCTCGAGCCCGAGGCTCGGCGGCTGTCCCGGCTGCTCGAGCATCTGGATGCGACCGATCCGGAGGGCCTGTTCCCGCGACTCGCGAAGTGGTGCGCGGTCGCGGGGGGCGAGCTCGCCTGGGCGTTCGACAATCCGGAGGACCGGGTCGTGGCCCAGCTCGAAGGGCACCGGCTGGTCGGCTTCGACGTCTCCGAGTTCCTGGGGCTGCCCGCCGTCCACACGCCGATCACGCAGTACCTCTTCCATGTGGTGCGGCTGATGCTGGACGGCCGCCGGTTCGTCTGCTGGTGCGACGAGTTCTGGCGGCTGCTCGACGATCCGGCGTTCGAGGCGTTCTCGCGCGACGGCCCGAAGACCTGGCGCAAGCTGAACGGCGTCTTCGCGGCGAGCACCCAGAGCGCGGCCGACGTGCTCTCGAGCCGGATCAGCCGGACGCTCATCGAGCAGACCGCCACCAAGGTCTTCTTCCCGAACCCCGAGGCCCGCGCCGAGGACTACATCGACGGCTTCGGGCTGACCGAGCGCGAATTCCTGCTGATCCGCGGCGAGCTCTCGACGGGCGCCAGGCAGTTCCTGATCCGCCAGGGTTCGCAAAGCGTGGTCTGCCAGCTTGATCTCTCCGGCCTCGCCGGGGAGCTGGCCGTGATCTCGGGCCGGCTCTCGGGCCTGGAGGCGATGAACCGGTGGATCGAACGCCTGGGCGAGGCGCCCGAAGCCTGGCTCGATCCCTTCATGGCGGAGATGGCGCAGACGCGATCGCCCGCCGAGGACCCGCATCGATGACTCGCCCGACGCACCGCTTCCTGCCCGCCGCGCTCATCGCGCTGGCGCTCGCGCTGACCGCATCGCCTGCGCGCGCCGGCATCCCGGTGATCGACGTCGCCGCACTCGCGCAGCTGATGCAGCAGGTGACCTACTGGACGCAGCAGATCCAGCACATGGTCACCCAGGTTAACCAGCTGAAGGCGACCCACGACTCGATGACCGGCGACCGTGGCCTGCAGACGCTGCTGCCGGTCGCGATCGCCGCGCGCAACTACCTCCCCGAGGAGATCGGGCCGGTGCTCGATGCGGGCGCGGGCATCGGTGCCGCCTACGGGGAGGCATCGGGGCTGGTGACCATGCTCGTCCAGGCGAATGCGAAGCTGGCCCCGGACGCGCTCGCCGAACTCACGCCGGACCAGCGCGCGGTGATCGAGGACGCCCGCCGCGCCGCGGCTGCGCTGCAGGGGCTCTCCCGCACCGCTTACGGACGAACCTCCCAGCGCTTCGCGCAGCTGCAGCAGCTCATCGCCGCGATCGGCACCGCCGGCGACCAGAAGGCGATGCTCGAGCTCTCGGCCCGGATCCAGTCCGAGCAGACGATGCTGCAGAACGAACAGGCCAAGCTGACCACGCTGTACCAAGCGGCGCAGGCGCAGGCGCTGGTGCGGGTGCAGCAGATCCGCGAGCTCACCGTCCAGGGCGCCGGAACCTTCAGGCAGCTGCCTTCGCGGACGTACTGAGCGATCGCGATGAACTTCTTCGCCGCCTTCGACACATGGCTGCAGGCGCAGCTCGCCACCTACGTGGCGACGAAGACCGCCGCACTGGCGGCCCTGCTCGAGCCCTTCGCCGCGGCCTGCGCGGTGCTCTACGTGATGGTCTGGGGATGGCTGCAGCTGAGCGGGCGCATCGATCAGCCGATCCTCGAAGGTGCCAAGCGAATCGTGATCCTGGCAGCGGTGCTCGGGCTGTCGCTGCAGCTGTGGTCGTTCAACGCGTTCTTCGTCGATACCTTCATGACGGCGCCCCGCGAACTCGCCACGGCGCTTGCAGCCGGGGCCGACGCGGGCACGGTGGGTGTGGCCGATACCGTGCTCATCGAGGGCGCCACCGTCGGCGAGAACCTCTTCAAGAAGGGCGGCGTGCTGAGCGGCAACGTGGGCTTCTACATCGCCTCGTTCATCGTGTACGGCGCGATCGGCATCACCGCGGGATACGCGGCATTCCTCGATGCGCTCTCGCGCATCGCGATCTCGTTGATCCTGGCGCTCGGACCGCTCTTTCTGATCGGGCTGCTCTTCGACGCGACGCGCCGCTTCTTCGAGGCTTGGATCGCACAGCTTTCCAACTACGGGCTGGTGGCGATCCTGACGGGTGCGGTCGCGGGGCTGCTGCTTCAAATCGTGCGCACCGAGGCGACGCAGCTCTCGGCGCTGGGCACGGACGTCCAGATCGCGCAGATCGTGCCGCTGCTGGTCGCCTGCGTGCTGGTGCTGCTGGTGATGCGCCAGATCATGCCGATCGCGGCCGGCCTCTCGTCAGGTGTGGCGCTCGCCTCCATGGGGGTGGTCAGCATGGCGATCGCCTGGACGCTCGGCCGCACCGGCCGATTCACGCGGGGCGCGTTCGACTCGCAGACCTCCCGGTGGGATCCGATCAGCCGCAAGGCCGGCTACTGGACGGCGGCGCCGCTGCGCCTCGCGCTGCGCACGCCTGTCGCCCGTGCCGGCGAATCGGCCCGCGCCGCCGGCCGGGCGGCTCTGAGGACACTTCGCCCCCGCAACGAGATCCGACGAGCGACCCCGCGATGACATCCTGCCAGACCGAGTTCCGACGCGGCATCGCCGCCCGCCTTGCCGCCCTTCTTGCCGCCGCGGCGCTCTTCAGCGCCCAAGGCTGCGCGCTGCTGAAGCAGGCGCCGCCCGACTGCGACGGCCCCTGGACACCGATCAACGCGACGACCGCGAAGGACCGGTCATGACGGCGCGAAGCAGCGACGAGGCGCAGACGCTCGACGCCTATTTCGCCGAGGCCCGGTCTTGGGACACCGACCGCACCCGGCGTGCACTGCACAGCGAGCGGCGCGCCTGGATCGTGGCCGGGATATCGGTCGCGCTCACGCTGGTGCTCGCGCTCGGCCTGCTCGCGCTGCTCCCGCTCAAGCGCGTCGAGCCCTTCGTAGTACGGGTCGACGCCAGCACCGGCCTTGTCGACGCCGTGCCCGCGTACGACGGCACGTCCGAGCCGGGCGAGCTGGTGAGCCGCTATTTCCTCGGGCACTACGTCCGGATGCGCGAGCGCTTCAACCTCGCCAGTGCCGAGCAGGACTACTACGAAGTCGCCGCCTTCAGCAGCCCGTCGGTCGGTCAGGAGTGGGTATCGATGTGGGCCCGCGGCAACCCGAAGAGTCCGCTCGAGCGGCACAAGGACGGCAGTTCCGTTCGGGTCGAGGTGCGTTCGGTCTCGTTCTTCGAGCGGGGCAACGGAGTGCGGGACCTCGCGCAGGTCCGCTTCGCCCGGCTGAGCCGTCCCGCAGGCGGCAGCGCCGAGACGCCCTCGTTCTTCATCGCGACGATCCAGTTCGCCTACGGCAAGCCCTCGGGCGACGTCCAGCAGCGGCAGTGGAATCCGCTCGGCTTTCGCGTCGTCGACTACCGGGTGGATGCCGAAGCCCCCCTCGATGCCGCACCGCTCGCCACCGGAGGCCGCTCTTGAAGCCCCTGACGACCCTCTTCGCCTCGGCGGTCACCGTCTCGGTCATCGGTGGTGCCGCGATCGCGGCGCACGCGGAGATCGTCCCGCGTCCGGGTGTCTTCGACACCCGCATCCGTACCGTCGAGTACGTCCCCGACGACGTGATCGTGCTCACCGGCTTCGTGGGTTATCAGATCCACTTCGAGTTCGCGCCCGGCGAAGAGTTCGTGAACCTCGGCACCGGTGACCGGGACGGCATCGACGTGGGCAAGGAGGGCCATCACCTCTTCATCAAGCCCAAGGTCGAGAAGGTCGGCACGAACATCACGCTGCTCACCAACCGCCGCGCCTACCACCTCCACTACACCGCGGTCCGAAAGCGTCCCGACCCGAAGAAGGACGACGTGATCTACTCGATCCGCTTCGCGTATCCCGTCGAAGAAGCACGGGAAGCACTGGCCCGCAAGGAGCGCGAGGAGGCTCAGGCTCGCGCGCGTGCGGAGCGCGAAGCGCGCGAACGTGCGCTCGCCCAGGCATCCGGCACGCGCACCCGAAACGAGGCCTACGAGTTCTGCGGCACCGGCACGCTGCGCCCGACCGCCGCCTTCGACGACGGCGTCCACACCCGGTTCCGGTTCGCCGCACGCACGGAGCTGCCGGCCATCTTTCTTCGGAACGACGACGGCACCGAGTCGCTGGTCAACCTGAACGTCGAGAACGACGAGGTCGTGCTGCATCGCGTGGCGAGGCAGTGGGTGCTGCGGCGCGGGCAGCTCGTCGGCTGCGTACGCAACGCCGCCTTCGAGGGCGGCGGCGAGCGGCTCGCCACCGGTACGGTCCATCCCGCGGTCGAACGCGCGGTGCGCCGACCGGACGGTGACGCCGGGGCGGACCGCACTGCGCGCTGAGCGCGCACGCAGATGACAGCGACACCCGATCGCGATTCCCCGGAGCCGCCCGGCTCTGACCCGCAAGCGGAGCAGCATGCGGACACGCGCGCGCCGGTGCGACACTCGCTCGAGGCCGAGCGGGCGATCCCGTCGGTCAACCGCGAGCAGTCATTGCGGTCCCGGATGGCAGGCGTCGTCGTGACGATGACGGTCGCGGTCGTCGGCATCGCATTCTTCTACTGGTACTACGGCAGCGCGGTCGCGGAGCGGCGCCGCGCGGAAGAAGCCGAGCGGCGCGCGAGGGAGGCGCGAGCCGCGGGCGACCTGCGCCCGCCGCGCCTCTCGATGCGGACGGAGCCTCCGATCGTACCGATGCCCGTCTCGACTGCGCCGCCGCCGCAGGTCATGCCGGTGATCCCGCCGACTGCGCCGATCACCGCGCCGCCGGCGGCACCGCCTGCGGTCGAACGTGACCGTCTGCTCGCCGCCTCGGTCATGCTGAAGGCTGGCACGCCGACGCCGGCGCTGTCTGCCGCGGCGCCTCTGCCCTTCCCGGTCCCGGCGTCCGCCGACAGCGGGACGCTTCCGGGTGCCGTTCCGGGCGGAACGGCGTCCGCGCTCGCCCAGTCGCTGCGCCCGACGCAGACGCCCTCGGTGCGTGCGCAGGTGCTGCCCGACCGACGCTTCCTGCTGCCCAAGGGCGCGTTCATCGACTGCACGCTCGAGACCGCGCTCGACTCGACGCTCCCGGGCTTGGCGACCTGCATCGCACCGGTCGACATCTTCAGCGCCGACGGCACGATCGTGCTGATCGAGCGCGGCACCCGGTTCGTGGGCGAGACGCGCGCGGACGTGCGGCCGGGTCAGTCGAGGATCGGAGTGCTGTGGAACGAGGCGCGTACGCCGCAGGGGGTTTCGGTATCGCTCGCCTCGCCCGGCACCGACGAGCTCGGTCGCACCGGGCTGCCCGGCCAAGTCGACCGTCACTTCTGGGAGCGGTTCGGCGCGGCGATCCTCGTCTCGATGATCGACGGGACGATGCAGGCGATCGCCAACGCGCAGCGCTCAGGCATCTCGGGCCCGGTCTACAACACCGGAACCCCGCGCGACGTGATGACCGAGGTGCTGCGCGGCACGATCAACATCCCGCCCACGGTCACCAAGAACCAAGGCGAGCGGATCCAGATCCTGGTCGCGCGCGACGTCGACTTCCGGACCGTCTACGCGCTGCAGGACACCGGGCGATGACGCTCGCCGCGGTTCCTGCCGCCACCGAACGCTCGGCGCTCGATCACGCGCTGCGTCCGCTGCGCACGCTGCTCGACGAACCCGCGGTGACCGAACTCTGCATCAACCGGCCCGGCGAGGCGTTCGTCGAGCGCAGCGGACCCGATGCCCCTCCGTGGCAGCGGATCGCGCTTCCCGTGGCGAGCTTCGACTGGTGTCTGCGGCTCGCCAAGCTGGTCGGGCACTTCACGCGCCAGCGCATCGACGAGGAGTCGCCGCTGCTGTCGGCGGCGCTGCCCTCCGGCGAACGGGTGCAGTTCGCGATCCCTCCGGTGACCCCGCCAGGCTGCGTGGCGGTCACGATCCGCAGACCGTCCGCCCGTTCGATGACGCTCGACGATCTGGATCGGCGAGGCATCTTCGAACGTGTCAGTGTGAGCGGCCACTCTCAACACGTCCCCCACGATGGTCTGATTCAGCTACTTCACGCGGGACGCCTTCGGGAGTTCGTCGCGGCCGCCGTCGCGGCCCGCAAGAATGTCATCGTCAGCGGTCCGACCGGCTCCGGCAAGACGACCTTCACCCGGGCGCTGATCCGGGAGATCGCGTCGCACGAGCGGCTCATCACCATCGAAGACGCCGCCGAGCTCGATCTCGATATGCATCCGAACCACGTCCGCCTCTTCTACTCGAAGGACGGTCAGGGCCTGGCCCGGGTCACCCCGCAGCGGCTGCTGGAGGCGTGCCTGCGGATGCGGCCGGACCGCATCCTGCTCGCGGAGCTGCGCGGCGACGAGGCCTACGACTACCTGCGCAACGTCTGCAGCGGGCATCCCGGCTCGATCACCAGCGTGCACGCCGCAAGCGCCTCGCTCGCCTTCGAGCAGCTCGCGCTCCTCATCCGTCAGAACCCGGCCGGCCGAGATCTGCCTCGCCGCGAGCTGCGCGCGCTGCTCCTGCAGCTGGTGGACGTCGTGATCCAGTTCGGCTTCGACGGCCGCAGCCGGGTGATCCGGGAGATCTGGTACGACCCGACCGCCCGCGAGCGGGAGGCCGCGCAATGACCGCCGAGCCGCTCTCCGCCTCCCGCATCGCGGTGGCGGTCGCGGCCGCGCTGTTCGCCGGCAGCTATCTCACCGGCTACTTCTACCTGTGGGCGACCGGTCGCGAACCGATGTCCGCCACCCCGATCATGGCTGTCGAGGCGGGCCTGTCCGCCGCGGCTGCCCCCGGCGCCGACCCGAAGCTCGCCCGATCGGCCGCGGCCGGATTCGGACTCGCGGGACTCGCACTCGGCCTCGTGTTCATGCCGCGCCGCCGGCCTCTGCACGGCGAGGCGCGCTTCGCCACGCGCGCCGAGATCGCGCGGGCGGGCCTCTTCGCGTCCGGAGGCATCCTGCTGGGCCGGGTGGGCCGCCGCTACCTGACGATGGCCGGCCAGCAGGGCGTGGCGCTCGCCGCGCCACCGCGCTCGGGCAAGGGCGTCGGGGTCGTGATCCCGAACTGCCTGAACTGGGACGGCTCGCTGGTCTGCGTCGACATCAAGGGCGAGAACTGGGCGATCACCGCGGGCTTTCGCGCGAGCCGAGGGCACCGCGTCTTCCGTTTCGATCCGTTTTCCGAGACCGGCGAGACGGTCCGGTGGAATCCGCTCGGCTACGTCTCCGCGGACGCCCGGTTCCGGATCAACGATCTGCAGCGCATCGCGCAGATGCTCTATCCGGACCCTCAGGGCTCGGACCCGTTTTGGACCGCATCCGCGCGCAGCCTCTTCCTCGGCATCGCCCTCTATCTGTTCGAGACCGAGGGCATGCCGCGCACGCTGGGCGAGATCCTGCGCCAGGGCATGGCGAGCGACGACGAAGGCTTCGGCAAGCACTGGAAGCGGGTGATCGAGTCGCGGGCGCACTTCGGACGACCGCTCTCGCCCGAGTGCGTGCAGGCGCTCTTCGACGTGATCGATCTCGCGCCAGTTACTGCGAGCTCGATCCGCAAGACCTTCACCAGCCGGCTCGACCTGTGGCTGAACCCGATGCTCGATGCGGCGACCTCGGCGAACGACTTCGACTTCCGGGACCTTCGCAAGGAGCGGATGTCGATCTACGTGTGCGTGAATCCGGACGACCTGCATCGGCTGCGGCCGGTGATGAACCTGTTCTTCCAGCAGGCGATCGGCCTGCAGACGCGAGAGCTGCCCGAGCACAACCCGGCGCTGCGTCATCAGGTGCTGATGATGCTGGACGAGTTCACCGCGCTCGGACGGATTCCCATCGTCTCCGAGGCGATCGCCTACCTGCCCGGCTACAACGTGCGGACGGTGCTCGTGATCCAGACCCCCGCGCAGCTGCGCGAAGTTTACGGCCGCGACAACGCCGAGACGATGATGAAAAGCCTCGCCGCGCGTGTGATGTTCGCGCCCAAGGACCATCCGGACGCGCAGGAGATCTCCGACGAGCTGGGCTTCACGACCGTCACGGCGCGTTCGGTCTCGCGGCCGACCTGGGGTGGCGGGGCGCGCGGCAGCACGAGTTCGAGCGATCAGCGCCGAGCGCTCCTGTTGCCGCAGGAGGTGAAGGAGCTGGGTACCGATGCAGCGCTCGTCTTCTACGAAGGCCTGCGTCCGGTCCGCTGCTCGAAGATCCGCTATTTCTCGGACCCGATCCTGCGCCGCAGGCTTCTTCCCGCGCCATCCGTCGCGCGCATCGACTGGACCGCGACGCCCCGCGGTACGCCCGAGCGATTCTTCGACCGGCCCGCGCACGATGCACCGCCCTCGTCGCCGATGGATAACGCGACGCGCAGTCCCGACCCATCGGATCTCGATCGCATCGACGCGCTTGCCATGGAGGACTTCGCGATCGACTTCGATTCGATCGAACTGCCCGCCGGGCCCGAGCTGTCGGACGCACAGATCGCGCAGCTGGTGAACGACTTTCTCGATGCGACCGACGCGGCGGGCAGACCATGAGCACGAACGACGATCAGGGTCTCCCCGGCGGCGCGATCGCCTCGGCCGAGCGGACGCCGCACGCCACCGAGCCGGGCCGGTCTCGAGTCGACGCCGAGCTGCCCGATGAGATCGCGAGGCGCTACCGCACCGACGGTGATCGGCTTCTCTTTCCCGACGGGGCGATCGCGCTCGAGCGGCGCTCGGACGCGATCATCGTGCGCACCACCAACCGCCAAGTGGTGACAGACGCGCTGCAGATCGCTCGCGCGCAGGGCTGGACGCGCGTCTCGATCCACGGATCGGAGGCATTCAGAATGGTGGCGCGGGCCGAGGCGCGGCAGTTGGGTCTCGCACTTGCCGACGACGAGCCTCGCCCGCGCGAGGTCGCGCGCCCCGCCGAGTCGGCGAACGATGACTCGCAAGGCTCGAGTCGCGCGGATCGCGCCGCGGCGGACCGCTCCATCCGGCAGCCCGGCGCGTCTCGATCCACGCGGGACCTCGGCGCAACGACGACCGGCACGTTGATCGCTTCGGGGGAGGCGCCCTACCGATTCGACTCGCGCAACGCACGATCGTTTTTCGTGCGTATGCGCACGGATGCGGGTCAGACCGAGCTGTGGGGAACCGGCCTTGCCCGGGCGCTGGCAACGTCGTCCCCACCGATTCGCGCCGGCGACGAGATCTCGGTCCGCAAGACCGCGCGCGGCCGTCGCACATCGCCGGCCGGGGCAGACCCGGCGCGCGGACGGACACCGGACACCTGGGAGATCGAGCGCACGGAGGAACTTGATCGACGCCGATCGCGGGCCGAGACCCTGCGGCAAGCCGTCGACCTTTCGGCGGAGCACCTCGCGAGCGACCCGGTGCTGGGTGATGCCGCCCTGATCATGCAGGCCGCCCGCGTGTTCGCGAGCGCACGCCTCACCCGCGATCGCGAGCGGACACGCTTCGTCGAGGCGGTGCGTCAAACCCTGGCTGCGACTGTCGAGCAAGGTGGCCGCCTGCCGGGGATCCGGCTGACTGCCACCGGACGCGGTCGGCAGGAGCCGTCGCGCCCGCAGCGGCAGCCCGAGCCGAGGCAGCGATGAAGCGACCGATCCGCGCGCTGCTGGCCGCGGCGAGCGTCTTCGCCCTCGATCCGGCGCGCTCGCAGTCGTTCGATCCGCTCGCGATCACAGCGGACGCCGCCCGACGCGCCGCTGCCGTCGCCGCCGCGACGCCCGCGGCGCCGTGGGGCTGCACCGTGCTGCTCTGTCTGGCCAATCCCGGCGGGCCCACCGCGATCCCCGAATGCGTGGCCCCGATCCGGCGCCTCTGGGCGGATCTGCGGCGCGGCCGGCCGTTTCCATCCTGCCCGATGGCGACCGGTCCCACGGGTGGCGTCATCGCCCGCATCGGCGCCGATCCCTACGACGCCTGTCCAGCCGGCATGGCTGCGCTCGACCCCGGTCAGACCGTCGAGAGCGTCGGGGCCGCTCCCCGCGCGACGTCGGACGGGGTCCTCACCCCGGTCGCCCCCGGCCTGCCCTTCACCGTGGGCGCCGCCCCGGGTGTCGGGCCCGGTGTGATCGCGGATCCCGCCGACGCGCCGCCGCCACCCCGGGTCTGCGCGGGCAGGCAGATCGGAACGCGGATGCTGTCGAGCGGCGACGGCTACCAGTCCGTGGCGATCTACGACTCGCTGCTGCTGATCCAGGCGGCCCCGTCGCCCGGCTACGTCGAACTGTTGGTCGATCGGGGCGACGGGGCCGGGTATCGACTGTGGAACCGGACCCGGTACTGACCGACCGATGGGCGCGATAACGCCGGATCCGCGTACCGCAAGGGCGCGAGCCGACTCGCGGGACGTTCAACCCGGCCAGGCCTGGTAGAGCACGATCGCGAGCAGGTGAAGCGGATAGAAGGCGTAGTAGAACCACTTCGTCCGACGGGCGCGAATCGGCAGCACACGCATCTGCAAGGCCAGGGGCAACGCGATGCATGTCGCGGCCCCCGCCATCCATCCGCCGAACAGTGCGTTCAGCGCAGCCAGCGCGCCGAGTGCCGCGCATGCGGACGCGACGGGAACAGTCCGAATCGGCGACGAGAGCGTCAGGCAGCCCAGCAGCACCAGCGCTACCCCGGCGGTCCCGAATTCGACGAGCGGCGAGACGAGGATCGCCGCAGCGCCGACGCCGAGCCTGACCGGCGAGGGTGACAGACTCGAGACGGCCCAGCAGCAGAGCGCGCCGAGCGCGAGGGTTGCCAGCACGTTCAGCGGAAGCACCACGTCACGGGCAAGCCAGGACGGCACCACCGACACCGCGGCCCAGAGACCGAGCCGAGCTGCGGTTCGCGCCGCCCGCGTCGGACGATCCCCTTCGCGTGCGAGATTCGCAGCCAGCACCAGCGCGAAAAGCGGGAACGCGAGCCGGCCGAGCACGAAGGGCCAGCTCGTCTCCGGCGCTCCCAACGCATAGCGCCCGACATGATCGATGACCATCGAGATCAGCGCGATCCGCTTCAGGGCCTCGAGCTGGCCGGTGGACCAGAGCCCCTCGACAGCGTGCGACCCGCCCTCGCCGCAGACAGCGGCGGGTGCGACTCGAGCGGTCGTCATGCCTTCCCCCTACCATCCCCGTACGCGTCCCCGTGCCTCGGCTCGGCGGGCCCCGACCGCGCATCCCTCTGTCTCGTGTGATGCCTGACGAGCGCACCGGCGAGCCGTTGCGCATCCGTCGGCACGGGCTCGAAGCTTTGGGCGAACGCGCGCACCCTTGCCGCGATCGCAGGCTCACCCTGCGCATCGAGCGCCCGTGCGGTCTCCTCCCAGTGCTCGACGACACTGCGCCGGGTCGAAGCAAGCCGTTCGGAGCCGGCCGACAGCCCTGCCGCATCCTTGCGACGAAGCATCGCATCGACCTGACGGACCTTGGCTTGAAGGAACGTCGATCCGGCACCGTTCCCGGATGCCGCGCGTCGCTGCGCACGCAGGATCGGGTCGCGCAGCCTCGATGCGGAGCGCCCGCGCTCGGCCGCTGACGTGGCATTCGCCTCGATCCCCTGATCCCGAAGGTGACCGGCGAAGTCGCGCCGCCATTCGCGCAGCGTCGCCTTGTAGATGTTCAGGCGCCCGCGGCCGTCCTCCCGCTCGGCCTTGACCACGAGGTGTACATGCGGGTGGCGCGTGTCGGTATGGAGGACCATCGCATACCGATGCTGCAGCGCGAAGCGCTCGCGGGCGAACGCCTTCGCTGCGGCCAACACCTTCTCGGGCGGCACCTTCGCGGGCATCGAGAGCACGATGTTGTGCACGGCCTTGGCTCGGGCGCGCCGGCCGTCCCCGCGGTCGGAAGCGGGAAGCGCGTCCAGATTCCAGTCCTTCGAGATATCGCCGGCCGTGGCTCGACCTTCCTGAACGGCGCCGGTATCGAGCTCGACCGGCAGCTTTCCATGCCGGTCGATGTACTTCAGATGCGCCTTCACGCCCGCCGCATCGGCAGCGCCCCCCGAGACCTTTACCACGACCTCCGGTACGCGGCGGACCGTCCGGCCGATCCTCGCGATCTGCTCGGCCGACAACCGAGGCAAGGGCGACGAGGGGCCACGCCGGCCCAGACTCTGGATGAGCAGCGGCTCGTCGGGATTGAGCGGGGCGATCGACGGGACTCTTCGCTTAGGCATCGGGTGTGTCCCACGATTCCGCGTTGCGTCGCACGAGCCGCGCGAGCTCATCGCGCAGCACTCCGACTTCGTGCCGCGTCTGGGTGAGAAGCCGATCGGAGGCGTCCCGCGAGCCGTCGCGTTCTCGCAGCGCTCGATCCAGATTCGAGAGTCGCGCGAGCGTCACCTTGAGCAGCGCGACCTCCTCGTCGGGAATCGGCGGGGCCTTCACCAGATGGGCGCGAAGCACCGCCGCCGCGTAGGTCGAACCCTTCATCGAACGCCGGCGGGCTCGCTGCTGCAGACGCGCGCCATCACCGGGTCGCAGCCGAATCGTGATCCGCTCCGAGCGGACCGACTCGCCCGACGCGCCGACCTCGGCGGCGACGGCCGCGGCCAACTCCCGCCGCAGCAGCGCCCGAAGCCACTCCGATGCATGCGACCCGGTACCCGATGCGGCGGCCTCGACCGCCGCCTTCATCTCGGCACTCACCCGGCACTGAACGAGCGCGTTCGCGTTCATGACCGTGTTGTCGCACGTGCGGCGTCGCGTCGACCAGCAGGACCGATGGGGGGATTTCGGCGCCGCCGAAGCCGAACCGAGGGGCCTCGGCCCCGACCCACCTCGCCGCTGAGGGAAGCGGCGGATCGGCGAGCGTCGCGACGGATCGTCGTCGCGGCAACTGAGCGTACACGGGCTGCCGCGCGGCGCCGCCCACGCTGCCGCCGCGCGCGTATGACACCCGCTGCCGCGAGGCTATCCTGCCCCCTCAACCGCCCCCAACCGCTTCGCGCACTCTCCTCTCCCTCCACTGCCGGCCCACGGCACGCCCCACCCCTGAAGCCTCTCCCCTACGACCAACGTCTTAGCCGAAACGACCGATACCCAGCCCCGTCGCATGCCGGCAGACTTCGCCGCATGTCGAGCCCCGCCACCTGCACCCCCGCCGAGCGGCATTTCTGCCGGCACCTCGCCGAAGTCATTCCACCGTCGCAGCTGCGCGGCCTGCTGCTCACCGCAGCGCCGCGCGATCGCCCCGGCTCGCCCACCCACGCCGACTGGAGCCGCTTCACCGCCGAGATGCTCGGCCGCAGCGAAGCCGGCCGCCTCTCGCGTCCCGTCGAGGGCTACGAGGCGACGCTCGAGCGGCTGATGGCGAACCACGCGATCCGCACGCGCACCAAGGCGTTCCTGCGAGCGGCGGCCGACGCCGACCCGATCGACGCCGTGCAGGACGCCGAGCTCCTCGTGTGGCTGATGCGCGAGCGCCTGGAGGAGGTGCTTCGCAGGGGCGTGACGCTCAAGCCCTATTGACGCGACCCGGCTTCGGCGCCGCCGAAGCCGGGCGTCTGCCTCACTCGCCGGACGTCTCGTCTTCACCGGCGCCGATCACGGCTGCCGGGCGCAGCAGCGTGGGCAGCCAGCGCGTCCCTGCGAGGCGCGCCTCGGCGGCCTTCACCGCATCGGCCTTCTTCATCGATGCGAGATCGGCGGCCGCCTGCGCGCCGCACGCCTCGGCCACGGCCTGGACGATCCGCGCCTTCGGCACCGCGTCGAGGTAGGTCTGCGCGGTCGGCTCCCACCAGTCGGCCATGTCGAGGCCGAGCGCTTGGCGGATGGCATCGCGGGTGTCGTCCCGACGGGCGATGCCGCCCTGCGTGGCGTCCACCGTCTCGGCGGTGCAGAACGCCAGCACCTCCACGAGCGTCGTCACCGGCTGGCCGAGCAGCCAGCGCAGCAGCGCGAGCGGCTCGCCCGGAAGCAGCTCGCCCCACCGGTCGCGCTCGCGAGCGAGCGCCTCACCGGCGCGCGACTGGCCGATCTCTGGCGCATGGCGTTCGAGGGTGTCCGCGCTGCCCCGGGCGTCGATCCGCAGGAGCGAGTCGCGGTAGGGCGCGCGCAGCTGCATCACGAGCCGGTGCGCAAGCACCGCGAGCGCGACGTTCGGCGATGCGACGAGCGTGGCCTGCATCGCGCAGGTCAGGTGACTGAGCAGCGCAAGCGTCAGCCGCTCCGGATGCTCGGGCCGTGCGGCGGGTGCAGCCTCCCGCGCTGCGTCCCTGCCCGCATCCTGTTTGCCCACCGCACCCACCCCGCCCACGGCGTCCTCGCGCCGCACGAGCCCCCGCGTGACGACGAGTTGCCCCCGCTCCAGCGACACGATCGCCCCGGCCTCCGCCCGGTGCGCCGGCGTCCAGTCCTCGAACACAGTCTGGAGGTCGCGCAGCCGGACGCGGATTCGGTCGGCCTCATCCTCGACCCTCTCGGCCGTTTCGACCGTGTCGAGCGCGTCCCCATTCTGCGCCTCGGACTCGGCGGCTTCCGCGCCTTCTTCGTCTTCCGCCTCTTCCATCGCACGCAGCCGCTCGTCCAGCGCAGCGAGCCGCGCCCGCAGCGTCTCGGCTTCGTGCGATTCATCCTCGGTGAGCGCGCGGCGCGGCCGTTCGATCCGCAGGTAGTTCGCCCGCTCCGGGTAGTCGAAGGACAGGCGCGGCTCGCACCACGCCCAGCCTTCGGCGCGTACCGTGTCCGCCTCGTCGTGCAGGCGCTGGGAGACCAGCCGGTCGAGCAGCACGGGATCGGTCACGAAGGCGTCGTCGTGTTCGGCGAAGAGATCGCGACGCACGGTGCCGCCGGCGGCCTCGTAGGCGTCGAGCCCAACGAAGCGCACGCGGCTGTCGGAGGCCGGGACCTCGCCCGCGAGCAGCCGGCTGCGCAGTTGCCACGGCTGGCGCGCCCAGCTGTCGGCGCCGTGCCAGACGGCAAGCTGCCGCTCGGTGTCGTCGGTGATGGCGAGCGCCTGCATCTGTTCGAGCGAGGCCTCGCCCGCGCGGAACAGCGCGACGAGTTCGGGCGCGATGCCAGCGAGACGCAGCCGCCGCTGCACGGTCTGGGCGGAGACGCCGAAGCGCAGCGCGACCTCGTCCACGGTGCGACCCGCATCGATCATCGCCTTGAACGCCTCGCACTGGTCGGCGGGGTGCATGGCCTGTCGCGCGCTGTTTTCGGCAAGCGAGACCTCGTGCGCGCGCGAGGCGTCGAAGAGCTTGCACTCGACGGGCGCATCGGCGGGCAGTTCGCCGCGCGCGGCGAGCCACTGCAGGGCACGCAGCCGGCGCCCGCCTGCGGTGACCTCGAAGCGAGGCGGCGTGCCGCTCGCGAGCGGCGTCACGCACAGCGGCTGCAGCAGGCCCTGCGCGCGGATGAGGGCCGCGAGTTCCTCGATCCCGGTCGCAGCCGACTTGCGCACGTTGCGCGGGGAGAGTTCCAGCGACGAGAGCGGGATCGAGCGCGACTCGCCGTCGAGCGCGACGGCCGCGATCGACGGCGGTGCCGCGCGACGGGCGCGGGTCGCGGACGCGACGGGACGCGGCGCGCGCTCGGTGACCGAGGCAGCGGCAGCGGCCACCGGGCGGGACGACGAACGAACGGAGGGACGGGACGTGGACATCGAAGGCTCCTTGGGTGTGTGGCGCGCGGACGGGCTTGAAGGAAGTCCGCTCGCCGGGGTGTCGCCGGATGCGTCCGGCGGGGCGTCGGCGGCTCGCCCGAGCGAACCTCGGCTGCGACCCACACGAAGGGGGCGGATCAGGCGGCGAGGCGGCGCATGGCTTCGGCGAGCACCCAGAGCGCGCGGTTGAGCTGCACGTTCGAGTCGATGCCGCGCACCGGGCGGGTGTGCTGCCGGCGCCCGCGCGGGCTGCGAGCGGGGAGCCCGCCCCGGATCAGGTGTTCCTGGACCCGGTTGAAAACGGTCCAGAGATCGGGGGCGGTGTCCTCGGGGCGGCGGGCGGCGAGCAGCTGGGACTCGGTGACGGGCGCGGGCCGCGCGTCGTCGGCGTCCGGGTAGCGCAGCGCGAGTGCGGCGCGCGCGAACGCGGCCTGTTCCGGTGCGTCGAGCGGGACGGCCTGCATCGCCTCGCGCGAGGCGTCGATCGAATCGAAGCGCTCGACGATGAGGTTCGCGCCGTCGATGACTTCGCCGAGCACGTCGCCCTTGTGCGGGACGCGGACCTCGGCGTGGACGTCGCCGCAGACGAGGCCGTTGCGGCAGACGAACCGGAAGACGCCACCCAGCATCTGGTAGGACGAGGCGCCGTTGTGCGAGTTGATGAGCACGACCTCGTTGGCCTGGGCGGCGCCGCTCGCATCGGGCCGGCGCAGCCGGACCATGTGCTTGGTGTGTTCGCGGTGGGCGTCGTCGCGGGTCTGCGACTGGGTGACGGCGTAGGGCGTGAAGCCTTCGGCGGCGAGCCTGCGCAGGATCTCGATGGTCGGCAGGTACGTGTAGCGGGCCGATCGCGAGGCGTGTTTGTCGGGCGCGAAGATCGAGGGCGCGACGCGGCGGATCTGCTCTTCGGTGAGCGGCACATCCGAGTGCAGCGCGGCCGAGCGGCGCGAGAAGGTGGTGGCGAGACGGTGCGTCATCACGGGGCTCCTGCGTGGACGGGTGAAGGACGGGCCGGGATGGCCTTCGACGCCCGGAGCGGGCTGCTCCGGAAAGTCGATCCCTTCGCAGGACCTTCCTCGCCTCCCCCGGAGGGGGACGGGAGGGGGTGAAGGCCTCTCCCCTCACGGGGAGAGGTGGGAGAGGGGTGGGGTGCGGACGACGCCGGCGAGCCGCGGTGTGCCGCGGCTCGTCCGTGATCCCCCCTGAGTCCCCCTCACCTGCGGCTGGGGGGACTCAGGGGGGAGCACGGACGGCGCTTGCCGCAAACACCGCGGCGAGCCGGCAAAGGACGCCCGTGCGGCCCGCGAGCGGGCGCAAGCGGAGCGCGAGCGCAGCGCGGCGCGCGCACGCGCGGGCCCCTTGCGCGCGGCGAAGCCGCCGGGGGCGTGACAGGCCCCGCCAGGGGCGCAGTCCGAAGGACCTGGCGCGGCACCGGCCGCCGCGAGCCACTTCAATCGGCATGCGTCGAATCGCGCCGCGCCAGCCGATCCGCGCACGCGTCGCACCGCGACCCGCCGCCGATCGCCGCGGGCAGCAAGCCGAGTGGGCCGCCGGCAAGCCGGCGGCACCGACGCTAGAGCAGACCGTGCTCGGCGAACGAGTACGTCTTGCGACCGGCGATGATCAGGTGATCGAGCACCATGACGTCGACGGTGGCGAGCGCGCGTCGCAGCGCGTCCGTCAGATGTCGATCCGCCTGGCTCGGCTCGGCGAGCCCGCTCGGATGGTTGTGCGCGAGGATCACTGCCGCCGCGTTGCCGACGAGCGCCGCCTTCACGACCTCGCGCGGATAGACCACCGTCTGGGTGAGCGTGCCCCGGAAGAGCTCGCGCGCCTCGATCAGGCGGTTGCGCGCATCGAGCAGCAGCACCACGAAGACCTCGTGCTGCAGCGCGAACAGTCGCAGCGACAGGTACTCGCGGACCTCGCGCGGCGACGACAGCGAGACCTCGCGGTTGACGAGCGACTTCTCCATGACGCGCAACGCGCGTGCGACGAGCTTGGATTCGTAGGCGGACAGGACTTCGGACATGGCGGCCTCCAGGACGCGTCAGGGCGGGATTGCCCTGGCCGCCCTCCGCCATGGCGCAGCGCAGCGCTCAAGGGGGCGCGAGAGCGCCTCGCGAAGCGACCCGAGGCGCAGCCTCGAGGCCCTTGAACGCGAGAACGCCGTGGCACGATCGGCACTCACAGGCAGTCCCGCACCCCGGGTGGAAGTTCCTCCTGCGTCAGGGATGGAAGCCCGACAGGGGCGAGACCGTCGGCCGAAGGACGACGGGCTCGATGCGCAGCACGACAGCCCGGCCGGACAGGCACCGGGCAACGCCCGGTGACCCCGGCGACGCCCGGCGACGCCCGGCAACCGGAGCCGATGCACGGCATACTTGGACTAAGCGTCGGATGAGCCCGACCTATCGGCCCCACCCACCAGGATCCCCACGAAGCGGCTCCGCGCTGCCGGCACCACAACCTCACCTCGCCGTCCCGTCATGCGCGTCGTACGCCTTCAGCTGGAGAACTTCAGAGCCTTCACCGGCCCGATTGAGATCGGCCTGTCCGCGATCAACGTGCTGATCGGCGCGAACAACACCGGAAAGTCGTCGATCCTCAAGGCGCTGTCGCTGATGCAGGCGGGAATCTCCGATTACAGCCGAACACTGCGGCAGGGGGCGGAATCAGGACAGGTCCAGGTACACCTCGAAGACATCGAACACGTCCCCGCTTGGAACGTCGCGCCGTCCTCGGACTGGGGAGTCTTTCGACTTCAACTGACGCGAAACACCCCGACAACCGCAGGCCTTAACTTGTCACTGAGTGCGTCGGGTGGTGACAGAAGCGTGGGCCAGCTACCGAACCAGGAGCCTGATCACTTCATCATTCCGTACTTGTCCCAGCGCAAGACCGCGGGGTACTCCGAGACGGTCAACGCGTTGCTCTCGCGCACGATCCAGCCGAACCTCTCGAACATGAGTGCACGGCTGTCCAGGGTCTCCAACGCCTCCTACCCGTACCACGAGGCGTACCGGACGGCCTGCGAGAAGGTGCTCGGATTCATGATCGCCCCGCTACCGTCGGACAACGGACATCGGCCGGGCGTGTATCTCCCAGACGGCTCCGAAATCCCGATCGATCAGATGGGCGACGGAATTCCGCACATCGCCGGCCTGCTGGTCGAGCTCGCCGTGCAGAGCGGCCGCCTGTTCCTGATCGAGGAGCCGGAGAACGACCTGCATCCGAGCGCACTCAGGGCCCTGCTGGACTTGATCGTGCAGAGCGCCGCGCGGAACCAGTTCGTCATCTCGACGCATTCGAACATCGTGCTCAGCCACCTGGGCGCGGTAGAAGGCACGCGTCTCTACTCGGTCGAGGCGACCCACGGCCGGCTTCCACCCGACTCGACGATCCGGGAGATCGACCCGACACCAGCCGCGCGGCTCGAGGTGCTCGCCGAGCTCGGCTATCGGCTGAGCGATTTGGAGCTCTGGGAGGGATGGCTCTTCCTGGAGGAGGCATCCGCCGAGCGCATCGTGCGTGACTACCTGATCCCGATGTTCGCACCCGGGCTGTCGAGGGTGAGGACGCTTTCCACTCAGGGCGTGACGAACATCGAGCCGAGCTTCGCCGACTTCGATCGGCTGGTCCGCTTCAGCCATCTGCAGAGCGTCTATCGCGACTCGACCTGGGTCATCGCCGACGGCGACGAGGACGGACACAAGGCGATCGACTCGCTCAGGTCATCGTACCGGCAATGGAACCCGGACCGATTCCGCACCTGGTCGCAGCCGCAGTTCGAGCGGTACTACCCCGACGCGTTTGGCGAGCGCATCGAGGCGGTGCTGGCCATCACGGACAGGAAGAAACGCAGGCTCGAGAAGGAGCAACTCGGCTCAGCGGTACGCGCCTGGCTCGATGAAGACCCGGCACGCGCCAAGGCGGCACTCGAGCATTCCGCGGCCGAGGTGATCGGGCAGCTGCGACAGATCGACGACTCGCTTCGATCGCGCCCTCGTTGATCGACCCGGTCGTCGCGCGTGCGCTCCAGGCGCCCGAGACAGCGGCGCGGGGCGAAGCGAAGCACTGGAAAAGTTCACGAAACCCCTTTAGAATCATGAAGTTGTCGCTCCACACCCGCGGTTGGAGAGGACGGACTTCAGCGTCGCCGGAGCGCGACCCCGACCGGTTTCGTCAGGAGAACGAGTCATCGAGGAGATCGAGATCCGCACGGCGCTGGGTGCACTCGACGACGTGCATCTGCGCCACGCCCCCGAGCGGCTGTATGTGCAGGGCGATGCGTCGTTGCTGCGCCGCGGCCCGCGCGTGTCGATCGTCGGCTCGCGCGCGGCCAGCGAAGCGGGATTGGCGCGCGCGCGTTCGCTCGCGAAGACCTTCGCACGAAGCGGCGTGGTCGTGGTGAGCGGTCTGGCCGCGGGCATCGACACGGCGGCGCACGAGTCCGCGATCGACCATGGCGGCCGCACGATCGCGGTCATCGGCACGCCGCTCGACCAGAGCTACCCGAAAGAGAACGCCGCGCTGCAGGCGCGCATCGCGGCCGAGCATCTGGTGGTGAGCCAGTTCCCGTCGGGCACGCCCGCGACGCCGAAGAACTTCCCCATCCGGAATCGGACGATGGCGCTGCTGTCGGACGCGACGGTCATCGTCGAGGCGAGCGAGAACTCGGGCACGCGACATCAGGGGTGGGAGGCGCTGCGCCTGGGCCGGCTGGTGTTCCTGCTGGAGAACGTGGCGAGCGATCCGAGCCTCTCGTGGCCGGCCGAGATGATGCGGCACGGCGCGCAGGTGCTGTCGCGGGAGAACCTCGCTCGGGTGATCGAGAACCTGCCTTCGATGTCGGGTGCCGCGGATCTTGCGCTCGCCACTTGAGTTCGCGAGCGTCTACGTCTACTCGAAGCGCGGAGAATCCGAACAGGCCATCCAGGCGCGCCGGATCCGTGACCGGCTGAAGCAGGGGTTCCCTGATGCTCTCGCGGGCGCGGCCCGCCGCATCGAGTCGCTCCAGGCCCCGGGCGGTCCGCTGGCGGGTTGGTTCGGCGCCGATGCGATCCTGGTGCCCGCGCCCGGCAGTGCACCGCTGGTCGCGGGCGGCTTGTGGGTGCCGGAGCGCTTTTGCATCGAGCTTCTGAAGCACGGGGTGGGCGGAAGCGTCGAGCCGCTGATCCGGCGGACCGCCGCCGTGCCGAAGTCCGCCTACTCCGCCTCGGGCAGTCGACCCAGCGTCGAGCGACACCTCGCGTCGCTGGATGTCGAGCGCCGAATCCTGCCGCCCGGACCGATCGTGGTCGTCGATGACGTGATCACGAAGGGCCGCACGCTGCTCGGATCGCAACGAAGCTCGCACAGGCCTATCCGGATCGGGAGATCCGCGCATTCGCCGCGATTCGGTATCGCGGATACGTCCCCGACATTGAAGATCGGATCGAACCGTGCATTGGAACGATCCTGTGGGAGGGCAACGACGCCGTGCGCGAGCCCTGAGGGCCGCGACGCACCGGCACACCGCCTGCAGCGCCCGTCACGGCGTTCGCCTGGCAGCACAGCACGTTCCATTCATCCCCGCTCGCGCGGGGACAACTCGGCGGCGGCTGCGATCACTTTTTGATGCTGAGGTCCATCCACGCGCGCGGGGATAACGATGACCTTTTCGAGGAGCAGCTCGTCCGCCAGCGGTTTATCCCCGCTCGCGCGGGGACAACCCTGATGTTCAGTGCTTTGCGAGCTTGCTCCGGCAGACCCGCTTTCGAAGCGCCTGACGCCTGCTCCCCGGGGCACTGCCCGCGGCCGGGCGGGGCAGAGCCTTCGACCCGCTCGAGCGGCGCGTCCCGACGCGACCCGCGGTACGGCTGACCGAACCGAGGCATTCAGGGGCGCCTGTTGCGGGAAGAATGCAGCGGCCGACGGCTCTGTCGGGTAGCGTTGCGCACCGATGCGTGGATGCCGCGCTCACCATCCTCGAAATCTGATGACCACATTCGCCAAGGCGCTGAAGACCGAAATCGTGCGGCTGGCCCGCAGAGAAGCGAGGGCCAGCTCTGAAGGGACGTCGCGCTCGCTGACCACCCTGCGGAAGCAGGTTGCAGCCCTCAAGAAAAGCGTCGACCAGCTCGAGCTGCAGAACCGTCGCCTGACGCGTCTGCTTCGCCGGAAGACGCCTGCCGCGCCGGCGGCCGGTGCGGCGGCGGCATCCGCCACGGCTTCCGGTGCGCACCGCTTCTCGCCGAAGGGCCTGCAGTCCCATCGGACGCGGCTCGGTCTGTCACCGGCCGACGCGGGACGTCTGCTCGGCGTCAGCGGTCAGCTGGTTGCACGCTGGGAACAGAACACGTCGCGCCCTCTTCCTGACCAGCTCGCCGCCGTCGTCGAGTTCCGTCGGCTGTCGAAGCGCGCAGCCGCTGAAGCACTGGCTCGCATGAAGGGCGGCTGAGCCGCCGCCTAGGCCATCGCTGACGACGGAATCGGCAGACCGCGAACCGCCCTGCCCTGACGTTTTCGACCGCCGGCGCCGCTGCGACGCGCAGGTTTCGGCACCGGGCGGACGGCTATGCCGGACATCGGACCTTGAGCCAGAGCTCCACCGGCGAGGACTTGCCGTTCGGAAGCGCGACGTGGCGGATCGGAAGGGAAGGCAGAGGACAGCCGATGCTCTGGAAGTAGGCTTGGGTCGTCGCGGCCACCTTGTCGGCGACGGCCGCGTCCGCGGCCGATTTGGAAAAGATCCGGACTTCGTTGTTCTGGCCCCTGTCGATCCGTTCCGCGTCCGGAACAACGAGACCCAGCCCGGCGAGATGGCGGCGCAGGGGGTCGATGACGTCTTCCCGGCTTACCGCTCCCGCAAACTGCACGAACACTCGAGGTTTGGCTGCGGAGGCCACCTGCTCCGTCGCCTCACGGGTCAGGGTCTGTCCGGTCGCCGTCCCGATGCGCTGAAGAGCGACCTGAGACTTGAGCGCCTGTTCCTGCAGATTCGCAACCTCGACCTGAGCGCGCAGCCGCATCGATTCCAGCTCCATGAGCTGACTCTCGGCGCGGCGGATCTCGGCGGCCATCCGCTCGGACTCCTGGTTCAGTTCCTGAATCTTCAGGGTCCTCGCGTTGAGCGTCTGTTGCAGCCCGATCAGATCCTTCTGCGCGTTCGCTAGTTCCAGCCGCGTCTGAGGCACCCCGGTCCAAACCGTGAATCCGGCGGCGACGATGCCGAGCACGACGATGGCGAGCTTTCCCAACGACTCCGCCGAGACGCCGCGCAACTGCCTCACCTCCGCGAGCAGCTTCTCGTGCTGCGCGTGCTTGATCCGATCGTCGATCGTCAGCGTGTCGCCGACACTACGGGAAGCCTTTTCCTCCATTGTCGATGCCTTATGCATGGCGCGCGTTTCCTCTGCCGGCCCGCGAGTTCGGTGGGGTGCATCCGCCGCCTGACCGGGGCGACCACACCGCGGTGAGACCATCCGTGCCGAGCTGCTGCGACCTGCTGCGTGTCCGGCGGGCGCTCGACGCCGCGCCGACGTCGAGCCCTGTCACCGCCCGGAGCGCTCGCCTTCAGAACGAATCAGGCGACCCGGGACGGAAACAGCTTCCTGATTTCGACCGCGAACACATCGGTCACCCGATCGAATCCGGCCTTCGACGGATGCAGTTCGTCGTGCCACGAGGCCTTGTCCGGCTTCAGCGTGCCCTGGAGATTGAGCACCGTCACCTTGCGCACGGCGGCAAGACCGGCGAGCTCCCCGGCGAACATGCTCAGCATGGCCCGCACCACTTCATGCCGCGAGCCGTCGTCGGGGAACCCGCGATAGATGAAGGCGGGCTGCAGCCACGGCCCGAAGAAGCAGGCCTCCCGCCCGTCAGGCACCGCGAAGTCGTACGAGTGAAACATCAGGTGGGTCTCGGGACTGATCCTGTCCCGCAGGGCGATGATCTCGTCGTAGCCCGCGCGGATCAGGCCCAATGCATGGCTGAAGCGCCTTCGGTCGAACAGTTCGTCCAGCGGCGCGCCCGCGCGCCAGTCGCGCACCCAGAGCGCCATCGGGTCACCGACGATGTCGTTGCCGCCGCCCGAGAAGAGCAGCAGATCCCAGGGCGTGCCCTCGTCGACCGCGGTGGTGAGCTTCTCGACGAGGCTGCGCCGCTCCTTCAGACCGAGCATGAGGCGTACCTCGTCCCCGGCCTTTGCGAGGTTCAGGATCGGCACGCCGAGTCGGCTCTCCAGGCGGGGGATGATGCCGCCGCCATGACCGGGGAGCGGAAAGTCGAACCAGGAGTCGCCTTCGGCGACGACTCGGAGCGGAGCAAAGGATGCGCCGGCCGCCCCGAGCGACTTCCTGCCGGCGCCTTTGCGCGCGGCGGTCCGCCGTGCTCCCCGGGCCGCCATGATCTCCATGGTCCTGCGGTACTCCGTCTCCCGGCGCGCGAGCTCGTCATCGAGCGCAGCCTGCTGCTCCTGGCGGACCGAACCGGTCCGCGCGGGGAACGGAACGGCGTCGCCGGCGGCGGCGAGCGCTCGCCGACGGCGTGCCGGCGCCGGGGCAGCCGGCGCGCCCGGCTGCGCCCGGGCGAGCGCCACCGCCTCCTCGAGGGTCACCGGCCCTGCCGATGCCGCCTTGCCCGGCGCCTGACTGCCGGGCGGCGTCGACGCCTTGCGTGCGGTCCCTGATGTCGTCTTCTTCGGCATCTCTCACTCCATCAATGCGGCCGCACCAGACGGCAGACGTTCAGCCGAGCTTCAGGGCGGCGATGTAGCGCGCGGAGTCCGCGCTGAGCCGGGCCTCGACTTCGGCACGCCGCAGTGCATAGATCTCCGTGTTGAGCACCATCCGCTGCGCGGAGGTCCAGAAGTTCAGGCTCCGTTGTCCCCACTTGAAGAACAGCACGCGCCGGCGGTGATCGGTGCTCTTGAAGTAGAACGCGCCGAGCGCGATCGCGATCGCGCCCTGCGGGGTCTTCTGAACGGCGCCCAGCTGGAAGTTGCCGCTTCCCTCGAGAACGCTGTTGTACTCGAAGAGCTTGAGCGCGTCGGCATCGTCTTTGAGCTTCGCGAGCGCATCGAGCGACGCCTTGAGGATGGCGAGCTGATTCTGCGTCGCGATGGCCGCAATAATGGCGAGCGCCGCTTGGTCCATCTGGAAATCCTGATCGGCCTGATCGAAGGCGGAAAACGCGAACTGCTCCGTCGTCCACCCCAGGTTCTCTAGGATCTCGAGATACTTCCGATACCAGTCGCGCGTGTTCGTGAACCGGTCGAACGCACCGCTTGCGCCCCGCTGCGCGAGCTGCAGCGAGCTCAGCACGTCATTGCGCTCCTGCGCACTCAGTCCGTCGACGAAGGACACGAGGCTGCCGACCGTGACGGAGGCGCTGCTGCCGCCGGCCTCCTCGCCTGCCGCGTTGAGCATCTTCCCGCGGCCCGCAGCAGGCTTTGCGGCTTTCGCCGGCCGCTTCGGCGGAGGGGGCAGTCCCTGTACCGCACCGAGTGCGAGCTGGTTCACGTACGCGTTGTGGAGCTCGCGCACCTTGGCGTGATCCGGCATCGTGGACTGCGCAGCGGCGGCGGCGAGCCTGCGGCCTGCGGCGGCCGGAACCGCGGGCGGCTTCGGGCCGATCAGGTTGCCGTTCGCATCGAAGGTCGCGTCCATCAGGAACTTCACCTCTTCGTGCGTATAGCCCGGATCCCAGTGATCGTTCTCGGGGACGTGACAGTGACCGTAGTGGCCCGACTCGTTGTCCCAGGTCGTTGCGGTCCGATTGTGGCTGCCGGGGTCCTTGCCGTTGGTCGACGGCTTCGGCGGTCCTGCAGGCCACTTCCTTGCAACACCGTGCGTCTCCTCGATCCACCGGCACAGTCGGGCGACGTTCGTGAGCGCTTTGGGGTTCTTTCTAAGGTGCGCGAATCCGACCAGCTCGATCTGGACCGCCGAATCGCGATTCGTCTGTACGCCGCCGAGCTCGTTGCGCAGCGCGCGGGCACCTTCGTCGGTGTCGATGTGCTGATAGATCGTCGTGGCATCGACGGTGAAGTGCGGATCCGAGCGGTTGGTGCGGAAGGCGCCGAAGGCGCCTTCGGCCGTCGAGCCCTCGGTCGTGTGATGGACGATCTTGAAGGGGCCGCCCAGATGTCGACCGCTCGAGCCCGAAATCGGGAGCCACTTTGCGAAGGGACAGACCGGCACTGTTTTGCTCCTTTCGTTTGAAGCAAGTCGTCTGATGGAAGTTGCGGGTTCTCAGGCCGGCGTGAGCGCAAGGATCACTTCGACGGCGAGATCGTCCGAAGCGGATTCCGGGCCGCCGTCGGTCGTCAGGAGATTCGAGTCCCGCTCGAGCGCCTCGAGCAGCGTTCTGCGCGGCACCTCGGTGCTGTTCTTCGTCAGGCCGTGCTTGCCGGCCTTCGTCGAGAGCAGCGACGTCAGACGCAGCGGTCCGCACCCGCAGCCGCCGCGCCGCCTGAATTGTTCCCACATCGTTCGCGGCGTCGCGTTCCGGCTGCCGTGATGGCCCACCTTGTAGACGTCGACGTTCTTGAGCAGCTCGACCACGTCCGGCTGGGACAGCGCATGGCTCCAGTTCTCGATCTGGGCGTCGCCGGGAAACAGCAGACGCCGGCCGCCCACCTCGAACAGAAGGATCAGGCTGGTGTTGTTGAGCACATCGTCCAGTGCAGTCACCAGCCCGAGCTGCTGGTCCGCAGCGGACTGGTCGATGCGCGGCATCAGCCACCGGGTCTGCTCGTCGGCGTCCTCCACCGCGGCAAGAAACCTGTCGTCGAACAGCGGCCGGTCGAGTGCGCCGTCGCGCCGCCGTGCCGCTGCGGCGGCAAGCATCCAGTACTGCCGGGCGTCGCGCGACCGCATCTGCGCCATGGCGGGCGACTGCTCGAGCGTCGGCGGTCCAAGCACCCGCACGCCCACCCCCGGAAGAACATCTTCGAGCCCCGGATCCTTGCCGAAGCTGAGATAGCGCGGCTGTCCGCTCATCTTCATCAGGTTGCGGACCGCCGACAGATTCCGGACGCTGTCCTCACCGACGAAAGCCAGTTGCGCGGCCACCGAACGGTCGACCGACGAGGCAAGCCATCTGCCCGTATTGGCCGCACTCTTGGCGATGGTGTCGATCGCCTCGTCGATGCCGGGATCCTCCGGTGCATCCGGATCCTCCGTCCACGGCATCAGCACGACGTCCGGTTTCAGCGCGGCGATGATGTCGCCGGGGCCGTTGCCCTTCTTTGCCGTCGCAAAGCCGCCGATGTGGTCCTTGTGCCGATGCGTGGCGACGACGACGTGGAGCTTTCCGTCGGTCTTCTCGCGGATGTCTCGAGCGACCCGGCCGAGGACGTCGGGCTTTCCCGCAGGGGGCTCGATGGTGCCGAAGTCGATGAGCACGTGGCGCCTGCCTGCATCCGGGTAGCTGAAGGACAGCAGGAAGCAGTCGCCGAACCCGACGTCGTACATGCGGATCCGCAGTTCTGTAGGTGTCATGGTGTCCTCAGAAGCTGCCTGCGCCGTACGTGGAGCGCGACCCGAGGCTTCGTGCGAGATGCCTCCCGGCGAACGGCGACCCGCTCCTGCCCGCAGCGGCGAGCTGGTCCTTCGACGCCTGATATTGGATCCGCTTCGACTGAAGCTTCCGGTTCATCAGCCGGTTCCGGATGTGGTACTTCACACGTCCGTACTCATCGAGAATCAGCGTGCCGCCGCCCCAGAGCGTGACGGGCGTGCTGTCGTCGAGCCCCTGGGGCCGACTTCCCGTTCCCAGCACGGACTCGAGACGGTCGGCCCGAACGGTGAGCCGCTGCGTGTACTCGGCTACGGTCTCGCGCATCACGAAGCCGTCAGGACCGACCCGCATCACCGGCCGGACCGATTCGACGCGCGTATATGCGTTCTGCTCGATCTTCAGCGCCTTGCGGTTCTCCCAGATGAATCTGAACATCTCCTCCGGATCCCGCAGGATCGACTCGAAGCGCACGCGGTCGTACCGGAGATCCAGGTCGGGCGCTTCCCAGACGCCGCCCTCCACCTTCGTCGAAGCCGGCTTGATTCCGAGCTTTGCGAAGCATTCGCGCAGAATCTGCCGATAGCCGTAGCGCGAGTCGTCCGGAACCGTCTCCCGGTCGGCGGTCAGGACCGCACTCAGGAAGTCTTCGTAGGTGATGTGCGTCGGAGCGGTGTAGTCGAGCGCCCGGATCATCATGGTAAGCAGCGACTCGGCCGCATCGGCGGCTTCCTGCGCGACGAGACGATGGTCGATCTCGTCGGTGTCCTTCTCCCGGCCGAGTGCGCCGGCGAGATGGCGTATCCGCTTGCACCACACGTTGAGAAAAGCGTTGAGTACGGCACAGACCAGCACCTCGCCGTATCGATGCCACCATTCGAAATCCGGATCCTGCTTCCAGCTGGTGCTCATCCCGATCGTGGAAAGAGAGCGTCGCAGCGGCCCGCTTCCTGCCCCGTTGATCGCCGGACCCATTTCGTCGGCGAGCGTAAAGAGCGGGCCGTCCCGGAGATTCTCGATCGTCAGATCGCCCAGCCGCAGCCGGTAGGGCTCCTTGACGGGAGGCGCGCCCGGGGGCGGATCCGGACGCAGCAGCGCCGTGACCAGCTCCCGTGAAGACAGGACGCTGAGGAGCGCGACGACATCCGAGAATCCCTCATGAAATCCGTCCTGGGCAAGGGACGACGGCTCGGTGAAGCGGTCTCTCAGCCCATCCAGCAGCGCGTGGGTCGTTTCGTGAACGATCACGTCGTGCGACAGGCAGGAGAAGACGACCTTCTCCGGCCCGGCGACCGGATCGGCGCAGTACCCGAACAGCAGCGACCGGATGGATTCGTCATAGAAGGCGTTGGCTTCGCACATCGCGTGCGGCGCGATGAGGAGCTGGTGACCCGCGAAGCCCCAGGAGACGCGACGTCCCAGCGCCCGCTCGAAGCGCGCGAGCGTGCAGCTGACGATCGCGTAGACGTTCTGTGCGTGAAAGTGAGGGTTGGCGAGCAGCTCGGCATCGCTGCTGTCGGCGAACCGGTCAATGAGTTCGCCGCCCGCACTCACGCCCTTGCGGTCGGCCTGGTAGAGCGCGCCGGTCGACGCGTCGTAGTCGACGACGCGGATGCGTGCTCCGGAAGGTCCGGGTTCCAGTCGTTCGGCCGGTATCGAGAGACAGGCTTTGACGATCTGCCCCGATCGCGTGAACGACGGATCCTGTGCGATCACGGTGACCGGACGCAGGTGGCGTGCCGATGCCTTCGGAATGATCATCGACGCCGGTCTCCCTCTCTGCGTTCACGCCGCTCGAGTCGCATCGTTCCGGCTTAGTCTGCCGTTTCGACTCGCAACTTAGGGCTTGCACCTACTGCAAAGTGGAACCCAAGTCGTTGCCCCGAACATCCTCTGAATTGACTAACTCAAAGTGGCGATCGGCTCACCACGGAGTTGCCGGAACGAGATGCGCACGATCCACCCGATTTCGTGCGTGGCTGCGACGCGCGTTCGCCGCGACCCACATGACGCGAGAAGCACGTCAATTGGAGCCCCAGTCGCCGAGCCGGATCATCAAGCCCTTTCGGCTGCACGTCGGTCGGACGGAAGGCACTCAAATTCCTGCCGCTGCAAGATGCCGCATCAAGGCTTCCTTGTCCGGATGCATCGCGGTATCGACAGGAAGCCTGAATTTCGCGCCATCCAGCCCTCGATAGGAGGATGCGTGAAGCTTCGTGTGGATCCTGACGGCCCAGCGTGAGGGGTCTACGCCGATCAGGCCGCGATCAAACAGCGTATGCAGATCGGCACGCAGCAGCAATCCGTTTGTGACGTGATGAGTGTGTGGTCCGCGATAGGCCAAGACATGGGCTGCCTCGAGCGCTTCGGGCAGATCGCATCCGGAAATGGCACAGCAACCGTCATAGGCTGTCATCAGACGACTGCGAAATCTCGGTTGACCCAGCCGCTGCGCGATGGCAGCAAGCACACGGGTCCGCATATCGATACCTGCCGTCTGAGCGAACGGCGGGTCCGTCGAGGAATCCTGTGCGGCTTGGTCAACCTGCTCGTCGGTGACGGGTCCCAGCGGCAGCCCGGTTCGGGCTGCACGCGCCCCGAACGCAAGGAGCTGGCCGGCATCCTCCGAAACGGAGCCAGTTGCTGAACGCAGCCTCAGCAGCACCCGGCGCGTACTGTTTCCGCCCCATGACGCCGAGTGCTGCCGACCGCCGCCTAGGCTTTGCGAAGCGCCTGCGCAATCGCGTCCGGATTGGAACGAGGGTCGAGCGGATAGGTCAAGCCTTCTGAGCGCAGGCGCCGCTGAGCCGGATCGAGTCCGCGCCGGATGAGTACGTCCGATTCGACACGGGCGTCGAGAATCATGAAACCGAGTGCAGCGATCCGCCGAATCAGCAGAATGAAAGCCGGCCCGTAGTCGGCGTTGCGCTCTCCGGCACTGTCTATTGCTCCGCCACGAGATTCGATCGTGACCTGTAGGTCTCCGGCTGTCGTCTGTGCGCTGAAATGCGCCTTGAGGGGTCGACCGGAATCATCGTGTACTGAAAGCAGCATCACTGCTGTCTCCTGCCGGAATCCCGCCGGAATCCCGCCGGACGGGGCAGAGATACATCAACGCAACCGGGTCAGTTCGAGCGATAGCCCGCGTCTGCAAGGCGTGATCTGATCTCCAGAAGCACGCTGCTCTGCTTTTCGGTCGGAAGCTTGAGAGGAATGGCGGCTGCAAGGGCGAGGATCTGCGATTCCTTCGCGGAAAGCAGGCCCGCATCCGCGCCCCACTTCTGCATTCGCCGCCATTCCGGTCCGCCGATGCCTACCACGGCCATCTGTGCGCCGATTCCCGTGTCGATCTTCTGCGTTGCGGCCGCATCCCTTCTCCTGCGCCGCCCTTCGACTCTTGAAAGCATCAGATCCGCTGAGGCCGGACTCAGGCTGAATGCTGTCTCGGAGACGCGCGTCCAGCAGGCCTCGCGCTTCGCCCATTCGGAAATGTTCCGCACGCCCGCAGGCGGCGCAGTCAGGATCTCGTAGACACGGGCTGAAATTGCAGCGAGATCCACGTCAAACTCACCCGGCACCGCGCGCCGGCTCCAGATCAGCTGATGATCCAGTTCAAGGTCGGGCGATGAGTCGGTGATCGCCTGAGCGAACCGGGCGACCGTGTAGGTGACGGTCTGTGCCCGGTAACCGTTGTCGTACCACGGCTGGCGGCTGACAAGGCCTTCGACATGCCGAAAGAGCATTGTAAGCGCCACCACCTGCTTGAAATAGTCTTCGCTGAACTGCGTCGAGTCCTCATCCCACGCCTTCTGAATCCATTCGGCAAAGATCGAAAAGTTCTTTTGAGCCCCCAGGCTTACCTTGTGCGGCAGACGGCGCCACGAGTTTTCGACCTTGGCGATGTCGGTCTTCAGGATGAGCTGGCTGCGCGGATTGAGCAGAAGAAACTGCGCGGTCTGCGGCCTCGTCAGACGGGTCTGCTCGTTCAGATACTGACCTCTGGCACGCTCATAGAACCAGTGCGTGCCGTGCTGTGCACCAAGTGCGGCTGGTGCCCACACTCGCCGTGAAATCTCTTCGACTCTGACGTGGTAGGGATGATTTGCGAAAAAGTCTGCATCGCTGACCTTGTTCTGACTGTTCGCATATCTCGCGATATCGGGAATCAGCCGGACGGCCTTTTCGGCGGGGACAACCGACAGCTTCATCTGAACTGAAATGGACGACAGATCCGCCTTGCCCTTGCGACGTGCAAGCGCGAGTGATGCGGTGGTCTGCCCCCCGTTGACGATCTGAAGATCGGTCGCCCTGAGAAGCCGAAGCCCGTCGGTGCTGCTCGTGACTTCCACGGCAGCGGCCGTTGCAGCGATGCCGTTGTTGTAGGCAAAGAACATTTCGGGCTCCGCGGAGATGGTGCCCTGAATCCTTGAGTTCACCTTGCCCTTGGCGCTCAGGAATGACCGGACATTGCCCTCGAGCAGGCGGCTTCCATACCGCTCATACACCTTCGCAAGCAGGTCACCCGGAATCACGCACAGGTAGGCGTCGTAGTCGGTGGCGGAGCCCGCCTTGAGACAGGGCAGACCAGAGGCTCCGTCGTCGGTGAAGTCGACCGTAAGGTCGTCTCTGCCGGTTGCGGAGATGAATGCCCGATGGAAGCGCGACACATCCCAGATGTGAAACTCGGTCGGGACGGTGCCGACAGGGCTTTCAGACCAATCCTTTATCCGTGAAGAGAGCTGCCGATTGGACGCCAGAAAGAATCTGAATCGGGTCGCATCCGGCATCCAGTCCTTCAGGCTCAATGCAAGGTCGAACGTCGGAGAGCTCTCTTCGATCGATCCGTCGGTGAGTCGGCCGCGCAGTGACTCGTCGACAAAGCCGCGAAGCATGCCGAACAGCTTCCTGACGTCGGCGGTTCCCAGCGTCTGCGTCTCGTCCGAGTCGGACCAGTCGGCGACGAGGAGGGTTACCGAGCCGTCGACTTCGTCGTAGGCGTACCCGTCGACCAGGATCTTCTTCGGGAGTGCATCCGGGCCTTCGCAGTTGCAGGTCACAAAGTCTTGGGCTTCTTCAGCGTCGGCGAGGCGTCTTGCAGCCTCTTCGACGAAAGCACGGCGAATCGCCATGCTGCCGGCCTCTGCGGCCGCGCGGACCGTTTCGATCAGGTCGGTCCGAAAGCTTTCAAGGTCCATCCGAGCATGTCCTCACGTCTGCGGCAGTTCGAAGGCGCCCAGCGCATCCAGTCGGATCGAGTAGCTCAGCGACTCGATCCCCGCTGCAAGCGTCGAGCGTCGCAGCCTCGGAAAGTCGCCTGACACGGAGAACCTTCGAACCTTCATCAGCGTGAAATGAGAAAGGTCGTACTCCGGCCGAGGCAGGTAGCCGGCCTGGATCAGTCGGTCGTCGAGAAGATCACGCAGATCGATATCCGCCGACAGCTCGGCGCGTCGCTCCGCAACGAGCGCATTGAGCGTGAACGTGTCGTCACCGGCCACCTCCGACTCGTCGAGAATGATGACCACAAGCTCGGCCGGTCCGTCGATGTCGAGCTGGTCTTCGGAAGAGATCTGGACGGCTGCTGCCGCAGGCTGCACCGTCTTCACCTCCCAGCATTTCGAAGGGGTACGGAAGTCCTGATCGGCGCCCTGAGGGCCGGTCCACGCTCTGAGCGCCGACGGCAGCCCGATCTCCGCGCGCACGACCGAATGCAATGCGAGCAACTCGCCCGCCAGCCCTCTAATCTCTCCAGTCGAAAGCGTTGCAGACCGACGTTTTGCCAGCAGGTCGAGCCACTGAACGAGCCTTCGCATCAGCGGCCGGATCGGCCGCTCCGGGTCCTTGAGGTGCCGAGTACGGACAACCAGGTCTTCGCACAATGTGGCGAACACCTCTTCAAGTGAGCTGTCCTCCAGCTGAAGAATCAGCGACCAGAGTCCGTCAGCCCTCTGGAACGACTGGATGCGCAGATGCTGATAGTCGACTGATGCCGCCGGTTGCTCGGCACTCACCAGAAGGAGCTGCCGCTTTGCCTCCGCTGAGATGCCGATGTAGAAGCGAAGCGGGTGCGACGCATCGATGAGCTGATACACGGCCTCGCCCGCGTCGACGCCGAGCGCGTCCCAGCGTTCGTCAAGCGTCTCCATCGCCTTCATCCTCGTCGTCGGCGAGATCTTCACCGACCATGTTCCGCCACTCGACGCGGTTCACGTAATACGTGACCCGCTGGCCGTCGGCGGCTCCAATCAGCCTCGGGAAACTGAGACCCAGCGCGGTCAGCGGTCCGTCGCTGACGGCGTACTCGATTTCGGGGCCCTTCCGGTTCTCTGCATCGCGCTCTGTCGTAAATCCCTGAATTGCGTGAATCAGCAGGAGCGGTCGCTCGCGATGCTCGCGATAGAGGCTGTCGGAGATGCTTTTTCCTTCATTCTCCGGATCGTCGTCGAATGCAGCCTGCGCGCGGGCGATCGCTTCTTCGGACATGCCTTCCCGCTCAATGCCGCGCGACCCAACCCGCATCTTTTTTCCCGACACGAGCAGCGATCGCTTCGATCGGTCGGCGAGAAGGGCGCGCTTCTGAAGCCGGACGCTGACCGACCCGAACTCAGCCGTCGCCGGGGGGCCGCCCTCACCTTGCACCGCCTTGCCGTTCGGAATGACCACATCCCACAGGTCAAGCTCCGGCGTCGTGGCCGACTCGAGGAACGCTGCGAGCTGCCTCGCTTGAAAGGTCAGGTTCAGCGGATGACCGCTGAACCTGAGAAGAAGCTGAGCGACAAGCGACTTCGGTACCGATCCCCAAAGCGGATTGCCGAGCTTCGACTCCCTTCGAGGAGGACCGGATTTCTCGAGATCTTCGACGAAGCGCTTCAGCGCGCCCGCGTTCGCAGAGATGATCTGCGGCTCCGATGAAAGGCGATAGCTCTCGAACGACTTGGCGCTTACCGACACGCCCTGTTCGACGAGTTCGCTCGCCTTCATCTTGTTTCGCGCCGTGATGAGAAGCAGCGCTTGAGGATGCGCACGCACCTTCAATCCGAAGTCGATTGGAGGCAGCCGTGCGACCTGCATGAGACGAATCTCAGCCCGCAGTTCGTTCGACGCCTGCGTGATGTGCCGGTAGAAGCCCTCGGCCTCGGGGGACATCCACAGCCGGCAGATGTCGATGTACCCGTCCCGATAGCCGAACCAGCGGCCCATCTGAAGGAGCGCGTCGTACATTTGCGTGCCGCGGTAGAAGTAGCTGATGCACAGACCTTCCAGCGTCAAGCCGCGCGACAGGCTGTTGCCGCCTACTGCGATGACGCGCAACCCTGCGTCGCGATACTGAGAGTAGTCGAGCGACGCCGCCCCGGAGCGTTGATTGACCGCACGGACTTCAATCGGAAGCGCCGCGCCAAGCAGCGCTTCCTGGACTTGCTCCCAACTGGTTCCGGATTCGCTGTACTCCGAGTCGAACACGCGATTGAGTTCGGCAATCGTGTGATTCAGCAGGGCTTCATCAACGCTCAAGCGCGAGTAGTTCCGGACCGCTTCCTGAATCTGCCGAAGCTCGTGGCTGATCAGATCTCGAACCTGTTCCTGAACACCGGTGAAGTGGCTGACATTCACCAGCATCGAGCGGTGTCGACTGCCCCTCCCTCTTTCATCCATGATCGCGTTCGCAACGACGAAGCATCGCACCGCGTCGAGCAGCGACTCCGGCAGCTCGGGAACGACCAGGTCAGACCGATGTCCACCGGGAAATGCAGCGTCGGCGTCATCGATTTCACGCAGAAGATCGAATGGCGACTCCTCATCGAAGATCATGGAGGGGCCGACGTAGTTGCTGGGCGGGTCGAGCGCGTAGATGAAGTCGCGGGGAAAGAGATCGCTGCCCAGCATCTCCTTTTCGTCATCGGGATCGATGAAGACGTTGGCAAAGGGCGTTGCAGTGAATCCGACGTAGCTGGATCTCGGAAAGACATGAAGCAGTCTTCGAATTGCTTCGTTGATGGCGGTGGGGGAGTTCTCGCCGCGCGTGTTTACCGATGCGTTGTCTGCCTCGTCGTCGATCAGGAGCATCGGCGTATGGATCTTTCCATCGCCGTCTGCGTTGTGCGCCTCCAGCCACGCTGCGAGGTTCTCGAGTATTTTCTTGTGCTTTTTGACGACAACTAGGACGGGTTCCTTGAACGCCGCAAGCCGGAACCCCAGTTGCTGCATCGTCGCCGCATTGAAGTCCTTGAGCGTCGAAGTGAATACGCCTGCGACTCGCGTTCCGTTGATGCGCCCGACACCCACGTCCTTCTTCTTGCGCTCTCGGGTCACGACGCCCGAGCTGTCGACGCCGACAAATCCTTCGTCGAGCCTGCCTTGAGTCTGGCGGCGCAGCGCCTCGAGGGTTCCCGTCAGCAGGATGACGAGCCCGTATCCGGCATCTGCCGCCTTGCAGATCAGTCCGGTGTAGTTCGACGTCTTGCCGGACTGCACATCTCCCATGACCAGACCGCGTCTCGGCCAGCCGTCACTGATCGCAGGGTTCCCGAGTCGGTCGAGGATTTCGTCCGTCACCTCATCGAGCGTCGAGAGGACTCGAGGACCCCATCCCTGAAGGCGCAGATGGCTGGCGTATCGCCGCCAGTAGAAAGGCTCGATTTCGGACTTCCGCGCGGAAAGCCACGGGACGTGCTCAACCGCCACGAACGTCCCGGACTTCATGGTAATCCGCAGCGCCTCATGCAGACGCTTGATGAGCGCGTCGAACTCGACATCGTCGACTTTGTACTTGGGCAGAGTGCGAAGCTGCGACGCAAGCTCGAGAACGTCCTCCTCCGACGGGATGCCCACTACCGCCAGAGAACTGGTCACAGCGCTCTCGAGACGACGTGCGTTATCGGACAGCATCTTCAATCTCCAGGGCGAGCTCTCGTGCGTAGTCGGGGAACTGAGAGAAGGGTTCGATCCGGCCCAGCGAACTCACGAAGCCCTTGAACGGCACCGTGCCCGGGCGGAGCGCTCGCGCGATCGCGAAGGCGGAATCGCGAAGACGCTTTTTTTCGTCTTCGGAAGGAAGCGATACATCAGTGTCCGATGCCATGTCGGCATACACCGCATCGAACGGGAACGAATCTTCCAGAACGTCGAGCAGCGCGCCGAAGAGCGCTTGGTCGGATCCGACAAGGCGCGAACGCACCGCCTCAAGCGCAGGATGAGTCCGACAGATCTGGTACTTGACGCCGGATCGAGTAACGACCCGCTCCCAACCGTGATGAAGGTCTGGCGACGCGGCCTTCCGCCCCCGGAACGTATAGGTGTGCCGGCTTCTGCCGACGATCTTGTCGACCGTTCTACGCAGATTGTTCCGTACCGCCTCAGGCGGATATGCGATTGCCTTCTTGATGTCGAGCGTCCACAGGTGATCGAGCGAGTTGGGGATGTCGACCCGGACGCGTGCGAGTTTGCTCAGCTCGTCCTTCTTGGCGAGGCGGAACCAAGTGCCCCAGACAATCAGCCGGCGATTCCGATAGACGTAGAAGCCCTGCCGGCTTCTGAGGCCTTCAGTCCCTCCGGCTCGCGCAGCATCCTGCGCGGACAGCTTGCTGAGGTGGGGAAGAATGAACGGCTTGACCCTGACTTTCTTCCCTTCGATCGTGAAGTCGTCATCATCGAGGGGCTGAGTGGCCATGTGATCGCGCAGAAAGGGATCGATCGCCTTCAGCGGACTGCCATTGATCGATATGGATACCGCCTTGTGTCGCGGCTCTCCCGAGATGTAGCGATGAAACACCAGCGCGAGGTGTTCCCTCGACGCGTCGACCTTCTGGTCGAGCGCGGCCTGCTCGTTGCTTTCTCCAGCAAGCAGGCGATCGAGTGTCCGCCAGACGACGATCGTGCCGGATCCGTTCGCGTGCAGCCGGTCAACGTGTGGAACTGCTTCAATCTCGCGCTCGTCGAGGGCCAGCATGGTCCACTTCATGCTGGAATTGACGATGTCGATATCCCAGCACCGACCGGAGATCACGCCATCTCTGGCGCTGACGACGGTAAATCGCCGGCACTGCGACATCGAGGCGGTCTTGAGTCCCAGTCCGAACCGTCCGAGGTCATCGCCCGCGCGCGTTTCGAGCGGACTTCGGCTGCCGTGACGCATGGCAGCATCGATCTCCGTCGGCGACATTCCGCGCCCGTTGTCGATGAGCGCGAGATAGGGATCGCCGGAAGATCTGAACTGCAGGTCGATTGCTGACGCGCCTGCCGAAAGCGAGTTGTCAATCAGATCGGCCAGTGCGGACTCGAGCGAATAGCCGACCGACCGCATCGACTCCATGAGCGCCGGCGCGTGCGGCGGGCAATCAATCTCTCTCATGGTTGCCGCCGTGCGGAGTGCTTGAGCAGCTCACCTGATTGCAGGCGGACGCATAGTGCTGCTTCGCAGCAATGTGGTGGGCGTTGTTGATGAGTTCCGCACGGATGTCGGCGGTTGCTGCGCCGCATGGGGAGTTTGCATCGCCGCGCTCTGCTCCACGACGACTTGGCGGCATCGGTTCACGGGTAATTGCAGACCGGTCTTCGATTCGGAGTGCTCCGGCGTCTTGCCGCGCCGCAACCCGCGCAGGCTGCCGATGATCGAATCAGCACTTGCGGGCAATGCTCGCCGAGCGCCAGCGCTTGAAGCCCAGTCCATCAAAAGGAAAAATCTCCCACCCGAAGACGACCAAGCCGTCCGGGGAGCGGTTGGCATGCCGCGTCGATGCTTCCATCGAGCCTGAAGGCCGGCAAGCGTGGAAGCGAGGGGCATCACCTGAAGGAGGCAGTGCGGCATGCCCGGGCCGCCCGGCGGCCGGAGCGGCATCGGCGGACGGTGGTACGGGGAGCGTGTCAGCTCAGCGACAGGGTTCTGCCCAGAACGGCGTTGATGGTCTCCACCCGCTCACGGCGAGCGCCGCTCAGACGGTCGCAGTCCACGTCCTCCTGAAGGATGAAGAACAGGCACATCTTGAGCAGCTGCACGTCGACGCCGCCATGGATCGACGAGCCCTCACGCAGGCGCCGGTTGAGAAGGATCCTGCGCGACTCGCGGTCGATCTCGAAGACTTGGGTCTCGTCTTCGAGCTCCGCCCACGTGAAGTCGAGTTCGCGGCCGCCCTGCCCGCCTGCAAGGCGCGACGCAACGATCTTTCGGAGCTTCGCGGGAACGCCGCTGCCGGGAATCAGCGGCAGCTCACGTTCGGCCCGAGCGTCCGTGCGGCGGTAGACCTGCTGAGCCGTGCGCCGGTAATCGTCGAACGTCGACCCGTCCGCGCTCGTCGCTGCAGACACCGCGGCAGCGAACGACGGGGGCGTCACCACTGCCGACTTCTGAACGTTCAGACCGAACTGGGCGTCCAGCGAGTCCGGCAGATCAACCCGTACGCGTGCCAGCGATCCGTGCGGCTCGGCGTCGTTCTGAACGACGCCGTTCCATCCGCCGGCCTGGATCAGTCGGTCGTTGCGGTAGAACCAGAAGCCCTGCCGCGAGGCTGCACGGTTTCCAAGCCGGTACGCATCGTCGTCGGAATTCGCAGGCCAGATGCAGGCTTCGGCGCTGATCGTGTGTCCCCCGCCGAAATCGATCTCGAAGCGCTTCGGATAGTCGGGGTGTCCCGACGAGGAATAGCCGAACGGATTGAGCGGCCGGACCGTGAGGAAATGCGGCTGCTCGTAGGCGCCGTGCTCCTGCAGGTCCATCATCAGCCGCACCTTCCGCCCGGCCGCCGTCCCTTCGATGAACCGGTGGAACGTCATGCCCAGATGCACCTGCAGACGCCTCTGCAGCTGCCGCATCATGTCCTTGAATCCCCGGGCGCCCGCATGAAGCCGGTCCACTTGATCCCAGACCACGACCGTGCCGTGCCGCCGCAGGTCCAGGCGGCACCACGGCGCCGAGAGTGCGGCGTGTGCATCGTCTTCGCTGACCTGTTCGCAGGACCAGCCCGCCTCGATCCCGTGCACGGACCAGCGGCGGGCTGACGCGACGCCGTCACGGCGCGTGAGCACCGTGACGGTCTGGGCATGGCTAAGGGAGGCCAGCTTCATCCCCATGCCGTACTTGCCGAGCGTTCTGCGGGTGAGGTCGGTCTCGCTTCCGAACTTCATTGCTTCCGCCAGACGCGCGGGGGTCATGCCCTCGCCGTCGTCCGCCACGGCGACCGAGCAGATCGAATCGCGATCGACGGTGAACCGCACCAGCACGTTTTCAGCGCCGGCGGAAATCGAGTTGTCGATCAGGTCGGCCAGCGCCTGCTCGAAGCTGTAGCCGATCTGACGCAGTGCGCGGATCAGCATCGGCGGATCCGGTGCGATCTGATCGGAGGCGGCGGCGGGGAGCGCCGATGCACGCAGGGTTACTTTCATTTCTGCTTCCGTTCTCGGTGCCGGCGGAGCCGCTTCCGAAATTGCTGCTGCTGGTGCCGCAGGTCGCAGACGGTCGTCGGCTGTCACGCCACCAGCGTAGTCGGGCTTTGCTGCTTCCGCCAGGCTCGTCTGAGGTACCGACGCGCGGGAAAAGACTTCAGGTGCGGCAGGTCAGTGCTCGGGGGTCGCCAAATCCGCATTCCCGGATCGTGAAGACGTTTCGGCACAGCGACTAGAACGCATCACGTGCCGTCCGGTTGCGCGGAGCGTCGCGTTCGATCCTGCGGTGCCGGCATTCGACGGTCGTGCCCTGCGTCGTGTACAGCCTGTGCCTTCTCGACGGTGCCGGAGGCGGTCATGCACGAAGACGACAGGCGAGTGTCGTCCGGGCACCGGATCCGGTGTGCCGTGCAGTCGACCTTCATGCAGCCTGAACCGCAGTCCCATGCGGTGCATCAGCGATCGAACGGCGTCCTGCGGCCGCATGTCTGACGATCGGAAGCGGCTCGTGCTGCGCCGGCGCCGATCGGCGGACATCCGGTCCGTCAGCCGTGAGCTCCGCTCGGCACAGGAGGCTGAAGACGATCTGCGCGATCTGATTCGAAAGCAGCGGCGGCACGGCATTGCCGACCTGAACGTACTGTTCGGTACGGTTGCCGCAGAAGTAGTAGTTGTCCGGGAACGTCTGCAGCCGTGCCGCTTCGCGGACGGTGAGACTGCGGCACTGGGCGGGATCGTAGTGAATGTAGTAGTGCCCGTCCTTCGCGATATGGCTCATGACGGTCGTCGAAGGCGAGTCGCCGGCCTGCACCTTGAACCGGTCCGAGAAGTTGTCGTGCCCCATCGCGGACTGGACGTTCTGATGCTTGGGCTGGAGCTTCGCGGGGAAGTCGCGCAGCCGGATCGGGACCTTGTTGGCCTGCGCGAAGCATGACGCCCACAGGTAGCGGTGGAAATCGGACGGCATGTGCGAGCGCGCCGAATGATTGCAGTGCCCGCCCAGCCTCGGATCATGAAACCAGTCCGGCCGGAACGAGGGGCTCACGGGCGCATCGGGGACGAACTCTCCACCGAGATCGGCTGCCGGCGGAACAAGATCGTCGAGCACGGCTCTGACCGCTGTCTTCGCACTGCGTGCGGGATCGCCGTCCCGCTTCAGATCCTTCATCCATGGCGCACGAAGGGCTGCGCGCAGCAGCTTCAGCCATGCGTCGGTTGAATCATCGATCTTCTTTTCGTTCGGCCGCGAGGAGATGGCTGCGCGCAGCTTCGGGAGATCGGCAATCGCATCTGCGACCGTCGGACACGCATCGGGCTGCGACAGCACGTCGGGCTGAACGAGGCTGTCGATGTCCTTGCGAACGCCGAGCAGAAGCACTCGATGGCGCTTCTGCGGGATGCCGTAGTCTTCGCACCGCACGACGTAATCGGCAGATGCGAGTCCCGTTCCTCCCCAGAGGTCGGTCTGCTCCGACTTGGTCGACAGCGAGTAGATGCGGTATCCGGGGTGCGGGCCGTCATCGCCGAACGCAGTACTCGGCGCCTTCAGATCATCGAGCATCCGGTCGAAGATCGGACCGCTGTCCAGCTTCGCCGACAGGACGCCCTTGACGTTCTCCATGACGAAGACGGGCGGCTTGTGGACGTTGAGAATCCGGAGGTACTCGCGGTAGAGAAAGTGCCGGTGATCTTCTTCAGGCTTGTACCCGGGCTTCGCACGGTTGCGCGAACGTCCTGCCATCGAGAAGGCCTGACATGGCGGGCCGCCGACAAGCACCCATGCCTCGTGTCCGAGCACACGCTCGCTGATGCGCGCGTCGATGGCGGACTCGGGTGCCTCCGGTGAGCCGAGCGTGGCTCTCCACGCGGTTGCTTCGGCAGCCTTTCCTTCAGTCGGGTGTGCTGCCCACAGCTCATCACGGGAGATTTCGCCGCGCAGGTGTGCGTAGTACGCGTCGGGCGCCCTGCCCTGCGGGAACTCCCGGAAGAAGGCTCGCAGCTCGAGCGTCCTGTGGGCCGCGCTTTCGCATTCGACCGACAGTGCGACTCGGAACACCGGAGTGCCGTCGGGCCGGTGGAAAGAACTGAATCCCTCACCGAGACCGCCGGCGCCTGCAAAGAGATCGATTACGGGAATCGGCTTCGTCATCAGTTCGCTGCTGGACCTTGATGGGGCGTGAGGGCTGCCGGTATGTGCCGGCATGCCGTCGGCTTTCGCGCAAGGGTGCCGCCATGGCGCCGTGCCGCGGGGCTGTGCGGATGTATCAGGATTTTCGGCCTGCCACCAGGTGCGGCGGCAGGTTCATCGGTCAGGCATAGCCCGAGCTGGTCGGCAGGCGCCATCTGCGGCTTCGGAGCAGTCGGCATTTCTACGGCTCCTGCTGCGGAAAGTGATCGCTGTCTCTGAGCCAGCGGTAGTAGTCGCTTCGCGCGAGCGGATGCTTCATTCCCTCGCGCTGATATCCGTTGCGGATGCCGGACATGATGACGGTTTTCAGCCAGCGCGCCTCGAGTTCGGATCTGCGCTCCGGAGCGAGAGTACCGAGCCAGGACTCGAGTGCACGTGTTTCGGCTGCGATGACCCGCGCCTGCTCATCGCCACGCGGGTCGGCCGGGAGCGTGGGGGACTTCGCGGCGGGTGCTGCCGCTGCCGGCAAGCCGACGTCGAGCTCGTGCTGCTGCTCTGCGTCTCCCTGCTGCCAGTTCGCGTAGTTGGCGTTCAGCGCCTGCCGGAAGTACGCGGCCGGAGTCCGTACCCTCCCCTTGCGCTGCATGGTGCGGAGGTAGTTGAGCTGAGCGACGAGGTATGCGGCCGGGTGCGCGCGCGCCATGTTGAGCGCCGCACCGGCAGCGATGCCGAGATCGGTCAACGCGCGAAGCAGTACCGGGCTGGGTTCGGGAATCGATTCGAGCGGGAGGTTCGCCTGGTGCTTGAGCAGGATGGCGGCGCGAACCTTGTCGATCGCCCGCGCGCCCTTCTTCGTCACCTCGATCTGAACCTGATGCGTATCGTGGTGAGTATTCACTTGCTCGACAGCCCGCATCAGGAGCTTTGAAAACTCCCGGTAGGTCTTGTGCGGTTCGGTGTTTCCGGACAGCAGCACCGAGTAGTCCTCCCACCTCAGCCACGGGGTGGCGCGTTCGCCGGCGTAGCGCAGTGTGTACTCGTAGAGCGCGAGCGCCGCGCGGCTGCTGAACAGCTTCTGCTTCTCGAGGTTGATGACCTTGTAGAACTCGGGCCGCAGGATCAGCTCGCGGACCTTGTTTGGAAACTCGACCGCGATCAGGTTGCGCGCGCTGTGGACCTTGATCGAGGCGATGAGCTGATCCGCATCGAGTTCGGGAGGCGCTTCATACCCCTTCGGTCGCCGCCCGCGCTTCTTCGGCGCGGGCTCGCCCCCCTGCCCTGCCAGCGGGATCGTTCGTTGAGGGCCGGTCTGCTCGGTACGCGACAGGGCGTTGTAGTACACCCTGAAGTTCATGAGCTGGTCGGCGGTCTCGACGAAGTGCTCGACGTTGTTCGACGAGCCCATGCCGATCATGTCCATGATCTCGTCGAGCGGAAACGCGAAGACGTTGTCCGCGGGCTTGGGAACGGATTGGGCGAACGCGATCAGTGCGTTGTAGAGCCGATGGTTGAGCAGGCCCATCGGGCGGTTCAGCAGCCTGATGTCGATCGTCTCGAGCGCTTTCTTGGCCTCGACCGGGTCGGCCGTGAGCTCGTCTGCGATGCTCGAACGAACGATCACCTGTGCAGCGGGGGCTTGGCGGGTCGTTGCCATCGGCGGATGGTGCCATGCCGACTCTAGTCCAGGCAAACATGGCACGATCGGCGCCACGGGCGTCGGGCAGCAGCGACGCTGTAGCGCGTGCTAGGTCCCATGGTTGGCACCGGAGGGGCCAAAGGCGGCACGATCGGGCCAACTGGGGCACTCGTTCAGCCAAGGGCGGCACGAGGTCGACCAATGACGGCACGCTATCGCGCGCAACTCGTTGATCGCGCTGAGCTCAGGCAGTCTGTAGTGTGTTCTGGGTACAAGGAACAACGGTGTTCATCGAGATAAGTTCTGAAGAACGATCGTGCCACCGTTGGTATTTCATGATGAACCCAGCAGGCTGTTTTCGCCTTCCCGGTTCAATTGCACAGCAGAGTCGAGATCGTACGACAGGCGCTAGAATGGCGTCGTCGGTTTCGACTTCAGAGGAGCGACGCTTGGACAGCTTTTACGTTGCGCAACCCGGAGCGGCTTTCGAGCGGCTGTCTGATGCAGGGAGCGACTTTCTCCAGCGTGTGCGTGAAGCGGTGAATCAGCCGGAGCAGACGAAACGCTTGCGGAAGTTCGGCATCCAGGAAGCCGCCCGCATGGTCGGCAAGAGCGCCCCGACGATCCGCCAAGCCGAGGCGAGCGATCCGCGGTTCGAGGCGCTGGGTCCGACCGAGCGGGACGGTGCCGGGCACCGAGTGTATACACTGACCCGGATCAATCAGTACCGCAAGCTCTTCGGAACGGAAAAGAGTCGGCCGTACGGATCGCATGCGATCCGCTGCATCGTCACCAATTTTAAGGGCGGCGCTGGCAAGACGACGACGGCCATCCATCTTGCACAGAAGTGTGCGCTGGAGGGATACCGGGTGCTCATGGTGGACTTGGATCCGCAGGCGTCGAGCACGCTCTTCTTTGGATTGATTCCCGATGTCGACCCGGCCGAGACCATCGGCGATGTGCTGGTCGACAACCCGGCCGCGATCGAGTCGGTCATTCGGCAGACGTACTTCACCGGTGTGGAGCTGGTACCGTCCAACCTCACGCTCCAGAACGCCGAGCTCATTCTGGGGAATCCCCGGATCAACCAGTCCGATCAGCTCGGCATCAACCCGATCGACCGGCTGCTGCACTCGCTCGATACGGTCGAAGATCTGTATGACGTCGTGATCATGGACTGTGGTCCTAATCTCGGGATCATGACGCTCAATGCGATCCGGGCGTGTACGGGGTTGCTGATGCCGATGCAGCCGATGATGGCGGATTTCGCCTCTGCGGTGTTGTACAGCCAGACGATGGCGTCGGTGCTGAACCAGAAGAAGATCGCGCACCCGCTCGAATTCCTGCGGGTTCTGATCACTCGGCATTCGGGATCGGCGGAGGCGAAGGACACCGAGGCGATGATCCGGGTGGCCTTCAAGCCGCACGTGCTTGAGTCTGCGATGGTGCATACCGTCGAGGTCGAGCGGGCGACGAATGATTTCGGGTCGATCTATGACATCGAGCAGCCGCGGGGTTCTGCCGAGGCCTACAAGCGTGCGATTGCCTCGATCGACAAGGTCAACGAGGAGGTCATCGAGATGTTCGAAGCGGTGTGGAAGCGCCAAGCCGAGTCGGCTGCGAAGGCGGCGTGAGGAGTCGACCATGGTGAAGCCCAAGCGGTTGTCCGGTGTCGCGCGTCTGGTTGTGGAGCAGGCGCAGCGACAGGAAGCGAGTGAAGGCGCGGTAGTCGAAGCGGGTGGGGCGGTTGCGTCGGTTGCGGTCCCGGTTGTTGTTGCGGCAGCCGCGTCGCCGGCCGCCATGATCTTTCCGCGCAAAGGGCTGGGAAGCGTGCCGGCGGAGTGCTGTCGCCCGTGGGCGCTCGCGGACCGTCCCGAGGGCGAGTTCGAGCATGTGGAGGAGCTTGCTAAGTCGCTTGAGCTCGATGGTCAGCTGCAGCCCGCCGTGGTTCGCCCGGTGCAGGATCCGTCGCAGCCGGAGATCCGCTACGAGATCATCGCTGGACAAGCGCGGTGGCGCGCGGCAAAGCGGGCAGGCACGCCGTTCCGGGTTCTGGTGAACCCGGAGCTCGACGACGAAGCGGCGTTCCGGGCGATGGTTGGAGAGAACGAGTTCAGGCTCGGGCTCTCGGATCTTGCTCGAGCAAAACGGTTCGCTGCGGCGCTCGACAAGGGGTTGTACGCGAGCAAGGGGGAGATGGCAGAAAAGCTTCGGGTGTCTCCGTCAGTGCTGTCTGCATACCTCGGCTTTGCGAAGCTGGATCCGGTCATCACGGCGAAGCTGACTTCGTCGCGGGCGTTGTCGGTGCGTGTCGGCTATCAGCTCTATCTGGCCTCGCGAGATGGCTTTACCGATCAGATCGTTCGAGACCTGCCCAAGATCGAATCGGGCGAGATTGGGCTCAAGGACATTCCCGACGTGTGGCGAGGGGAGGGCGGTCAGCCTGGAGCCGAGCCGAACGAGGCGACGGGATTGAGTTTGGCCCGGATGCCGGCACGCCAGTTCGTCGGGTCGACGGGGCGTGTGCTGTTTGCGTTGAAGACGGGTGCGGGTGGTGCGGCGAGCGCGGTCTTCGACAAGGGTGTTTCCCGATGCCTCGATGAGGCGTTTTGGGCGGAGGTGAGCGCCTTGGTGGAGCGAAGGCTCGGCTGAATCGGGAATTGCGCATTGAGAAGGGCGGTATCGTTGAGGTGCCGCCCTTTTTCTTGAGATGCGCAAGATTTTGCTCGCGCAAAATCGCTGCACGGCAGGCGTGCAGGCCACGAGCTTCGCAGCTGCTTGATCCCGGCAGGTCGCTTGAAGAGTCCGACCCGTCAGACGCTGAACGGCGGCGACGTAGTGTACGCGCGCGCCGGACGTTCGGCGTCACGAAGCATTCGATAGAGATTTTGCTCGAGCAAAATTCCCGTACGGCGCGCCTGCAGGCCGCAGGCTTCGCAGCCGGCTGAAGCCGGCAGGTCGGTCGAAGACGCCGATTCGCCAAGGGCTGAACGGCAGCGGCTTCATGAACGCACGCGCTGATCGTTCGGCGTGACGAAGAAGTCGATCAAGATTTTGCTCGAGCAAAATCATCGAACGGCAGGGCCGCAGGCTTCGCAGCCGCCTGCTCTCGGCAGGCCCTTTGGAAACGCCGACTCGCCACGGGCTGAACGGCAACGACTTCAAGAATGCATGCTCCGGACGTTCAGCGTCAGGAAGCGGGCGATCGAGATTTTGCTCGAGCAAAATTCAGCCCGGCAGCGGGCAGGCTGCCGGTTGGAGCACCGCCGGTTCAAGGCACGAAGCCTTGAACCGGCGCGGTGCCGCAGCTTGCGCTCCAACGACGCAGAGCCCGCCTGTTCCGCGCGCTCACGCTTGCCGAAGCCGAACCTGAGGGGCGCCCGAGCACGATCTCGCCCACTGCAGTCGCGTTCGATCAGCACGCTCCCGCCAAGGCCGCTGCACCGCGACCACGGCGCGCCGCACATGCCACGCAGTTGTCGGCAACGATCGATCCGGCGACCGATCTCTCTACCGCAAGTGCGGCGGTCACCATGATCCGCCGCAGCGTTGTCCCTGTTGTCGCAACCCAGGTGCACCCGCGGAACGCCAAGACGAGCCGCTCGGTCGCCCACACAAGCTGCATCGGCGGCCGGAACGCGCCGTGACCACGCAGCGACCGGATTTTGCTCGAGCAAAATCCGCAGCACTGCAATCCCAAACATGGCACGAACGAATTCGGCACCCGTAGCCACGGCACGCCCGGATGACGGCGAGAAATACCAACCATGGCACGATCAACGCAAAACGATGCTCGGGCTAACCTCGCAGCGGCATCCCGAACGCGGGTGCCTCCGACGATCAGACCACGTCGACCGGGGTCAGAAGCACCCGCTGATATCGCTCCATCACACCCGCGTCCTGCACACCGAGCCAGCGTGCGACGTCCGCCGATGGGTGTCGCGTAAGCTGGCGCAGCGCAAACGTATGCCGCAGCTTGAACGTGCCGCCAGCTGCATCGGCGACTCCTGCGCGTTCCAGCACGTCACGGCAGGAATTCGTCGCGCTTGCCTTGCTCCACGCGCGGCCGGCTCGTGTTGCCGGAAACACGTTCTCGCCGACGATCCCGGCCTGCCTGCGGATTGCGAGCCATGTCCCGAGTTGCCTGCCTGCCCATCCGCTCAGCGGCGTCTGGCGCGCGGCAAACTTGCCGTTACCGGGAAGCGACAGAGCCCATGGCTCGTCCTTGACGCGGCCCCCTGCGACGACGATCTGCTCGAGTGTCAGCTCCCGTGCTTCGCCGGGGGTGATCCCGCCGCCGAGCTGCACTGCAACGGCGGTGCGGTTCCGCACCTCCTGCCAAGGCCATGCCTCTCCGGCGGATGGACTGGCCTGGCGCTGAGTCACGAAGTCGATCAACGCTTTGGCCTCGCGCGCGGTCAGGAACTCGGGCAGCGGGACCTCTGATTCTGTATCGCTGAGGCGAATTCCCGGCGCGTTGCGCACGTCCGCGTAGGCCGGATTGGGCGACCGGCCGGCTTGTGTCGCCCCGAAGAGCTCGATCCGCTCGAGCAATCGCACCATGCGGAGCACATAGCGTTTGGTGGCGTCGCCGTGCCTCCCAAGGGTCGACACGAAGGCACGTACATCCTGCGCGTCGACAGAGGAGGGGAGGGTGTCCCGTTGCGAGCACCACTCGACGAACACCCCCCACATGTCGCGATAGACCTCGACCGATTCGTCGCGCAACGCCTGGTAGCCGGTACGCGCGGTAATCCAGCGCTCGAAGACTGCGTCCAGGCTGGCGCGCCGATCCGCCGCATCGGGTGTGCCGAAAAGATCGAAAGTCATGAAAGTAGACTAACCGCAGTCCGATTGGATTGGAAGCGGTCTTCCGTGATGCAGAGGACCTAACGGCGTTGTTGTTAGTCTACTTTGCGGCTCGATACCCGCTGTCTTCCCACCCAGATCGATACCCTCCGCAACGTATCCGCACGAAGACAACGGGCAGCTCCTCGGGCCTCCCGGTCAAACACGAACACCCGACCGCAGCCCTGCACGCTCGCAACGCATCCGGTCCGGTCGCGCCGCGTAACGCCAAGTCACTGAAACAAAAGCAAAGACGAACCCCGTCGCTTGGGAGAGGGGTCGGATGTTCTACGTTCCCGCTACCTTGATAATTAGACTTATCAAGGTACGCACCCGCGTAGAATCCGCGGCAAACCGCCTCTCGTACAGCCATCGCCACGTCATGCCCCTCGAGCGAACCAGTGCTTCGGCCCAGCGTCGGCACCTGAGCCGAGAACACTTCGCGTTCCTGCGCGGCCTGGTCCAGGGCCTGCCGGCACGCGACCTGTGGTCGCGCTACATGACGGTGGAAGGGCGCTTCGACGAGCGGCTGGTCGCCCGGACCATCACTTGGCTGAAGGACGAGCTCGCCGCGACCGCGCGAAGGGATCGGAAGACGCGCATCGCCCGCCTCGTGTCGATGGACCTGAGCCGAACCCGGGCGGGGGAGGGCGGGACGGGGTCTCCCAAACGGCCCACGCTCGAGGAGTTCGCGAGCCGCTTCGAACCCGGCTACTACTCCGAGCGGGAGCTGATCGAACTCTTCACCGAAGAGTTTCCGCCCGATCGGCGCGCACAGCGCCGGCACCGTCTCGTCGCGCAGCAGCTCGATGCGCTCGTCTGGCTCGAGTCGGTCGCCGCAAACGACCCGCAGCTCGACGATCCGGTCGCGAGCTGGCTGCCCGACGTCACCGCATCACGGCTGGCGGCGGCCGGCGTCCACACCCTGGCGCAGCTCATCGACCGCATCAACGGCAAGGGGTATCGGTGGTGGTCGGGCGTTGCCGCGACAGGCCCGACGAAGGCCGCGAGGATCGCGGCGTGGCTCGCGCCGCACGCGGCGCGCCTGAACCGTCCGATCGGCGGTCACGTCGAAACGCCTCGCCGGCAGCTCAGCGTGCACGTCCTCGCGCCGCGCGAGAAGCAGACCGGCGTCGTTCCGATGGAGCGGCTGGCCGTACCCGCTTCACTGGATGGACGCAGCGGCGTGTTCCGGGCCCCGCGTCATCTGAATCTGCTGCGCGCCGAGACCGACCTTCAGGCGGTGCAGGCTTGGCTGCGCTCGAAGCGCTCCCCGCACACGGTCCGCGCCTACACGAAGGAGGCCGAGCGCTTCGTCCTGTGGGCGGTACTGGTCAAGGCGAAACCCCTCTCCTCGATGACGGTCGAGGACTGCGAAGACTATCGGGACTTCATGGCGGATCCACAGCCCCGGGACGTCTGGTGCGGGCAGCGCGGGCGCGAACGATGGGGGCCGCTGTGGCGGCCCTTCAACGGTCCGCTCGATGCCCGCTCGGAGCGGCACGCGGTGACGATCCTGAAGAATCTCTACGGCTGGCTCAACTCGCAGGGCTATCTGATCGGCAATCCCTGGGCGGGCGTCACGCCGCGGATGCCGGCCGCGCCCCGGATCAACGCCGGCCGCGCCTTCACGAAGAAGCAGTGGGCGCTGATCACCGAGCGGGTGAGGGCACTGCCCGAAACGGATGCGAATCGGCGACTGGGTGTCGTACTGACGCTGCTCTACACGACCGGGCTGCGACGCGAGGAGCTGGTGACACGTCTGGTGAGCGACCTCGTACTGGAGACGTTCGACGACCACACCGGCGGCTGGATGCTCAACGTACTGGGCAAGGGAAACCGGCTCCGACAGGTGCCGATTCCCGATTCTGTCCTGGCGATCGTTCAGGACTACCTGCTCCGACGCGGACTGCCGCCCGACCCCGCACATCCGGCGAATCGGGACGCCTTCCTGATCGGGCGAGTTCAAAAACAATCGGACACGAACCGCCGTAATGCGCCGGATGTCGACCCCAAGGCCGGGATCAGCGCGTCGACCCTCTACGACCAGCTGAAACGCTTCCTCGACGAAGCAGCCGACGCTCTCGATGCAAGCGAATCGAGACACGCCGACAGGCTCAGAATGGCCTCCGTGCACTGGCTTCGCCACACTCATGGCAGCCACGCGATCGCTGCGGGGGTTCCGATCGAAGTGGTGAAGGAGAACCTGGGGCACGCAACGATCGCCACGACAGGCATCTATGTGACGGCAGAGAAAAAGCGGCGGCACGCCGAGATCTCGAAGCTGCTTCGATAGTGTCAATACTTGAATTGCCCCTGGTTTCGTAGACACCTTCGAGCCTCACAATGAGGTCAACTGACGTCCCCCCGGAAAACTTGATCAGTTCAAAACTGGAGTAGGCTTGTTTCGAAGGTCCCCGAAGAAGGGAGCGGAGAAGCGATGAAGAAGAGCACGTTCACCGAGGAGCAGATCGCGTTCGTGCTGCGCCAGGCCGAGGCTGGCACGCCGGTCGCGGACGTGTGCCGCGTCGCGGGGGTGTCGGAGGCGACGTTCTACTTCTGGAAGAAGAAGTACGCCAACTTGGGCGTGAGCGAACTGCGACGCCTCAAGCTGCTCGAGGACGAGAACGCCCGGCTCAAGCGCCTGGTAGCCGATCTGACGCTGGACAAGCACATCCTGAACGAGGTGATCCGAAAAGAGCTCTGAAGCCGTCACGCCGCAAGGAACTCGTTCAATGGATCCTCGAGCGCTTCGGGGTCAGTCGAGTCCGGGCGTGTCGGCTTGGAGGGATCAGTCGAGCGGGGTGGTACCGCAAGAGCACGGCGCGCGACCAGACCGCGCTTCGAATGCGGATCCGCGAGATCGCCGAAAGCCGGCCTCGCTTCGGCTTCCAGCGCATCCACGTCGTGTTGCGTCGGGAGGGCTGGCCGGTCAACAAGAAGCGGATTCACCGCCTGTATCGACTCGAAGGGTTGCAGGTTCGGATGCGGGTACGGCGGCGCAAGCGGCTCAGCCTGCACCGAGGTCCAGCGCCGCGGCCGATCTCTGCCAACGAGCGATGGAGCATGGATTTCGTCCACGACCAGCTCGCCGACGGCAGGGCCTTCCGGGTGCTGACCGTGGTCGATAACTGGAGTCGCGAGAGTGTGCTGCTTGAGACTGGGTTCCGGCTGACCGGCGAGACTGTGGCGCAGGCCTTGAAACGTGCGGGAATGACGCGCTCGCTGCCTCGATCGATCACGGTCGATCACGGCACGGAATTCACCTCTCGGGCCCTCGACCAATGGGCTTGGGAGAACGGCGTGTCGCTCGACTTCACCCGACCGGGAAAGCCCACGGATAATGGGCTGTGCGAGTCGTTCAACGGGCGGCTCAGGGACGAGTGCTTGAACGTCCATGAGTTCCTGTCGATCGAGCACGCCAGGCAGGTTATCGAGCGCTGGCGGCGCGACTACAACGAGCATCGGCCTCATGGTGCGCTTGGCCATCTGACCCCAAGCGAGTACGCCCGATCAGGTCAGAAAAGGGCTCTCGGAGCGGCCGAACTCTAGTTCAGAACTGTCCGCTTTCGGGGGCGACGTCACAAACCCGAAGTCTCTACGTTCGACTTGTCAGCTTGACGGGTGAGCCTACGCCGCGACTTCCGCTTCAACCCGACTCCGCGCGAGACCTGCGTCGGCCCCTCGAGCGCGCCTCGCTTCTAACCTCGATGGCGGCCGTTCACGGGACCGCTGTCGGCGCGCAGCGTCGGGCACGCGCTGACTGTCTTGCGGGGCATGTTCGACTGGCTGGTGGCCATGCGCTACCTCGCCTTCAATCCGTTCGTGGCGGTGCCGGCGGTGCGGGCCGTCGACCCGGCCGCCGCCGATCCGACGCTTCGTCTCGCGACCGATCGGTATCTCAGCGGAGCGCAGTGGCGGATGCTGAGCGAGTACCTCGACGATCTCGCCGTCGACGAGGAAGGGATTCGCGCGCGGTTCGCAATCACCTTCGCGTACACGACGGGACTACGAGCGTCGGAGCTCGTTGACGCGACCGTTGGGCGGCTTCGGGTCCGGGTGACGACCGACGATCCATCTCAGGCGGTCGACTCGGCGCCTCCTCGTGAGATCGCACTCCGTGTAGTAGGGAAGGGGGCCAGGGTCAGGGACGTCCCGATCGCCCCAGAGCTTGAAGCACTACTCGACGAATACCTCGCCTCTCGGCGCCTGCCGACCTGGCAGTTATGCGTTCCCGACACACCAATGATTTCCGCGCTCAACGAAATTGTGCCGGGTCGGGCTATTTCGACTAGCTCGCTCTACCGAATGACGCGCGCGCGATTTGGCGAGCTCGCCCGCACGCTGAATGCACAGGGGCGGCGAGAGGACTCAACCGCGTTCGAGCGGGCCTCAACGCATTGGCTGAGGCACACCTTTGGGCGACATGCTCTCGCAGATGGCGCAAGTCTGAACGTCGTGCAGGTGGTGCTTGGACACACCTCGATTCAAACTACGACGATCTACTCGTCCGGTCCGGCCCAACAGGCGCACCGAGAACTAAGTACCTTCGTGAGGCGGCGCGTACGCGGGCGACATTAAGATCTCATCGACGCTCGACCTGTGCCGCGGTGACGGCTATGTCCGCAATGCAGCGGTTGCGGTCAGGCGGGATCGGCCCACGAATTGACGGTTCGCGCTACATACCAGTCTTTCGGGTCGGCCTTATGTCTTGGTCTGCCACCGTTTGTATCTAGGGTCCGCGTTAATCGTGATGCGCTGCACCTTGTCTTGCAGACCGTTCCTCTAAAGGTAGTCCCAGATCCTATTGGTCACCTCAGTACGAGACATCGGCCTCCGGCTACTCACCTGTCATCGATCACGCGCACGACTGCAGTCGCTACTACCATAGCAGCGATGACTTGAAGCTCTAGCGCCGCCAGAAGTCGTCTACCGTGTCCGGCCACTCGTATTCCATCAGCCCCACTGTACGGGACAGCCCGTGCGTACCCTCCGATCCCATGCCCATCACCCCCGACCGCGAGATCGAAGCCTTCGTTAAGGCGTATGTGCGTGACCTGCAGAGCGACAGCGCGGCCATCTTCGCCGGCGCGGGCCTGTCCAAGGCAGTCGGCTACGTCGACTGGCGCGAGCTCCTCGCCGAGATCGCGCAGGAACTAGGCCTCGACATTAAGCTCGAGCATGACCTGATCGCGGTGGCGCAGTACCACGTCAACCATCGTGGCGGTAATCCCGATGGCGTGGCCAAGAAGATCCTCCAGGAGTTCAGCGAGCAGGCCGAGCTCTCGGAAGTCCACCAGGTGATTGCACGCCTGCCCGTCGGCACCTACTGGACTACCAACTACGACACGCTAATCGAGGACGCACTTCGCATGGCGTACCGTGTCGCAGACGTAAAGCACAAGATCGAGCAACTGACGAACACCAAGCCCAAGCGCGATGCGGTGGTCTACAAGATGCATGGAGACGTGTCGGATCCGCACTCAGCTGTGCTCTATAAGGAGCAGTATGAGCGGTACCACGTCGAGCGGGAGCCGTTCGTCACGGCGTTACTAGGCGACCTCGTCTCGAAGACGTTCCTGTTCATCGGCTTCAGCTTTAGCGACCCAAACCTAGACTACGTCCTGAGTCGCTTGCACATCTACGGCAGGACTAAGCGCACGCACTACTGCATTATGAAGGCGGTGGTCGCCGAGGATCCGAAGGAACAGGCACTGGAGGAGCGCCGGCAAGAGCTTCGGGTCAACGACCTGAAGCGCTTCGGGATCCAGACGCTGCTTGTTGCCGACTACGGGGATATTCCGCGCATCCTGACGGTGATTGAGAGCAGGTTCAGGAAGAAGACTGTGTTCTTCTCGGGCAGTGCCGAAGAGTACGGCGCGTGGGACCGGCAGACTGCCCTCAACTTTGTGCACGACCTCTCGATGGAGAGCGTGAAGCTCAACTGTCGGGTGGTAAACGGGTTCGGATGGGGCGTGGGCAGTGCCGTGATCAATGGCGCCCTGGAGGCGATCTACGGGAATCCGGAGAAGTTCTCAGAAGACCAGCTGATCGTGCGGCCGTTCCCGCAGCACGGCGACAACCTAAAGGAGCTATGGGAGCAGTATCGCCAGCGGATGATCTCGCTGGCAGGTGTGGCGATCTTCATGTTCGGCAACAAGCTGGACGACGCGCGTAATCTCGTTCCAGCCAACGGGGTCCAACGCGAGTTCGAAATCGCGATGGAACACGGCCTGGTGCCCATCCCAATCGGTGCTACCGGATACGTGGCCGAGGAGCTGTGGGATGTGGTCCTCAGGAATCCCGCCAGATACTACGCCGGCATCGACGGCTGGATCGTGCCTATCGTCAAGGAGTTGGGACGCAAGGATCTCAAGCCGAGCGAACTGGCGAAGCACGTCCTCGACATCGTCAAGCGCCTGAGCAAGTGAGCGCTTCGTCGGCACGTTTGACGCTGTCACACCGGCCAGCGGCTCCATACAATAGCTTTGGGCCAAAGAAGCGAGTCGATGCTGAGTTCCTGGACGAAAAGCGACACGCGTAGATGAGCATCAATCAAACCACGCTTCGCAGTGCGGGGATCTCAAGTGCTAGCCAGCGCACTGCCGCTCCCAACCAAAGGACGGCGTTCCTTTGCCACAGTCATCACGACCGGTTGCTCGCCCTGGGATTGCAGGAACTGCTCAAGCAACACGGAATGGATCTCTATATTGACTGGCAGGACAGCGCGATGCCAGACACACCGTCGGCAGAGACGGCCCAGCGGCTGCGCATCCGAATCCAGCAATGCAACTGGTTCCTTTTCCTCGCGACCCAACACTCCATTGCGTCACGCTGGTGCCCGTGGGAGCTGGGGCACGCCGATGGCACAAAGGCGAATGAACGAATCCTTGTGGTCCCCACGCACGACAGCAGCGGGTCTTTCGGTTCTGAGTACATCAACCTGTACCGACACGTGGACTTCGCCGCTGACGGCCGCCTGGCGGCCTTTGGGCCCGGAAATCTCAGTGGTCGCTACCTCTACTCGCTTTGAACATCATGGCTCGCAAGACCTTTTTCAGCTTCCATTACAAGCCCGATGTTCAGCGCGCGCAGGTCGTGCGCAGATCTCAGTCCTTCAAGGATCACGGTGAGGCCGGGTTCTACGACGCATCCGCGTTCGAAAGGACGAAGAACGGGGACCCTGCTGCGCTCAAGCGCTTCTTGCGCAAGGAAATCCAGGGCACCAGCGTGATCTGCGTCCTGATTGGTGCGGAAACGGCATCGCGTCGGTGGGTGCGATTTGAGATCTTGCAGGCCCTCTTGGACGCCCGCGGCCTAGTGGGGGTCAGGATCCACACGATCGCCAACTTCGACGGGCAAATGGCGGCCGCTGGCAACAATCCGTTCGACCTTTTGGGGGTTTACCGCAAGGATGACGCGGTCCAGTTGATCGAGCGGAAGACAGTGAGCGACCCGTGGACCTATACCTCCGACTTTGGCGAACAGGAGCTTGAGACATGGCCATACACGCCCAACCTTCCCCCAACGGGCAGCACAGCCCTTAGCCAGTTTTTCTCAGTCCACAGCTGGACAAACACATCCCATTACAGGATTGAGGGGTGGATCGAGGCTGCCGCTATGCAGGCAGGGTACTAGGGCCTCCAGCTTCCTGGGCTCAGCAGATACAACTCTTGTGATGCGAGCGGCCCGGCCGGTACGACAACCACGCTCGCCGATGTTTGCGCCCGCTCTTCGGCGTACTGACCGTATGCGCGCGGTGAACTCATCTTGATCGACGTGGACGAGGCAAGGAGCATCGTGTCCACCAAACAATAGGTGGACACGTGCGCACTACGGAATCAGTTCTGATCGACGGCCGGCAGCGC
>JBJOKE010000034.1:0-34783 GCA_046046245.1 Pseudomonadota bacterium | reverse complement strand
GCTGTCGTAATCGAGCAGGGCGCGTCCGGTATGTGATGCGGGCTCGGCCATGACCTGCTCGGGCGTGCCGGCCACCAGCAACTGACCACCGGCGTCACCGCCTTCGGGGCCGAGATCCAGGATCCAATCCGACGCGCGGATCACGTCGAGGTTGTGCTCGATCACGATCAGCGAATGCCCCGCGTCGAGCAGCTTGCGGAAGGAGCGCATCAGCTTCGCGATGTCGTCGAAGTGCAGGCCGGTGGTCGGCTCGTCGAACATGAACAGCGTGCCGCGCCGGGCGATCGGCTGGCGGCTCGCGCTGCCGTTCTGCGCGGTCTCGGCGAGGAAGCCGGCGAGCTTCAGCCGCTGCGCCTCGCCGCCCGACAGCGTCGGGACCGGCTGGCCGAGCTTCACGTATTCGAGGCCGACGTCGGCGAGCGGCGCGAGCACGCGCGCGACTTCACGATCCTCGTCGAAGAACGCGAGCGCTTCGCTGACCGTCATCTCCAGGACGTCGGCGATGCTGACTTGCCTGCCATGTCGCTCGGCCATCACCTCCAGCGTTTCCGGCCGGAAGCGCGTGCCGTCGCAGTCCGGGCAGCGCAGGTAGACATCGGACAGGAACTGCATCTCGACGTGCTCGAAGCCGTTGCCGCCGCAGGTCGGGCAGCGGCCGTCGCCGGAGTTGAAGCTGAAGGTGCCCGGGGTGTAGCCGCGCTCCTTCGCGGTGTCGCTCGCGGCGAAGCGCTTGCGGATCGCGTCGAACGCGCCGACGTAGCTGACCGGATTCGAGCGCGTGGTCTTGCCGATCGGCGACTGGTCGACGAAGACCACGTCCTCGAGCCAGTCGTCGCCGAGCAGCCGCGTGAAGACGCCGGGCGTCTCGGTGGGCTTGCCCTTGGCCTTCAGCAGCGCGGGCAGCAGCACGTCCTGCATCAGCGTCGACTTGCCGCTGCCGGAGACGCCGGTGAGACACACGAGCCGGCCGAGCGGGATCTCGACCGACACGTCCTTCAGGTTGTGCTCGCGCGCGCCCTCGAGCACCAGTTTCGGCGTGGACGCGGTGACCGGCGCGAGCTGCGAGGCCGGGATGGTCTTGCGGCCCGACAGGTAGTCGCCGGTCAGGGTGTCGGCACGCCGCAGCCCCTCGGGCTCGCCCCAGTAGACGATCCGGCCGCCGCGCTCGCCCGGGCCCGGCCCGATGTCGAGCATCCGGTCAGCGGCGAACATCACCTGCGGATCGTGCTCGACGACGACCAGCGAGTTGCCCGCGTCGCGCAGCCGCTTCATCACGCCGATCACGCGGTTCATGTCGCGCGGATGCAGGCCGATCGAGGGCTCGTCGAGCACGAACAGCGTGTTGACCAGCGAGGTGCCGAGCGCGGTGGTCAGGTTGATCCGCTGGACCTCGCCGCCCGAGAGCGTGCGCGACTGGCGGTCGAGCGTCAGGTAGGACAGGCCGACGTCGCCCAGGTAGCGCAGTCGCGCGCGGATCTCGTTGAGCAGCAACTCGGTCGCCTCGTCGAGCGGCGCAGGCAGCTTCAGGCCCGAGAACAGGCGCGCGACGCGCTCGATCGGCAGCAGCATCACGTCGTGCACGCACAGGCCGGGCAGCGACTGCAGCCGCTCGTCGGACCAGTCGGTGCCCGCGGGCAGGAAGCGGTGGTAGCGGCCGCCGGGCGCGTCGAACGCGGCCCGTGCGTCGTCGGACGAGCCGATCCGCCAGAGCAGCGCGTCGGGACGCAGCCGCGCGCCGCGGCAGACGGTGCAGGGCGTGTAGGCGCGGTAGCGGGACAGCAGCACGCGGATGTGCATCTTGTACGCCTTCGACTCGAGCCAGTCGAAGAAGCGGCGCACGCCGTACCACTGCCGGTTCCAGTCGCCATTCCAGTCCGGACCGCCGTTCACCACCCAGTCGCGGTGCTCGGGCGGCAGGTCGCGCCAGGCGATGTCGAGCGCGACGCCGGCCTGCTTCGCATGCCGCTCGAGGTCCTTCTGGCACTCCTTGTAGCTCTCGGTCTGCCAGGGCTTGACCGCGCCACCGCCCAGCGTCTTCGCATGGTCGGGGATCACGAGACCCAGGTCGATGCCGATCACCCGGCCGAAGCCGCGGCAGGTCTCGCAGGCGCCGATCGGCGAGTTGAACGAGAAGAGGCTGGGGCTCGGGTCCGAGTAGGCGATCCCGCAGTCGGCGCAGGCGAGCGCGCTGGAATAGCGCCAGACCTCGGCGTCCTCGCCGTCGTCGCCGAGCACGTGGACCTGCAGCCGGCCGGCGCCGCGGTGCAGCGCGGCCTCGATCGCCTCGCCGACGCGGCCCTCGTCGGCGCCGGCGAGGCGGAAGCGGTCCTGGACCACGACGAGGGTCGGACCCGCCGTCGCGCTGCCGGGCAGCCGCGCGTGGACGCGGGTGTAGCCCTGCGCGAGCAGGTGCTTCTCGATCTCGGCCTCGGTGAAGTTCGCCGGCACCTGGACCGGGAAGCCGACCACGAGCCGCGGATCCCCCGCCGCGGCCGCGCGCCCGGCGAGCGACGCGCGGATGCTCGCGACCGTGTCGCGCGCGACCGGCCTGGCGCAATGCCGGCAGTGGAGCCGCCCGGCGCGCGCGAACAGCAGCTTCAGGTGGTCGTTCAGCTCGGTCATCGTGCCGACGGTGGACCGCGAGGTGCGGACCGGATTCGTCTGGTCGATCGCGATCGCCGGCGGCACGCCCTCGATCCGGTCGACCTGCGGCTTGTCCATCCGGTCGAGGAACTGCCGCGCGTAGGCCGAGAAGGTCTCGACGTAGCGGCGCTGGCCCTCGGCGTAGAGCGTGTCGAACACCAGCGAGGACTTGCCCGAGCCGGACACGCCGGTGACCACGACCAGCTCGTGGGTCGGGATGTCGAGGTCGAGGTTGCGCAGGTTGTTCTGGCGCGCGCCGCGAATGCGGATCGGCGGCCGGTCCGCGTCGTCGCGGCGGTCGGGGCTGGACATCGAGGGGGGAATCCGGATGGTGCGGGAGGGACCGGGGTATGGTACGGGAAAGCGCCCCCCGACCATGGTTGCCAGACGTTCGCTGCGGGTCTCCGCCGAGGCGGTTCCCGCGCATGCGGTCCCGGCCCCGGCGCGCGCCTGTCCGCTGTGCGGGCGGCCGCTGCCCGAGGGCCCGAGCACGGACCTCCACCACCCGGTGCCGAAGGCGCTCGGCGGCACGGCCACGGTGCCGATGCACCGGATCTGCCACCGCAAGCTGCACGCGACCTTCACCGAGCGCGAGCTCGCGGCGTCGGGCGACGACTGGGCCGCGCTGCGCGCCCATCCCGAGATCGAGGGCTTCGTGCGCTGGGTCGCGCGGCGGCCGCCGACCTTCTACGACGGCTCGCGCAGGACGAAGCGGCTGCGCGGGCGGTGAGGGCGGGTGCGCTAGAGTCGGCCGTGGCCGCGCCCCCGGCGGCTGTCCCGGACGCCCGACGATGAACGAACCCCTGTGGCGGTGGACCGCCGTCGACCTCGCCGCCGCGATCGCCGCGGGCCGCGTGTCCAGCCGCGACGCCGTGCGCGCCGTGCTCGAGCGCATCGACGCGGTCAACCCGGCGGTCAACGCCGTGGTCTCCGTCCAGCCCGAGGCCGCGCTCGCCGCCGCCGACGCGGCCGACCGCGCGGTGCTCGCGGGCGAGCCCCTCGGACCGCTGCACGGCGTGCCGGTCACCACCAAGGTCAACGTCGACCAGGCAGGGCTGCCGACCACGAACGGCGTCGTCGCCTTCGCCGATGCGGTCGCCGCCGAGGACAGCCCGCCGGTCGCGAACCTGCGGCGCGCGGGCGCGGTCATCGTCGGCCGCACGAACACGCCGGCGTTCTCGATGCGCTGGTACACCGACAACGACCTGCACGGCCGCACGCTGAACCCGTGGCGTGCCGACCGCACCCCCGGCGGCTCCAGCGGCGGCGCGGCGGTCGCGGTCGCGACGGGCATGGGGCCGATCGGCCACGGCAACGACGGCGGCGGTTCGATCCGCTACCCGGCCTGCTGCACCGGGACCGTGGGCCTGCGGCCGTCGTTCGGCCGCGTGCCGGCGTTCAACCCGTCGGCGCCGGGCGAGCGGCCGCTCGCGCTGCAGTGGGTGTCGGTCCAGGGCGCGATCACGCGGACCGTCGCCGACACGCGGCTCGCGCTCGCGGCGCTGGCCGCGTCCGACTGGCGCGACCCGTGGCAGGTGCCGGCGCCGCTCGCCGGCGAGCCGCTCGCGCGGCCCGTCCGCGTCGCGCTGTCGGTCGACCCGCTCGGCACCGGCGTCGACCCCGCGGTCCGCGACGCGCTGCATCGCGCGGCCGCGATCCTCGAGGCCGCAGGCTACCTGGTCGAGTCCGCCGACCCGCCCGACGTGGCCGAGTCGGCCCGGGCCTGGAACGACTTCGCGCAGGGCGAGGCGCGGCACACGGTCGTGCCGGTGCTCGAGCGCCTCGGCGACGAGCTCGCCCGCCGGGCGATGGCCGGGATGATGCGCCGCACGCCGGTGCTCGACGCCGCGTCGCTGATGCGGCTCACCGCGTCGCGCGCGACCTTCCTGCGCCGCTGGCAGGGCTTCATGGCGCGCCATCCGCTGGTGCTCTGCCCGGTGGCCACCGAGCCCGCGCTGCCCTACGGCGTCGACGTCGGCGACGACGCGGACGTCGACCGCCTGTACCGCTCGCACGCCTGGCTGTTCGCGACCGCGTTCCTCGGGCTGCCGTCGGTCTCGGTGCCGATCGGACACGCCGACGGGCTGCCCATGGGCGTCCAGGTCATCGGTCGCCGCTTCCGCGAGGACACCGTCCTCGATGCGGCCGAGGCGATCGAGCGGGCGGCGGGTGTCGGCGTGCCGATCGACCCCCGCATCGCCGCGGCTTGATCCCGGTCAAGGCGGCCCGGGGCGCTGTCACGCGCGCCTCACCCGTGCGCCGTCGGCCCGGCGGATGATGCGCGGCATCGAGACCACGACGGCGCGGCCACCGGACGCGCCGCGCTCCGCATGTCCTCCGACTCGCGTTCCTCCCTCGGTGCCCTGACGCTCGGCGCCATCGGCGTCGTCTATGGCGACATCGGCACCAGCGTCCTCTACGCGGTCAAGGAGACCTTCCACAGCGGCCATGTCCCGATCACGCCCGACAACGTGCTCGGCGTGCTGTCGATCTTCGTCTGGACGCTGACGATGGTCGTGTCGCTGAAGTACGTGACCCTGGTGCTGCGCGCGGACAACCGCGGCGAGGGCGGGCTGGTGGCGATGCTCGCGCTGGCCTCGCAGGCGGTGAAGGACAGGCCGCGGCTGCGTGCCGCGCTGTTCGGCGTCGGCATCTTCGGGACCTGCCTGTTCTACGGCGATGGCGTCATCACGCCGGCGATCTCGGTGCTGTCGGCGGTCGAGGGCCTGGAGGTGGTCTCGCCGGCGCTGCACCCGCTGGTGCTGCCGGTCACGCTCGGCATCCTGCTCGCGCTGTTCGCGGTCCAGAAGCACGGCACGGCGGGCATCGGCCGCCTCTTCGGGCCGGTCACGCTGGTCTGGTTCGCGTCGATCGCCGCGCTCGGCGTGCCGGCCATCGTCGCCCATCCGGAAATCCTCGGGGCACTGAGCCCGCACCACGCGCTGCGCTTCGTCGTGGCGCAGCCGGGCACCACCTTCGTGATGCTCGGCGCGGTGGTGCTCTGCGTGACCGGCGGCGAGGCGCTGTACGCCGACATGGGCCACTTCGGCCGGACACCGATCCGCCTCGCATGGTTCGCGGTGGTGATGCCGGCGCTGCTGGTCAACTACTTCGGCCAGGGCGCGCTGCTGCTCGCCGATCCCTCGGCGGTCGACAGTCCGTTCTTCCGGCTCGCGCCGGCCTGGGCGCTGGTGCCGCTGGTCGTGCTCGCGACCGCGGCGACGGTGATCGCGTCGCAGGCGCTGATCACCGGCGCCTTCAGCGTCACGCGGCAGGTGATCCAGCTCGGCTACCTGCCGCGGCTGCAGGTGCAGCACACCTCGGTCCGCGAGACGGGGCAGGTCTACCTGCCGTTCGTGAACTGGGGGCTGTTCGTGGCGATCGTCCTCGCGGTGGGCCTGTTCCGCAGTTCCAGCAACCTCGCCGCGGCCTACGGCATCGCGGTCACGCTCGACATGCTGATCACCACCGTGCTGACCTTCTTCGTGATCCGCTGGGGCTGGGGCTATCCGCTGCCGCTGTGTCTCGCGGCCACGGGCACGTTCCTGGTGATCGATGTCGCGTTCTTCTCGTCGAACCTGCTGAAGCTGTTCGATGGTGGCTGGTTCCCGCTCGCGATCGGCGCTGCGGTCTTCCTGCTGATGACCACCTGGCACCGGGGCCGGCGCCTGCTGTCGGACGCGCTCGCGTCGCAGTCGGTCGAGCTCGGCCCCTTCCTCGAGTCGGTCTTCGTCGATCCGCCGCCGCGCGCCGAGACCACCGCGGTCTTCCTGTCGGCGACGCCGGGCCGCGTGCCGAACGCGCTGCTGCACAACCTGCGCCACAACCGCGTGCTGCATCGGCACCTGGTGTTCGCCACGGTCCGCAGCCACGAGGTGCCGTGGGTCGACCCCGGCGAGCGGCTCGAGGTCGAGGCCCTCGGGCACGACGCCTGGAAGGTCGTCGTCCACTACGGCTTCAAGGACGATCCCGACCTGCCCGCGGCGCTCGAACCGCTGCGCGCCCGCGGCGTGCCGCTCGAGCCGCTGCAGACCAGCTACTTCCTGTCGCGCGACATCGTGATGCCGACGCTGGGCGACGGGATGGCGCCGTGGCGCGAGCGGCTGTTCGCGCAGATGCACCGCAACGCGAGCTCGGCGGCCGACTTCCTGAAGCTGCCGAACACCGCGGTGGTGGAGCTGGGCAGCAAGGTCGCGATCTGAGGGCGAAGCGGGCGCGTGGCCGGCGGCCGCCGCGGGCCCCGCGCCGGCCAGCCGCCATGCTTCGGCTACCATCCGGACCTTCCCCGAGGAGTCCCGATGAGCAAGACCATCGTCTCGACGGCCGGCGCCCCCGCGGCGATCGGCCCCTACTCGCAGGCCGTGAAGGCCGGCAACACCGTCTACCTGTCGGGCCAGATCGCGCTCGATCCGGCCAGCGGACAGCTGGTCGAGGGCTTCGACGCCCAGGTGGACCGCGCGTTCCGCAACCTCAAGGCGGTGGCCGAGGCGGCCGGCGGCTCGCTGTCCGACGTGGTGAAGCTGACGCTGTTCCTCACCGACCTGTCGCACTTCCCGAAGGTCAACGAGATCATGCAACAGCACTTCTCGCAGCCGTATCCGGCGCGCTCGACCGTCGGTATCTCCAGCCTGCCGCGCGGCGCGCAGTTCGAGGTCGAGGCGGTGATGGTCCTGCCCTGAGATCCGCGCTCCGGTGACCGACCTCGCGCGCTTCGCGAAGCTGGGCATCCGCCGCGAGGCGGACCTGCTGCTGCACCTGCCGCTGCGCTACGAGGACGAGACCCGGATCGTGCCGATCGGCGAGGCCCGCGCCGGCGAGACCTGCCAGGTCGCCGGCGAGGTGGTCCGCGCCGAGGTCGTCCCGCGGCCGCGGAAGATGCTGCAGGTCGAGCTCGACGACGGCACCGGCTCGATCTCGCTGCGCTTCCTGCACTTCTATCCGTCGCAGGTCGCGCAGCTGCAGCCCGGCCGCCGCGTGCGCGCGCACGGCGATGTCCGGGGCGGGCTGTTCGGGCTGGAGATGGTCCATCCGCGCTACCGGATGGCCTCGCCCGGCGAGCGGCTGCCGCAGCGGCTCACGCCGGTCTATCCGACGGTGGCCGGCATCGGCCAGGTCGAGCTGCGCCGTACCGTGCTCGACGCGCTCGACCGCGCCGACTGGGACGACACGCTGCGGGCCGGCACCGCCGAGCGCCTGGGCCTGCCGCCGCTGATGGCCTCGCTGCGGCTGATCCACCGGCCGCCGCCCGACGCGCCGCTGTCGGCCTTCGAGGACCGCAGTCACCCCGCGTGGCGCCGGCTGATCTTCGAGGAGCTGCTCGCGCAGCAGCTGTCGCTGCGGCGCGCGCGCGCCGCCCGGGCCCGACAGCGCGCCGTGCCGCTGCCCGACGCCGACGGCCCGGCGAAGCTGCTCGGCGCGCTGCCCTTCGCGCTGACCGGCGCGCAGCGACGCGCATGGACCGAGGTCTCGCGCGACCTCGCCGGCGGCGAGCCGATGAACCGGCTGCTGCAGGGCGACGTCGGCAGCGGCAAGACGGTGATCGCGGCGCTCGCCGCGATGCAGGCGATCGGCAGCGGCCGGCAGGCGGCGCTGATGGCGCCCACCGAAATCCTCGCCGAGCAGCACTTCCGCAAGCTCGTGCCCTGGCTCGAGCCGCTCGGCGTGCGTGTCGCATGGCTGTCCGGCTCGCTCACGCCGGCGAACAAGCGCAAGGTCCGCGCCGCCGCGGCCGCCGGCGAGGTCGACCTGCTGGTGGGCACGCACGCGCTGGTCGAGGAGTCGGTCGAGCTGCCGCGGCTCGGCCTGGCGATCGTCGACGAGCAGCACCGCTTCGGCGTCGCCCAGCGGCTCGCGCTGCGCGCCGGCCGCGGCGAGACGCTGCCCCACCAGCTGATGATGAGCGCGACGCCGATCCCGCGGACCCTCGCGATGACGTACTACGCGGACCTCGACGTGTCGGTGATCGACGAGCTGCCGCCGGGCCGCACGCCGGTGGTGACCAAGCTCGTCGCCGACGGTCGCCGCGAGGAGGTCGTCGACCGCGTCCGTGCCGCGGTCTCGCAGGGGCGGCAGGCCTACTGGGTGTGTCCGCTGATCGAGGAGTCCGAGGCGCTCGACCTGCAGACCGCGATCGATACCCACGCGCAGCTGACCGGCGAGCTCGACGCGCTGGCCGTCGGCCTCGTCCACGGTCGCCAGCCCGCGGCCGAGAAGGCGGCGACGATGGACGCCTTCTCGCGCGGCGAGGTCCACGTGCTGGTGGCGACGACGGTGATCGAGGTGGGCGTCGACGTGCCGAACGCGTCGCTGATGGTGATCGAGCATGCCGAACGCTTCGGACTCGCGCAGCTGCACCAGCTGCGCGGCCGCGTGGGCCGCGGGACCGCGGAGAGCGTCTGCGTGCTGCTCTACCGCCCGCCCCTGTCGCCGAACGCGCGCGAGCGGCTGCGGACCATGTACGAGACCACCGACGGCTTCGAGATCGCGCGGCGCGACCTGCAGCTGCGCGGGCCGGGCGAGTTCCTCGGCGCGCGCCAGTCGGGCCTGTCGCTGCTGCGTTTCGCCGACCTGGAGCGCGACGCCGTGCTGGTGGAGGCCGCCCGCGACGAGGCCGCGGCGATGCTCGCCGGGCCGGCCGCGGCCGTCGACGCGCACCTCGAGCGCTGGCTGGCGGGCCGGGAGGAGTTCCTGAAGGCCTGACCCGCGCAACGCCGGTTCGAGACGCCGCGACGGAGCCGTTCAGGTGCGTGCGGCTCCGGCAGCAGACCGCGCGCGGATCGACGGCCGGCGGATCGGGACGGACGGCGGCGCGCGGACCTCAAGGCGGCCGTGGAAGCGTCGATAACGGCTTGACGCACCGCGAAAACAGGCCGACCGGCCACCGGTGCGCACCAGGAGACACCATGGCCGTACCGCTCCCCGCCCATCGCACCCCGGCGTCCGCAGGCCCACGGCTGCGGTCGGCGAGCTCCCCGCGCGCGGCGCTGGTGGCCCGCCTCACCCGACCCGGCCTCGATCCCGCGAAGTCGCGCATCCGGCACAGGCTGCTCCGGCTGTCCGACGAGCAACTGCAGTCCGGGCTGGGCTGGTCCCGCGCGGACGTGGCGGCGCTCCGGTCCGCGGGGCGGGCGGACGACGACCCGGCCGCGTTGCCGCCGCTGCCGATGGCCGCCTGAGGGGCGGATCGCGGCGGGCCGCGGCGATGGGAGCCGTGGTCCCGCCCGGGGCCGCGCAGGACGGGCCGTCGCCGGACTAGGGGTCAGTGCCCTTCGGGCTCGATCCCCACCGCCACCAGCACCCGGGAGACCATGTTGTAGGCGGCGATCACCGTCACCAGCTCGAACACCTGCCGGTCGTCGGGCAGCGCCGCGCGGACCGCCGCGAAGGTGGCGTCGGCGACCTTCACCGACCGGGTCATCTCGACCGACAGCGCGAGCGCCGCGCGCTCGGGCGCGTCGAACAGCGCCGCGTTCCGCGACGCGGTCTCGGGGTCGCGCATCGCGGCGAGCTGCGCGTCGGTGCCGCCGGCCTGCACGAACAGCGGCGCATGGTGGCCCCATTCGTAGTCGGCGCCGTTCAGCACCGCGACCACGCACATCGCGAGTTCCTTCAGCTTCGGCGACAGCGCGAGGTCGGCGCGCACCGCGCCGAGCATCCGGTTCCAGCCGGCGGCCACCGGCGGGCTGTGCAGCAGGATGCGGTCGAGGTTCAGCAGCGAACCGCCGCGGCGGGCACGGATCGCGTCGACGACCTCGCGCGGTTCGGCGAGGTCCTGGGGAACGTAGGGCAGGCGGGCCATGGGCGACGGGGAGGGTTCGGTCCGCCGGGATGATCGCACGGCCGCCGGGGCGGTGCCCGCACGCGGGGGCGCACGGCGCCACGCGGTGCCCGGGTCGGCCGATCGACGCACCCGTCCGGCCCGGCGGGCGGCCCGAGGGCGACTGCTAGAATCGGCCGCATGACGCTCACCGAGCTCAAGTACATCGTGGCGGTGGCGCGCGAGCGGCACTTCGGCCGTGCGGCCGAGGCCTGCCACGTGAGCCAGCCGACGCTGTCGGTCGCGATCCGCAAGCTCGAGGACGAGCTCGGCGTCACGCTCTTCGAGCGCGGTGGCGTCGAGGTCTCGGTGACCGAGATCGGCCGGCGGATCGTCGGGCAGGCCCAGCGCGTGCTCGACGAGACCGCGACGATCCGCGAGATCGCCGAGCAGGGCCGGGACCCGCTCGCCGGCGCGCTGCGCGTCGGGGTGGTCCACACGATCGGCCCCTACCTGCTGCCGCGGATGATGCGCCGGGTGATCGACGACGCGCCGCAGATGCCGCTGCTGCTGCACGAGCAGGTCACCGCCAGGCTGCTCGAGCTGCTGCGCCAGGGCGACATCGACGTCGCCATCCTCGCCGAGCCCTTCGCCGACCAGGGCTTCGCCACCTGCGCGCTGTACGACGAGCCCTTCGTCGTCGCGGTGCCGCTCGGCCACGCGTGGGCGCGTCGCCGCGAGATCGCGCCGCTGGAGATGAAGCGGCAGACCATGCTGATGCTGGGCACCGGTCACTGCTTCCGCGACCACGTGCTCGAGGTCTGCCCCGAGCTGTCGCGCTTCTCGCAGGAGAGCACGGGGATCCAGAAGACCTTCGAGGGCTCGTCGCTCGAGACGATCCGCCACATGGTGGCGACCGGCATCGGGATCACCGTGCTGCCCTGGCTCGCACAGCCGCCGCAGGTGCTCGACGGTCGCGCGCGGGACGACGGGCTGATCGCCTACGTACCGTTCGAGCCGCCCGCGCCGCGGCGTCGCGTGGTCCTCGCCTGGCGTCGCAGCTTCACCCGCGCCGCCGCCGTCGAAGCGGTCCGCGATGCGATCCTGCGCGCCGGTCTGCCGGGAGTCGTGCTGCTCGAAGCCGACGGGACGCCGCGTTCCGCGACCGATGCGCCGTCTGCGGCCGCTGCGCCGACGGATCCGACGCGGTCCGAGTCCGGCGCCGCAGCCGAGGCGATGCCGCCGCCGCGGGCCGTGCCGAGGGCCGACCCCGCCGCTGCCCGCTGAACCCCGCGCGGTCGCCCCGCACCCCACCGCACCCCACCGCGCTCCACCGGACCCGCCATGACCGCGCCCCGACCCGACTATCCGACCATCGACGCCACCATCGGCCGCACCCCGCTCGTGCGGCTGCAGCGGATCCCGGGTGCGGCGCAGGCCGCGCGCGGCAACGTGATCCTCGGCAAGCTCGAGGGCAACAACCCGGCCGGCTCGGTCAAGGACCGTCCCGCGCTGTCGATGATCGCGCGCGCCGAGGCGCGCGGCGAGATCCGCCCCGGCGACACGCTGATCGAGGCGACCTCGGGCAACACCGGCATCGCGCTCGCGATGGCCGCCGCGATCCGCGGCTACCGGATGGTGCTGATCATGCCGGACAACCTGTCGGTCGAGCGCCGCGTGTCGATGAAGGCGTACGGCGCCGAGCTGATCCTGGTCACGAAGGCCGAGGGGATGGAGGGCGCGCGCGACCTCGCGATGCGGATGCAGGCCGAGGGCAAGGGCACGGTGCTGGACCAGTTCGCCAACGACGACAACTGGGCCGCGCACTACGACAGCACCGGCCCGGAGATCTGGGACGACACCCGCGGCCAGGTCACGCACTTCGTGTCGGCGATGGGCACCACGGGCACGATCACCGGCGTCTCGCGCTACCTGAAGGAGCAGGACCCGAAGGTGGTGATCGTCGGTGCGCAGCCCACCGACGGCTCGTCGATCCCGGGCATCCGCAAGTGGCCCGAGGCCTACGTGCCGTCGATCCGCCGGCACGCGCGCATCGACCGGATCGAGGAGGTGGCGCAGGCCGACGCCGAGGCGATGGCGCGGCGGCTCGCGGTCGAGGAGGGGATCTTCTGCGGTCCGTCGGCCGCCGGCGCCTGCGTGATCGCGCTGCGCATCGCCGAGGAGGTCCGCGACGCGACGATCGTGTTCGTGGTCTGCGACCGCGGCGACCGATACCTGTCGACGGGCGTGTTCCCGGCGTGACCGCGCCGTCCGCGGCGCAGCCCTCCGGTTCCGTCGACGCGCGCCGGCGCGTGCTGGCAGGCATCGGCCTCGCGGTCTGCGCGAGCGCCTCGTTCGCGGTCCTCGACGCGACGGTGAAGTACCTGTCGCAGACCTATCCGGCGCCGTTGGTCGCCTGGGCCCGCTACGCGTTCCACGTGGCGATCATGGCGGCGCTGCTCGTGCCGAGCCGCGGCCTCGGGCTGCTGACGACGCGCCGGCCCGCGCTGCAGGTGCTGCGCGGCCTGTGCCTCGGGATGTCGTCGATCACCTTCTTCGGCGCGCTCGCGTCGATGCCGCAGGCCGAGGCCACCGCGCTGATCGCGACCTCGCCGATCCTGGTGACGGTGATCGCGGTGAAGTGGCTCGGCGAGCGCGCGCCGCGCGGCACCTGGATCGCGCTCGCCTGCAGCTTCGCCGGCGTGATGCTGATCATCCGGCCGGGCTCGTCGCTGTTCGGACCCTCCGCCGTGCTGCCGCTGCTGGCGGCGGTCTTCGCGTCCGGCTACACGCTGCTGACCCGCCGCCTCGCCGGCGTGGACGACGGCGTGTCCACGCTCTTCATCGGCGGGCTGGTCGCGACGCTCCTGCTGTCGGGGCTCGCGCCGGCCTACTGGATGCCGCTCGCTTCGTGGTGGCACCTGCCGCTGATGGTGTTCGCCGGGCTGGTGGGCGCGGGCGGCCATCTGCTGCTGGTGCGCGCGTACGAGCGCGCGAACGCGTCGACGCTCGCGCCCTACACCTACACGCACACGGTCGCCGCGCTGGGCACCGGCTGGCTGGTGTTCGGCAGCTTTCCCGACGGACCTGCGCTGGTCGGGATGGCGCTGATCGTCGCGACCGGCGTCGCGATGGCGATCGCGCGGCGCTAGTTGCGCGCCTGCGCCTGCGGCTGCTGCTCGCGCAGCGCGCGCGCGAGGTCGATCACCGCCATCGCGTAGAAGAACGAGCGGTTGTAGCGGGTCACGACCCAGAAGTTCTGCGCGCCGAGCACGTAGTGCGTGGAGTCGTCGCCGTTGGGCAGGTCGACGAGGTAGAGCCTGCGGTCGGCGGGGATCTCCTGCGGGCTGGTGACGCCGAGCTCGGCGAGCGCGAGCGGCGTCATCGCCGGTGGCGAGCCGCCGTCGATCGCGGACCTGGCGCGGCGCTCGTCCTCGACCGTCGCCGCGAAATGTGTCGGGCCGCCGCGCTCCCAGCCGTGGTTCGCGAGGAAGCGGGCGACGCTGCCGATCGCGTCGGCGACGCTGGTGCGCAGGTCGATCCGCCCGTCGCCGTCGAAGTCCACCGCGTGCCGCCGGATGCTGCCCGGCATGAACTGCGGCAGGCCGACGGCGCCTGCGAACGAGCCCCGCCAGTCGAGCGGGTCGAAGCCGCCCTCGCGCGCGAGCAGCAGGTACTGCTCGAGCTCCTCGCGGAAGTAGGCGGCGCGGCGCGGATAATCGAAGCTCAGCGTGGCGAGCGCGTCGATCACGCGGAAGTCGCCGGTGTTCCGCCCGTAGATCGTCTCGACGCCGATGATCGAGACGATGATCTCCTCGGGCACGCCGTATTCCTGCGACGCGCGCCGGACGGTGTCCGCGTTCGCCATCCAGAAGCGCAGGCCCTCGCGGATGCGGATCGGCTCGACGAAGCGCGACCGATAGGCGATCCAGGAGCGGCGGAAGCCCGGCGGCGCGGGCTGCATCAGCTTCACCGCGAGCTCGGACGAGCGGGTACGGGTGAACAGCGTGGTCAGCGCGATCTCGTCGAAGCCATGGCGCTCGACCATCGTCCTCACGAACTCGCGGACGTCCGCGCGGTCGCCGAAGTCGGGCGCGGCCGCGGCCCGGGACCGGGACGCGGACCGCGACTCGACGGGCTTCGCGTCGGCGCCTGCGCCCGCCTTCGACGCGCTCGGCCTGGCCGCGGACGGCTTCGGGGCGGACGGCTTCGACACGGCTTCGTTCGCCGACGCCGTCGCGGGCGGCAGGCAACCGGCGAACGCGGCGGCGACGGCGAGCGCGGCGAGGCGGCCGTGCGTCAGGAGGGCACTCATCAGGGCTTGAAGGCTTCGACGAGGCGCCGCAGGTCGCGGACGCGCTCGGGTGTGGCGGTGGCCGGATCGTAGCGCAGCCGGTTGTAGGCCGCGACGATGTCCCGCGCCAGCGAGGCCTCGGCGGGCTCGAGCAGTCGGTCGATCCGGTGCAGGTAGCGGCTCGGGGTCTCGTCGCGCGCCCGCGGCGCGCCGATCGCGGCCAGCTGCTCGCAGAAGTGGGCGTAGGCGCGCTCGACCGGGTCGCGCGGTCGGCGCGGCCGCAGCGTCACGAGTGCGACCGCGCCCAGCGCCAGCGCGAGGGCGCCGCCGATCGCCGCGGCGATGGCACGCGGGTCGGTCGCGTCCAGGCCGAGGCTCGACAGCAGGGCCTTCTGCCGCGTTCGGTCGTAGTTCAGCACCCACTGGTTCCAGCCGTGGGTCAGCGCGTCGAGCGACATCCGCCAGCGCCGCAGGAATTCCGGGGCGTCGGCGGCAGCGTCGCGGCCGGCGAGGCCGCGCTGCACCAGCGTGCGCGAGCCGCGCTCGATCCGGTCGGGCGAGACCGCCGCGGTCGGGTCGACGCGGACCCAGCCCTGCGTCTCGATCCAGACCTCGGCCCAGGCGTGCGCGTCGGCCTGCCGGACGATCCAGTAGCCGTCGCGCTCGTTCGGTTCGGCGCCGAGGTAGCCGGTGACCACCCGGGCCGGGATGTCGAGGGCCCGCATCAGCACCACGAACGCGCTCGCATAGTGCTCGCAGAAGCCGGCACGGGTCTCGAAGAGGAACCGGTCGACCGGGTCGGCATCGAGCAGCGGCGGCTCGAGCGTGTAGCGGAACGCGTTGTCGCGGAACATCGCGAGCGCACGCGCCACGAGGCGATCCGGATCGGAGTCCTCGGCATGCCAGCGGGCGGCCATCTCCATCGTCCGGCGCGCTTCGCCCGGCGGCAGCTGCAGCCATTCCTGGCGCGACAGCCGCGTCTCGTTCAGGCCGATCCGCGCGTCGGGCCGAGAGGCCGACTCGTAACGCAGCCGTCCGACGACGGGCTCGGCCGAGCGCATGTCGAACTCGGGCGACATCGCGACCGCGAGCCCGGGGGCGCGGGGCAGCTCCACCGGCGTCTCGAGCGCGAACAGCCAGCGCGCGGAGTGCGGCTCCAGCGTGGTCTGGTAGCGCACCGTCTGCCCGCCGGGCGGCAGCTCGGCGCGCGGCACCGGCGCGTCCCCGAGCTCGCGGCGCACGGCGCGCCAGACGCGGCCGTCGAAGTGTCCGAGCACCGGCCCGCGCCAGTACATCCGCGAAGGATCGGGCGGCGGGCCGGAGAACGCCACGCGGAACGCGACGTCGTCGGCCTGCGCGAGCTTCGAGATCTGGCCCGGGGCCATCGTGTCGGAGATACCGGTGCGCCCCGATTGCGCGTCGTTCGGCAGGCCCCACAGCGGGCCGTTGATCCGCGGGAACAGCACGAACAGCACGGCGGCGATCGGCACCGCCTGCGCGACCACGCCGGCAACCAGCCGGAAACGGCGCGCAATCGTCGCCTCGCGCTGGCCGAACTGCATCGTCACCATCGCGCCCAGCAGCGCGACGACCGCGGCCGCCGACACCACCGCGGCCCACGGCGACTGCGACTGGAAGAAGCCGGTCAGCAGCACGAAGAAGCAGAGGAAGATCACGACGAACAGGTCGCGCCTGGCCCGCATCTCCATCAGCTTCAGGCCGAGGAACAGCACGAGCAGCGCGACGCCGGCCTCGCGGCCGAACACCGTGTCGTACTCGGCGATCACGCCGGCGGTGCAGGCCGCCGCCGCGACCAGCCGCAGCGGCGTGCCGGGCAGCCCTCGTCCGGAGAAGACCAGGCCGAGCCGCCAGGCGAACAGCAGCGCGAAGCCGGCACTCGTCCACAGCGGCAGGTTCGGCAGATGGGGCAGGACCGCCAGCGCGATCGCGCCCATCAGGAACAGCGTGTCGCGTCGCTCGCGTTCCCAGTCGGCGCCGAGCGTGCCGCCCAGTACCCGCATCGAGAACCACCGACCCTGTCCCGCCCGCGCCATCGTCGCCTCAGACCTGTGCGAGCGCGAGCGCCTCGAGGCACGCGGCGCGGTGGGCGGAGCCGGCGTCGAGCTGCAGATCGACGCCGGGCACGCGCAGGCCGTAGTGCAGCCCGGCCGACTCCGCGTCGACGATCCAGCGTGCGAGCCGCGACAGCCGCGCCTCGGCGTCGAGGCCGGGGGGCAAGGCATGCCAGTCGAGCAGCAGCTCGGCGCCGCTGCCGCCCTCGAATTCGCGCACCAGCAGCGCGTCCCCGCCGCTGCGGGCCATCGCCTTCCAGGCGAGACGGCGCGGCGAGTCCCCCTCCCGGAACGGTCGGATCGCCGCGAAGTCGTCCTCGCCGCGGCCGCTGCGTTCGGTGCCGGCCGAGCCGGACTCGGGCATCGGTGCGGCCGGCGTCTCCAGCCGCGGCAGCACCAGCAAGCGCGTCTGGGGGTGCCACCAGGCCCAGGCGCGCCAGAGGCCCAGCGGGAAGGTCGTGCACAGCCGCATCCGGGGTGGCTGCTGCCAACCGCGCCGCTCGGTGGGCAGCGCGACCCGAACGAGCTGCTCGGTCCCGGGCGCGACGTCGATCCAGGTGGGCTGCGCGGTACCGGGCACGGCCAATTCGATCGCGAAGCGCTCCGGGCCCGAGGGGCTGCGCACCAGCAGGCCGAACTCGGCGAGCTCTCCGGCATGGACCGGCTCGGCGCGCCCGGGCCGCAGCGTCAGGCCGACGAGGTTGCGCCAGGTGTGCAGCATCGACACCAGGGCGACGCCGGCGAGCAGGAAGGTGAGCGCGTAGCCGAGCGCGAGGCCGTAGTTGACCGAGGTGACCAGCATCGTCGCGAGCGACAGCGCGAACAGCAGGCCGGCCTTGGTCGGCAGGATGTAGACACGGCGCCGGTCCAGCAGCAGGTCGCCCGAGTGCGGGCCGAGCGAGGCGCGGACTGCCGGCGCGACGCGGCCGATCCGCTCGATCCAGGCCATGACCTGCGAGGACATCCGCCGACCGCGCGTGCCGTCAGGGGACGGCGACCGCCTTGACGAGCTCGGCCACCAGCTCGGCGCGCGCGCGGTGGCCGGTCGCCATGCCCTTGGCCGGCTTGAGCCGGTGGCCCGCGACGGCCGTCAGCACGGCCTGCACGTCGTCGGGCAGCACGTGGTTGCGGCCGTCGAGCAGCGCCCACGCGCGGGCGGCCTGCAGCAGCGCCAGGCCGGCCCGCGGGCTCAGCCCTTCGGAGAAGGCGGCCGCGCGGCGGCTGTGGGTCAGCAGGTTCTGCACGTAGTCGAGCAGCGCGGGCGCCGTGCGGATCTGCCGCAGCGCGCGCTGCACCTCGACCAGTTCGGCCGGCGTCATCTTCGGTTCGAGCTTCGCCACCATGTCGCGCCGGTCGCTGCCCTCGAGCAGCGCGCGTTCGGACTTCGGGTCCGGGTAGCCGAGCTCGATGCACATCAGGAAGCGGTCGAGCTGCGACTCGGGCAGCGGGAAGGTGCCGATCTGGTCCTGCGGGTTCTGCGTGGCGATCACGAAGAACGGCTCGGGCAGTCGCCGGGCCTCGCCCTCGACCGTGACCTGCCGCTCCTCCATCGCCTCGAGCAGCGAGCTCTGCGTCTTCGGCGAGGCGCGGTTGATCTCGTCGGCGAGCAGCACCTGGGAGAAGACCGGCCCCGGATGGAAGACGAAGCGCGCGTTGTCGCGCTCGTAGACCGAGACGCCGACGATGTCCGAGGGCAGCAGGTCGTTGGTGAACTGGACGCGCTTGAACTGCAGCCCGAGCGAGATCGCGAGCGCGTGAGCGAGCGTCGTCTTGCCCACGCCGGGCAGGTCTTCGATCAGCAGGTGACCGCGCGCGAGCAGGCAGGCGAGCGCCAGCCGGATCTGCGGCTGCTTGCCGACCACCACGCTGCCCACCTGCGCGGCGACGGCCTGGATTCGTTCGAGCATGAGGCCCTTCGCGTTGTGCCGGCCGAGTGTAATCTATGGCTCCAAGCCGCCCGGCCGTCGGCCGACGGCCGGTTCCCGCCCGCGCGCAGCACGTGGGTGGCGCGCAACCGGGGTCGCCGTCGCGGCCCGCGACCGCGACCCAGAATCCTCAGCACCGGCGCCGTCCGCGACGCCGGATCCGACCCCGGAGACCGCCCGCATGGCCGCACACGCCCCGTCCCGTCCCGCCGATCCGCCGTCGTCGTCCGTCGAGCCGCCGCTGGTGCGCGAGGACCGAGGCCCGGTCGCCTGGCTGTGGCTGAACCGCCCCGCCGCCTTCAACGCGCTGTCCGAATCGCTGATGTCGGCGCTGCAGGACGCGCTCGACGCGATCGCCGCCGATCCGGCGGTGCGTGCGGTCGTGATCGCCGCCCGCGGCCGTGCATTCTGCGCCGGCCACGACCTGCGCGAGATGCGGGCCGAGCCCTCGCTCGACTACTACCGACGCCTCTTCGCGCAGTGCAGCCGGCTGATGACCACCATCCAGAGGGTCCCGCAGCCCGTGATCGCACGGGTCCACGGCATCGCCACCGCGGCCGGCTGCCAGCTGGTCGCCGCCTGCGACCTCGCGGTCGCCACCGACGATGCCCGTTTCGCGGTCTCCGGCATCAACCTCGGCCTGTTCTGCTCGACGCCGTCGGTCGCGCTGTCGCGCAACCTGTCGCGCAAGGCCGCGATGCGGATGCTGCTGACCGGGGACTTCGTGTCGGCCGCCGAGGCGGTCGAGCAGGGCCTGGTCAACGAGGCGGTGCCGGCCGACGCGCTCGACGCGACCGTCGACGCGCTCGTCGCGAAGATCGTCGCCAAGCCGCGCGAGGCGATCGCCGCGGGCAAGGGCCTGTTCTACCGCCAGATCGAGATGGGCACGGAAGCCGCCTATCAGCTCGCCGGCCAGACGATGGCCTGCAACATGATGGACGCGAGCGCGCTCGAGGGCGTTCAGGCCTTCCTCGACAAGCGTCCCCCGAACTGGTGAGACCGGTGCCGCGCGCATCCCGCGCGCCGGTCGCCGTCCCGTTCCCCTCGATCCACCCAGGAGCCGTTCCCCGATGACCGTCGAATCCTCCGCCGTGAACCGGCAGGTCCGTCTCGCCTCGCGCCCGGTCGGCATGCCGACCCGCGACAACTGGTCGATCGTCGACGCACCCCTGCCCGAGCCCGGTCCCGGCGGCGTGCTGGTGAAGACGCTGATGCTGTCGCTCGACCCGGCGATGCGCGGCTGGATGAACGAGGGCAGGAGCTACATCGAGCCGGTGGGCATCGGCGAGGTGATGCGTGCCGGCGGCGTGGGTCGCGTGGTGGCCTCGAACACCGCGGCCTTCGCGGTCGGCGACCACGTGAGCGGCGTGCTCGGGGTCCAGCAGTACTGCGCGCTCGACGAGGCGGGGATCCGCCGCGCCGGCCTGTCGAAGATCGATCCGTCGCTCGCGCCGCCCGAGAAGTGGCTGAACGCGCTCGGCATGCCCGGCATGACCGCCTACTTCGGCCTGCTCGACGTCGGCCAGCCGAAGGAGGGCGAGACCGTCGTCGTCTCGGGCGCGGCGGGTGCGGTCGGCCAGACCGTCGGGCAGGTCGCGAAGATCAAGGGCTGCCGTGTGGTCGGCATCGCGGGCGGCGCCGACAAGTGCGACTTCGTCGTGCGCGAGCTCGGCTTCGACGCGTGCATCGACTACAAGGCCGGCAGCGTCCGCGACGGCCTGAAGCAGCACTGCCCGAAGGGCGTCGACGTCTACTTCGACAACGTCGGCGGCGACATCCTCGACACGGTGCTCACGCGGATCAACCGCAAGGCCCGCATCGTGATCTGCGGCGCGATCTCGCAGTACAACAACACGACGCCGGTCAAGGGCCCGTCGAACTACCTGTCGCTGCTGGTGAACCGCGCGCGGATGGAGGGCATCGTGGTGTTCGACTACGCCGCCCGCTACCCGGAGGCGGTGCGCGACATCGCGGCCTGGATGAAGGACGGCCGCTTCAGGTCGCGCGAGGACGTGGTCGAGGGGATCGACACGTTCCCGCAGACGCTGCTGAAGCTGTTCGACGGGTCGAACTTCGGAAAGCTGGTGCTGAAGGTGTGACAGGGGCCGGCGACCGTCGCGCGGGCAGGCGGCGGTCCCGTGAAATGCGCGGCGCGACACGCGCTTACGCGCGCACCCCGATCGGATGCGGCAGGGATACTGGCGTGGTCCCCGATCCGAGGCGCGCCCCCTCATGAACCCTCCCGTCGTCAGCTTCTGCATTCCGACCTGGAACCGCGGGCGCTACCTGCGCTCGCTGTTCGGGATGCTGGCCAGCCAGCTCGAGGGCTTTCCGTTCCCCTTCGAGGTGGTGGTGTCGGACAACCACTCCACGGATGACACCCCCGAGGTCGTGGCCGAGTACGGACAGGTCCTGCCGATGCGCGCCTTCCGGCAGCCGGAGAACATCGGCGGGTCCGCGAACTGGTACTTCGTGATGGGCCAGGCGCGGGGCACCTACGTGGTCTACCTCGCCGACGACGACGCGCTGATGGCCGAGCCGCTGGCCGACGCGCTGAGGGCGATGCTCGCGGATCCGGGGATCGGGGTCGCCTACGCGCCCTGGATGCTCTACGACCTGGTCGCCGACCAGGCCGAGGGAACCTTCTACACCCAGGACCGCGACCTGCACATCGCCCGCGACGACCACCGGACCCTGCTGGACGCGCTCCTGCGCTGGCACGTGTTTCCCGAGATCTACGTCTGCCGGCGGGACCTGCTCGAGGCGGTCATGCCGCGGGTCCCGGAGCAGGCCTTCTACGCGTTCGTCCATGCGGCGGAGTTCCTGCAGCGCGCCGACGTGCTGATGCTCAAGGACCCGTTCTACGTGTCGATCACCCGGTACTTCGCCGACGAGCAGCGTTCGCAGACGGGGTCCCGCGAGGCGGAGCACGCGTGGGACCGCTATCGCGGCGGCCTCGAGCACGTGCTCGGTCGCTTCGCGGCGCAGATCGGCGACGCCGAGCGGGCCGGATGGTGCCTGCGGATCCAGGACATGATCGCCGACCGGATCGCGGTCGCGGTACGGCTGCGCAACGCGCAGGGGCGCGACGCGGTCGAGACCTACTACCTCGCCTACCGGTTGAAGGCGCTGGGGCGCGAGGGGCTGCTGCCGGCGCCGATGGCGTCGCTGCGCAGCGGCGCGGCGATCGACTTCCTGCTGCGCGACGAGGAACTGAACCGCAACGTGTCGTGCCTCGTGCTGCAGGGCGATTTCGACGTGTCCGTGCGCGAGTTCGTCAGCGCGCGCGCCGCGGTGCCGGTGCTGTTCGTCGACCAGCCGCTGCAGGGCGAGGACCTCGCGGGGCTGAAGGATGCGCTGGTGCTGTGCCGGGCCCCGGGCGCGATGCTCGAGCCCGCGCTGCGTGACCGGCTCGACGCCGCCAACGTGCGGGTGCTGTTCGAGCACGACCTGATGGCGAAGTTCGCCGCCTGAGCGGCGCGCCACGGCTCAGGCCGTGGCGTCGGCGTCCACGAAGCGCCGCCAGGGCACGGTCCCCAGCGCGAGGCGGTCGCCGCCCGCGCGGCCGAGGCGGGCGACGAGGTCGAGCCCCGAGACGTACGGCGTGAACGCACCGTGCGGCTGCGGCCACGGGTCGCACCGATAGTCCATGTACTCGACCGCGATGCCCGCGCGCTCGAAGCGTTCGTGGTCCAGGTAGCGGGCGGCCCCGTGACCCGTCACGTAGCTCGTGCCGGCGAGCGCGGCCACGATCCCGAACACGCGGTCGGTGCTGCGCCCCGGTATGCCGAGCTCGCCCGCGTGGATGAAGCGCCGGCCGGCATCGAGCCCGAAGTAGCGCGCCAGGGCCATCGTCGACGCGCAGGCCAGGTCGGAGAGCCGGTCGTGGCCGGCGGCATAGACCTCGTGCGCCAGGGTGAGCGCGTCGGCCGCGTACGGAGCGTCGCCGAGGCTGCGCTGCAGCAGCTCGAGGTGTCGGGACAGCCAGGCCGCTTGCGGCGCGACCCGGACCTCGTCGATCCGCTGCCCGAGCCGATGGCCCTGCAGGGGCACCGTCAGCCACTCGACGCCGCGCGCGGTCTTCAGCTGCACGCGGTTCACGAAGCTGCCCCTGGAGAACTGGACGTCGTCGTAGTGGACGAAGACCTGCGCGAGCCGCACCTGCGCGAGCAGTCCGACCCACGGGAACAGCATCGACTGGGAGATCACGATGCGCATGGGTGTCGGCGCCTCAACCACGGAGCAGCCGTTCCATCAGGAGGACGTCGCGCCAGGCGCCGTCGGCGAAGACATCGGCACGCAGCAGGCCGCAGCGCTCGAAGCCGCTCGCCTCGTAGCAGCGCACCGCGCGTGCATGGTCCGCCCGCACGCGCAGCGAGACCTTGCGCAGCGGCCAGCCCGCGGCCGCGTGCGCGACCAGCAGCGACACCGCTTCGCGCCCCAGCCCGCGACCCTGACCGTCGGGTGCCAGGCAGATGCCGAGTTCGGCCCGGCCGTCCGGATCGTCGAGACCGGAGAGCTGGATCCAGCCGAGTGCCCGGTCGTCTGCCGCATCGGCCACGACGCACAGCATCCCCGAGGCCGACGCGCTGCGCTGGCGCAACCAGTCGCGGACCTGGTCGGGGTGGCTGCCGCGGACCCGCGACAGCAGCAGCGACTGCAGCGACGGGTCGTTCCGCAGCACGGCCAGCGTCGCGACGTCGGCCTCGCTCCAGGGCCGCAGGCGGACCCGTTCGCCGAGGATCATGCCGGTGCCGCGTCGAGGAACGCGAGGCGCGGCCGCCGCGTGGCCGGCCACGGCGGGTCGGCGAGCGCGGCGCGCGCGATCGCCGGATTCAGCCCGACGAACACCGTCGAGACCTCGTCGGGCAGTCGGTCGGGCGCGAAGATCGGACGATCGAACAGCGTGCGCCCCTGCTGGTAGGGACTGCGGTCCAGGAAGCAGCGGACCCGGCCGGGCTTGCGCAGCGTGCCGGCGATCCATGCCCCGTAGACGCCCGAGCCGTAGACGGCCACGACCTCGTCGTCGGCCAGCGTCGCCTCGACCTCGCGGACCCTTGCGCCGGCGTCCTGCCAGAAGCGAGCGAGCGCGGCGGCCCGCTCGAGGGTGTGCGCCGGGTCGGGCGCCGGGGCGGCCGGACGGCCCTTGCGTGCGACCGCGACCAGCGCGCCCCGGTGGGCGTCCGCGTCGATGTCGATCTCACCGAAGCCGGCGCGGGCGAGCAGGCGGTGCAGCGACGGCACGGTGAAGTGGTGGACGTGGTCGATCACGACCAGGTCCGACGGGTTGCCGAAGGTGTCCGGCACGACCAGGTGCAGGGCGCCACCGTCGCGCAGCAGCGCCGATACGCGTGCGATCGCGGCGGCCGGATCCGGGATGTGCTCGAACGCGAAGAACGAGGTCACCGCATCGAAGCGCCCGGCCCAGTCGTCCGGTACCGATCCGACCGCGGTGCGTGCCGGCGGCACCCAGTCCCGCCAGTGCGGGCGGTACACCTCGCTGACGTCGAACAGGTGCACCTCGATGTCGGGGCGTGCGCGGTGCAGCGCACGCGGCGTGGACGCCTTCGCGCAGCCGTAGTCGAGGAGCCTCGCGCCGGGCGGCAGCGCGAGCTTGCGGCCCAGGACCTCGGCCTGGTGCTCGGTGCGGTAGACGATGCGCCCGTCCCGGATCTCGTAGATCTGGTCCTCGTCGTCCTGCCCGAGCAGGATCCGGTAGTCGTGCGCATAGTAGCTGTCGGTGTCCGGCAGCGGATCGCCGCTCAGGTGTCCGCAGCCGCGGCAGGCCCAGACACGGGTCCGCGCGTCGCGGCGCTCGCACAGCGTCGTCAGCGAGGTGTGGTGTCCGGCATCGAACAGCGGCGTGCCGAGCGGCTCGCCGCACAGGGGGCAGGGGCGTTCGGTGTCACTCAACGCAGAGCTCCGGGTGGATGCGCCGGAAGTCGACTCCGGCGGCGTACGAGCCCGACCAGCCGTGGGCGCGCCCGGTCGATTCGGCGAAGTTGAACCAGCGGAACTGCATGGACCAGCGCGACCGCGCGCCGCGGTTGTGGCCGGACGCGTGCAGCAGCAGGAAGTCCATCACCGCGAGGTCGCCGGGCTGCAGCAGCGGAGCCTCCTGGCGATAGCGGCCGACCAGCTCGGCCTCGCGGTCGAGCCGCAGCGCATAGGCGCCGCTGCGGCCGCCCAGCGGCTCCGAGCGCACCGGCAGCGGGCCCTCGCGGTGCGAGCCGGGGCACAGGACGACGGGGCCGAGTTCGGGCGTGATCGGGACGAGCGGCGACCAGAACACCACGCCGTCGAGGCTGCGCAGCTGCGCGGGGTACTCCTGGTGCCAGTGGGCCCGGAATCGATCCTCGCCCGGGTGGTCGATGCGGATGCCGGAGCCGCCGCCGGCGATGCCCGGCACGCAGCCGGGACGCAGCGCGCGCACCAGCGCCTCGTTCGCCGGATGCGCGATCAGCCGCACGAAGCCCGGCACCTGCTTGACCGCGTCGTAGACCTCGGCGGCCCACCGGCGGTCGGTGGCCAGCAAGTCCTGGAAGCCGGCGTCGAAGCGTGCCGGATCGAAGGGCGGACGTCGGTCCTCGACGCCGTGGCGGCGCATCACCTCGCCGATCACCGCGTGGATGCCCCGCTGGACGGGTTCGATGTCGCGCTCGAGGTCGTAGAAGCCGCGCAGGACGACCACCCCGTCGGCGGCGAAGCGCTCGGCGTGGTCCGGCATGACGGACGGGGACGGCCTCATGACGCGACACTCGCCGATGCGAGCGCCTCGCGGACGATGGATGCGACGCGCAGCACGTCGGCCTCGGTCATCTCCGGGTGGACGGGCAGGTTCATCGCGCGCCGGTGGATCGATTGCGCGACGACGTTGCAGGGCCGGCGCTCGAACATCGGGAGCTCGCTCAGGGGCCAGAAGAAGACGCGGGCGTCGATCCGCTCGCGGGTGAAGGCGGCGACGAGCGCCTCGCGGTCGAAGTGCGCGGCCTCGTCGACGACGATCGTCGGCATCCAGAAGCCGTTGACCGTGCCGGGCGGTTCGGGGTTCATCGTGAGCGGGAGGTCCGCCAGCGCCTCGCGGTAGGCGAGGAACACGCGACGGCGCGCCGCCACCAGCGCGTCGACGCGCTCGAGCTGCGCGCATCCGATCGCGGCCTGCAGGTTGCTCATCTTGTACTTGAAGCCGACCGCCTCGGGCCAGAACTGGCGCGCCTGGCCTCGGCGCCTGCCGTGGTTGGCGAGCGTCTGCACGCGCTCGTGCAGCGCCTCGGAGTCGGTCACCAGCATGCCGCCCTCGCCGGTGGTGAGGGTCTTGGTGCCGTGGAACGAGAAGGTCCCGAACGTGCCCATCGAGCCCGCCCGACGGCCGTGCCACGCCGAGCCGATCGCTTCGGCGGCGTCCTCGATCACCGCGATGCCGTGTCGCCGTCCGATCGCGAGCAGCGCGTCCATGTCGCACAGGTTCCCGTACAGGTGGACCGCGACGATCGCGCGGGTACGCGGCGTGATCGCCGCCTCGACGGCCGACGGATCGACGCACCAGCTGTCGGGCAGCACGTCGACGAACACCGGGCGCGCCCCCAGGTGCACCGCGGGAGCCGCCGTTGCGATCCAGTTGATGTCCCCGAGGATCACCTCGTCGCCGCGGCCGATGCCCAGCGCCGCGAGCCCGAGGTGCATGGCACCGGTGCAGCTCGACGTGGCGACCGCGTGCCGCACGCCGACGTGCGCGGCGAAACCGGCCTCGAAGCGCTCGACGTACTCGTTGCACCGCGGGCCCCAGCCGGTGCGCGCGGCGTCGGCCGCGTAGGCGACCTCGAGGTCCGTGATCGAGGGGCGGGTGTAGGGGATGGCGTTCATGCGACCTCCAGCGTCGGCACGGCGGTCGCGAAGCGGCCGCCCCAGTCGCGCACCCAGGCGAGCTCGGCGACGATCTCTGCGCGCAGGTTCCACGGCAGCACGAGCACGACGTCGGGGCGCGCCTCGCGCAGTCGTTCGGGCGAGACCACCGGGATCCGCGATCCCGGCAGGTGACGTCCCTGCTTGTGCGGCGACGCGTCGGCGACGAAGGGCAGCAGGTCGGGACGCACGCCGGCGAAGTTCAGCAGCGTGTTGCCCTTGGCGGCCGCGCCGTAGCCCGCGACGGTCAGGCCGGCGCGGCGCGCGTCGACGAGGAAGCCGAGCAGGTCGTGCTTGATCCGCTCGGCGCGAGCCTGCAGGCCGCGGTAGAAGGCGGGTTCGAGCATGCCGCGCGCGCGCTCGTCCGCCAGCACCTGCTCGACCTCGTCGGTCGGCGCGACGCCGTCGTCCGCGTGGGCGGCCCAGACGCGCAGCGAGCCGCCATGGGTCGACAGGGGCTCGACGTCGACGACGGCGAGTCCGGCACGGCCCAGGATCCGCGCCACCGCGTGCAGCGACAGGTAGGAGAAGTGCTCGTGGTAGACGGTGTCGAACTGCGCGTGCTCGACCAGGCGCATCAGGTGCGGGAACTCGAGGCTCACCCGGCCTCCCGGTGCCAGCGCCTCGCGCAGGCCGGCGACGAAATCGTCGATGTCGGGGACGTGGGCGAGCACGTTGTTGCCGACGATCAGGTCGGCGCGGCGCCGCGAGGCGGCGAAGGCACGCGCGAACGACTCGCCGAAGAACGATTCGATCGTCTCGATCCCCAGGCGGCGCGCGGCGGCCGCCGTGCTCCCGGTCGGCTCGATGCCGACGCACGGCACGCCGCGCGCGGCGACGAAGCGCAGCAGATAGCCGTCGTTGGAGGCGACCTCCATGACCAGCGAACCGGCGCCGAGGCCGAGGCGCTCGATCGCGCGGTCCACGAACCGTTGCGCGTGGGCGAGCCAGCTGCTCGAGAACGACGAGAAGTAGACGTAGTCGGCGTCGAACAGCGCGTCGTGTCGTCGTACCTCGTCGATCTGGACCAGCAGGCAGTGCCGGCAGGCGAACGCCTTCAGCGGGTAGTGGACCTCGGGCCGGTCGAGGTCCTCCGCGCGCAGGAACGCGTTCGACGGCGGCGCGGCGCCCAGATCGATGAAGACGTCGTCGATCGGGTCGATCGGGCGGCGGCAGTGGCGGCAGTTCATGCGGCGACGGGTTCGAAGCGGTCCGCCAGGGTGCGAAGCGTGCGGTCGCGCGCCGACAGGCCATGGACGGGCAGGGGCCAGCGGATGCCGAGCGCGGGGTCGTCGTGGCGCACGCCGTCCTCGCATGCCGGCGCCCAGGCGGCGGTGTGCTGGTAGAGCAGCCGGGAGCCGTCTTCGAGCGCCTGGAAGCCGTGCGCGCAGCCGGGCGGGATCAGCAGGGCACGGCCGTCCCCGTCGGCGAGCTCGATCGCGTGCCAGCGGCCGAAGGTCGGCGAGCCGGCTCGCAGGTCGACGGCGACATCGAACACGCGGCCGGCCACGCAGGTGACGAGCTTGCCCTCGAGCGCCGGGGGCCGCTGCAGGTGCAGGCCGCGGACCGCGCCGCGCAGCCGGGTCTCGCTCAGGTTGGTCTGCACGAAGCGGGTACCCGGCGGCACCGCGCCCGCCATCTCGAACGTCGGCAGGCAGGCCAGCCGCGCGAAGCGGCCCCGTTCGTCGGCGCGGAACGTCGTGCGCACCTCCCAGACGCCTCGGATCGGCGTTTCGACCAGTTCCATCAGGCCGTCGCCTCCACGGTCTCGCCCGCGCCGGCCCAGGCAAGACGGGTCCGACGCGCGTCCTCGACGTAGCATGCGAGGTCGTCGCGCGTCGCGGCGCCGTGCCCGGCGTGCCAGCGCCGGTACCAGGCCGCCGTCCGCACGATCGCGGTGTCGACGTCCCAGACGGGGCGCCAGCCCAGCCCGCGCGAGGCCTTGCCGCAATCCAGGTGCAGCAGCTTCGACTCGTGAGGATGCGGGCCGGGGTCGGTGGTCACGCGGACCGCGTCCCAGTGTGCCGCGAAGCGCGACGCGAAGGTGCCCACGTCGAGATGGTCTGCCGGACCGGGGCCGAAGTTCCACGCCTGGGCGGCAGTGTCCGGCGATGCGAGCAGACGCTCGCCGAGCGCGAGGTAGCCCGACAGCGGTTCGAGGACGTGCTGCCACGGGCGGGTCGCGCGCGGATTGCGGATGCGCGCGGCCCGGCCCTCGGTCGCCGCGCGGACCAGATCGGGGACGAGACGGTCCTCGGCGCGGTCGCCCCCGCCGATCACGTTGCCCGCGCGCGCGGTGGCGACGGCCACGGGTCGGGGACCGGTCCGCAGGAAGCTCTCGCGCCAGCAGGCCGTGACGATCTCCGCGCAGGCCTTCGACGCGCTGTACGGGTCGCGACCGCCCAGCGGATCGCTCTCGACGTAGCCTCGCGGCGTCTCGTCGTTGCGGTAGCACTTGTCGGTCGTCGCGACCACGATCGCCCTGGCGGTGCCCGTGGCCCGGATCGCTTCGAGCAGGGTGACCAGACCGCCGACGTTCACGTCGAAGGTCTCCACGGGCTCGCGGTAGCCTCGACGCACGAGCGACTGCGCCGCCAGGTGGAAGACCAGCTCCGGGGCGAATGCGGCGAGCGCCCCGCGGACCGCCGCCGGGTCGCGCAGGTCGACTCGGACCTGGGGGGGATCGAGCCGCAGCGCGCCGAGGTGGGCGTCCCCGTCGGGCTCGTCGAGCCCGAGGCCGCAGACCTTCGCGCCGAGCGCCTCGAGCCAGGCGGTGAGCCAGACACCCTTGAAGCCGGTATGTCCGGTGACCAGGACCCGCCGGCCTCGATACACGTCGCCGAACAGCCCGTCGAAGCCGGGGCGGCTCATGCCCACACCTTCCACGGGGCCGCGCCCGACTGCCACAGCCCCTCGAGCATCGTCTTGTCGCGCAGCGTGTCCATCGGCTGCCAGAAGCCGCGGTGCATGAACGCCGACAGCTGGCCGTCGCGGGCCAGCGACTCGAGCGGCTCGGCCTCCCAGGGGGTCGGATCGCCCGCGATGTATCCGATCGCCTCGGGCTCAAGCACGAAGAAGCCGCCGTTGATCCAGCCGCCGTCGCCGCGCGGCTTCTCGGCGAACGCGCGGATCCGCGAGCCCTCGAGCTCGAGCGCGCCGAACCGGCCCGGGGGCTGTACCGCGGTGACCGTCGCCAGCACGCCCTGGCTGCGATGGAAGGCGATCAGCGCGCCGAGATCGACGTCGGAGAGCCCGTCTCCGTAGGTGAAGCAGAAGGTCTCGTCGCCGACGTAGTCACGGACACGACGCAGCCGGCCGCCGGTCTGCGTCGCGTCGCCGGTGTCGATCAGCGTCACCCGCCAGGGCTCGCAGTGCCGATGGCAGACTTCCATGCGGTTCTCGGCGAGGTCGAAGGTGACGTCCGAGCTGTGCAGGAAGTAGTTGGCGAAGTATTCCTTGATGACGTAGCCGCGGTAGCCGAGGCAGACGACGAAGTCGTTGATGCCGTGCCGGCCGTAGAGCTTCATCAGGTGCCAGAGGAGCGGCTTGCCGCCGATCTCGACCATCGGCTTCGGCCGCACCGAGGTCTCCTCGGCCAGGCGCGTACCGAGCCCGCCCGCCAGGATGACCGCCTTCACGGCCTGCCCCCCGCATGCACGCCGGCCGCCGGATGGGGCCGCGCGGATCGGAGGGGAAGTCGGCGCCCTCGGACGGGCGCGATGCGGGTGGCGTCCATGCGGGAATGGTGCCCACCCCGCGGAGTCGCGGATTGCGGGAACAGCGGCGCCGCACCCGCCCATACGGGACAGACGGCGCCAGCCGCCCGTCGGACGGTCTACAGGGCGCGCCCGACGATCGTCTTCAGCACCTCCGACGTCCCGCCCGCGATCCGCGTGACCCGAGCATCCACCCAGGCCCGCCCGATCCCGTACTCGTTCGAGTACCCGTACCCGCCGTGCAGCTGGAGGAACTCGTCGAGGTACTTCCCCATCGTCTCCGTCGCGACCAGCTTCGCCATCGCCGCGCGCTCGGCGGTGATCCCGCCCGCGAGGTGCTCGGCGATGCACGCGTCGACGAAGGCCCGCAGCTGCGCGATGTAGGCCTTCGCCTCGGCGAGCTTGAACTGCGTGTTCTGGAATTCGGCGATCGGCGTGCCGAAGGCCTTGCGCTCGCGAACGTACCGGACCGTGTTCTCCAGCTGCGTCTCGAGCACCGCGCAGCTGCGCACCGCGATCACCAGCCGTTCCTGCGGCAGCTGCTCCATCAGGTAGCGGAAGCCGCGGCCTTCCTCGCCCACCAGGTTGCCGAGCGGGACCCGCACGTCGTCGAAGAAGAGCTCGGCCGTGTCCTGCGCCTTCAGGCCGATCTTGTCCATCGGCGTCGAGCCCTTGGTGAAGCCGGGCGTGCCGGTCTCCACCGCGATCAGCGACACGCCCTTCGCGCCCGCGGCCGGGTCGGTCTTGCAGGCGACCACCACCACGCCGCAGTTGAAGCCGTTGGTGATCCACACCTTCTGCCCGCTGATCCGCCAGTGGTCGCCGTCGCGGACCGCGACGGTGCGGATGCTCTTCAGGTCGCTGCCGGTGCCGGGCTCGGTCATGCCGATCGACGCGACGAGCTCGCCCGAGCACAGCTTCGGCAGCAGGCGCTGCTTGAGCGACTCGCTGCCGTAATGGAGCAGGTAGGGCGCGACCATGTCCGAATGCACAGGCAGGCCGAGGCTCGCGCCGACACGCGCCATCTCCTCGGTCACCACGCAGGCGTGCAGGAAGCTGCCGCCCGGGCCGCCGTAGGCCTCGGGGAGGGTGGTGCACAGCACGCCGGCCGCGCCGGCTCGGCGCCAGAATTCGAGCGGCGTGACGCCGGCCTTCTCCCAGTCGCGGTAGTGGGGGGCGATCTCGCGTTCGCAGAAGCGGCGGACCTGTTCGCGGAACTGCTCGTGCTCGTCGTCGAAGATCGCTCGGCGCGTCGTCGTCATGGTCGTCTCGTGTTTCCGGTCGGAGGGGCGGACCGGTGTCTGCTCGGGCGCTAGAATCGTGGCACCCGGGCCGAGAGCCCGTCAAACCGGCGCGCCACGCCGCGCGCACGGCACGCCCCACGCCACGAACACGGAGACACACCCATGGGTCAGATGGACGGCAAGGTCGCGATCGTCACCGGCTCGGGCCGCGGCATCGGCCGCGAGATCGCGCTGCGCCTCGCGCGCGACGGCGCGAAGATCGTCGTCAACGACATCGACGAGGCGCCCGCCACCGAGACGATCGGGCTGATCCGCGCGCTCGGCAGCGACGCGGTCGCCTGCACCGGCGACGTCGCGGCGCCCGACTTCGGCGAGCGCATCGTGAAGACCGCGCTCGACGCGTTCGGCGATGCCCACGTGATCGTCAACAACGCCGGCTACACGTGGGACACGGTCATCCAGAAGATGACCGACGAGCAGTGGGACGCGATCCTCGACGTCCACCTGAAGGCGCCGTTCCGGATCCTGCGTGCGTTCTTCCCGCATCTGAAGGCGGCGACCGAGCGCGAGGCGAAGGACGGCCGGCGCGTGGTCCGGAAGGTGGTCAACATCTCCTCCACGTCGGGCGTCAACGGCAACGCCGGCCAGTCGAACTACTCGGCCGCGAAGTCGGGCATCAACGGCCTCACCAAGACGCTCGCGAAGGAATGGGGCCGGTACAACGTGACGGTCAATTCGGTCGCGTTCGGCTACATCCAGACGCGGCTCACGCAGCCGCTGCAGGAAGGCGACTCGGGCAAGATCGAGGTCCATGGCCGCGAGGTGAAGATCGGCGTGCAGGCGGGTCGGATCGCCGCGCTGTCCCAGATGATCCCGCTCGGCCGCGGCGGCACGCCCGAGGAGGCCGCAGGCTCTGTCTACCTGTTCTGCAGCCCGGACAGCGACTACGTGAGCGGCCAGGTGCTGGTCGTCAACGGCGGGCTGTGAGGGCCGGCGTCGGCCGCGGGTGCCGCGGCGCGATCCGGTGAGGGCCGGAGCGCTCCGATGACGGCCGGCACCGACCCGATCCCCGGCGGCGATGCGGCGCTCGGCGTGCCGCTGCCGCGGCTCGCCGCCCTGCTCGAGTCCGCGGCGACGATCGAGCGCACGCGGTGCGGCGCGGGCACCATGGCCTGGCGACGCTGGGGCCGTGGCCGACCGCTGGTGCTGCTGCACGGCGGCGCAGGCAGCTGGAACCACTGGATCCGCAACCTCGGTTCGCTGATGCGCGACCGCGAGGTCTGGGCCTGCGACCTGCCGGCGCTCGGCGAGTCGGCCGACCCGCCCGAGCCGGGCGGTCTCGACGGCATCGTCGCCGCGGTGGCCGACGGGCTCGACGCGCTGCTGCCCGGCGCACGCGCGTTCGACCTGGGCTGCTTCTCCTTCGGCTCGCTGGTCGGCACGCTGGTCGCGGCCCGCGGGCCGGGACGCGTGCGGCGGATGTCGATCTGCGGCGCGGCCTCGCTCGGGCTGCGCGATCCGAACCTGGACCTGCGCAGCTGGAAGCGCGCGTCCGACCCCGCCGAGCGGCAGGCGATCCACGCCCACAACTTCCGCACGCTGATGGTCGCGTCGACCGACGCGGATCAGGACGGCGTCGCGCTGCACGCGGCGAACGTCGAGCGGGCGCGCTACTTCGGCGGGCCGGTCGCCGCGCGACCGATCACCCGCGACACGATCGGCTCGATCGACGTCGAGCGCGTCGACGCGATCTACGGCGCACTCGACCCGGTGACGCGGGGCGATGCCTCGCTTGCCCGCGAGGTGCTGCAGGCGGCGCGTCCCGGGCTGGGCTTCGCCACGATCGAGGGCGCGGGCCACTGGGTGCCCTACGAGGCGCCGGGCGCCTACGAGGCCGCGCTGCGCGCGACGATCGGCGACTGATGCGCGTCGCGGCCGGCGTCCGTCGGGCCGGGACGCGTCAGTCCCAGTCCTCGGCGAGCAGCGCCTTCAGCGCCTCGAGCCGCGCCTTGCCGATCCGGGACGCGATCCGGTCCTCGACGCGGTCGATGATCGCCGCGCCCGCGCGGTTCACCTGGCGGCCGCGTTCGGTGTAGACGATCAGCTTGGCATTGCGGCGCTCGGGATCGTCGCGGATCTCGAGGATGCCGCGACGAGCGAGCTCGGCGACCGTCTTGTGCACCGCCTGGCGGGAGATCGCCAGCCGGCGCGCCAGCTCGGCCATCGAGGTCGGCTTGCCGGCCATCGTCGCGAGCAGGCGGCTCTGCGCGGCCGTGAGGTACGCGTATTCGCTGCGCTTCACGCCGCTCATGATCTCGCGGGCGAACCAGTCGGAGCGCGAGAGCAGCAGCTGCTTCAGGTTGGGCGGCGGTCGGGGCGACGGGGCGGACGGCATGGAGGCGGCCGCGGCAGGCGGCGACGGAGGTCGACCGGGCGGTCGGACCCTGCGGCCCGACCCGTTCTCGTCAACGAGGTTGACAAGTCCATTTTCGGCGGACTATGCTCGCCTTGTCAACCAGGTTGACACCGTTCCCATGGGAGGCGCGCGCGCCGGCTCCCGCCCGGTGCCTATAATCGCGCGCATCCGCAACGGCCCGAACACAACACCCGAGACCCCCATGAAGATTCTCGTACCGGTCAAGCGAGTGGTCGACTACAACGTCAAGGTGCGCGTCAAGTCCGACGGCACCGGCGTCGACATCGCGAACGTGAAGATGTCGATGAACCCCTTCGACGAGATCGCCGTGGAAGAGGCGGTCCGGCTGAAGGAGAAGGGCGTGGCGACCGAGATCATCGCGGTCAGCTGCGGCGTGACCGCCTGCCAGGAGACGCTGCGCACCGCGATGGCGATCGGCGCGGACCGCGCGATCCTGGTCGAGACGGATGCCTCCGTCGAGCTGCAGCCGCTGGCGGTGGCCAAGCTGCTGAAGGCGCTGGTCGACAAGGAGCAGCCGCAGCTGGTGATCCTGGGCAAGCAGGCGATCGACGACGACGCGAACCAGACCGGCCAGATGCTGGCCGCGCTCACCGGCCGCCCGCAGGCGACCTTCGCCTCGAAGGTCGAGGTGGCCGACGGCCGCGCGAAGGTGACCCGCGAGGTCGACGGCGGCCTGGAGACGCTGTCGATCGCGCTGCCCGCCATCGTCACGACCGACCTGCGGCTGAACGAGCCGCGCTACGTGACGCTGCCGAACATCATGAAGGCGAAGAAGAAGCCGCTGGAGACCGTGA
>JBJOKE010000063.1:0-8391 GCA_046046245.1 Pseudomonadota bacterium | reverse complement strand
TGCTTCAGGCGCTTGTACTTGCCGCACAGGCACTCGTAGTCCTTGATCGGCCCGAAGATCTTGGCGCAGAACAGGCCGTCGCGCTCGGGCTTGAAGGTCCGGTAGTTGATGGTCTCCGGCTTCTTGACCTCGCCGTAGGACCAGGACCGGATCTTCTCCGGCGACGCGATGCCGATCTTGATCGCGTCGAAGTGTTCCTCTTCCTGGACCTGCTTGAACAGGTCGAGCAGTGCTTTCATCAGTCAGCTCCTCGCTCAGTTGCGCTCGAGATCGATGTCGATCCCCAGCGACCGGATTTCCTTCACCAGCACGTTGAACGACTCGGGCATGCCCGCGTCGATCGTGTGCTCGCCCTTGACCAGGTTCTCGTAGACCTTGGTCCGGCCGTTCACGTCGTCCGACTTGACCGTCAGCATCTCCTGCAGCGTGTAGGAGGCGCCGTAGGCCTCGAGCGCCCACACCTCCATCTCGCCGAAGCGCTGGCCGCCGAACTGCGCCTTGCCGCCCAGCGGCTGCTGGGTGACGAGCGAGTACGGGCCGGTCGAGCGCGCGTGCATCTTGTCGTCGACCAGGTGGTGCAGCTTCAGCACGTGCATGTAGCCCACCGTCACGTGGCGGTCGAACGCCTCGCCGGTGCGGCCGTCGTACAGGCGCAGCTGGGTCTTGTGCGGGTTGAAGCCGAGCTTCGCGGTGTTCGGATCCTCGTCCGGGAACGCGATGTCGAGCATCGCCTTGATCTCGGACTCCGAGGCGCCGTCGAACACCGGCGTCGCGAAGGGCACGCCGTTGGCCAGGTTCTGCGCGAGCTCCTTGACCTCGTCGTCGGCGAGTGCGTCGATCTCGGCCTTCTGGCCGTGGTGGTTGTAGACCTTGTCGAGCATCCGCCGCAGCTCGGCGGCCGCGGCGTGCCGGGCGAGCATCTCGCCGATCCGCAGGCCGATGCCCTTGGCGGCCCAGCCCAGGTGCGTCTCGAGGATCTGGCCCACGTTCATCCGCGACGGGACGCCCAGCGGGTTCAGCACGATGTCGACCGGACGGCCGTCGGCCATGTAGGGCATGTCCTCGACCGGGACGATCCGCGAGACCACGCCCTTGTTGCCGTGGCGGCCCGCCATCTTGTCGCCGGGCTGCAGGCGGCGCTTCACGGCCAGGTAGACCTTGACCATCTTGAGCACGCCCGGGGGCAGCTCGTCGCCCTGGGTCAGCTTCTTGCGCTTCTCCTCGAACGCGAGGTCGAAGGAGTGGCGCTTCTGCTCGATCGACTCCTTGGCCTGCTCGAGCTGGCCCGCCGCGGTCTCGTCCGCGAGGCGGATCTCGAACCACTGCCAGCGGTCGAGGTCGTGCAGGTAGGCGGCGTCGATCACCGCGCCCTTGGCGAGCTTCTTCGGGCCGCCGTTGGCGACCTTGCCGGCGAGCAGCCGCTCGAGACGCTCGAACTGGTCGTTCTCGACGATCCGCAGCTGGTCGTTGAGGTCCAGGCGGTAGCGCTTGAGCTCGTCGTCGATGATCGACTGCGCGCGCTTGTCGCGCACGATGCCTTCACGCGTGAAGACCTGGACGTCGATCACCGTGCCGCTCATGCCCGAGGGCACGCGCAGCGAGGTGTCCTTCACGTCGGACGCCTTCTCGCCGAAGATCGCGCGCAGCAGCTTCTCCTCCGGCGTCAGCTGGGTCTCGCCCTTCGGCGTGACCTTGCCGACCAGCGTGTCGCCGGCCTGCACTTCCGCGCCGATGTAGACGATGCCCGACTCGTCGAGGCGACCGAGCTGCGACTCCGACAGGTTCGAGATGTCGCGGGTGATCTCCTCCGGCCCGAGCTTGGTGTCGCGGGCCAGCACCGACAGCTCCTCGATGTGGATCGAGGTGTAGCGGTCGTCCGAGACCACCTTCTCCGAGATCAGGATCGAGTCCTCGAAGTTGTAGCCGTTCCAGGGCATGAACGCGACCAGCATGTTCTGGCCGAGCGCGAGCTCGCCCAGGTCGGTCGACGCGCCGTCGGCGATCACGTCGCGGCGGGCGACGCGGTCGCCCTTCTTCACGATCGGCCGCTGGTTGATGTTCGTGTTCTGGTTCGAACGCGTGTACTTGATCAGGTTGTAGATGTCGACGCCGACCTCGCCCGCCTGGGCCTCGTCGTCGTTGACCCGGATCACGACCCGGTTCGCGTCGACGTAGTCGACCACGCCGCCGCGCAGCGCGGTGACGACGGTGCCCGAGTCGACCGCGCAGGTGCGCTCGATGCCGGTGCCGACCACCGGCTTCTCCGGACGCAGGCAGGGCACGGCCTGGCGCTGCATGTTCGAGCCCATCAGCGCGCGGTTCGCGTCGTCGTGCTCGAGGAACGGGATCAGCGAGGCCGCGACCGAGACGATCTGCGACGGCGCCACGTCCATGTACTCGACCTTGTCCGGCGAGTTCAGCAGCGTCTCGCCGTTGATCCGCACGGACACCAGCTCGTCGACCAGCCGGCCCTCGCCGTCGATCGCGGCGTTGGCCTGCGCGACCACGTAGCGGCCTTCCTCGATCGCCGACAGGTAGTGGATGGTGTCGGTGACCTTCTGGTCGATGACCTTGCGGTACGGCGTCTCGAGGAAGCCGTACTCGTTCAGCTGCGCGTACAGGGCCAGCGAGTTGATCAGGCCGATGTTCGGGCCCTCGGGCGTCTCGATCGGGCACACGCGGCCGTAGTGGGTCGGGTGCACGTCGCGGACCTCGAAGCCGGCACGCTCGCGGGTCAGGCCGCCCGGCCCCAGCGCGGAGACACGACGCTTGTGCGTGATCTCCGACAGCGGGTTCGTCTGGTCCATGAACTGCGACAGCTGGCTCGACCCGAAGAACTCGCGGATGGCCGCGCTGATCGGCTTGCTGTTGATCAGGTCGTGCGGCATCAGGTTCTCGGTCTCGGCCTGGCCGAGACGCTCCTTCACCGCCCGCTCGACGCGGACCAGGCCCGCGCGGAACTGGTTCTCGGCCAGCTCGCCGACGCAGCGCACCCGGCGGTTGCCGAGGTGGTCGATGTCGTCGATCTCGCCCTTGCCGTTGCGCAGGTCGACCAGGATCTTGATGACCGCGAGGATGTCCTCGTTGGTCAGCGTCATCGGGCCGGTCAGCTCGTCGCGCTGCACGCGACGGTTGAACTTCATGCGGCCGACCTTGGACAGGTCGTAGGCGTCGGCGTTGTAGAAGAGGCGGTTGAACAGCGCCTCGACCGCCTCCTCGGTCGGCGGCTCGCCCGGACGCATCATCCGGTAGATCGCGATCCGCGCGGCGGTCTGGTCGGCGGTGTCGTCGATGCGCAGCGTCTGCGAGATGAACGGACCCTGGTCGAGGTCGTTGGTGTACAGCGTCTTGAACTCCTTGACCGCCGCGACCCGCATCTTCTTCAGCAGGTCCTCGGTGACCTCGTCGTTCGCCTTCGCGACGATCTCGCCGGTCTCGCCGTCGACGACGTTGGTCGCCATCACGCGGCCGAGGATGTAGTCCTCGGGCACCGAGATCCGCTTCAGGCCCGCCGCGTCCATCTCGCGGATGTGCTTGGCGTTGATCCGCTTGTCCTTCTGGACGATGACGCGGCCGTCCTTGTCGGCGATGTCGAAGCGGGCGATCTCGCCGCGCATGCGGTCGGGCACCAGCTCCAGCAGGCCGCCCTCGGGCATCAGCTGGAAATTGTCGAAGACGAAGAAGTGCGCGAGGATCTGCTCGGGCGTGAGGCCGATCGACTTCAGCAGGATCGTCACCGGCATCTTGCGGCGGCGGTCGACGCGGAAGTACAGCACGTCCTTCGGATCGAACTCGAAGTCGAGCCACGAGCCGCGGTAGGGGATGATCCGCGCCGAGAACAGGAGCTTGCCCGAGCTGTGGGTCTTGCCGCGGTCGTGCTCGAAGAACACGCCGGGCGAGCGGTGCAGCTGCGAGACGATGACCCGCTCGGTGCCGTTGACGATGAACGAGCCGTTGGTCGTCATGAGCGGGATCTCGCCCATGTAGACCTCCTGCTCCTTCACTTCCTTGACGGTCGGCTTGGCGGCCTCGCGGTCCATGATGACCAGACGCACGCGGGCGCGCAGCGGCGCGCAGAAGGTCAGGCCCCGCTGCTGGCACTCCACCACGTCGAACGCGGGGTGCCCGAGCGCGTAGGAGACGAACTCCAGCCGCGCCATCTGGTTGTGGGAGACGATCGGGAAGATCGACGTGAAGGCCGCCTGCAGGCCCTCGTCACGGCGGTCGGCGACGGTGCGCTCGAGCTGCAGGAACTGGGCGTACGAGTCGATCTGCGTCTGCAGGAGATAAGGCACCTGCTGCACGATCCTCCGCTTGGCGAAGGACTTGCGGATGCGCTTCTTCTCGGTGAACGAATAGGGCTGGGCGGCCATGGACTCTCCGGTAAAGCCTTAGGCAGAGATCGGGGATCGGGTCGTCGGCATCGGGGTCGACGGCGCGGTCCTCGAGCTCCGCGGGGAAGACAAGGCGCGAAAGCCCGGCACCGGCCCCCTTCGGGGTCGGCGACCGGGCGTTCGCGGCGAACGGAGCAAGTGCTGGTTCGTCTTTTCGAGCGGTGTTACTTGATCTCGGCCTTCGCGCCGGCATCGGTGAGCTGCTTGAGCAGCGCATCGGCGTCGGCCTTCGGCACGGCTTCCTTGACGGGCTTCGGCGCACCGTCGACCAGGTCCTTGGCTTCCTTCAGGCCCAGGCCGGTGGCCGCGCGGACCACCTTGATGACCTCGACCTTCTTCTCGCCGGCGGCCAGCAGCATGACCGTGAACTCGGTCTTCTCTTCGGCGGCCGGGGCGGCGGCGCCGCCGGCGGCCGGGGCGGCCACGGCGACGGCGGCGGCAGCGGCCGACACGCCGAACTTCTCTTCCATCGCCTTGATCAGCTCGGACAGCTCGAGCACGGTCATGCCGGCGATCGCGTCCAGGATTTCGTCTTTGTTCAGTGCCATGATGATGATTCCAGTCGAATGCGGAAACGTTGAAAGGTGATCGGAGGGATCGGCTTTACGCGCCGGCCTTCTCGCGCTCGTCGCGCAGCGCGGCGACGGTCCGGACGAACTTGCCCGGGACCTCGTTCAGCGTGCGGACGAACTTCGTGACAGGCGCCTGCATGGTGGCCATCAGGGTCGACAGGAGCTCCTCGCGGCTCGGCATCGACGCCAGCGCCTTGACCCCGTTCGTGTCCATCACGAAGTTGGGCATGGCGCCGGCCTTGATGACCAGCTTGTCGTTGCTCTTGGCGAAATCCGACAGCACCTTCGCGGCCGAGACGGGATCCTTCGAGATGCCGTAGATGAGCGGCCCGACCAGCTTGTCGGACAGACCCTCGAACGGCGTCCCGGTGACCGCGCGACGCGCGAGCGTGTTCTTCAACACGCGCAGGTACACGCCCGACTGACGCGCCTGCTTGCGCAGCGCGGTGATCGAGCCGACCTCCAGACCACGGTACTCGGCGACGATGATCGCCTGGGCCTGCGCGACTTCCGCGCCGACCTCGTCGATCACCACCGCCTTCTCTTCACGATTGAGACCCACGGTCCTTCGCTCCTACCAGGTTCGACGGCCCGACCGCGAGGCCGGGACCGTCTCCGACACCCGACCGGCTGGCCGGGCGTCCGTTACGGCGACCGTTCGTGAGTCCCTGCCGCATTCGACGACGCCGTGGAGACGTCCTTCTCGTACGACCGAAAACCCGCTCCGGGACCGCCATCTGCGCAGGGCGCCTTCGCGTTTAAGTCGGGAAGGACAGCAGTCCGACCCGTCCCCTGCGGTCTTTGACGACCTGTCCGCCTCGCGGCGGACAGCCCAAAGTTCCTCGTCGACGCCGGCGGCCGCGTGCTCCGCGTCCGCCGTCGCCGTCATGCGTGGCCTCAGGCCGCCTGCGCGGCGAGGCTGGAGGTGTCCACCCGCACGCCGATGCCCATCGTGCTCGAGACCGCCACCTTGCGCAGGTAGATGCCCTTCGAGCTCGCCGGCTTGGCGCGGTTCAGCGCCTCGATCAGCGCGGCCAGGTTCGTCCGCAGCGCGTCCGGCTGGAACGAGGCGCGGCCGATCGTGGCGTGGATGATGCCGGCCTTGTCGGTCCGGTACTGGACCTGACCGGCCTTGGCGTTCTTCACCGCGGTGGCGACGTCCGGGGTCACGGTGCCGACCTTCGGGTTCGGCATCAGGCCGCGCGGGCCGAGGATCTGGCCCAGGCCGCCGACCACGCGCATCGCGTCGGGCGAGGCGATCACCACGTCGAAGTCGAGCTGGCCGGCCTTGACCTTCTCGGCCAGGTCTTCCATGCCGACGATGTCGGCGCCGGCGGCGCGCGCTTCCTCGGCCTTCGCGCCCTGCGTGAAGACCGCGACGCGGACCGACTTTCCGGTGCCGGCGGGCAGCACGACCGAGCCGCGGACGACCTGGTCGGACTTCTTCGCGTCGACGCCGAGCTGGACGGCGACGTCGATCGATTCGTCGAACTTGGCGACGGCGCACTCCTTGACGAGCGCGATCGCGTCGGTCACCGGGTACAGCTTGCGCGAGTCGACCTTGGCGCGCAGCGCCTTGGTGCGCTTGGACAGGCGTGCCATGGTTACAGGCCCTCCACCGTGATGCCCATGCTGCGGGCCGAGCCCGCGACCGTGCGGACCGCGGCCTCGAGGTCCGAGGCGGTCAGGTCCGGCATCTTCAGCTTGGCGATCTCTTCCGCCTGCGCACGGGTGATCTTGCCGACCTTGTCCGTGTGCGGGGTCTTCGAGCCCTTGTCGATCTTCGCGGCCTTCTTGATGAGGATGGTCGCCGGCGGCGTCTTCATCACGAAGGTGAAGGACTTGTCCGCGAACGCGGTGATCACCACCGGGATCGGGAGGCCGGGCTCCATGCCCTGGGTCTGCGCGTTGAACGCCTTGCAGAACTCCATGATGTTCAGGCCGCGCTGGCCGAGCGCCGGCCCGATGGGCGGCGACGGGTTGGCCTTGCCTGCAGGGACCTGCAGCTTGATGAAACCGACGATCTTCTTGGCCATGACTGGCTCGTGCTCCGTCTGGGTTGAGTGCCAGCGCCGGTTCGACACCCGAGGGTGCTACTTCGGCTCCTCATGTCGCATGCGCCGGGCGGACGGACCGCCTGCGGCGTTCGGGGCGACCGCGTGGGCCGCCCGCGGGGCGCATGCGCGCCCCTGGAAGGGTTACAGCTTCTCGACCTGCCCGAACTCGAGCTCGACCGGCGTCGCGCGACCGAAGATGGTCACCGACACGCGCAGGCGGCTCTTCTCGTAGTTGACTTCCTCGACGTTGCCGTTGAAGTCGGTGAACGGGCCTTCCTTGACCCGAACCATCTCGCCGACCTCGAACAGGGTCTTGGGCTTGGGTTTCTCCACGCCCTCCTGCATCTGGCTCATGATCTTCGCGACCTCCTTCTCGGAGATCGGGGTCGGCTTGTGCCCGGAGCCGCCGACGAAACCGGTCACCTTCGCGGTGTTCTTCACCAGGTGCCAGGTGTCGTCGTTCATCTCCATCTCGACGAGCACGTAGCCGGGGAAGAACCGGCGCTCGGAGATGGTCCGCTGCCCGTTGCGCATCTCGACCACTTCCTCGGTCGGCACGAGGATCTTGCCGAACTGGTCCTGCATGCCGGCGCGCTCGACGCGCTCCTGCAGCGCACGACCCACGCTCTTCTCCATGCCCGAGTAGGCATGCACGACGTACCAACGCTTGCTCATCGCTTCCACCCCAGGATCAGGTCGTAGAGCACCCACTCCAAGCTCTTGTCGACGACCCACAGGAAGATCGCCATGACGACCACGAAGGCGAAGACGTAGGCGGTGACCATCCACGTCTCCTTCTTCTCGGGCCACACGACGCGCTTGGTCTCGGACCAGCTGTCCTTCGCGAACGCGATCAGGCGCTGGCCCGGGGCGGAGAACCAGGCGATCGCGACACCGGCCGCGACGCCGACCAGGATCGAAGCCAGACGTACGACCAGCGGCTGCTGCCCGAGCGCGTACCAGCCGCCGATGCCCGCCACGATGGCGAGCACCGCGGCCGCGATCTTCGCGCGGTCGGCTCCGCTGGATACCGTTTCAACGTTCTGGTTGGACATCTTCGAACCTGGCAGGGGCAGAGGGAATCGAACCCCCAACCTGCGGTTTTGGAGACCGCCGCTCTGCCAATTGAGCTATACCCCTAGGACCTTCGACACGAACGGCCCTCGCGGGCCGCCGTGAACTGCGTACTGCCCGAACCGCCTTATTCGATGATCTTGGCGACGACGCCTGCGCCGACGGTGCGGCCGCCCTCGCGGATCGCGAAGCGCAGGCCCTGCTCCATCGCGATCGGCGCGATCAGCGTGACTTCCATCTTCACGTTGTCGCCCGGCATCACCATCTCCGTGCCCTCCGGCAGCTTCACCGAAC
>JBJOKE010000015.1:0-7689 GCA_046046245.1 Pseudomonadota bacterium | reverse complement strand
CCGCTGCGACGCGCCGCTGGCGCCGGCACCGGGGCCGGCGGGCGCCGAGCGCGAGCTGCTCGGCCGCCGCGCCGCGGTCCGGCGTGCCCGGAACGACGCGGCCACGCTGCTGTCCGACTGGCGCGGTCTGCCCATCCGCGCGCAGCTCGTCGACGTCTCGCTCGGGGGCGGGAGCCTCTTCGCCGGCGCGGCCGTCGCCGCGGGCACCGCAGTGCGCATCGTCACCGGGTCGATCGACGCGGTGGCCCGCGTCGTCGCCTGCCATCGTTCGCAGCAGCAGTGGCGGGTGCGGATCGAGTGGCTGACCGCGCGGCCCCTGGCCGGCACCGGCACGTTCGTCCGCGTGGCGGCCTGAGCTAGCCCGCGTCGACCAGACGCGCGACGCAGGCCCGCGCGACCCTGGCGAGCGAGCGCCGGGCCGCGGGCACCGCCGCCGCGTGGTGCAGGTGGCCGTGAGGCAACCCGCGGTCCTCGGCGAAGTCCACCTCGTGCCCGGCGGCGGCGAACGCGGCCGCGCAGCGGCGGCTGTCGTCGCGCAGCGGATCGAGGCCGGCCCCGGCGAGCACGACCGGCGGCAGCCCGCGCGGGTCGGCCGCGACCGGGCAGGCCCAGGGGTGCATGCGGACCGCCGGATCCGCACCCGCGTACTGCGCCCAGTACCAGGCCATCGCCGCGGTCGACAGGCCGAAGCGGCCGTCGCCGAACGCGCGGTGCGAGGGGGTGTCGAGGTCCGCGGTCAGCACGCCGTAGTTGGAGGCGATCACGCGGGGCAGCGGCCGACCGGCGTCGCGCAGCGCGAGCGCCGACGCCAGCGCGAGGTTGCCGCCGGCCGAGTCGCCGACCACGCCGAGCCGCGCGCCGTCGAGGCCGAGCGCGGCCGAGGCGTCGGATCGCAGCCATCCGATGGCCGCCGCGCAGTCCTCGATCGGCGCGGGGAACGGATGTTCGGGCGCGAGCACGTGGTCGATCGCGATCACCGTGGTGCCGGCAAGGCTCGCCAGCCAGCGCGCGACGTGGTCGTGGGACTCGAGCGAGCCGCCGACCCAGCCGCTGCCGTGCAGGTAGGCGAGCGCCGGCCGCGGCGTGCCGTCGACGACGTTCGGCCGGTAGAGGCGCGCCGGCACCGTACCTCGGACACCGCCCGGGATCGTCACGTCCGTGACGACCGCCATCGGCGGCGCGGTCCCGGCGCGGGCCCTTGCGTCCGCCTCCATCCGCTCGCGGAACGCCCGAGTGCCGATCAGGTGGCTGGGCGGACGGCCGGGCGCGAGCGCGGCCATCCGGGCGAAGATCGGCACCATGTCGGGGTCGGGCAGGTCGGGCGCATCGTGTTCCACGATCGGAGGGCTCCGGGCGGCGCGGCGGGCGCGGGCGTGCATGCTCGCCGGACCGGCGGCTCACGGCGCCGATCCGGAAGGAGACCCCGATGATCGCCCGCCCGACCGCCGCGCCCCGTGCGCGCCGCGCGATTCCCGGACTGCTCGCCTTCGCCGCGCTGGTCGGCGCGCTGCTGGCGCCCGCCGCCGCCGGCGCCCAGGCGGAGTGGCCGACGCGTCCGGTACGTGTCGTCGTGCCGCTCGCCGCCGGCGGCGTGCTCGACACCATCACGCGCCTGCTCGGCGCCGAGATCGGGCGCCGGCTCGGCCAGCCGGTGGTGGTGGAGAACCGGCCGGGCGCCGCCGGCGCGGTCGGCGCGGCGGCGGTCGCGAAGGGCGCACCCGACGGCTACCTGCTGTGCTCGTGCGCGAACGCGTCGTTCACGCTGCTGCCGCACACCCAGCCGGCGCTCGGCTACGACCCGGCCCGCGAGCTGCTGCCGGTGGCCGCGCTCTACGCGGTGGACGTCTTCCTCGCGGTGCGCGCCGACGATCCGTCGGCCACGCTCGCCGACCTGGTGGCCGCCGCGCGCGCGCGGCCCGGCCGCGTGGCCTACGGCTCGAACGGGCCGGGCAGCGGCGCGCACCTGGTGGGCGCGACGCTCGAGGACGCGGCCCGCGTGCAGCTGCTGCACGTGCCGTACAAGGGCGAGCAGCAGGCGCTCGCGGGGCTGCTGGGCGGCGAGGTCGACGTCGCGATCGTGTCGGCGGCGACCGCCGCGACCCAGCTGAAGGCCGGTCGCGTCCGGCTGCTGGCGACCGCCTCGGCCGCGCGATCGGCGGTGCTCCCCGAGGTGCCGACGGCCGCCGAGGCCGGCGTGCCCGGGCTGCGCTCGGAGATCTGGGCGGCCCTGCTCGCGCCGGCCGGCACGCCGCCGGCGGTGGTCGAGCGGCTGCGTTCGGCGACCGCGGCGACGCTCCAGGACCCGGCGATCGCGGAGCGCCTCGTCGCGCTCGGCGCGAGCCCGGCCCGCACGCCGCCCGCGGCACTCGAGCAGGCGGTCCGCGCCGAGTCCGAGCGGATGGCGGCGCTGGCGAAGCGGCTGGGACTCGGGTCGAACTGAGGCCGCGGGCGCGTGCCCTCAGGCCGATGTCGCGACGTGCTCGGACAGCGCGTCGCGGACCACGGCGGCGAGTTCCGGATGGCGGGTCGCGACGCGCCCGACCGGACCGGCGACCAGCACCGCGTAGCGGCCGCCATCGAGCCGCAGCGGCACCGCGACGCCGCCGAGGTCGGCGGTGAATCCGCCGGTGCTCTCGAACCAGCCGCGCGCGAGCGACGCGGCGATGTCGGCCTCGACCGCATCGGACGACATCAGCGTCGTGCCGGTGTACCGCTCCCAGGCCACTCGGGCGAGCAGCGCCGCGCGCTCGGCCGGCGCGTGCAGCGACAGCAGCGCCCGGCCGGTCGCGGTCGCCTGGATCGGCACGCGCTTGCCGACGACGGCCGCATAGCGCACGGCCCGCGGCGACTCGATCACCTGCAGGAAGACCGCGTGCGTGCCGGCCGGCGCCGCGATCACCGCGGTCTCGCCGGTGCGGTGCGCGACCTCGGTCAGCACCGCCCCCAGCGCAGGCGGGATGGGCTGCGCGCCGGAGACGGCCTGCGCGAGTTCGAGCCAGCGCGGCGTCGGGTAGTAGCCGCCGCGCGCACGCGGCTCGTAGAGGAAACCCTTCTCCACCAGCGTGCCCAGCAGCTTGAAGGTGCTCGAGCGCGGCCACCCGAACTGCTGCGCGATCTCGGCGAGCGCGGCCGGGCGGCCGAGCCGAGCGAACAGCTCGAGGAGGTCGAGGACCTGGGCGGCCTGCTTGACGGGCATCGGCGTTCCGGAAGACGCGGTGGTCGATACGGTATTCGTGTTCCCCCATGTGGACAAGCTGTTCCTGTGAGTGAATACTCGGCCCATCGCGCCGGTCCGCGGGACCGGCGCTCCATCAGGAGGAGACCCTGCGAGTGGGCGCGCTCGACGGCTGCCGCGTGATCGACCTGACCTCGGTGCTGATGGGCCCGACGGCCTCCCAGACGCTCGCCGACTACGGCGCCGACGTGATCAAGGTCGAGTCGCCCGACGGCGACCTGGTCCGCGACATCGGCCCGCTGCGCCATCCGCGGATGGGGCCGATCTTCCTGAACGCGAACCGCGGCAAGCGCGGCGTCGTGCTCGACCTGAAGCACCCCGACGGCCGCGCCGCGCTGATCGAGCTGGTCCGCGGCGCCGACGTGCTGCTCTACAACGTCCGCCCGCAGGCGATGGCGCGGCTCGGCCTGTCGTACGAGGCGCTGCGCGACGAGAACCTGCGGCTCGTCTACGCCGGTGTCTTCGGCTTCGGCCGCGACGGCCCCTACGCCGCGCGCCCCGCCTACGACGACCTGATCCAGGGTGCCTCGGGCCTCGCGCACCTGATGACCGTCTCGGGGAGCGCCGAGCCGCGCTACGTGCCGAGCGCGATCGCCGACCGGATCGTCGGGCAGGTCGCGGTCGGCGCGATCCTCGCCGCGCTGCTCGAGCGCACCCGCAGCGGGCTCGGCCAACAGGTCGACGTGCCGATGTTCGAGACGATGGCCACGCTCGTGCTCGGCGACCACCTCGGCGGCATGAGCTTCGAGCCGCCGCTCGACCGCGGCGGCTATCCGCGCCAGCTGTCGCCCGATCGGCGTCCGTATGCCACCCGCGACGGCCACGTCTGCGCGCTGGTCTACAACGACGCGCAGTGGCGGCGCTTCACCGCCGCGATCGGCCGCGCCGGCCTGATGGACGATCCGCGCTTCGCGAGCTACCCGGCGCGGATCGCGAACATCGCGGTCGTGAACGCCGAGCTCGCGCGGATCTTCGCGACGCGCAGCACCGCCGAGTGGCTCGCGCTGCTCGAGGACGCCGATGTCCCGGCGATGCCGATGCACGACCTCGAGACGCTCGTCGCCGACCCGCAACTCGCCGCGAGCGGCACGCTGCCGCTGCGCGAACACCCGACCGAGGGCCTGCTGCGGACGATCGCGCCGCCGGTGCGGCTGTCGCGCACGCCTGCCGGCGCCGGGCGGCTCGCGCCCGCGCACGGCGAGCACACGGTCGAGGTGCTGCGCGAGATCGGCCTCGACGACGCGCGGATCGCGACGCTGATCGAGCGCGGCGCCGCGGTCCAGTCTCCCCCTTCCCCTTCGACGACGGACGAACGATGAACTTCGCCCTCAGCCCCGAACAGGAACGCATCCGCGAGGCCATCCAGCGGATCTGCGCCGACTTCGGCGACGACTACTGGCTGCAGCGCGACCGCGAGGGCGGCTTCCCGCACGACTTCCAGCAGGCGCTCGCGAAGGACGGCTGGCTCGGCATCTGCATCCCGGAGGCCTACGGCGGCTCCGGCCTCGGCGTGACCGAGGCCACCGTGATGGCGCAGGCGATCGCGCAGTCGGGCGCCGGCATGTCAGGCGCGTCGGCCGTGCACATCAACATCTTCGGCCTCAACCCGGTCGCGGTGTTCGGCACGGAGGCGCAGAAGCGCCGGATGCTGCCGCCGATGGCGGCCGGCCAGGTCAAGGCCTGCTTCGGCGTGACCGAGCCCGACGCGGGCCTGAACACGACGAAGCTCAAGACGCGCGCGGTGCGCCGCGGCGACCGCTACGTGGTCAACGGCCAGAAGGTCTGGATCTCCACCGCCCAGGTCGCCGACCACATCCTGCTGCTCGCGCGGACCACGCCGATCGAGGAGGTCCGCAAGCCCACCGAGGGGCTGAGCCTCTTCTACACGAAGTTCGACCGCAGCCGGATCCGCGTGCGCGAGATCGAGAAGATGGGCCGCAAGGCGGTCGACTCCAACGAGCTCTTCATCGAGGACTTCGAGGTCCCGGTCGAGGACCGGATCGGCGACGAGGGCAAGGGCTTCGAATGCATCCTGCACGGGATGAACCCGGAGCGCGTGCTGATCGCCGCCGAGGCCGTGGGCCTCGGGCTGGTCGCGATCGAGCGCGCCACGCGCTATGCGAACGAGCGCATCGTCTTCGGGCGGCCGATCGGCCAGAACCAGTCGATCCAGCATCCGCTCGCGAAGTGCTGGGTGGAGCTCGAGGCGGCGCGGCTGCTGACGATGAAGGCCGCATGGCTCTACGACGAGGGCCTGCCCTGCGGCGCCGAGGCGAACGCGGCGAAGTACCTCGCCGGCGAGGCCGGCTTCCACGCCTGCGAGACCGCGGTGATGACCCACGGCGGCTACGGCTACGCGAAGGAGTTCCACGTCGAGCGCTACCTGCGCGAGGTGATGGTGCCGCGCATCGCGCCGGTGAGCCCGCAGATGGCGCTGTGCTTCATCGCCGAGCGCGTGCTCGGGCTGCCGAAGTCGTACTGACGCGTCGCACACCGATCCAGGGAGGAGACCCGCGATGGCCGGGCTGTGGTTCGAGCAGTTCATGACCGGCATGACGGTGGACGACACCACGCTCGGCACCACGGTCGCCAACCTGGGCATGACCGACGTGAAGTTCCCGAAGCCGGTCTTCCACGGCGACACGCGGCGCTCTCGCACGAAGGTGGTCTCGGTGCGGTCCAGCCGGTCGAGGCCCGACGCGGGGCTGGTGGCGTTCGAGCACGTGGCGCTGAACCAGCGCGACGAGGTCGTGGCCTCGTGCCGTCGCACGGGCCTGATGAAGCGCCGGCCGACGACCGACTGATGCGCTCGATGCTCTTCGTGCCGGGCGACAGCCGGCGCAAGTTCGACAAGGCCCGGGGCAGCGGCGCCGACGCGCTGTGCACCGGTGGCGCGCTCGCGCAGCCGTATCCGGCGAAGCCGATCCGGCTCGTCGTGCCGTTCGCGGTCGGCAGCGGCACCGACATCGTCACCCGCGCGATCACCGAGGCGATGCAGCGCGGGCTCGGCACGACGAGCAAGATCCGGCGCGCCGGCATCCAGCCCGAGTGATCGCGGCGCGCCGCCGCGCAGGCCCCCCCTTCGTCGAGCGCTCGCTCCGCACCGACGCGATGCCCCAGGAGACGCCGTCATGAACCCGATCCGACCCGTGCGCGACACCCGCCGCACGCTGCTGCGCCGCGGTGCCCGCACGCTGCTCGCCGCGGGCGCCGCCGCCGCCGCGCCCGCGGTCCTCGCGCAGCCGAAATGGCCGTCGCGCAGCGTCCGCATCGTCGTGCCCGCCGGGCCGGGCGGCAGCTCCGACCCGCTCGCGCGGCTGGTCGCCGAGGAGCTCGCGAAGGCCTTCGACCAGAGCTTCGTCGTCGAGAACCGGCCGGGTGCCAACGGCAACATCGGTGCGCAGTCGGTCGCGAAGGCGACGCCCGACGGGCACGTGCTGCTGTTCGGCTGGACCGGCACGCTGGTCTCGGCGGTGACGATGTACGACGCGAAGCCCTTCCATCCCGAGCGCGACTTCGAGCCGATCGTGCTGATCGGCTCGATCCCGAACATCGTGCTGGTGAACCCCTCGCTGCCGATCGACTCGATGAAGGCGCTGACGGCCTATGCGAAGGCGAATCCGGGACGGCTGAACTTCGGATCGACCGGCAGCGGCAGTTCGTGGCACCTGTCGGGCGAGCTCTACAAGAAGACCGAGGGCGTGTTCATGGTCCACGTGCCCTACACCGCGCCCGCGCCCGCGCTCACCGACCTGATGAGCAACCAGCTGCAGCTGTGCTTCCCCGGCGTGACCGCCGCCGTGCCCTTCGTCCGCGACGGCCGGATCCGCGCCCTCGCGGTGATGGCCGACCGACGCTCGGCCGCGCTGCCCGACGTGCCGACGACCCGGGAGCTCGGCTACCCGCGGCTCGAGTCGGCGACCTGGATGGGGCTGCTGGCGCCGAAGGGCACGCCGCCGGAGATCGTGGCGCGGATCAACGCGGCGATGAACGCCTCGCTCGCCACGCCCGCGATCCGCGATCGCCTGGTGTCGATGGGCTACACGCCGCTCGGCGGCAGCGGCGCCGACTTCACGCGCTACATGCGCGAGGAGATCGTCAAGTGGGGCGAAGTGGTGAAGTTCTCGGGCGCGAAGGTCGACTGATATGGCCCCTCCGTGTCAACAGGCGCGAGCCGGTTGGCACGCTGGAGAGGAGCGTGGAGAAGAGAGAGCGGCGGGACACCCGATGGGCAACGCGACGCGGCAGCTTGAAGCGACGGTGGATCAGTCTGATATCCGCGGGCTGGGTACCGCATGTCAACGGTTCGTCGCGGGCCTGCCTCGGTCTGATGGTCGGGGACCGTCGCGAGGACGCCCACGTAGTCGAAACGAGGATTGCCCTGATCGCGCCGCCGTGTCGCGTTGCCGATCGGGTGTAGATGAAGTGGATGGAGTCGGTGGGGCCCTGTACGA
>JBJOKE010000052.1:0-14702 GCA_046046245.1 Pseudomonadota bacterium | reverse complement strand
CGGCGCGCCCGCGGCCGCGGCCTCGCGCAGCCACGGCGTCAGCGCGTCGGCCGCGGCGCTCCAGAACGCCGGCCAGCCGGCGCCGGCCGGCGCGAAGCGGACGGCGGTGCCGGCGACCGCGGCGGGCGGCTCGCTCGGCGACGGGCCGTGGCGCGGGCCGGCGGCGCCCGGACGGTCGGGCGCGCTCATCGACGACACCAGGGGCGCGCATCGGCGGACATCCGGCCTATGGTAAGTTAGCCGAGAGGAGAGCCCACGCCATGTCCAGCCCCGCCATCACCCACACCTCCGACGCCGCCTTCGACGCCGACGTCCTGAAGTCCGACACCCCTGTCCTGGTCGACTACTGGGCCGAGTGGTGCGGCCCGTGCAAGATGATCGCCCCCATCCTCGACGAGGTCGCCAAGGATTACGGCGGCCGCCTGCGGGTGGTGAAGGTCAACGTCGACGAGAACCAGGAGATCACCGCGAAGTACGGCATCCGCGGGATCCCCACGCTCAAGCTGTTCAAGAACGGCGAGGAAGTCGCCACCAAGGTGGGCGCGCTGTCGAAGTCGCAGCTGACCGCCTTCCTGGACAACAGCCTCTGACCCGTCGTATCCTCCTGGGAGCGCGCGAGCGCTCCCGCCCGTTGCGGGCGATCCCCGGCACCCCGGCGATCGACCCCGCGACGTCCGGGCCGGGCCCGACCAGCCCCGAGACACCCCGCTAGATTTCGCCGGCTCCCCGCCGGATCCATCCAGCTCTCCCGGACGGGACGCGCCACCAGGCGTCCTCCGCCTCAGGCGCACATGCGCGTCCCGCAGGGCTCCGACCGCCGTCACGCGTTCCGCACCCACGCACCCCCACGATGCACCTGTCCGAACTCAAAGCCCTCCACGTATCGGCGCTGATCGAGATGGCCGCCGGCCTCGAGATCGAGAACGCCAACCGCCTGCGCAAGCAGGAGCTGATGTTCGCGATCCTGAAGCGCCGGGCCAAGACCGGCGAGCAGATCTTCGGGGACGGCGTGCTCGAGGTGCTGCCCGACGGCTTCGGCTTCCTGCGCACGCCCGAGACCTCGTACCTGGCGAGCCCGGACGACATCTACATCTCGCCCTCCCAGATCCGCCGCTTCAACCTGCACACCGGCGACAGCATCGAGGGCGAGGTCCGCACGCCCAAGGACGGCGAGCGCTACTTCGCGCTGGTCAAGGTCGACAAGATCAACGGCGAGCCACCCGAGGCGAGCAAGAACAAGATCCTGTTCGAGAACCTGACGCCGCTGCACCCCGAGGTGCCGCTGACGCTCGAGCGGGACACCAAGGCCGAGGAGAACTACACGGCGCGGATCATCGACATGATCGCGCCGATCGGAAAGGGCCAGCGGGGCCTGATCGTGGCGCCGCCGAAGGCCGGCAAGACCGTGCTGATGCAGCACATCGCGCACGCGATCACCGCGAACCATCCGAAGGTCGTCCTGATCGTGCTGCTGATCGACGAGCGGCCCGAGGAGGTCACCGAGATGCAGCGCTCGGTACGCGGCGAGGTGGTCGCCTCGACCTTCGACGAGCCGGCCACCCGACACGTGACCGTGGCCGAGATGGTGATCGAGAAGGCCAAGCGGCTGGTCGAGCACAAGAAGGACGTGGTGATCCTGCTGGACTCGATCACCCGCCTCGCCCGCGCCTACAACACCGTGGTGCCCGCCTCGGGCAAGGTGCTGACCGGCGGTGTCGATGCGAACGCGCTGCAGCGGCCGAAGCGCTTCTTCGGCGCGGCGCGCAACATCGAGGAAGGCGGCTCGCTGACGATCATCGCCACCGCGCTGGTCGACACCGGAAGCCGGATGGACGAGGTGATCTTCGAGGAGTTCAAGGGCACCGGCAATTCCGAGCTGCACCTGAACCGCCGGATGATGGAGAAGCGCGTCTATCCCGCGATCGACATCAACAAGTCCGGCACGCGGCGCGAGGAGCTGCTGATTCCCAAGGAGCAGCTCACCAAGATCTGGATCCTGCGCAAGCTGCTGCACGACATGGACGAGCTCGCGGCGATGGAGTTCCTGCTCGACAAGGTCAAGCAGACCAAGACCAACCAGGAATTCTTCGACATGATGAAGAGAGGGGGGTGAGCCAGGGGGTTTCGGCGAGCACTGCTCGCCGCCTGGCGAACGCCCGGCCCCCATGGGCCGGGCCGGAGCATCCAGCGCGTGAATCCGGCGGGAGCCGGCTGACTTCTTCTGCCCGCCCGACCGCCCGACCGCCCGACCGCCCAGTCCTGGACACCCTCCCCCACCCACGCTAGACTAGAAGGCTTTTCACCACACGGGAACGTGGGTGCCCGGACCGGGATCGGTCCGCGCAGACACCCGGCGCCCCACTACCGAGGTTCCAGCATGAAGAACGGCATCCATCCCGAGTACCGTGACGTCGTGTTCCAGGACATGTCCAGCGGCTTCAAGTTCGTCACCCGCTCGTGCGTGAACACCCGCGAGAAGATCACGATGGACGACGGCAAGGAGTACCCGCTGTTCAAGCTGGACGTCACCTCCGAGTCGCATCCGTTCTACACCGGCGCGCAGCAGCGGATCAGCGAGACCGGTCGCGTCGAGAAGTTCCGCCAGAAGTTCGCGCGCGGCGGCAAGGCCGCCTGACCGCGCCGCGGGGCCGCGTGCCCCGTGCGTCGCATCGCGCGGGCCCGTCGGGTCCGCGCCCGGCAGGGCAGCCCTCGGGCTGCCCTGCGTCGTTCCGGGCCCCGCGCCGCGCGGTCGGCGAGCGTCTCTGTTCTAATCGCACCCGACCGTGAAGCCCTTCTTCGTCACCGCCCTGCAGGCCGCCAAGATGCCGCGGTGGCTGCTGCTGCTGCTGTGCGCGCTGTACGTCGTGCCGGGGCTGGTCGGACGCGATCCGTGGCGCTTCGAGGACGCGGCCGGCTTCGGCATCGCATGGACGATGTCGGTCGGCGAGCGGGGCCTCGCGGACTGGCTGATGCCGAACGTGATCGGCGTGCCGATCACCGCAGAAGGCCCGCTGCCCTTCTGGCTCGGCGCGATCGCGGTGCGACTGCTGCCGATGCTGCCGGCCGACGCGGTGGTCCGCGCCACGGCGATGGCCTGGCTCGCGCTCTTCCTCGTCTGCCTCTGGTATGCGACCTGGCTGCTCGCACGCCGGGCAGGCGTGCAGCCGGCCGACCCGTTCGGCGCGTCGGCGACGAACGTCGACTACGGCCGCGCGATCGCCGACTGCACGCTGCTGCTCACCCTGGCCACCTTCGGCCTGCTCGCCCGCGCGCACGAGACCACCGCCGAGGCCGCGCAGGTCGCCTGGATCGGGGCCTTCGTCCTGGGCTGCGCGCTCGCGCTCGACCGGCCGCTCGCCGGCGGCGCGCTCGCCGGCCTGGCGATCGGACTGACCGCGGCGTCGCGCGGGCTGCCGACCGCGACCGCACTCCTGCTCGTGGCGATCGTGCTGCCGGCCCGCGTCGCCGCCTACCGCCTGGTCGCGCGACCGATGGTCATCGCGCTGCTGGCGGTCGCGCTCGCGAGCTCGGCCGCCTGGCCCCTCGCGCTGCGCGCACTCGGCGAGCCGGGCGCGGCCCACCTCGCGGCCTGGCTCGACTGGAACCGCAGCCTGGTGTCGGCACCGACGCGGGACACGCTCGTCCATTCGCTCCGCACCGTGCCCTGGTTCTTCTGGCCGGCGTGGCCGCTCGCCGCCTGGGCGCTGTGGCGATGGCGCGAGCGCCGGCTCGAGCCGGCGCTCGCGGTGCCGGCCGCGACCGCCGCTGCGCTCGCGCTGGTCGCGCTGCTGTCGCCGACGGGCAGCGAGGCGGCGCTGCTGCCGATCGTGCCCGTCGCCGCGATGGTCGGCGCCCTCGGCCTGCCGACGATCCGCCGCGGCGTGACCAGCCTGATCGACTGGTTCGCGGTGATGACCTTCACGCTGATCGGCGCCGCGCTCTGGGCCTACTGGATCGCGTTCCAGACCGGCTGGCCACCGAAGATGGCGTTCCGCGCGCAGCAGTCGGTGCTCGGCTGGCAGCCGGAGATCGACGGCTTCCAGCTGGTCGCGGGCGGACTGGTCACGCTCGCATGGCTCGGCCTGGTCGGATGGCGGGTCTCGCACCAGCCGCGCGCGATGTGGCGCTCGGTCATGCTGTCGGCCAGCGGGATGGTGCTCGCCTGGTGCCTGCTGATGACGCTGTGGCTGCCCGCCGGCAACTACCGCAAGACCTACCGCGACGTCGCTCAGCAGGCGGGCCTGGTGGTCTCGCCGCAGCACGGCTGCGTGGCCACGCTCGGGCTCGACGTCGCGCAGCGCGCGACCTTCGCGTACTTCGGCAGGCTGCGGCTCGATGACCGCCGCACCGACTGCGAGTGGCTGCTGGTGGCCGACCGCGAGTCCGGCCCCCTCGACCCGTCGCTCGTGCCGGGCAACTGGCGGCAGACGTGGCGCGGCCAGCGCCCGGTGGACCGGCAGGAGCGCTTCCGGCTGTTCCGCCGCATCGCCGGCTGAGCGGCGCGCCGTCGATGTCGTCCGCCCGCGCGACCCGCGCGATCGTCTCGCTCGGCTGGCCGATGTTCGTCGGTCAGCTCGCGGTGATGGCCAACGGCATCGTCGACAACGTGATGGCCGGCCACCTGTCGGCCCGCGACCTCGCATCGGTCGCGATCGGCTCGAGCATCTACTTCGTGGTCTTCGTCGGGCTGATGGGGACCTTGCAGGCGATCTCGCCGGTGGCCGCGCAGCACGTCGGTGCGCGCCGGCACCGCGAGGTCGGCGAGACCTGGCGACAGGGGCAGTGGCTGGCCCTGCTGATGCTCGGACCCGGCGCGCTGCTGCTCGCGTTCCCGCAGCCTCTGCTCGCGCTGGCCGACGCGGAGCCGGCGGTGCGGGCGGGCGCGGTCGACTACCTGCGGGCGGTCGCGATCGGGCTGCCGGCGGCGCTGTGGTTCCGCGCGTTCACCACGCTGAACGTGGCGCTGTCGCGCCCACGGACCGTGATGGCGATCAACCTGCTCGGCCCGGTGCTGAAGGTGCCGCTCAACGCACTGCTGATGCACGGCAGCGACGCACCCGCAGTCCTCGGCCTGCCCGCCCTGCCCGCGATGGGCGGTGCCGGCTGCGGGCTGTCGACGGCGATCGTGTTCTGGGTCTCGGCCGCCATCGGCGTCGCGCTGCTGCGCCGCGACCGCTTCTACGCGCCGTTCGCGCTGCGCGGGCTCGGTCGCCCGCGGCGCGGGCCCCTCGGCGAGCTGCTGCGGCTCGGCCTGCCGATCGGCGGGACCTACCTGATCGACGTGAGCGCGTTCAACGTGGTCACGCTGCTGGCGGCGCGGCTGGGTACCGAGACCGTCGGCGGCCATGCGATCGCCTCGAACGTCGCGGCGGTGCTCTACATGCTGCCGCTGGCGCTCTCGAGCGCGGCCGGCGTGCTCGCCGCGCAGGCCCTCGGCCGCGGCGACGGCCGCGAGGCCCGCGCGGTGGCACTGCACGGGCTGCGCCTGGTGGCCGGCCTCGCGGTGCTCGTCGCCGCGACGCTCGCCGTCGGCCGCGCCCCGCTCGCCCGCGCCTACACCGGCGATCCGGCGGTGGCCGCGATCGCCACCGCGCTGCTCGGCTGGGTCGCGCTCTACCACCTCGTGGACGCCGTGCAGTGCGGCCTCGCGTTCGCGCTGCGCGCCTGGAAGGTCGCGGTGCTGCCGATGGTGGTGTTCGCGGTCTCGCTCTGGGGCGTCGGCCTCGGCGGCGGCTGGGCGCTGGCGTTCGGCGCGTCGCTCGGGGCCTCGGGCTTCTGGATCGCGGCGATCGCGGCACTGGTCTGCGCATCCGCGGGGCTCGGCGTGCTGTTCGAGCGGACGACGCGGGTGCCGCACGCCTGAGGGGACCGGGCCCCGTCGCGCGAGCGCCCGCGGGTCAGCGCAGCCCGAGCGCCAGTCCGATCGGCACGAACACCACCGACGCGACGTTGCCCACCAGCACGATCGCCGCCACCTTGCCCGGCTCGCGGTTGTAGCGCTCGGCGACCATGAAGTTCAGCACCGCCGGCGGCAGGCTGGCGAAGATGAACATCAGTCCGCGCTGGTCGGGCGACAGCGGCAGCAGCCGGTCGACGACGAGCGCCACCGCCAGCCCGGTCAGCGGACAGACCACCGCGCCCAGCAGCCCGATCCGCCAGCTCGATCGGTTGACCGAGACCATCCGCACGCCGAGCGCGAACAGCATCAGCGGGATCATCGCGTCGCCCACCAGCTTCAGCGTGGTCATGACGATCTCGGGCCGCGGCAGCTCGGTCGCCGCGATCGCGAAGCCGGCCACCGTCGCGACGTTCATCGGCGTGACCAGCAGCTGCCGGATCGACGCGCGCGGATCGACGATCCGCGCGCCCAGGGTGAAGTGGATCGCGTTCGAGACGACGAACATCGCGACCGCGGGCGCGAGCCCGGCCTGCCCGTAGGCGAGCACCGAGATCGGCAAGCCCATGTTGCCGCAATTGTTGAACATCATCGGCGGCACGAAGGTCCGCGGCTGCAGGTGCACGGCTCGCGCCACGCCCCAGGCGAGCACGCCCGAGCCGAGCACGATCAGCGCCGAGGCGAGCAGCAGCCAGCGGTTGTCGGCGATGCTGAAGTCGCGGCTGGCGAGCGCCGAGAAGATCAGCGCCGGCGCGAACAGGTCCATGTTGATCCGGTTCACCGACGACATGTCGGGCGCGCGGCGGCGCGCGTAGGCCCAGCCCAGCGCGATCACCGCGAGCACCGGCACCATGATGCCGGCGATCCGCTCGACGAGCGCCCAGGTCACGCCGCGAACCGCCCGGGCCGCGCGCGCGGCGACCGGGCCGCCGTCGCACCCGCGCTCACTGCGCCGTCAGCCGGAAGAAGTGCTCGCGGTAGTGGCGCAGCTCGTCGATCGACTCCTCGATGTCGGCGAGCGCCGTGTGCGCGCTGCGCTTGACGAAGGCCTTCGCGACCTCGGGGCGCCAGCGCCTGCACAGCTCCTTGACGGTGGAAACGTCGAGGTTGCGGTAGTGGAAGTAGGCCTCGAGCTCGGGCATGGTCCGCGCCATGAAGCGCCGGTCCTGGCAGATCGAGTTGCCGCACATCGGCGACTTGCCGGCGGGCACCCACGGCTTCAGGAACGCGATCAGCGTGCGCTGCGCGTCGGCCTCGGTGATCGTGGACTGCCGCACCCGCTCGGTCAGGCCCGAACGGCCGTGGGTCGCGGTGTTCCATGCGTCCATCGCGGCCAGCACCGAGTCGGGCTGGTGGATCGCGATCACCGGCCCCTGCGCGAGCAGGTTCAGCTCGGCGTCCGTGACCACGACCGCGACCTCGATGATCCGGTCGACGTCCGGGCGCAGCCCGGTCATCTCCATGTCCACCCAGACCAGGTGGGTTTCGTTCGGGGCGGAGGGAAGGGGCTGTGACATAATTTTCGGCTCCGGTCGCATTCTCTCATGAGCCCCGCCCTGCCCCTCCCGGCGTCTCCGGCGCTGCTGTTCTCGCTGGTCTTCGTCGTGGCGCTGCTCGCCTCGGTTGCGGTCCGGCTCTGGCTCGCGACCCGGCAGGCGCGGCACGTCGCCCGCCATCGCGACCGGGTCCCCGAGCAGTTCGCCGAGCGGATCCCGCTCTCCGCCCACCAGCGGGCGGCCGACTACACCGTCGCCCGCGTGCGGCTCGGACTGGTCGAGACGCTGCTGGGCGCCGCGGTCCTGGTCGGCTTCACGCTGCTCGGCGGCATCGCCGCGATCGCCGACCTGCTGCGCGAGGCCCTGCCCGACCTGCCCTTCTGGCGGCAGGTGCTGCTGGTCGGCATGATCGCGCTGGCGGCCGGTGCCGTCGACCTGCCGCTGTCCTGGTACCGGCAGTTCGGCCTGGAGAAGCGCTTCGGCTTCAACCGGATGACGCCGCGGCTGTTCGTCGCGGACCTGGTCAAGGGCACCGCCGTGGCGATCGTGCTGGGCACGCCGCTGCTGGTCGCGGTGCTGTGGCTGATGGAGCGCGCAGGCGAGCTCTGGTGGGTCTGGGCCTGGACGGTCTGGGTCGTGTTCAACCTCGCGGTGCTGGTGCTCTACCCGACCGTCATCGCGCCGATGTTCAACCGCTTCGTGCCGCTCGAGCCGGGTCCGGTCCGCGACCGCGTCGAGGGGCTGCTGGCGCGCTGCGGCTTCGCGTCGAAGGGCCTGTTCGTGATGGACGGCAGCCGCCGCTCCGCGCACGGCAATGCCTACTTCACCGGCTTCGGCCGTGCCAAGCGCATCGTGTTCTTCGACACGCTGCTGTCGCGGCTCGACGCCGACGAGATCGAGGCGGTGCTCGCGCACGAGCTCGGACACTTCAGCCACCGCCACATCCTGAAGCGGATCGTCGCCACCTTCGCGATCAGCCTCGCCGGTCTCGCGCTGCTGGGATGGCTGTCGAACCAGCCCTGGTTCTACCAGGGCCTGGGCGTCACCCCGCAGGCGGGCGACGCGCTCGGCGGCTACGCGCTGCTGCTGTTCTTCATGGCGATGCCGGTCTTCACCTTCGTGCTGCAGCCGCTGTCGAGCTGGCTGTCGCGGCGCCACGAGTTCGAGGCCGACGCATTCGCCGCGCGCCAGGCGAGCGCCGAGGACCTGTCGCGCGCGCTGGTGAAGCTCTACGAGGACAACGCGGCGACGCTGACGCCCGATCCGGTCCACTCGGCGTTCTACGACTCGCATCCGCCGGCCGCGATCCGCCTCGCGCGGCTGGCCGCGCTGCGCGCCAGCGTGCGAGGCACGCCGGCCGCCGCCTGACCCGCCCCCTCCGACGGAGCCCCGCGATGCACCTGCCCCACAGCCCCGAGCACCTGCGCGGCCGCGACTGCGCGCCGCTCACCGGCCGCGACGCGCTGGACGCGAGCGCGATCGACGCGCAGCTCGCCGTGCTGCCGCGATGGTCGCTGGTCGACGGCGCGCTGCAGGCGGACTACGCGTTCGGCGACTGGTGGGAGACGATCGCCTTCGTCAACGCACTCGCGTGGATGGTCCACCGGCAGGACCACCATCCCGAGTTGCGCGTGGGCTACGACCGCTGCACCGTCCGCTGGAGCACGCATTCAGCGCACGGCGTGACGATCAACGATTTCGTCTGCGCGGCCCGCACCGACGCGATCCACGAGGCGAGGCCCGGCGCGTGAGCACACGGCGGCTCCCGCGGTGAGCGGCCCGGGCGCCGTCGCGACCGTGCTCGCCGCCACCGGGCGGCACTTCCTGCTGCGCGCGGACGACGGCACCGACCGCGTCGCCGTCACCCGCGGCCGCAAGGCCGACGTCGTCGCCGGCGACCGCGTCGACTGGGTCGAACTCGGTGCCGGCCAGGCGGTGATCGAGGCGGTCCGGCCGCGCCGCAACCTCCTGCGTCGCAGCGACGAGCGTCGCACGAAGGCGCTGGCCGCCAACCTCGACCAGACGGCGGTCGTGATCAGCGGCGAGCCGCCGTTCTCCGAGGAACTGCTCGTGCGCGTGCTGGTCGCGGCCGAGCGCGAGGGCATCGACACGATGCTGATCGCGACCAAGGCCGACGTGCCGGGTGCGCTCGAGGCGATCGAGCCGCGGCTGCGCGTCTACGAGGCGCTCGGCTATCCGGTGCTGCGGATCGCCGCGAAGGCCGAACCCGACGCGACGCGCGCGACGCTCGCGCCGATCCTCGCCGGACGCAGCACGCTGCTGCTCGGCCAGAGCGGCATGGGCAAGTCGACGCTGGTGAACCTGCTGGTGCCCGACGCGGCCCTCGCCACGCAGGCGATCTCCGAGGCGCTGCAGACCGGCAAGCACACCACCACCTTCACGCGCGCCTTCGACCTGCCGGGCGGCGGCCGACTGATCGACTCGCCCGGCTTCCAGGTCTTCGGGCTCGCGCACCTGTCGACCAGCGAGCTCGAGCACGGGCTGCGCGAGCTGCGGCCGCTGCTCGGCGGCTGCCGCTTCCACAACTGCACGCACCGCCACGAGCCGGGTTGCGCGATCCGCGCGGCGGTCGACGACGGCCGCCTCGACGCGCGTCGCCACGCGCTCTACGTGCAGCTGCGCGACGGCATGGATCCGCGCTGACGCGCGACGGTCAGCGGCCCAGCCAGTTCGCGATGGTGAGCATCGCGAACAGCGCGACCCACAGCACGACCGAGCGCCAGACGAGGCCGACCGCGCTGCGCAGCCCGGCCGGGTCGGGCGCCGAGCCCTGCCAGTCGAAGCCGCTCGGCGCCCCGCCCGACAGCGACGGGTCGGCGTCGAGCGCGGCGACGTCGCCGCGGACCTCGGCCTCGATCCGGGCGTCGGCGAGCCGCAGCCCGAGCGCGCCGCCGCCGGTCATCAGCAGCAGCCGGCGCTGCTCGTCGCCGCCGCGCACCGCCGACGCCGCACGCCAGCAGTAGACCGCGTCCTCGAAGTTGCCGACGACCGCGAAGCCCGCGGCCGACAGCCGCACCGGGAGCCAGTCGAGCACCCGGTACGCGGTGGTCGCGAAACGGCCGTAGGGCTCGGCGGCCGAGGGCGGGGGCGGGGGGGCCGCGGCCGCGCCGGACAGCGCCGGCGTGACGGTGTCGGGTGCGACCGGACCGGATGCATGCCCGCCCCGGACCCAGTGCTCGGCGAGGAACTGCGCGGCACGATAGGCCACCGGCCCGATCGCGCCGGGCAGCAGCAGGTACCAGAACAGCGGGCCGAACACGTGCCGATGGGCGGCGATCAGCGCATGTGCGATCGCCATCCGGCACAGCTCGTCGACCGGCAGGTCGCCGACGGTGAAGTCCGGGTCGCGCTGGCGGATCCAGCCCTGCAGCGCCTGCCGCGCGCCCTCGCCGTCGCTCGCGGCGAGCGCGAGCTGGATCTCGGTGAACGCATGGCTGAACTGGCGGAATCCGACGGTGTGGTAGAGCACGAACACATGCAGCACCAGCACCGGCAGCACGCCGAAGGTGCCGAGCACGGCCTGCGCGACGGCCACCGCCACGACCCCGGCCCCCACCGCGAGCGCCCAGCCGAACGCCCCGTGACGCACGCGCCCCGCGTCGGTCGACGCGGCGATCGCGTCGGCCACCGAGCCCGCGACCCGATGGACCGCGTTGTCGCGCGGCAGCGGGCGCATCTGCTCCAGCATCAGGGCGAGGATCAATGCGACGAAACCCATGGCGGGATGATACCGGTGCCGATCGCCCGGCCCCGCCGTGCCCTCAGGCCGAGAGGAAGCGGTAGAGGTTGCGCAGCATCGCCGCCGTCACGCCCCAGACGAAGTACTCGCGACCGTCGGACGGCCGTCGCCAGGGCATCGCGAGGAAGCTGCGCTCGACGCCGTCGTCCCAGCGCCAGGTGCGGCGCTGGTGGTTCGCCGGGTCCATCAGGAACGCGAGCGGCACCTCGAAGACGTCGGCCACCTCGAAGGCATCGCGCGCGAGCGTGTGCTCGGGCTCCACCAGGCCGACCACCGGCGTGACGACGAAGCCCGTGCCGGTCACGTAGCTCGGCATCGAGCCCAGCACCTCGACGTGCCGCCGCGCGAGGCCGATCTCCTCCTCGGTCTCGCGCAGCGCGGTGCCGGTGGGCGAACCGTCTTCGGGTTCGGTGCGCCCGCCCGGGAACGCGATCTGGCCGGCGTGTGCGGACAGGTGCGCGGTGCGCACGGTCAGCATCACGGCGAGCCCGCCGTCGCGCGGCACCAGCGGTACCAGCACGGCCGCCGGTCGCGGCGGATCGCCGCCGGCGCGCCAGCGGTCGTCGAGGAACTCGGGGGTCCAGACGGGCGGGCGATGGAAGCGCTCGCGCAGGGCTTCGGGCGACAGGCGCGACGCGGCTACCGGCGGCAGCGCCGGAACGGTGTCGTCGACGGGGGCCGCGCTCGGATCGGGGATGGATCGGCGCGGCGGAGCGGACTCGGCCGCGGGGGCGCTGGCGGCCCGAGCCGGTGTCGGGGGGGAGCCGCCGGCGCGCCCCTCGGGTCGGTCGGCCGCGCTCACCGCGCGACCGGACTCGCCGTCACTGCGCGGCGGTCGAAGCCGCCTTGCCGGGCAGCTTCTCCTTGATGCGCGCCGACTTGCCGGAGCGCTCGCGCAGGTAGTACAGCTTGGCGCGGCGGACGTCGCCGCGGCGCTTGACCTCGATCGACGCGATCAGCGGCGAATAGAGCTGGAACGTCCGCTCGACGCCCTCGCCCGACGAGATCTTGCGGACGATGAACGACGAGTTCAGGCCGCGGTTGCGCTTGGCGATGACCACGCCCTCGTAGGCCTGGACACGCTTGCGGGTGCCCTCGACGACGTTGACGTTGACGACGACCGTGTCGCCGGGCGCGAACGCGGGCACGGTCTTGCCCAGTCGCGCGATCTCTTCGTTCTCGAGTTGCTTGATCAGATCCATGGATCGCTCCGGTGCCATCGTGCGCCCGGATTGTTGGAGGGTTCGACGCTCGTGAGACAGGCGTCGGAATGCCCGGGGCAGAGGATGGGGGTTCGGGGAACGCGACATGCCTGAGCATGTGGCCGTATTCCGCGAAGCCTTCGATTCTAACCCAAACCCCGCAGGAATGCTTCGTCGTCTGCCGACAGCCGGCGCTCGCGCCGGGCGACCTCGATGAGTTCGGGCCGGCGACGTGCGGTCTCCTGCAGCGAGACCTCGCGTCGCCAGCGGGCGATCCGCGCGTGGTGGCCGGACATCAGCACCGCCGGCACCGGCTCGCCGTTCCAGACCTCGGGGCGGGTGTAGGTCGGCCCCTCGAGCAGGCCGTCGGAGAACGAGTCCTGCTGCGACGAGCCGGCGTCGGTCATCACGCCTGGCAGCAGCCGGACCACCGCATCGACCAGCGACAGCGCGGGCAGCTCGCCGCCCGAGACGACGAAGTCGCCGACCGACACCTCCTCGTCCACGCAGGCGTCGAGCAGTCGCTGGTCGACCCCTTCGTAGCGGCTGCACAGCAGCGCGAGCGCCGGCAGCGCGGCGAGCTCGGCGACGCGACGCTGCGTCAGCGGCGCGCCGCGCGGCGACAGGTGGACCACGCGCGCACGCGACACGCCGTCCGCATCGCGCCGCGCGTGCATCGCGTGCAGGCAGGCCGACAGCGGCTCGGGGAGCATCACCATGCCGGGGCCGCCGCCGAACGGCCGGTCGTCGACACGACGGTAGGCGTCGGACGCGACATCGCGCGGATTCCAGCAGCGCAGTCGCCAGATGCCGCGCTCGATCGCGCGGCCGGTCACGCCGAAGCGCGCCGCATGCTCGACCATCTCGGGGAAGAGCGTGACGACCTCGACGTCCATCGCGGGCTCCGGGGCGGCGTGGGAACCGATGCGCGCCGACCGCTGCCGGTCAGCGCGACCAGTCGGCCTGCCAGTCGACGACGATCCGCCCCTCGGCCGGGACGGCGTCGACGACGTAGGCGTCGACGAACGGGATCAGGTGGCCGGCGTCGGTCTCGATGATCGCGTGCGCGCCGTGGTCGTCGACCGACACCACCGTGCCGAGCGACTCTCCGGCCGGATTCGAGACGGCGCAGCCGACCAGGTCGACCCAGTAGTACTCCCCGTCGCGCAACGGCGGGAAGTCCGCGCGGAGCACGCCGACCTCGGCGCCCTTCAGCGCGAGCGCGGCGTCGCGGTCGTCGACGCCCTCGGGCTTGGCGACGACGGTCGCGGCGTGGCGCCGCGTGCCGTTCAGAACCAGCCAGCGGTCGATCGCCGGATGCGCGGGGGAGGCGGCGCGCGAGACATGCCAGCGCGGCGCCTTCAGCAGTGCCGTGTCGCCGGCTCCGGCGAACGGCTCGACCTTCACCCAGCCCTTCACGCCCCAGGCGTCGACCACGCGCCCGAGCGGGATCGGGGGCTTGGGGTCGGACGCCGTCACGGCGGCGGTGGACCGGGCGGGGGACGCGACCGGATCGCGGCTCAGGCCGCGGCCGGCGCGGCCGACTGCTTGGCCGTGAATTCCTTGATCAGGCGCTGCACGGTCGGCGAGACCTGCGCGCCGTGGCTCTTCCAGTACGCGACGCGGTCGAGCTGCAGGCGCAGGCCGTCCTCGCCTTCTGCGGCGATCGGGTTGTAGAAGCCGAGGCGCTCGATGAACCGGCCGTCACGACGGTTGCGGCTGTCGGTGGCGACGACGTTGTAGAAGGGACGGGCCTTGGCACCGCCACGCGAGAGACGCAGAACGACCATCGGGGTTCCTTGCAGACTTTCCGGGAAACCCACGATGATAGCCGATTCCTGGCAGGACGGTGAAGCCCCACAGCCGCCTTCACCGGCATCAACAGGACCGGCCGCCTTCACCGGCCTGTGGCAAACCCGCTGCCGATGAATCCGCCGGTCGGGCGGCCCTGCACGGCGCCCGGGCTGCTGGTGTAGGCGGAGCTGCCGTTCGAACCGTACGGCCCGGGCAGCGGCGCCGGTTGCGGGCCGAGGCCGTTGTCCACGGGGGGGCGGGGGAACGGCGGCCGGGGCGCGACCCCCGGGCCCCAGCCCCAGACGCCGTGGCGACCGTCGGCCACCACGACCTGCGGCGGGCGGGCGCGTTCGCGGCGCTCGGCCTCGGCGGCCGCGAGCCGGTCGCGCTCCTGCTGTCGCCGGTCGAAGGCCTCGGACTGCTGCCGCCAGTAGTCCCGCTCCGCCTGCGCACGCTGCGCCGAAGCGGTCTGGGGCGGGAGCGCGTAGGTCCGCTGGCCGAGCGGCGTGGCACCACCGGACGCGGGCCGGTCGCTGAGCTCGAGACTGCCGTCG